>CAVORS010000007.1:0-8999 GCA_963698635.1 uncultured beta proteobacterium
CCTGTGGGTGGTCGTTGGCGACCAGGGCCTGCTTCTGCTGCGCCTCTTTGACCGTGGCCACGAACTGCTGCGCACCGGCCTGTTCGATCTGATCGGCCGGCACCAGCTTGCGCAGGCTGGAGGCCCGGCCCACATTGACCTGGGCGAACGTTGGCGCGCTGACTGCGGCAGCGGCCAATAGAAACGCGCGGCGCGCCTGCCAAGGTGAGGCTGTTGCTTGTGACTTGAGACTGCAAATGAAACACATGGTGTGTCAATGGTATGCAAGTCCCGAAGGCCGCGCTTGAGCTTGCCTATTTAACCAACAGGGAAGGCCGCAATCGCAGCGAACGTGAAGAAGGCCAGGGTATAAGCGCCTGCCAACAAGCCATTGATCAGATTCGGCGATCGATCAATTTGTTTTTTGATGACGCGGTAGATGCGCACATCCAATTCACCCAGGGGGATGCTGATCAAGAAAGCCGCAAGGATGACGGTCCAGAACTGGGTGGATGCAGGGTAATCGCCCATCATCGTGTACGCGGTTCTGATGACGGGTACATGGCACAGGTAGAGCGCATAGCTGTAGGAGCCCAGCTTGTCCCCCAGCAGGTTGAGTGAGGCTTTGCTGCGAAACAGTGAGATGCCTTTGAAGTGCGTCAAGCTGTGCACCAAGAGGGCGGAGCCAATGCCCATGCCCCAACGCACGCCCACTACGCTGTGCGATGCCCCGATCATGAACACGCTGTAGCCAATAACAACGGCCAGGATGGGGTGAGGACGCACCCCCTTCAACACAAGCGGAAAGAGCATGCCCAACGCAAAGCTCACATTGAGTGATACCCAGGGAAGGGTCAAGGGGTGAAATACGTTGACCGCAGGGTTGTCTGGACTCACAACGTTGTGCACAAGGATCAATGCCAGCCACCCGATCAGAAAGGCGCTGGCGTGCTGTGTCTTTTTGAACAAGATCAAGAGGAAGACAAACATGTAGAACGCGATCTCGAACACCAATGTCCATTCGACGCCGAGTGGGTAACTGGTTTTTCCGTACGGGAACAGGGTCAGCGCGTGCAAGTCCAGCAAAGCACGCGCAGGTGTGAAGAAGCTGGCGAGCACCACCAGGCCCGTCACGATGTAAAAAGCGGGGTAAATGCGGCCAACGCGGTGAAGCAAAAACTGAGGGGCGGTGGACTTCATCATCGCCGTCGCCATCAGGTTGCCTGAAAGAGCGAAAAACAGTGCGACGCCCACAGAACCGTACCAAGTCGGGAACCGCTCCAATCCATACTGATTTTGATGAATCAGGTTGAGGTAGACGCTGGCGTGATAGACCAGCACCATCGAAGCAGCCAAAAACCGGAGCCATTGCAGGCTGATGATTTTTGAGGTCGAAGGCGCGTCTTCGGAGCGAGGTGGGGTCATGGGTGCCAGGTACGTCAGATCTTGGAGCGGCAGGCGGGGAAACCTTCACTCAACACACACCTTTGGGCGGCCGCGAGGGATGGACTGTGTGGGTGCCCGTCAGGCAGCGATCCTACCTGAGCCGCCCCGACACTGCTGAGCACACCGCAGCGCTGCTGACCCGTATTCGCTGACCCTCCGCGTTCAACGCATTTGTCAATCAATAATGGTCTCCAATTTTCGATCGTGCGCGCAATCTACCAACATGACCTCAAAGCCTGATACAGACGCTCCATTGCCTGCCCATAAGCCCACCTGGGGCGAAACTCTGGTGGTATATCTGGAGCCGGCGAGCTTGCGCATGTTGACCCTGGGGTTCTCCGCTGGCTTGCCTTTGCTGCTCGTGCTGGGCACGCTGAGCTTTCGGCTGCGAGAGGCAGGGCTGGACCGCACCACCATTGGCTATCTGAGCTGGGTGGGCCTCGCCTATGGTTTCAAGTGGGTATGGGCACCGTTGGTGGACCGACTGCCCATTCCGCTGCTCACCCGCTGGATGGGACGGCGACGCAGCTGGTTGCTGTTGTCTCAGTTGGCGATCATGGCCGCGCTGGCGGGCATGGCGCTGGCAGACCCGCGAACCGAGCTGACGCTGGTGGTCTGGTGCGCATTGGCGGTGGCCTTCGCTTCGGCCACGCAAGATATCGCGCTGGATGCGTTTCGCATCGAATCGGCCGACGCCGACCATCAAGGCGCATTGGCCGCGACCTATCAAACCGGCTACCGCATCGCCATGATCTGGGCGGGCGCGGGCGTGCTGTGGCTTGCGGCCCGCGCCGAGGTGGCGCCGGTGGTCGATGTGGCCAGTGCGGCGCCGGGAGTGCTTTACCAACAAGGCGCATGGACATCCGCCTACCTCATCATGGCCGCCAGCATGGTGGTCGGGGTGTTGACCGTGTTGTTCAGCCGCGAACCGGCGCGAGTGGAGCTGCCGCCAGCGCGCAACGCTGCCGAATGGTTGCGCAGTGCGTTGGTCGAACCATTCGCTGACTTCCTCAAGCGCTATGGCAAGCAGGCGCTGTTGATCCTGGCACTGATTGGCGTGTACCGCATCAGCGACGTGGTCATGGGCATCATGGCCAACCCGTTTTACGTGGACATGGGTTACACCAAAGACGAGGTGGCAGCGGTCACGAAGGTCTACGGGATCATCATGACCCTGGTGGGCGCCTTCATCGGCGGTGCGCTGTCGCTGCGGTTGGGTGTGATGCGGGTGCTGATGCTGGGGGCTGTGCTGTCGGCGGCCAGCAACTTGCTCTTCGCCTGGCTGGCGGGCCACGGCCACGATGTGACCGCGCTGATTGCGGTGATTTCGGCCGACAACCTGAGCGCGGGCGTGGCCTCGGCAGCGTTCATCGCCTATTTGTCGAGTCTGACCAACGTGAAGTATTCGGCCACGCAATATGCGCTGTTCAGCTCCATGATGTTGCTCGCCCCGAAGTGGCTGGCTGGGTTCTCGGGTGTGTTTGTGGACGCCCAGGGCTACCCTGCGTTTTTCATCGCCACTGCCTTTTTGGGCCTGCCGGTGCTGTTGCTGGTGTGGCTCGCGACCCGGGCTATTCCGCCGGCTGATCACCCGTCAAAAGAGCTTTGAGCGCTGCTTTCTGCACCTTGCCCAGAGCCGTTTTGGGCAGGGCCTCCACCGCCAGCCATCGGCGTGGCTGTTTGTAGCGGGCAAGTCGATGCTCGAGATGGGTTTTGAGTGGGGCTTCCCATCCCTCCCCTGCTGTGGATCCAGGGGCAAGCACCACCACGGCCACCGCCACTTCGCCCCAGCGCGCATCGGCTGCAGGCACGACCGCGCACTCGCTCACCAGCGGATGGGTCAGCAGGGCGTTTTCGATTTCGGCGGGGTAGATGTTTTCGCCGCCGGAGATGATCATGTCTTTGCTTCTGCCGACCACCGTGAAGCTGCCGTCTTCGGCCTGTCGCGCCAGGTCGCCTGAGTGGAAAAAGCCTTCACCGTCCACGGCCGGCTGGTTTGGCCAGTAGCGTTGCGACCACGTTGGGTGCGCGGACGCAGATCTCACCCACCTCGCCATGCGCCACTGTTGCCCCCTGGGCATTGCACAACTTCACCTCGACGCCAGCGGCGGGCCATCCGCATGAACCTGCGTGGCTCAAAGCATGGGTTGGCGGCAGCGCGATGGAGAAGGGGCCGGTCTCGGTGCTGCCATAGACGTTGCACACCGGAATGCCGCGTTCATGGAAACCCTGGAGCGCGGCAGGCGGCAGGATGCTGGAGCCTGCCCAGACTGCGCGCAGCGAAGACAGGTCGGTGCTCGCCCAGTTCGGGTGTTCGTACAAGGCCTTGAGCGTGGCGGGTACCTGCAGCGTCAGCGTGGGGCGTTCGCGTACGATGGCTTGCAGGGTCGCAGCGGCGTCAAAACGTGCATGCAACACCACGCAGGCGCCCACCGACAGCGCAGGCAGGGTCTGGATGCACAGGCCGCCCACGTGGAACAAGGGCAGTACGGTGAGCACCGTGTCGGTGGCGCTCATGGCCTGGGCCTGAGCGGCGATCGCCATGTTGCTCAGCAGGTTGCCCTGGGTGTGCACGGCGGCCTTGGGCAGGCCGGTGGTGCCCGAGGTGTAGACGAGCAGGGCAGGGCTGTTCCATTGACCCTCTTCAGCGATATGCGGTTGCTCGACCGGTCTGGTGGCGATGGCCGCTGACGGGAGCGAAAGGGATGGCAGTGGCTTCGCCGAGCGCTTGGGCGGCTGGCGCGAGATGGGTGTCGTGCAGCAGCAGATTGGGCGAGCAGTCGGCCAAGACCGCCTGCCATTCCGCGATGGACAGCCGGTGGTTCAGCGGTACCAGCGTGGCGCCGAGCCGGGCCAGGGCAAACAGCAAGACCAGTTGCCCGGATGGTTCAGACCCAGCCACGCTACCCGGTGGCCGCGCGCCAATGCCGTGGCGGTCTGCAACTGTTGCGCCGCGGCCTGGCTTTGCTGGGCCAGCGCTGCGTATGGCGCAGGCCGACAAGCTTGTTGCCGGCGGTTGCGGTGTCCTGCCACTGGACAGGGCACAGCCTTCGGGCTGGACTTGCGCGATCCGTTCGAGCATCGCGTGGAGCGAGCCATCAGGCGGGTCTGGCGGTGGCAAGGTAGAGGGCGTTGAGTAGGTCGGCATTCACGTAACTTTACGCGAGCCACATGCCACAGCCATGCCGCGCGCGACGATGGTATCCTAACCTTTCGCAGCCGGTACACTGAAACCCATGAGCACACTCCGCCAATCCCGCGCCTGTTGATGATCGAAGACGATGCGCGTCTCGCACAGATGGTCGTTGACTATCTCGGGACAGTCCGGCTTTGCAGTGACCCACGCGGGCGATGGCGAGGCGGGGCTGGAGCAGCTGCCGCTGTTACAGCCCGAGCTGGTGATTCTGGATCTGATGATGCCCGGCATCGACGGTCTGGAAGTGTGCCGCCGCATCCGTGCGTTGCCCGATGGCCTTGCGCGCAAGTGCCGGTGTTGATGCTGACCGCCAAGGGCGATCCCATGGACCGCATCATTGGCCTGGAGCTTGGCGCGGACGACTACCTGCCCAAGCCCTTTGAGCCGCGCGAGTTGCTGGCCCGTGTTCGCGCCGTGTTGCGCCGGCGCGGCGAACCCGGGCAGCCGGCGAACAGATCCACGCCGCGCTTGCGTTTGGCTCGCTGGAGATTGACCGCGACGCGCGACCGTGCAGGTGGGGGAGACGGTGTGCGATCTCACGTCGTACCAATTTGACCTGCTGGTGGCGATGGCCGAGCGGGCCGGGCGCGTGCTGACCCGCGACCAGATCATGGAGGCCGTGCGCGGCCGGGAGCTCGAGGCGTTCGATCGCAGCATCGATGTGCACATCGGCCGCATTCGCAATGCCATCGAGGTCGACAGCAAAGACCCCAAGCGCATCCTGACGGTGGGCGGTGTCGGGTATGTGTTTGCCAAACAGCAGGATTGATGTGAAGCACCCCTGCCCCGCTTCGCGTGACCCCCTCAAGGGGGCGGCACTGGCCGGCCAACCGGCACAGCCGGATCGACGGTGCCCTGGAGGTGTGTCCGCAATGGGTTTCAGGCCTACGCTGCGGACGGCTTCCGCGGGACCTCAGGAGGCCTTCCCATGATCGGCCGCCTCGGGTCAGCGCTTGTATTTGCGCATCTGGCTGGCGGTGGTGGTGGCGGTGATGGTGTTGTCGGTGGTGGTCGGCTGGCTCTGGCGGGAGGCGCTGGACCGGGATCGCGAGGAACGTGATGGACGGGTGGCGCGTGAAATCGTGTTGCGCAACAGCGTGGGCGAGGTCGTCGGTCAGGCGCCGGCCGAGGCGGTGCGGGTGCCGGGGCAGGGGCTGGAGTTTCGAGGTGGTGATGAACGATCGGGCAGACGCTCTATGTCGAGTTGCCGCGCGTGGGACGACTCCCGGTGGCGTGCCGAGTCGGCGGGCCATGAGCGGAACTTTGGATTTTTGTGGACGCTGGCGCTGGTGGCGGTGGCGGTGGCGCTGGGTGCGTATCCGATCGTGCGGCGTTTGACCAAACGCCTGGAGACCTTGCCCCCAAAAAGGCGTCGATCGCTGGGGGCAGGGCGATTTGCGACCCGCTTGCCGGAGCATGGTGCCGACGAGGTGGCCCTGTTGTCGCGCCGGTTCAATCAGGCAGCCGAGCGCGTCGAGAACCTGCTGCTGTCTCATAAGACGCTGCTGGCCGACGCGTCACACGAACTGCGTTCGCCGTTGGCGCGTATTCGCATGGGGTTGGAGTTGCTGGGCACCGATCCGGTGCATGCGCGCCAACGCCGCGAGATGGCACGCAGCATCGAAGAGCTGGACCAGTTGATCGACGAAATTTTGCTGGCCACCGGCTGGACATGCGCGACGCCAACGACGCCTCGGCGCTCGGCCCCACCGAAGAGGTCGACCTCGTGGGTTTGGCGGCCGAGGAGTGCCCGCACTGGCGCCGATCTGGATATCGCACCCGCGGCGTCCAGCGTTCTGGTGCAAGGCCATGCGCGTTTGCTGCGGCGCGTGTTGCGCAACCTGCTTGAAAATGCGCGGCGTTAGGCCGGCTGGTTGGCAGGGATGTCAAACCGATGAGGCCGCCATTCGGCTCACCGTGGCGCTGCACGCACGCGCATTCGGGCGTCGGTGCATGGGCCGAGGTGTGCGTGGAAGACCGCGGGCCGGGTGTGCCACCTGAGCTGAGAGAGCAGATTTTTGAAGCCTTCTACCGGTTGCCCGGTGCGAGCGAAAAAGAAGGTGGTGTGGGCCTCGGGCTGGCACTGGTGAAATCGATCGCGCAGCGCCATGGGGGTTCCGTTCGCTGCGAAGGGCGAGAGGGTGGCGGCGCACGGTTCGTGGTCGTGCTCCGGCCGAATGCCGCGCCGCAAGCTGTGCAAGCCTGACGCCGCCAGAAGGTCAAATTTTTCAGCGACTATCCCCAAATGGGGGATAGTCAAAAGTTCTCTTTTCGGGCAGAATCCAGTTGTTGCTGTCACAACGCTTTGTGTATAGGTTGCTCGGCACCGCTTTTTGCGCATTCCGGCAAAGAACCATTTCCAACGATGTCCTTTACTGGACTTCAAGGCCACCGCAAGGTGGCCTTTTTTGCCTGATAGTTGGGGCAATGTGTGTTGAGGCCAAAGAAAAGCCGCGAGACGGGGACGGATGGGGCGGCTTGGACCAGCCGGGAAGGTCAGTGGCCTTGGCTTACTGTTTTCTGTCGCCTTGAGACGGTAGACGGTGTCCGCAATAGGGGCAGTTGGCCTCTCCCGTTTTGGCCACATCCAGATACACCTTGGGATGGGTGTTCCACAGCTTCATGTCGGCCTGGGCGCTAGGGGCAGAACACGCCGCCCTGGTGGTTCAGATCGCTGGCTTTGAGTTCGACGAACTTGCTGCTCATGGTGTTTTCCTTCAAACCTTGGACAGCCAGTGGGCGTATTTGGGGTTCTTGCCGCCCACGATGTCGAAGAAAGCGCTTTGGATTTTTTCGGTGATGGGGCCGCGCGAGCCTTCGCCGAGCTCGATGCGGTCCAATTCTGGATGGGGGTCACTTCGGCCGCGGTGCCGGTGAAGAAGGCCTCGTCGGCGATATAGACCTCGTCGCGCGTGATGCGCTTTTGCACGATGTCCAGGCCCAGGTCCTTGGCGATGTGGAAGACGGTGTTGCGGGTGATGCCGTTCAGGGCGCCGGCCGACAGGTCGGGCGTGTAGATCACGCCGTTCTTGATGATGAAGATGTTCTCGCCCGCGCCCTCAGACACAAAGCCCGAGCTGTCGAGCAGCAGGGCTTCGTCGTAGCCGTCTTCGGTGACTTCCTGGTTGGCCAGGATGGAGTTGGTGTAGTTGCTCACCGCCTTGGCCTGCGTCATGGTGATGTTGACGTGGTGGCGGGTGTAGCTGCTGGTTTTCACGCGGATGCCGCGCTTCAAGCCGTCTTCGCCCAGATAAGCGCCCCAGGACCAGGCGGCCACCATGAGGTGGATGGTGTTGCCCTTGGTGGACACGCCCAGTTTCT
Organism: uncultured beta proteobacterium; assembly: GCA_963698635.1. Classification (GTDB taxonomy): domain Bacteria; phylum Pseudomonadota; class Gammaproteobacteria; order Burkholderiales; family Burkholderiaceae_C; genus Hydrogenophaga. The sequence continues at coordinate 7,943 of CAVORS010000007.1, forward strand.
TGTCGCCCACCCAGGTCAGGGGGCGGATGTAGGCGCTCTCCAGCTTGTTCTCGCGCACCGCGGCTTTTTGCGCTTCGTTGACCTGCTCCTTGGTGAAGGGGATCTTCATGCGCAGGATCTTGGCGCTGTTGAACAGGCGGTCGGTGTGCTCTTCCAATCGGAAAATCGAGGTGCCGCCATCGGCCGTTTTGTAAGCGCGCACACCTTCAAAAGCGCCGCAGCCATAGTGCAGTGTGTGGGTCAAAACATGGATCTTGGCATCGCGCCAATCGACCATCTGGCCATCCATCCAGATTTTGCCGTCGCGGTCAGACATTGAGGGGACTACGGGAGACATTTGGGGTTCCTTTGCAAGGGAGGGCAGTCAGCCACGACGCCGACCTGAAAGGGCATTTTACGGGCAGGCAGCGGTTCCGAGATGCGCGACGATGCGGGTTGTCGAAGCCGTGTCCGGCAAGGTGTTTTCTTGCTGGTATGTCGCTGGTTTTGATGCCTGCCGAAGGCGCCCTGTTTGCTGTCGGCAATGGCGAAAACCCATCCCTTTTCTGAGCCTTTGAAGATGTCGTCTTCTGCCATTGAACTTCAGAAAACCGACTGGCGGTCGCGGGTTGCCCCCAGGAAGGGCGGCTGTTTCTCTGGGAGGTGGTTGGGGGCCAGGTCGTTGTGCGACCAGCGCCTGATGACGTTGCAGGTGTGTTGGGTTTTAGCTGATCGTCGCGGGCCATCGCCATCAGAGCAGGGGGGGGATGGCCATAGGCGGGCGTCCCGGGTGCATCGGTTGGTGTGCAGAGGCAAAGTCCGAACGCATGGCCCAGCCACCATGTCTGCCAGATTCTGCGTTTCGCTTTCGAGGCTGGACAGGGCTCGGTATCGCGCCGCCAGCCGCTGATTTCGATGCTGGCCGAGGTGCATCAGGCGTGGCTCTCGCGCTCTTCGACCCCGTGGTGCATCGGCATTTTCCGAGCGGCCTGGCGCCTGGCCAACCATGCCAGCGCGGGGCGCTCAACGAGGAAGAAACTCAAGGCGGCCAGGGGCATGGTGACCACCAGGCAAACCA
>CAVORS010000008.1:0-247811 GCA_963698635.1 uncultured beta proteobacterium
GTCTGTGCACACACACAACTCATACAATCATTTCTGACAAAAAAGGACCATACAGCATGAGAACAAGGGAAGGTGACAAAGCGCCCTCGCGGAAGGAGCGCCGTCAGAGAGATTGAAGGCATCAGGGACTCGAGGACTGCAGATACGCGCCCTGCGCCGCCCACCAGGGCCTGTCGTTGCACTAACTCGAGCGCTGTGAATTCTGGAGTACTGACTTTGAAACGACCCGCAGCAGTTTCATACCACTGAGTGGGCACCGACATTTCTCTGCGGACGATAAACACCAACTTGTGGCGACCAACTGGTATCGACCGCCGAGGCCGCGGGACGACCACCTGGGTAACCGTGACGGCATGCGGGGAGGCGCCATAGTTTCTGCGGCGCTAAGCAGACGACGTAATAAGGCACGCCTCCAACGTCTTGCCCATGTATTCGTGCAGCCAGGTTTCCAAAGAGGGTACCCAGAGCCGCGTCTTGCAGTGGCACGACGACCCAGTGACCTGCGCCGCGAGATGGCTGAACGATGCGCCCTTGTCGGCGCAATCGGTCGAGCGCGAGTCTTAGCGCCTTAGGTGTTGACCCTGGCAGTTGGTGCGCGAGCTCATCGGAGCGAACGTTCAAGCAACCGCTACGTTCTGCTGCGTCAATGATTTGAGCGAGTCTTGCCATCCTGTTTGCGTATTACATCAAATTTTCGATGTTTATCGCGAACCAAAAGGCGAGTTTGACTAGTAAGGCCACAGACCTTGGCGAATCTCTAACACTGCCTTGAGAACACGGTGACAAACCTACGGCGGCGCAGTAGAGTGCTCCGATGCACGAAGACGACCAAACGCCGCTTGAACCGATTACTCTCGAGCAACATACTCAGATTGCGGCCCAAAAACCTCTGCGTCGAGGTCGCATTGTTGAGTCGGTCGCTCCCATGAACGTTGCTCAGTCGCGAACTGGACCTGAGCGGGTATCCGTGGATGTAACCCAAACTTTTGCCAGCGTGTTCGCGATGGAAAACGATGCCGTTTTTTCAGCGAGAGCGGCAGCGAATGCCTTTGCCCACGTAAAAGTTCCGAAGCCCTAGGAGGAACCCTCAACATGCGCATTCAGCTCGGTTTTGACCTTCATTTCGAACACATCGATGGAGTCTTTCCACGCGACTGCCCGCTTTCGCCCGCAGACGACCCGGCATTGGGGACGCTTTAGGTGATGACATTTCGGGCTGTCCATCTGAACGGTTCAGCCACCTCACTCCCACCGATGAAGTTCTCGATACCAGTGCGCACGGCGTGCTCGAAAACCGGCACACAGTTTTGCAACGAATCTGCGAACAACCATGAGTATCAAACCTGACTCAACCACTCCCGATGACTTCCCGCTTGACTACGGAATCGGCGCTGTCAGCGGGGTTCAACCCAAGCTCCTTGTCCGAAAAATCGGGACTGCTTACGTTCATGGCCTCACCGATGAAGAGCGGTACGCTAGGTACGACAACTGCTGCGATATGGTCTCCCAACTGACGGCGTACTGCCACCGGAAACTCGAGGGAGCGGCCGGACTTGCCTACAGACGAGCTACTTGCGAAAGTACGGCTAGCTGTGGAGGGCAAGGTGGACTGGGACTTTTCCTCCGGGGAAGTCGACTGGATGATGAACAAGCTCTGCACGAGGATGCAGTGGCTTCCTGGGGGCGACTCGTCGACGCAGGGCTAGCGCCGCCCGGCACCGAGTAAAACATGGGGTTCGAATTAGAGGCACACGAGCAAGCGAAGAACTCTTTTCACCAACATGTAACTTGAATCAGCCGGAAAACGAAGAACTCAATTAACCGGGGCGTTTCGAGCACCTAGAAAAAGTCCCGCGATTTCAAGGACTTACTTACTTCCTCGAGGCGAAGCACTATTTTGTCCACAGCCATGTGCGGAGCAAAGCGTCAGACGGGCGCCGGTTTGCCACAAAAATACTGTGGGGTGTACAGTCACCTTCCGTTCCGCCAGCACCCCGGTGCGGCCCCATCAACCCTCACACCGGAAGACCGCCTTGACACGCCAGTTGCTGAGATTTTTCTTGCTTGCCTTGGGCACGCTAGCCACCGCCTGGGCCCAGGCCGTGGTGATCCGGTTTGAGCCGGTCGCGCCCAATGTGTATGCCTTCGTGGGTGAAACCGGACAGCGCAGCTTCGACAACGAAGGTCTCAACGCCAACATCGGCCTGGTGGTCACCCGAGACGGCGCGCTGTTGATCGACAGCGGCGCCAGCTTCCAGGGCGCGAAGCAAATCGCATCAGGCGGTCAGGCAAGATCACCCCACAGCCGATCAAATGGGTCATCAACACCGGCGGCCAAGACCACCGCTGGCTGGGCAACGGCTACTTCATTGCGCACGGCGCCCAAGTGTTCGCCCACGCCGACGCCAAGGCCGACATGCTGGACCGCGGCCCCTTCCACCTGGAGGGGCTGAAGGAAACCCTGAAAGAGAGACTCGACGGCACCGGCCCACCTTGCCCACGCCTTCCTGACCGGCAACGACGAGACGCTCAAGCTGGGCGGCATGGCCATTGAAATCAAACACCGCGGTGGCGGTCACACGCCGGGCGACGTGGTGGTCTGGCTGCTGCACAACAAATGCTGTTCAGCGGTGACGTGGTCTACGTCGACCGCCTTCTCGGAATTTTCCCCTTCAGCAACACGCGCCACTGGGTCGAGAGCTTCGAGCTGATCGAATCGCTGCGGCCCAATCGGATCGTGCCAGGCCACGGACAGGTGTGCGACCTTTCTCGGGCCCAGGCCGATACAGGCAGCTACCTGCGGGCACTGCGGGCGCACATGGCCAAGGCCGTGGCCGACATGGAAGGTCTGAGCACAGCCATTCAGTCCTTCGACGCTTCGCCCTATATGCGCCTGCTCAACGCGGCAGATTTGCACCCTGGGAACGCCAGCCGCACCTACCTTGAGCTGGAGCGCGAATAGCCGTTGAGCATGGCCCTCACGCACTGCGATACTTTGACCAACCCACTGAAAGGAAACCTCATGAAAAACGCCCTTGACCTCGTTGCCGCCGCCAAGTCCCGCGTCACGGAAATCCCTGTGAGCGAGGCCGACGCTGCGATCCAAGCAGCCGATGTGTTGATCGACGTGCGTGAAGAAAGTGAATTCGCTGCTGGCCACCTGCCCGGTGCCATCCACGCCTCGCGCGGCATGCTGGAATTCAAACTCAGCGGCACACCAGCACTGGCCGCGCGCGATATCAAGGCGGTGGTGTATTGCAAAACCAGTGGCCGCGCGGCGCTGGCTGCGGCAGCCATGCAAGACATGGGCTACCTGAACGTGACCTCGATTGCCGGCGGCTACGACGCCTGGGTGGCTGCGGGCAAGCCGGTGGTGAAGCCAGAGATGCCCAAATTCGGCTGACACCGAGCCACAAGAAGCTGCCAGCGCCACCCCACTTGCAGAGCAAGCCCAGCTGTGGCGGCCAGGTGATTGAGAGCCGCGTTGTCCCAACCGTCATCAGGCGCCCACACAGGGCCCCCTGTCACCATGGCAGGAAGTGACCCGGGCTACAGATGGGCTCAAACGGAACTTGGCGGACCTTTGACGCTGACCAACTGGGTCGCGCCAACTGACTTCACCCTTGGAGGGATGCGATGACCGATGCCTAGCGACACGGTCCCACGGCGCTTGGCCCGCTGAAGGAACGCTGCGTCATGGGCAAAAATGGGTCACAACAGCTTCGAGCACAGCGCGGCGGCCGGCCAACTTGCCCCTAGATTGGCGCTGTTTCCACCCCTTTCGCACTTGGAAAAACAGTGTGAACAGGCCCTAGCGCCAACCGGTGCGTTCTGCCCGCTCAGAACGGATAGTGCCGCGGCGTCGTCTGCATCGTGATCCAGCGCAGTTCGGTGAACTCGGCGATGCCGGCCTTGCCGCCGAAGCGGCCCGATGCCCAGCCCTTGACGCCGCCGAACGGCATCTGCGCTTCGTCGTGCACGGTCGGGCCGTTGACGTGGCAGATGCCGCCGATCGATCTTGCGCGCGACGTTGAAGGCGCGCGCGATGTCGCGGCCGAAGACCGCGGCACGACAGGCCGTACTCGTTGTCGTTGGCGCAGGCGATCGGCTTCTTCGACGCCGTTCACGCGCACGATCGCACTTGACCGGACCGAAGGTTTCCTCGTGGTAGATGCGCATTGCCGGCGTCACGTGGTCGAGCACGCGTGGCCGGCATCAGCGTGTTGTCGGCCTTGCCGCCGCACAGCCAGCTTGGCGCCCTTGGCGAGCGCGTCGTCGATCAGCGCGTTGCAGTGCTCGACCGTGCCCATGCCGATCACCGAGCCGAGCACCACCGGCTCGGGCTTGCGCGGGTCGCCCGAGCGGCAGGCTGCTTGGCCTTGTCGGCGAACTTCTTGACGAAGTCGTCGGCGATCTTCTGGTCGACGATGATGCGCTCGGTGGACATGCAGATCTGGCCGCTGTTGGCGAAGCAGCCGAAGGCGGCGGCGTTCACCGCGTCGTCGAGGTCGGCGTCGTCCAGCATCACCAGCGGCGCCTTGCCGCCCAGCTCCAGCACCACCGGCTTGAGGTACTTGCGCGCAGGTCTGCGCGATGATCGTGCCGACCCTGGTGGAGCCGGTGAAGTTCACGCGCCGCACCGCCGGGTGCGCGACCATCGCCTCGACCACCGCGCCGGCGTCGGCCGGCGCGTTGGTGATGAAGTTGACGACGCCGGGCGGGAAGCCCGCGTCCTGGAAGGCCTCGATGATCAGCTGGTGCGTGCGCGGGCAGTTCTCGCAGCCCTTGAGGACGACGGTGTTGCCGCAGGCCAGCGGCATGGCGATGGCGCGCACGCCCAGGATGACCGGCGCGTTCCACGGCGCGATGCCCAGCACCACGCCGGCCGGCTGCGCGCACGCCCATGGCCAGGCTGCCGGGCACGTCGGACGGAATCACCTCGCCCGCCATCTGCGTGGTCAGCGCCGGCCGCCTCGCGGATCATGCCGGCGGCCAGCATCACGTTGAAGCCGGCCCACATGCCGGTGGCGCCGGTCTCGGCGGCCACCGCCTCGACGAAGGCCGGCGTCTTCGCCTCCAGCGCGTCGGCCGCCTTCAGCAGCAGCGCGCGGCGCTCGCCGGGGCCGGTTTCGCTCCAGGTCCTGAAGGCCTCGGCGGCGGCTTCGACCGCCAGCACCGCGTCGGCCGGGGAGGCAGCCGGGGCGCGCGTGGCCACGCTGCCGTCCAGCGGGTTGCGCCGCTCGAAGGTGGCGCCCTTCTCGGCCGTGACCTTCAGGCCGTTGATGAGCATCGACAGGTCGGACATGGTGGTTCTCCTTGATGAAGAGGTTCGTGCGTCGCGGATGGCCAGCGGACTTGCGACGCTGCGCCGCGTCGGCGCGCGGTGGTGGTGTCGGCGTCTGCCGGCGCCGAGGTAGGCCTCACGGATCACGGTGGAGCGCGCAAGCAGCTTGGCCGGGCCGCTGGCCACGAGCGTGCCGCGCTCGAGCACGTAGCCGCGATCGGCCACCGCCAGCGCCTTCTTCACGTTCTGCTCCACCATCAGCACGGTGGTGCCGGCGTCGGCGATGCGGCGCACGATGGCGAGCAGTTCGTCGACCATCTTCGGCGCGAGGCCCAGCGAGGGCTCGTCGAGCATCAGCAGGCGCGGCGCGCTCATCATCGCGCGCGCCACCGCCACCATCTGCTGCTCGCCGCCGCTCATGGTGCCGGCCAGCTGCGTGGCGCGCTCGCGCAGGCTGGGGAAGTCCGCGAAGGCCTGTGCCAGGCGCTCGCGCGCGTTCGCGCCGGGCACGAGCCAGCCGCCGAGCTCCAGGTTCTCGGTCACGGTCATCTGCGGGAACAGCTGGCGGCCTTCGGGCACCAGCGCCACGCCGGCCCGCACGATCTCGTGGGTCTTCTCGGGCAGCGTCGTCGCCGTCGAGCAGTAGCCGCGCCGCCGCGCGGGATCAGCCCGTCGAGCGCCTTGCAGCAGCGTGGTCTTGCCGGCGCCGTTGGGGCCGAGCACCACGGTGAGGCCGGGCCGCACGTCGAGTCGCAGATCGCGCAGCACCAGGAAGCGCGCCGTAGCCGGCCGCAAGGCCGTGACCTTGAGGCGCGCGCGCCGCCGCCTCCGAGTGTGAAGGGCTGATCGTGCCGCCACATCATGGCGTCGCCTCGCGGCGATTCGTCCATCTCGTCGCCCAGGTAGGCCTCGACCACCTCGGGGTTGCGCACCACCTCGGCGGGCGTGCCGTCGGCGATCTTGCGGCCCTGGTGCAGCACGATCACGCGCTCGACGTGGCGCAGCAGCGTGGTCACCGCGTGCTCGATCCAGACCACGGTGAGGTCGAGCTCGTCGCGCAGGCGCGCGGATGCAGGCGCGCCATCTCCTCCACCTCGCTCTCGGTCAGACCGGCGGCCACCTCGTCGAGCAGCAGCATGCGCGGCCGCGTGGCCAGCGCCATGCCGATCTCCAGCAGGCGCTGCTGCGAGGGCGTGATGGCCGCGGCCGGCAGGTCGGCCTGGTCGGACGAGGCCGATCAGCGCCAGGATGCTCCGCGCGTGCGCAGCGCCCAGGGCACCGAGGCCTCTTCGCCCCACAGGCGTACTTGCGCGGCCGGCGGCCGGCGAACTTGCAGGCCGAAGGCGATGTTGTCGGCGCACGCGGCATGTCGGCGAAGACGCGCGGCGTCTGGAAGGTGCGCGCCATGCCGTGCGCGGCGAAGCGGTGCGGGCCCGCTGCCGGTGAGGTCGCTGCCCTCTGCACGAGCAGCTGCGCCGGACGTCGGCGCGGTCACGCCCGAGATCGCGTTGAAGAAGGTGGTCTTGCCGGCGCCGTTGGGGCCGATGATGCCGACCAGTTCGCCCGGCGTGAAGCGCGCGCTCACCGCATCGACCGCGGTCAGGCCGCCGAAGCGCACGGTGATGTCGCGGGCGTCGAGCAGGGGTTGGCGTCAGCAGACAGCGCGGCGCTCCCTCAGGCGTCGGCTGCTTGCCGCGCCTGCTCGCCGCTCAGTCGTCGCGCGTCTCGCCCACCAGGCCTTGGCGCCATCGCGCCAGCCGCGCAAGGTCTCGGCGCGCAGCGAGGCCAGCCCGCCGGGCAGGTACAGCACCGAGAGGATCAGCAGCAGGCCCAGCGACATCATGTAGACCTGCGGCACCTGCAGGCGCAGGGTCTCGGCCAGCAGGCTGAAGACGATGGCGGCGATCAGCGGGCCCCACAGCGTGGCGGCGCCGCCGATCAGCGCGATCAGCACGGTCTGGAAACCGATGAAGGGGTTGAACACCGTGTGCGGGTCGATGTAGGTCCAGCGCACCGACATCGCCGCGCCCACCGCACCGGCCAAGGCGGCGGTGAGCGCGAAGCCCGCGATCTTCACGCAGGCGCGTGTTCACGCCCGAGCGTCTGCGCCCGCTGCTCGTCGGCGCCGATGCCCAGCAGCGCCAGACCGAAGCGGCGTGCGCCGGACGACGATCGACAGCGCCACCGTCAGCACCGGCGAGCGCCAGCACCGTGAGGTAGATCGTGTCGCGCTCGGGCACCACCATGAGCACGCGGCCCACGGTGCCGGTGACCTGCTTCTCGAAGTAGGTGATGGCGTGGCGGATCAGCTCGGTCATGCCGAAGGTGAGCACGGCGAAGTAGGTGCCGCGCAGGTGCAGCACGGCCGCGCCCATCACCACGCGCCACCGCGCTGGCGATCAGCCGCGCCGCAGCGCGATCACCTGCGGCCAGGGCAGCCTGCTCCAGCAACACGGCGCTCGTGTAGGCGCCGATGCCGAAGAAGGCCGAGGTGGCGAGCGACAGGTAGCGCGTGGTGCCGCAGAACAGCGCCCAGCTCGTCGACAGCGCGATGTACATCAGGCAGGTCAGCGCCATCGACACGGCGAACTCGCTGGCGATAGCACGGCAGCGCAGCGCCCAGCCCGTCAGGCCGAAGAGCACCAGCAGGTCGCGCACGAGAAGCTGGCTTGACTCATGCTTCTTGCATCTGCGAGAACAGTCCTTTGGGCCGCAGCATCAGCACGCCGATGAAGACCGCGTAGCGACAGCAGCGTCTTGAGCGAGGGGTTGGTGAAGTGCATGCCCAGCGCCTCCACCACGCCCAGCAGCAGGCCGCCGGCAAGCGCGCCGCCCATGCTGCCGAAGCCGCCCAGCGTGATGACGATCAGCGCGGTCACGGTGTAGGGCTCGCCCATGGACGGCGAGATCGTGTAGGCCATGGACAACAGCGCAGCCCGCCACGCCCGAGAGGCCGAGGCCGATGCCGAACATCAGCGGGTGCAGCCGCTGCGTGTCGATGCCCACCAGCTGCGCACCGACCGGCGACTGCATCAGCGCGCGCACCGCCTTGCCCAGCAGCGTGATGCGCAGCAGCACGATCAGCGCGCCGGCTGAAGAGCCAGCGCACAGCGCGAACACCAGCAGCTTGTTGGCCGCGAACTGCGCGCCTCGCCGAGCTGCACCGGTTCGGCGAGGTAGTCGTAGCCGCGCAGGTCGCCGCCCCACATCCAGCGACGCGAAGTTCTGCACCAGGAACATCAGGCCGAACGCCACCATCAGGCCGCGCGCCTCGAAGATGTCGAGATTGGGTGAGGTGCGCCGTCAGGCGGCCGGAAGCACAGCCGGTGGATCGCCAGGCCCAGCACCATCAGCAGCGCGAACGACACCGGCACCATGAACAGCGGGTCGAGATGCCCAGCGAGGTCTGCGCCATCCAGGTGAGGTAGGCGCCCAGCATCAGGAACTCGCCGTGCGCGATGTTCAGGATGCGCATCAGCCCGTACTGCAGGTTCAGCCCGAGCGCGACCAGCGCGTAGATGCCGCCGCGTGATCAGCCGGCGGCGTGAAGCCAGCAGACTCCGAGCACGCAGTGCCGCGTCGCAGCGACACGCTGACGTTCCACAGGCGCGGCTTGCTGGCAATCAGTTCTGGCGCGGTGGCGCGAGTGCCTTGCGGCCACACCACTTCGAACTCACCGTTCTGCCACTGGCCCACCGTGCCCGGCGTGCCCGACGTTCTCGCTGCCGTTGAAGTTGATCGTCCCCGATGATGGTCTTGTGCTCGTGCTCGGCGACGTAGTCGCGGATCGCCTTGCGGTCCAGGCCGTGCTTGCCCACCGCCGCTGGTCAGGATCTCCAGCGCCGGCCCAGCAGGCGCCGCTGGCCCAGCGGTCGGGCTCCTTGCCGCCGAACTTCTTGCGTGTGCGCGTCGAAGTAGGCCTTGGCGCCCGGGCTGGTCTTGGCGTTCCAGGAACCCATGCCCGAGCACGCCCTCGGCGCCGGCGGGCGTCATCACGTTGCGGTAGAGCTGGAAGGCGGTGCCCACCGAGGCGTAGAAGAACTTCGGGTTGAAGCCGATCTCCTTGCGCCTGCCGGCTGGCCAGGATGGTGTCCGGCGGATAGGTGAAGCCCGATGAAGGCGTCGGGGTTCTTGTCCTTCATGGAGCGCAGCACCGGCGACAGGTCCTTCACGCCGACCGGGATAGCTCTTGTCCTCCACCAGCGCTGATGCCGCTGCCCTGCAGCGCCACCTTGCAGCGCGGCGAAATTCTCCAGGCCGAACAGGTCGTCCACGTAGACTCAGCGCCACGGTCTTCACGCCGTTGGCCTTCAGCATGTCGACCAGCGCGCTCCGTCATCGGCGTCGGGCTGCTGCAGCATCAGGAAGAAGTACGGCAGCTTCATCTCGACCAGCTTGCTTGCGACAGCGCGGTGGGCGCCAGCAACGGGTAGCCGAAGCGGTTGGCCAGCGGCGCCACCGCGAAGTTGGCGTTGCGAGCCCCAGGGCGGCAGGATCAGGTCGACCTTGTCGCTGCCCATGAGCTTTTCGTAGGTGCGCACCACGGTCTCGGTGTCGCTGCGGTCGTCGGAGCTGATCGAGCTCGATCTGGCGCTTGCACGCCCTTGACGTTCAGGCCGCCCGCCGCGTTCTGCTGCTCGGCCCACAGCAGGTAGTTGGGCTCCTGGCTGACCTGCGCGCCGCCGGTCCACGGGCCGGTGCGCGCGATCGCATAGCCGATGCGCACCGGCGCGGCCTGCGCCAACAGGCGGGGGGCGAACGTCAGCGGCGCCCACTGCGGCGGCGGCGCTCTTGATGACCAGACGGCGATTGGCGGTTGAACCATGGCGTGTCTCCTGTCGGTTGTGAGCTGGATTCGGACACCACAATCGTAGGCAGGCACAGCCCACGCGCTTTGCTGGCTGTGCACAAGCGACTTGTCTGAGCGTGCACAACGCTACGGGTTAACCCTCAACCATTGAGCGCACCAAAGGATCCCGTGCCGCCGATAATTTCCAGACAACACACCCGTCAAAGACAGCCCATGAAATCCGAGCCCATGCTGACTACTGACGCCGTCGCCCCTGGCGAGCGCGCGCGGCTCTGGCGCGAGTGGGTCTGGACGCACTTTGGCGGTCTCGAATCCGACCTGTACGGCGACACAGGCTTCGATGGCCACATGAGTGCGTCGAGGCCGGTGATGTGGTACTGACGCAAGCTGGAGGCCAACCGCCACCGCGTGTTGCGCACGCCCCGACTGGCGCGTGCCAGCGATACCCGCCTACCTCAAGATCGTGGCGCCCTGGCAGGGCAGCGCCGACGGTGGAACAGCAGGGCCGCCAGGCCTGGGTGCAATCCTGGTGGCTGGGCCATTTACGACACCACGGGCAGCTACGAGATCGCCAACCCCGAGCGGGTGGAACATCTGATCGTGATGCTGCCCAAGGAACAACTGGCCGAGCGCGGCCTGCGGCTGGAGCCCCTCATGGCCCGCCACGTGGGCGGCGCCAACGGCATTTCGCGCGTGGCACTGGAGACCATGCGCAGTACCTATCAGGAGCTGCCCGCCATGAACGCCATCGCCGCCCGAGGAGCAGGCGAAATGATCATTGAACTGGTGCGCCTGTCGCTGCAGGAGCTGGCCGGGCGCGAAAGCGCAACCACACAGCTTGAAGCGTTTCGCGACCGCATCCGCGAACACATCGGCCAGCATTTGCGCGACCCCGGCTTGTCGATCGATCGCATAGCGCAGTCGCTCAACTGCAGCAAGCGCCATCTGCACAATGCTTTCAGTGCCGAAGACGATACGCTGGCGAACTTCATCTTGCGCAGGCGACTGCAGGCTTGCATGCGGGACTTGAAAAACCCAGCCCAGGCGCAACGCACCATCACCGACATCGCGTTTTCTTGGGGCTTCAGCAACGGCGCCCACTTCAGCCGGGTGTTCCGCGAACACGCAGGGCTATCGCCCACCGATTTCCGCGAGACGGCGCTGCGTCAATCAACCGAGGCCTGAGTCAACACCTATTCAGCGCGGCGCGCAGGCCAGCGCTACCCGCATGGCCATTTGCTGCAAGGCGCCCCATGGGTCGCCCGGCCAGCCAGGCGCTTTCAAGCCTTTGACAATGCCGTCCACCGTGTGCGCATCGTCAAGCCACTTGCCCAATACCGCGTTGTTCAAGACGGGCAATACGCGCTCCATCAGCTTCTCTTTCAGGCCCCACACGCGGTTCTCCCGCAAGGCCATGGGCAGTGGGCGCCCCGCGTCCATCGCCAGCCGAATGCGGTGCAGCGTACGGATGTCTTCCGACAGGGCCCAGTGCACCAGCACCGCGGGCTCACCCACAGCCTGCAGCCCGTCGAGCATGCGCTGGGTGCGCACCACCTGACCGGCCAACACCGCTTCGGCAAGCTTGAAGGGCGTGTAGCGCGCAACGTTGAGCACCGCGCCCTCCACCTGTTCAAAACTCAACTCGCCCGCCGGAAACAGCAGGCCCAGTTTCTGGATCTCCTGATAGGCGGCCAGCAGGTTGCCTTCGACACGGTCGGCAAAGAACTGCAGCGTTCGCTGCCCCTCTTCACCGCTCACCACGTTTTGCCCCTGCCGCTGCAGCCGCTGCGCGATCCACTGCGGCAGCGCCTGGCGCTCCACCGGGTCCACCTTCACCGTGACGCCAAAACCATCGAGCGCGCCAAACCACGCACCTTTGGTGGTTTGGCTATCCAGGCGCGGCAACAGCACCAGGGTAAGCACACTGTCGTTGTCTTGCGCGTTGGCGGCGATCTGCTGCAGGATCTGTGAACCGTCTTTGCCTGGCTTGCCAGTGGGGATCCGGATTTCAACGATCTGCTTGTCGGCGAACAGGCTGAGCGAGCCGCCACTGGCGAGAACCTCACTCCAATCGAAATGGGCGCCAGCCACGGTGTGCACCGTGCGCTCGGTATAGCCTTGCGTTCTGGCCGCGCTGCGGATCGCGTCAGCCGCTTCCTGGATCAGCAGCGGCTCATCGCCGTGCAAGGTGTAAAGGCTTCTCAGCCCGCGTTGCAGCTGGCTGTCGAGCTGCTGAGCCGCTACCTGCATGAACCGCAGCGCCTCAGAGCGAATGAATGGCCGCCAAGCGGCGCAGCACCTGCTGCACCAGATCGCTCTGCATATCGCTGAACATCAGTTCCTCTTCAGCGGCCTTGGCATACACGTCAGTTTCACTGAAACTGATGTCGCGCTGCAGCAGAATTTCACGTGCTTCGATCAAACGCTTTCCTGCCGGGGTGGCAAGGTTGAACGTGAACCGGTAGCGCAACTCCAACTCACGCACCTGCCCGCTGGTGGTCTGGCCCACGACGGTGCGTTCACGTTGGTCTCGCAGCACACCCAGCACAACAGCGCGCGCCTGGGGGCCAGCAGGCGCGCCGGTGATCACCTGGATCCCGGCCGAAGCCAGCTCGCGCTGCAGCGCCTTGGACACCGTGCTCGCCACGTTGTTGGTCACATAGACCGTGTCAAAGCTGAACTCGGGTGGCTGGCGCAGGGCGAAACCGCATCCGCCCAATGCACCGACCAGTGCCATCAGCGCGCTCGCGCCGGCCACGCGGCGCAAAGCCCCGCGCCGGCCGATGGCGGCCAGCGAGGAGTCACTGTGGGCAGCCAAAGGCTGGCGAGACGGGGGAATGGAATGTTGATGCATGTCGCGAGTTTTATACCACCACGTTGACCAAACGGCCGGGAACCACGATGACCTTCTTGGGTGCGGTGCCTTCAGCGTGCTTGACGAAGGCTTCGCTGGCCAAGGCCGCCGCTTCGATCGCTGCCTTGTCGGCGCTGGCAGGCACGGTGATGCTGCCGCGCAGCTTGCCGTTGATCTGCAGCACCAGCTCGATTTCGTCCTGCACCAGCGCAGCCTCGTCCACCTGCGGCCAGGCGGCGTCCAGCAGTTCGCCCACGGCGCTGGCATAGCCCAGCTCCTGCCAGACGGTGTGGGCGATGTGGGGGCAGGCTGGGTACAGCATGCGCACCAGCATGGACATACCCTCGCAGCGCAAGGCCTGATCGCCCGCGCTGCCATCGAATGCAAAGTCTTCCAAGGCATTGAGCAGCTTCATGCAACCCGACACCACGGTGTTGTACTGCATGCGGTCGTAGTCGTAGCTGACCTGCTTGAGCACCAGGTGCATTTCGCGACGCAGTTTCTTGGCCTCGGGACGCAGCGCGGCCTGGGACAGGTCGCTACCGGTGGCCGCGCGCAGGGCGTCGGCATTTTTGTGGCCAAAGCCCCAGACGCGCTTGAGGAAACGGTAACTGCCCTCCACAGCCGCGTCGTTCCATTCCAGCGTGGCCTCGGGCGGCGCGGTGAACATGGTGTACAGGCGGGCGGTGTCGGCACCGTACTTTTCGATCAGATCCTGCGGGTCGACGCCGTTGTTCTTGGACTTGGACATGGTGCCCACGCCCTCGTAATCGATCGAAGTGCCTGCGGGCAGGTTGCCCACCGCCTTGTTGAGCTGCGCGCCCACGATCTTGCCGCCCTCGTCCAACACGTGGTCCACATCGGCGGGCCAGAAGTATTCCTTGCCCCCTTTGTCGGTGCGGCGAGAGTAGATGTGGTTCAGCACCATGCCCTGGGTCAGCAACTTGCTGAAGGGCTCATCGATCTTGACCAGACCCAGATCGCGCATCACCTTGGTCCAGAAGCGCGCGTACAGCAGGTGCAGGATGGCGTGTTCAATGCCGCCGATGTACTGGTCCATCGGCATCCAGTAGTCCGCGCCGTCGGCCACCATTTTTTCGCTGTTGGTGGGATCGCAATAGCGCATGAAATACCAGGACGAGTCCACGAAGGTGTCCATGGTGTCGGTTTCGCGCCGCGCGGGCTTGCCGCACACCGGGCAGACCACGCCCGCGTGAAAGCCTTCGTGTTTGTGCAGCGGATTGCCCGAACCATCGGGAATGCAATCTTGCGGCAGCACCACGGGCAGGTCTTTTTCCGGCACCGGCACGGCGCCGTGCTCTTCGCAATGAATGATGGGGATCGGCGTGCCCCAGTAGCGCTGGCGGCTCACACCCCAGTCGCGCAGGCGGAAGGTGGTTTTCTTTTCGCCCAGACCTTGGGCGGCCAGCAGTTCGGCCACCTTGTCGACAGCGGCTTTGGTGTTCAAGCCGTCCAGCTCGCCGGAGTTCACGCACGCGCCGCGCTGCTTGTCTCCGTACCAGTCGGCCCACTCGGTGTGGCTGAAGGTCTCGCCCTCAACCGCCACCACCTGTTTGATCTCGATGCCGTACTTCAAAGCGAACGCAAAGTCCCGCTCGTCGTGCGCCGGCACGCCCATGACGGCGCCGTCGCCGTAGCTCATCAACACGTAGTTGCCCACCCACACCTCCACGGCCGCGCCGGTCAGCGGATGGGTCACGGTCAGGCCCGTCTTCATGCCCTTCTTTTCCTGCGTGGCCAGCTCGGCTTCGGTGGTGCCGCCGGATTTGCATTCTTCGATGAAGGCGGTCAGAGCCGGATTCGAGGCAGCGGCGTGCAGGGCCAGCGGGTGCTCCGGCGCCACAGCGCAGAAGGTCACTCCCATGATGGTGTCGGCGCGGGTGGTGAAGACGTACATCTTGCCGTCGCCAATCAAAGCCCCGGCGGCGTCTTTGATCTCATGCGGGAAGGCAAAGCGCACGCCCTCCGATTTGCCGATCCAGTTTTCCTGCATCAGGCGCACCTTGTCGGGCCAGCCGTTGAGCGTGGCTTTGGGGTTGCCCATTTGCACGTGTTCGAGCAGCTCTTCGGCGTACGACGTGATGTTCAGGTAGTAGCCGGGAATCTCGCGCTTCTCAACGGTCGCCCCCGTGCGCCAGCCCTTGCCATCGATCACCTGCTCATTGGCCAGCACGGTCTGGTCCACAGGGTCCCAGTTCACGACCTGGGTCTTGCGGTAGGCGATGCCTTTTTCCAGCATCTTCAAAAAGAGCCACTGGTTCCACTTGTAGTAACTGGGGTCGCAAGTCGCCACTTCGCGCGACCAGTCGATGGCCAGGCCCATGGCCTGCATCTGCCGCTTCATGTAGGCGATGTTCTCGTAGGTCCACTTGGCCGGTGGCACGCCGTTTTTCAGTGCCGCGTTTTCGGCCGGCAAGCCAAACGCATCCCAGCCCATGGGCATCAAGACGTTGTGCCCGTTCATGCGCAGATGGCGCGTGAGCATGTCGTTGATGGTGTAGTTGCGCACATGGCCCATGTGCAGCTTGCCGCTGGGGTAAGGCAGCATGGAGCAGGCGTAGAACTTCTTCTTGCTCTTGTCTTCGACCACGCGGTATGCGTCGGTGGCGTTCCAGTGGGCGTGCGCGGCGCGCTCGATGTCCTTATGGGCGTAGGTGGATTGCATGAAGAAAAACCAAAAGCCGGGCAACCGGCGGAATGAAAAACGTCTGAGGCGGCCAAAACACCGCATTCGCTGTTGGCCGAGCAATGTGCCCGCCTTTCAGCGTATCCGGTAATTTTAGGGCTTGCGGGGCTGCTCAGGCGGGGGCTCGCCCGTTACCGGGTCGGCCAAGAAGCCGATTCGCGACAAGCCTGCGGTCTGCGCCATGGCGATCAGCCTGACCACCTGGCCATAAGGCACGGCCGTGTCGGCGCGCAAACGCAGTTCGGTGGCAGGGTTGGCTTTGCCGGTTTGGGTCAGCCGAACGCGAAGCCCCTCTTCATCCACCTTGGTGTCGTCCCAATAGATCTGCCCCTGGGCATCGATGGCGATGGCCACGAACGCATCGCTTTCTTGCGCCTTCTCCACCACCGGCGCGGGTGTTTTGGGCAACTCAAGATCCAGCTGGCTGGTCATGAGGGGGGCGGTGATGATGAAAATCACCAGCAGCACCAGCATCACATCCACCAGCGGTGTGACGTTGATCTCGCTCATCGGGCGGTTGCCCACTGGCTTTTCCAGCCGACCGAAGCTCATGCTGCCGCGTCCAGACTTGGGCTCATCTCGGCGCTCCTTCGTGCGCCAGCAACTCGCGCAGATCGCGGGCAAAGCCCTCCAGATCGGCTTCAATGCGAGCAATCTGGCGCCCCAACACGTTGTAGGCCAGCACCGCGGGAATCGCCACGGCCAAACCCGCAGCGGTCATGACCAGCGCCTCGCCCACCGGTCCCGACACCTGCTCAATCTGGAATTTGCCCTCAAGCCCGATCGCGGTCAGCGCGTTGTAGATACCCCAGACCGTGCCCAGCAAACCCACAAACGGTGCTGTGGATCCAACTGTGGCCAGCAACACCTGACCAAACTGCAGGCGGTTGAGAACACCATGCAGTGCGTCGCGCAAGACGCGGGTGAGCTGTTGCGAACGGTCGCCCGCCACCGCAAGGGTGTCAGGCGCAGATTGGTCCAAGGCGGTGGTGGCCTGCAGCAATGGCGTGACCAGTTGGCGCGGATCGGAAGCGGCCACACGCCCACGGGCATCGTCCAGGCTGGCGGCCTGCCAGAACGCCGCGGTGGCGCGGCGCAGATCACCAGCGGCGCGGCGCAGCAACCAACTCTTCCAAAGAATCACCACCCAACTGGCGACTGACATCAGCAGCAGCAGCACGGCGACACTGCGGCTGATCGCATCGCCCTGCATCACGGTTTGCAAAACACCCATGTTGGTTTCCAGTCGGGAGAGAAGAAAGATCTCAGCGCAATCCGAGCACGTCGAACATATCGAACAAGCCAGTGGTTTTGTCGCTCAGAAAACGCGCCGCCCGCAGGCTGCCTTGGGCATAGCCCGCGCGGTTGCTGGATTTGTGGGCGATTTCGATGCGCTCACCGGTGCCCGCAAACATCACCGTGTGGTCGCCGACGATGTCGCCACCGCGGATGGTGGCAAACCCGATGCTGGAGGGGTCACGCTCGCCCGTGACACCTTCACGGGCGTACACGGCGCAGTCTTTCAAATCCCGGCCCAAGGCATCGGCAATCACTTCGCCCATCTTGAGCGCGGTCCCACTGGGTGCATCCACCTTGTGGCGGTGATGTGCCTCAATGATTTCGATGTCGTAGCCGGTGGACAATGCCTTGGCGGCCATTTCCAGCAACTTGAGTGTCACGTTCACGCCGACACTCATGTTCGGTGCCATGACGATGGCGATGCGCTTGGACGCGTCTGCGATCTCAGCCTTCTGCGCGTCGGAAAACCCGGTGGTGCCGATCACCAGGTTAACGCCCTGTGCCACGCAGGCGTGCATGTGCTCGAGGGTGCCCTCGGGCCGCGTGAAATCGATCAGGCACTGGCTGTGCGAGAGGCCTGCGGCAATATCGGCGGTGATGTTCACGCCTGTGTGACGCCCCATCTGCGCGCCGGCTTCCTGCCCAATGGCCGGACTGGCGGCAATGTCGAGCGCACCGGCGAGCAGACAGTCATCACTGGCGCCTACCGCATCGATCAGCATTTGCCCCATGCGCCCGCTGGCGCCGGCGATGCAAATACGGTGAGGTGGAGCCGCAGGTGTCACGGCGTTCATTTGGCCTCTCCGGGGGCTTCCAGGGGTGGGTAACTGGTGGCTGGCGCCACCGCAGGCGGTGTTGTCGAGGCCTCGGATGCAACCGCATTGCTGGCCTCAAAAGCCTTGAGTTGCGCCTCGGTGGCCTCCAGCGGCGGCAGCTTGCCCGGCTTTCGGCTGGAGTCCAGAGAGGCCACGAACTCAGCCTCACTCGGCAGTTCATCCGACTCAAAACGCTCCAGCGCGGCGTCTTTGAAGAAGACGGTCAAGCGGCGACTTTGAGTGGGCTGGCCCTGACGCCGGAAGGTAAAAACGTAATCCCACCGATCGGCATGGAAGACACTGGTGAGGAGAGGCGAGCCCAGCAGGTCGCGCACCTGTTCACGGGCCATGCCCGGGCGCAGCGCCTGCGCCTGCTCGCGGGTGACCACATTGCCTTGAACAATGTCGATCTTGTAGGGCGTGACAACGCTGCCCACGCTGGGCAACTTGTCGCGCACAGAAGAACAGGCCGACAGTGCGGTCAATGCCAACACAGCCAAGCCCAGTGGCAACCGCCGCGCCAGGCGACGGGTGGCAGGGAACAAGGGCAATGGACGGGAGAAAAGCTGGTGCATGCAGGCAACCTGAAGTGGGCGCAATACAGGGGTGTTTCTCAACAAAAAACGACCTTGCAGTACGCTGACGATATGATGCTTCATTGTAGCCCCGGGGTCTCGTCCCGGCAGGCCCCCGCATCTTATTCGCGCCGCTGCCGTCGGCCCCAATGCCGCTTCGCCCAGACCGCCATGACCAATATCGACGAACTCAAGAGCACCGGACTCAAGGCCACGCTGCCACGCCTGAAGATTCTGGAAGTGTTCCAGAATGCCAAACAGCGTCATATGACGGCGGAAGATGTCTACCGCGTGCTGCTGGACAGCCAGTCCGACATCGGCCTGGCCACGGTCTACCGGGTGCTGATGCAGTTCGAACAGGCGGGCCTTCTCAGCCGGAGCAACTTCGAATCGGGCAAAGCGGTTTACGAACTTGACGAGGGCCAGCACCACGACCACCTGGTTTGCCTTGACTGCGGACGGGTGGAAGAATTTTTCGACCCCGAAATTGAGAAACGCCAGCAAATGGTGGCCAAAAGCAAAGGCTTCGTTCTGCAGGAACACGCACTTTCGCTTTATGCCAATTGCAGCAAAACCGACTGCCCTCACCGCAACAACCAGCAGCGCTGACCCTGGCTTCAAGACAGGGCTTATTCGCCCGTTTGCATGGCCGCCCGGTGACGGGCCACGAATTCCTGGTACGTGTCGATGCCACGCAACTGCAAAATGGTGTTGCGCACGGCAGCCTCCACCAAAACCGCGATATTGCGTCCAGCCACCACCTGGATCACGGCCTTGCGCACCGGCACGCCCAACACATCCTGGTACAGCGGCTCGTGCGGCATGCGGTCGTAGTCTCGCTCCAGGGTTTCCCGACGCACCAAGTGCACGATCAGGTTCAGCCGCATCTTGCGACGCACTGCGGTCTCACCAAAAATCGCCTTGATATCGAGCAGGCCGATGCCACGCACTTCGAGCAGGTTCTGCAACAGCTCCGGGCAACGCCCTTCCACGCTGGTCTGGTTGGTGCGAAAGATATCCACCGCATCGTCTGCCACCAGTCCATGGCCACGCGAAATCAGCTCCAGGCCGAGCTCGCTCTTGCCCAGGCCCGACTCACCCGTGATCAAGACACCCATGCCCAAAATATCCATGAACACACCATGCATGGAAGACCGGTCGGCGAAGTGGCGAGACAGGTAGGCTCGCAACACGTCGATCACAAACGCGGCCGGTTCGGGCGAAGCAAACATCGGGATTTGCGCCCGCTCGCACATGGCCACCATGGCCTGCGGCGCCGTCTGGCCATCGGCCAGCACCAGCACAGGCGGTTCCAAAGTCACGATGCGTGAAATCCGACGGCGGTTGTCATCGTCCACCGCACTGTTGAGGTAGGTGATCTCGCGCTCGCCACACACCTGTACCCTGTACGGATGAATGTAGTTCAGGTAGCCCACCAGGTCAGCGCCTGAACGGGCTTCCCGAATCGCCACCTCGTCGAACTTGCGCTCAGAGGCGCCGAGACCCGCCACCCATTGCCACTTCAGGCCTTCGCGGTGGTCTTCGAACAAAACATCGGCGCTGACAACAGTGGGTTTCATGAGGCGATCAACGCTTTGAGCGGCAGAGAAGCACGGACATCAAACCCTTGCTGGGCTGAAGACTGCCATTCCGAACCCGTGGCCGCGGTGCATTGGTGCGGCGTTGAGGCGCAAACCTCAAGCCGCCGCGTGGGCCGACTGCCAGGCGGTGACCATGCCGTGCAGATTGGCAGCGTCGTCAGCCGCTTTCATGCGGTCACGCAAACCGCTGTCGCTGAGCAATTCGGCGATCTCAGACAGGATTTCCAGGTGCTTCTGCGTCGCCGCTTCGGGCACCAGCAGAAAAATCAGCAATTGCACTGGTTGCTCGTCTGGCGCGTCAAAGCCGATTGGACTGGCCAGTTGAAACACCGCAGCCAGCGGTTGTTTCAACCCTTTGATGCGCCCATGGGGGATGGCCACGCCGTGGCCCAGACCGGTGGAGCCCAGGCGTTCGCGGGCGAACAGGCTGTCGGTGATCAGGGCACGGTTGAGTCCGTGAAGGGTTTCGAAGAGCAGTCCAGCCTCTTCAAAAGCGCGCTTTTTGCTGGTGGCGTCCACGCTCACAAGCACTTGGCCCGCAGGCAATATGGCAGATAGTCGGTTCATGTAGGCCTCTTGGAGGGCAAATTATGCCGACTTGAGGCGCCTTGGCTAGTGTTCAGTTACAAAAAAGCCGCTTGACATTTCAAGCGGCTTGCTGCAGCGCAGCATCAATGCTGCACTATGGGACCAGCTGGTACCAGCTCACTGCATCAGCCTTTTCGCTGGCTCATGGTGGTGGTCTTGCGACTTGTCTTTGTAACGAAGCACCTGCCGGTCGAGCTTGTCGGCCAACTCATCGACCGCCGCGTACAGATCAGCGTGGGCACTTTCCGCGAACAAATCCTTGCCTTTGACGTGGATGTTGCACTCGGCTTTCTGTCGCATGTCCTTTTCTTTGAGGTTGTCCACCGTCAGCAGCACTTTGATATCGACCACCTGGTCGAAATGCCGGGAAATGCGTTCCAATTTGGTGGTGACGTAGCCGCGCAAAGCGGGCGTTACATCCAAATGGTGACCACTGATCGTCAAGTTCATATAAGAACCTCCTGTTGCTTCAGGTTGATACAGGCCGTCTGTCGGTCAGACCTTCAAACAGCCGCGGGGAAGTCATGGATCCACTATGCCCATGATTTCAAGCGCGCGCAATCCCGCACTGCAACAAGGGTAAAAAAGCACGCTTGGCCTGAGGAAGTGCGTCAAGTTCTGCGGTCGAAAGCTTGAACCTCCACCGTCCGGCCCGGTCCAGGAGGATCCTCGGCGCCCATGGCGAAGGGCGGTGAAATCCGGTTCCCTGGGCCGTCGCGCGCTTGTGTCATGATTTTGCGAACCGCACGGCAATGGCCGACCCTTAACAACATCCACCGAATCACCCAAGGTGTCCCTCGACACGCTGATCCATCGCAGCTTTCTGCATCCCGAGCCCTCAGGCAGAGCCGAGCGACGCCTGCGCCCTGGTGCTGATGGGTGGTGGTGCCCGCACGGCCTATGAAGCGGGAGTGCTCAAAGCCATTGCGCGGATGCAGGGCATCCACCGCCCCGGGCCCGACGGAAGGCCTGCCCAGTTCCCGTTCCGCTGGCTGTTCGGCACTTCGGCAGGGGCACTGAATGCCAGTTTTCTGGCCAGCAGGGCCCACCAGGGTTTGCATGCATTGAGCGAGCTGGCGCGTTTTCTG
This sequence comes from uncultured beta proteobacterium, assembly GCA_963698635.1. Classification (GTDB taxonomy): domain Bacteria; phylum Pseudomonadota; class Gammaproteobacteria; order Burkholderiales; family Burkholderiaceae_C; genus Hydrogenophaga. Next base: position 21,622 of record CAVORS010000008.1, read on the forward strand.
GGGCACGCTGCGCTCACACAGCGTCTACCAACTGGATGCCCCTGGCTGGGTTCGCGCCAACCGGCTGCTCGCAGGTCTGACACTCGCGCGCCAGGTCAAGCGTCACCGTGCCTTGCTCGACACCCTGCCGCTGGTCGACACCTTGCACAGGGCCATTGATTTGACGGGTGTCGAGCGCTCATTGAGTGAGGGCATGATCGAGGTGCTGGGTGTCACCGCGTCCAGTTACACCTCAGGAGAGCACTGGACGTTTTGTCAGACCGCGCCCGACCACATGCTTCAACCGTGGCGCCGCCCGGGGCGGCGCGCGTCTTTCCAGCCCATCACGATCGAGCACCTGATGGCGTCCAGTGCGATTCCTTTTTTGTTCCCGGCCGTGCCCCTGTGGGTGGATGGGCACAAGGAGTATTTCGGCGACGGCTCGATGCGCCAGCTATCGCCCTTGTCGCCGGCCATCCAGTTTGGTGCGCGGCGCATTCTGGTCATCGGCGTAGGCCAACCCACCCGCGTAGGAAAGCTGCCTGCGGCCAGCCCCGAACCCACCGCCGGCACGATTGCAGGTCACGCCATGGCCAGCGTGTTTCACGACACCGTGCACCACGATGTGGAGCAGGCCCAGCGCGTCAGTGCCACCCTGGCGCAATTGCCGCCGGAAGTCGCTGCCGCGCTGCCGTACCACTCGGTCGAGGTCGTTTCCTTGCAACCCAGCTTTTCGGTCGACGAACTGGCCCGAAAGCACGTGGACGATCTGCCCTCTGCTACCCGCAACACCCTCAAAGGCCTGGGTGCCCTGGAAACCGGTGCGACCTCCGGCGGCAGCGCCGCGTCACTGGCCAGCTACCTCATGTTCGAACCGGGCTTCGTGCAGGCGTTGATCGAACTGGGCGAGCACGATGCCTGGCGCCGCGAAGACGACCTCAAAGCGCTTTTTCAACGCGATTGAAAGAGGCCCCGCGGGCCAGTGCCATAATGGCTGGCTTCAAAAACTGCCCTCTTCGTCATGGAAAGCACACCCCCCAGTTGTGTGCTTTCAGCCGCCTCCACCGCTGTCTGAGCCGCGCTGCCAACTGAGGCCTGCGCACTTGCGGCAAAGGTTCCACGGCTGAAAGCGCCGCCAGAACCGCCCACCGGCTCCCACACTTCTCGTGCGTCCCGGTTCCTCAGAATCTTTGCCCAGGAGCACCCATGCTCAACGTTTTTACCCTGGTCAACGGCCGGCTGTTTCAAGAAGAAATCAATTCCAGCGACGCGCTGGAAGGCCTCAAGCCCATCTGGATTGACCTGGAAGCGCCCACGCCCGAAGAGCGGCGATGGGTCAAACGCATTTTTGGCCTGTCCATCCCTGAAGACGCGATGGACGATGACATCGAAGAGTCGGCCCGTTTTTTCGAGGAAGACAACGGCGAACTGCATGTGCGCAGCGACTTCTTGATCGACGACAACGACGACCCGCGCGCGATCCGGGTGGCCTTCATCTTGAATGAGCACAACGACAAGCTGCGCAGCCAGGGTGTGTTGTTCTCGATCCACGACGAAGACGTGCCCGTGTTTCGCCTCTTGCGCATGCGCGCGCGACGCATGCCAGGTCTGATCACAAACTCCAGGGATGTGCTGCTCATGCTGTTCGACGCAGACGCCGAGTACTGCGCCGACACGCTGGAGAATATTTACGACGACTTGGAAAAGGTGAGCCGTCAGGTGCTGGCCGGTGAAGTGACCGACGACACCGCCGGCCAGGTGCTCTCGGCCATCGCACGCCACGAAGACATGTCGGGCCGCATCCGCCGCAACGTGATGGACACCCGCCGTGCCGTGAGCTTCATGATGCGCAGTCGCTTGCTCAGCGCCGAGCAATTCGAAGATGCACGCCAGATTTTGCGTGATCTTGACTCGCTCGACAGCCACACCGCCTTCCTGTTCGACAAGATCAACTTCCTGATGGACGCCACCGTCGGTTTCATCAACATCAACCAGAACAAGATCATCAAGCTGTTCTCGGTCGCCAGCGTCGCCCTGCTGCCTCCGACCCTGGTGGCCAGCCTGTACGGCATGAACTTCCAGTACATGCCAGAGCTGAGTCAGAAATGGGGCTACCCGTTTGCGCTCGGTCTGATGGTCCTGTCTGCTGCCGTGCCGATGATGTATTTCCGCAAGCGGGGTTGGTTGAAATAGGCGCCCCCCGCCGCGCTGCGCGCCGCCCCAGAGGGCGATGCTGACGGCCCGGCGAAGCCAGTTCCGCGACATCCAGAGTCAAGGCAATCGCTCCGGAGATCCTTCGCGCACCTAAGTTGTGAACATCGCTTCGACAATCGCACCGCTGTATTTGCTCGCCACTTCCTTCAAAAAACTGGGGAAATCCACGTGAGCCTCGTCGTCTGCCCGGTCTGAGATGGTCCGCACAACGGCGAGGGGCACGTTGAAGTCTTTGCAGACTTGCGCGAAGGCGGCTCCTTCCATTTCCACGGCGAGGGCCGCAGGCAGTTCGCGGTTGAGTTTTTCGCTTTCCGGCGTGGTGCACACGAAGCGGTCGCCGCTGATGATCAGGCCTTGGTGGAGCCTCGGTTGTTGCAGGCCGAATTTTTCAATACTGGCCGCGCTCACATGTTGTGCAAGCGATGACAACACGGCATTGCTGGCGTCAGCCAATCGGTCGGACAACTCTTTATCGGCTTTGAATTCGCTCACCCCATGGCCCGGGATCACATAGCGGGGAAAGATGGGGGACACGTCGTAATCGTGTTGCAGCAGCGTTTGCGCCACCACCACATCGCCCACGCTCACACCCTCACCCAGCCCTCCAGCCACCCCAGTGAACACGATGCGGCCGACGCCGAATTGCTGGATCAGCAGCGTGGCGGTGGTGGCTGCCGCCACTTTGCCAATCCCGCTGAGCGTGGCCACCACATCCTGCCCGTGCAAATGCCCCACCCAGAAATCGCGGCTCCCGATGGTTTCCTTGTGTTCATCAGGCATCAGCGCCAAGACGCTGGCAAGTTCTTCGTGCAGTGCGGCGACAAGGCCGATTCGGGGAGCAGTCGTGTTCATGCCCCTATTGAATCAGATTGCCCAGATCAATCGCACACTCACCTGCCCAGCCGGCGCGCGGTGACCTCAGGCCAGGATGCCGCAGAACCGGCTCCACCAGGCAGCCCGCACCGCCCCCGGGGAGGCGACGCCGAAGGCGGCGCGGGTGGCTACCTGAGCTCGCGCCGCAAGATTTTGCCCACGGGCGTCTTGGGCAAGTCAGCACGGAATTCGATCACCTTGGGCTGCTTGTAGCCCGTGAGGTTGGCTTTGCAGAACTCGCGCACCTGGGCTTCGGTCAGCGACGCATCTTTCTTGACGATCACCAACTTGACAGCCTCGCCCGATTTTTCATCGGGCACACCCACCACAGCGCACTCCATGACGCCAGGCATTTCGGCCACCACCTCTTCCACCTCGTTCGGATAAACGTTGAAACCGCTGACCAGCACCATATCCTTCTTGCGGTCCACGATCTTGAAATAGCCGCGCTCGTCCATGATGCCGATATCGCCCGACTTGAAATAGCCATCAGGCGTCATGACTTTGGCCGTTTCATCGGGGCGCTGCCAGTAGCCGGCCATCACCTGCGGGCCCTTGATGGCGATTTCGCCCGGCTGCCCAAGGGGCACATCGTTGCCATCGTCGTCCAGAATCTTCAGGTAGGTGTTGGGCAACGGCAGACCGATGGTGCCGGTGAACTCTTTGTTGGTCACGGGGTTGCAACTGGCCGAAGGGCTGGTTTCCGACAGGCCATAGCCTTCGCAGATCGGACAGCCTGTTTTCTCGAGCCACAGCTTGGCCACCGCGCCCTGCACGGCGGTACCACCACCCACGGAGACCTTCAAATGGCTCCAGTCGACGGTGTTGAAATCGGGGTGGTTGGCCAGACCGTTGAACAGGGTGTTCACAGCGGGGAAGCTGTGGAATCGGTGCTTGGACAGCTCTTTGAGCACCGCCGGCAAGTCGCGCGGGTTCGGGATCAGAATCACTTTGCCACCCGTGCGCATGCCGAGCATCATGTTCACGGTGAACGCAAAGATGTGGTACAGCGGCAGGGCGCACACGCTGGTGGGCTGTTCTCCCGCGGGCACCTTGTTCATCGCTGGCGCATTCCAGGCTTCCGACTGCAGGGCGTTGGCCATGACGTTGCGATGCAGCAATACCGCTCCCTTGGACACGCCCGTTGTACCGCCCGTGTACTGCAACACTGCCACATCGTCGGGGCCGATCTCAGGCCGCTTGAGCGAACCACGCGAGCCTTTGGCCAACGCCTCGTTGAAACGCACCGCTTGGGGCAGGTTGAAAGTGGGCACCATCTTCTTGACGTTGCGCACCACATAGTTCACCAAGGCGCCTTTGAGCAGTCCCAGCAAATCGCCCATGGCCGCCAAAACGACATGCTTCACCGGCGTGCGCGCGACGCACTTCTCCAGCGTGGCGGCGAAGTTCTCAATGATCACGATGGCCACAGAGCCCGAATCCTTGAGCTGATGCTCCAGTTCGCGTTCGGTGTACAGCGGGTTCACATTCACAACCACGAAACCGGCGCGCAAAATCGCTGCGACCACCACCGGGTACTGCGGCACGTTGGGCATCATCACCGCCACGCGATCACCTTTGACCAGCCCCAGACCTTGCAAATACGCAGCAAAGGCCTTGGACATGCTGTCCACCTGCGCATAGCTGACTTCCTTGCCCATGAAGCTGTAGGCAGCGCGGGGCGCGTACTTCTGGAAGCTGTCTTCCATCAAGTGCACCAACGAGGGATATTGGGCCACGTCGATGTCGGCAGGAACCCCTGGTGAATAAGAACCCAGCCAAGGGCGGTCGACGTTCGAATCGTTCATGTGATCTCCAGAATTCATAGGTATTGCCTAACCCTCATTGTCTGCCAGGAATGGCGGTTAGGCTCTCGTGTTTTTCCCTGACTCCGGCCTGACGGCGCCCTTCCAGCCCCCTCATTTACAGATGAGTGCGCTATCAAAACTGAGACATGCGACGCCGGAAACCGCCCAGACATACGGTTGTGACCGTGCGCCAAAACAGGACCACCGCCCCCCTTTCAAAGGACGGCGATGACAGGCAGAACGCTGGCAAGCTTGGCCCGACCACGGCAGCCGCGCCCAAGCGGGCTCGGCCAGCTTTGGGTGCCAGAAGCCGGCGCTGCTTGGCCTTAGGCCTGGCCGACTCAGCTCTTCAACGCCACCAGCACCTCATCGAGCATCTTCTTGGCATCGCCGAACAACATGCGGTTGTTGTCCTTGTAGAAGAGCGGGTTGTCGACGCCCGCATAGCCCGAGGCCATGCTGCGCTTCATCACGATGGAGGTGCGCGCTTTCCAGACCTCCAGCACCGGCATGCCGGCGATGGGGCTGGTCGGGTCGTCCTGCGCGGCCGGGTTCACGATGTCGTTGGCGCCGATGACGATGGCCACATCGGTGTCCGGGAAGTCCTCGTTGAGCTCGTCCATCTCGAACACGATGTCGTAAGGCACCTTGGCCTCGGCGAGCAGCACGTTCATGTGGCCCGGCATGCGACCGGCCACCGGGTGGATGCCGAAGCGCACGTTCACGCCTTTTTCGCGCAAGTGCCTGGTGATTTCAAACACCGTGTGCTGCGCTTGAGCCACCGCCATGCCGTAGCCCGGCACGATGATCACGTTCTTCGCGTCGCGCAGCATCTCGGCGGTTTCCGCAGCCAGGATGGGCGCCACTTCGCCCGCCGGCTCGGCCGCACCACCCGCCGGCTTGGGCGCGGCAGCGGCCGTCCCGAAACCGCCTGCGATCACGCTGATGAAGCTGCGGTTCATGGCGTTGCACATGATGTAGGACAGGATCGCGCCGCTGGAGCCCACCAGGGCGCCGACCACGATCAGCAGGTCGTTGGACAGCATGAAACCGGTGGCCGCGGCCGCCCAGCCCGAGTAGCTGTTGAGCATGGACACCACCACCGGCATGTCGGCGCCGCCGATGGCCATCACCATGTGCACGCCGAACGCCAGGGCGATGATGGTCATCAGCACCAGCGGGAACATGCCGCCCGAGAGCGAGTCGACATTCAAGAAGATCTTGCCCAGAATGATCACGGCGAAAAGACCGGCCAGGTTCATCCAGTGGCGACCGGGCAGCAGCATGGGGCTGCCGCCAATGCGGCCCGAGAGCTTGCCGAACGCCACGACCGAGCCCGAGAGCGTGACCGCACCGATGAAGATGCCGATGTAGATTTCCATCGCATGGATGGTGTGCGCCGCGCCTTCGAAGCCTTTCACGGCTTCAGGGTCCACGTAGGTGGCGTAACCCACCAGCACCGCGGCCATGCCGACCATGCTGTGCATCAGCGCGACCAGCTCGGGCATCTGCGTCATTTGCACCGTGCGCGCGGCGTACAGGCCGATGGCGCCGCCGACCAGCATGGCCAGGATGATCCAGGGCACGCCAGCGGCGGTGACTTGAGGACCAAACACCGTGGCCAGCACGGCCAGGCCCATGCCCACCATGCCGTAGAGATTGCCGCGTCGCGCGGTTTCCTGGTTGGACAGGCCGCCCAGGCTGAGGATAAAGAGAATGGTGGCTCCGATGTAGGAGACCGTGGCCAGACTTGCAGACATTCAGGGTCTCCTTCTTATTTGCGGAACATCGCCAGCATGCGCTGGGTCACGGCGAAACCGCCGAACATGTTGATGGCGGTGAGCACCAGCGCCACGCCTGCCAGCACACCGATCAGCGCGTTGGGCCGATCGGCCGCATCGGCCATGGGCGAAATCTGCACCAGCGCACCAATGGCGATGATGGAGCTGATCGCGTTGGTCACGCTCATGAGTGGCGTGTGCAGCGCAGGCTTCACATTCCACACCACCATGTAGCCCACAAAGCAGGCCAGCACGAACACCGTGAAGTGCGACAGGAACTCGGCCGGCGCATAAGCCCCGACCAGCGCGAACAGCACAGCGGTGACACCCGCGACGATGGCCAGCTTGCGAGCAGGCATCGGACCCGACGCTTCGCCGTGGCCATGGGCTTTCTTCGCCGCCGGTGCGGCAGCGGGTTTGGGCGCGGGCTTGGGTGGGGCGGCCAGCGCAGGTGCCGGCCAGGTGATTTCGCCGTCCTTGACCACGGTGAGGCCGCGGATCGCGTCGTCTTCCATGTTGACGTTGATCACGCCGTCTTTGGTCTTGCACAGTTCTTCGCTCAGGCGGAACAGGTTGTTCGCATACAGCGTGGACGACTGCTGTGCCATGCGGGAGGCCAGATCGGTGTAGCCGACGATGGTCACGCCGTGTTTCACCACCGCCTCGCCGGGCACGGTCAGCTCACAGTTGCCGCCCTGCTCGGCGGCCATGTCGACGATCACGCTGCCGGGCTTCATGCTTTGCACCATCTCGGCCGTGATCAACCGGGGCGCGGGCTTGCCAGGAATCAGCGCGGTGGTGATGATGATGTCCACCTCGCGCGCCTGTTTGGCGTACATCTCGCGCTGCGCCTGCTGGAAGCCCTCGCTCATGACCTTGGCGTAGCCGCCGCCGCCCGAGCCTTCTTCCTCGTAGTCCACCTTGACGAACTCGCCACCCAGCGAAACCACCTGATCGGCCACTTCGGCGCGCGTGTCGTTGGCGCGCACGATGGCGCCCAGGCTGGCGGCCGCGCCGATGGCGGCCAGACCGGCCACGCCCGCGCCGGCGATGAACACCTTGGCTGGCGGCACCTTGCCCGCGGCCGTGATCTGGCCGTTGAAAAAGCGGCCGAAGGCATTGGCCGCCTCGACCACAGCGCGGTAACCGCTGACGCCGGCCATGGAGGTCAGCGCATCCATCTTCTGCGCGCGGCTCAGCGTGCGCGGCAGGGCGTCGATGGACAGCGCCGTGACCTTTTTGTCGGCCAGTTGCTGCATCAGTTCGGGGTTCTGGGCGGGCCAGATGAAGCCGATGAGCGTCTGGCCTTCGTGCATCAGCGCCACTTCGTCGGGCGTGGGGGCGCGCACCTTGAACACGATATCAGCGCCGCTCCACAGGTCGGCGGCAGAACCTGCGATGGTGGCGCCGACATCCTGGTAATCCTTGTCGCTGAAGTTGGCCTGCGCGCCTGCGCCGGTTTCCACCACCACATGGAAGCCCAGCTTGACCAGCTTCACCACCGCCTCGGGCACAGTGGCGACCCGTTTTTCGCCGGCGAATACTTCGCGCGGCACCCCGATGCGTTGCGGCGCAGGGGCGGCAGCGCTGGCCGCTGCGTTGTCGATCGGTGCGTCAGAAGTCATGGGGGATTCCTCAATGCAGTTTTATGAATGAACAGACGTGGTGCTCAGCCGGTGGCCTTGCGCGCTCGGCGGGCGCTTGCGGTCTCGCGCCAGCAAGGCGAACCCGCTTGTCAGATAACCGACAGATTGTGAAGGATTGTGCCGCAGCAGCCCATCAGGGTCTGCCCCAGAGGTGTCACCTGCGCCATACCACCCGGAGTTTCAGTATCTTGCCACCATCGGCCCGCCTTCCGGCGGGTCGCGCATGCGGCGGCTGCGCATCGGTACCCACCTCCTCCGGGGGGCGCCTATCAGGCAGCCACCGGCTGGACGACCACACCATTCTCTGCACCTTGGTCGGCAACCGCTGGCAGCCGCTCGGAATTCAACAAAACAGTCACATCGGCATATGCACATGTGTTGGCGTTCAGCTTGGCCAGCGTATCTCTGATCGACTGAAGAAACCCTATCTGCCCGGCCACATCGTGTGGCACTGTGCATCGAAACGACCGCCCAGCAAGACCAGGTTCGTGGCCTTCTGAAGAAAGCGCACCCCGTGCCCGGAAAGGTCAACGCAGGCGTCGCTCAGCTCGGACACCGGCCAAGCTTCATCGCTGCTCGGCCACCAAGACCCACCCGACCGGCTCGTCCTGACCCGCGTGGGCGGTGCTTGCTCAAGCAACCACCAGACAAACGGCCGCCGACAGCCATTTCAAAGTAGATGGCATGATGTCGCCCTGTGTGGAACGATCGGTCTTCCCGGTGCGCGGCCAGACCGTTTTGGCGACAGAGCCTCACCGACGGCACGGCGCCAGGCGCCTCGCCGCCAGCCATGCTGCGGCAGCGTCAGGGGGCTGACACCGTGCGCATGTCGGCACCACCGTTGTCCGCCGATTCTTTCTCTCAAACAATGCAGCCCATGAACGACATCCGATGGAAACCCAGCGTCACCGTGGCCGCCATCATCGAGCGCGACGGCCGCTACCTGCTGATTGAAGAACACACGCCTGAGGGCCTGCGCCTGAACAACCCGGCGGGGCATCTCGATCCGGGCGAAAGCCCTGAGCAGGGGGTTGCGCGGGAAGCGCTGGAAGAGACAGCGCACGCGTTCCAGCCCACGGCGCTGGTGGGCATTTACCTCTCGCGCTTTCAGCGAGAGCGCACCGGCGAAGACGTGACCTACCTGCGCTTTGCCTACTGCGGTGATCTGGGTACGGAAGAGGTGGGGCGCGCGCTGGACACCGGCATCGTGCGCACGCTGTGGATGACGCCAGCTGAAGTGCGCGCCAGCGCAGACAGACACCGCAGCCCGCTGGTCTTGCGTTGCATCGAGGACCATCTCGCGGGCAGGCGCTTCCCGATGGCAGCCGTGCTCACCGACGCCTCGGTGTTCGATCGCTGAAGCGGTCTACTCGTTGCCCGATACCCGCCCGCGCAACGCCTTGACCTGTCCGCGGCTGACTTTGCTGTCCACGCGGCGGCGCTGCGAACCGAGCGTGGGTCTGGTGGCCTTGCGACGTTTTGGCGTGGTCGACACACTGTCGATCAGCGCCTGCAAACGCGCCAGCGCGTCGGCCTTGTTCTGCTCCAGACTGCGGCTGGTTTGCGCCTTGATCACCACCACACCATCGGTCGTGATGCGCTGATCACTCAGGGCGAGCAACCGCTCCTTGATCGCATCGGGCAAAGAGCAGCCATGGATGGCAAAGCGCAGGTGCACCGCATTGGACACCTTGTTCACGTTTTGCCCGCCCGCACCCTGCGCCCGAATGGCGGTGAAATCCACTTCGGCCTCGTTGATGGGAAACAGTGGCGGCGCGCTCATGCCAAGAGTTTGGCACAGGCCGCCGCGAGGATGGGCTCAGTAACGCTCTTTGACGCCGGTGACCATGGCCTTGACCAGCCGCGTGCGCTCCACGCGGCCCATCACGATGGCCGCCGCAGCGTGCAGCCCGGCCGAGATCACCAGCGCATCGGCCAGATACTTGTGCAGGTTTTGCAACCAGTCTTCGCCGAAGTAGGCATCGGTGCCCTGCAGCCAGCCGGTCAGCCCCAGCGACAGCACCAGCGTCATGAGCAACAGCATCATGATGGCGCCCATGGGGTTGTGGCCCCAATGATGTTCAGGCTGTCCTGCACGCATGGCGCGCAGGTGTTGACGCAAGCGCGCAGGTGTTGGGAAAAAATCGGCAAACCGCGCGTGCCTTGAACCCACAAAGCCCCAGACGATGCGGGCAGTCACGAAGGCTGCGGCGAGGTAGCCGGTCCATTCATGGGGCCACTCGCCCTCTTCGAGCACGAAGTAGTTGAGCACGACGCAGGTCACCACGGTCCAATGGAAGATCCGAACAAACCGGTCCCACACGGGGCGGCTCTCTTCGACCGGGGCGGCTGCGACCGTGGGTGTAACGCGCGGTTTCACGGGTTAACTGATCACTGGGTCACACGGGCGCCGGTTTCGGGGTTGAACCAGTGCTCAACATTCTTGCCCTCTTTCTTGCCATACACCTCGTAGCACTGGCCTTTGTTCACTTTGAATTTTTTGACGGCGTAGCCCTGTTCTTCGACCATCTTTTTGAACGTTGCTTCAGGCATCCATTTTTCTTTGGGCACATCGCACGAGGGTTCGGCCATGGCCAGGCCAGCAACGGCGAGGAGAGCAGCGGAGAGAACGATTTTCTTCATGAGACATCCTTTGAAAAGCACCCAGCGAAATTGTGCTGGTGGATGTATTGCAACCGCCCAACTTGAAGCCAACCTTAAATGCACATGTAAAAAATGTGAGCAGCCATGCCCCAGGAAAAAAGGGCTGTGAGCGGTGGTCAGTTGCGATCAGGGCGTTGTGGGCTCAGCACCTGGGCGGTGCTGTGGTCGGTATCGCTGAGGTCTTTGAGCGCGATGCCCGAGGTTTCGCGACGGCGCGCTTCAGACAACAGGCCGAACAGCTTTTCCGACGCCAACAGCGGCGCAAGCCCCGCTGCACGAACGTTTGAAATGCAATTGCGCTCGCTGTCTTGCCGCCCCACGCGCGGTGCCCAGGTGAAGTAGATCCCCATGCTGTCCGGCGAGCTGAGGCCCGGGCGCTCGCCGATCAACACCACCACGCAGCGCGCGCCCAACAGCTCACCGATTTGATCGCCCACTGCCACCCGACCCTGCTCGACCACCGCGATAGGCGCGACGCGCCAGCTTTGCGAAACGTCGGCCTGCAGCAGCTGCAACAGATGCCCGAGCAAAACAGGTGCCTGGCGTTGCACCGCCTGCGCCGACAAGCCGTCGGCCACCACGAACGCCAGATCGAAAGCGCTCTGGCCAGCAACGCGTGAAGCCACCAGTTGCTGGCAAGACGTTTCGCTGAGGCGCCGCCCTTCGTCAGGGCGCTGCAAATAGCAGGCGCGATCAGCGGCATCGCTGTGCAACCGCTGTGTGGGCCAACGAAGCGGCTGCAGATCGTCAAGCAACCGCTCCACATCCAGAGGCAGGTGCACCGCGTCGCGCGCCTGCGCATGCGCCAGCTGGAACGCGAGATGAGCCGACGTCGGCTGGCTCATGCCCGCGCGCCCCAGGGCCACGCGGGCATCGGTGAACGCTCGCAAGCTGTCCCAGGCGGCGGGCGGCGCGTCCAGAGGTTTGAGATCCCGGTTCATGGCGCAATCAGATGATGGATTCGTTGCGCCAGCGCGGGGGGCAACTGTTTCGACAAGCGCCACGGACCAAGGCCATCGCTCGCCGCCTCCGTGAGACCCATGCCCTGTTGCCAGGCTTCGTACTCGGGCGCGGCTTTCAGGCCCAGCAGTTGGCGCATCACCAGGGCATCGTGAAACGAGGTGCTCTGGTAGTTGAGCATGATGTCGTCCGCGCCGGGCACCCCCATGATGAAGTTGACGCCCGCCGTGCACAGCAGCGTGAGCAAGGCGTCCATGTCGTCCGAATCGGCCTCGGCGTGATTGGTGTAACAAACGTCGCAGCCCATCGGAACCCCCAGCAACTTGCCGCAGAAGTGGTCTTCCAGCCCCGCGCGCAAGATCTGCTTGCCGTCGAACAGGTACTCGGGGCCGATGAACCCGACCACCGTATTCACCAGCAGCGGTTTGAAGTGCCGCGCCACGGCATAGGCGCGCGCTTCCAGCGTTTGCTGATCGCAACCGTGATGCGCGTTGGCCGACAGGGCGCTGCCCTGCCCCGTCTCAAAATACATCACGTGCTCACCGCGCTGCCCGTCTTCAAACAACGCGCCGCGCTGCAAGCTCAAGGCTGCGGCGCGTGCCTCGGCGAGCAGCGCAAGATCAATGCCGAAGCCTTTGTTGGCGGCCTGCGTGCCGGCGATCGACTGGAACACCAGATCCACCGGCGCACCGCGTTCCATGGCCTGCATAGTGTTGGTCACATGCGTGAGCACACAACTTTGCGCGGGGATGGCGTAACCCTGAATCACTTCGTCGAGCATGCCCAGCAAACGCACCACCTGCGGCACGTTGTCGCTCGCCGGGTTGATGCCGATCACCGCGTCGCCGCTGCCCATGAGCAGGCCATCGATCAGGCTGGCGGCGATGCCCTTGAGATCGTCGGTCGGGTGGTTGGGTTGCAGCCGCGTGGCCAGCCGCCCGGGCAGTCCCAGCGTGTTGCGAAAGCGGGTGATCACCGAACACTTGCGCGCGACCAGCGCAAGGTCTTGCGCGCGACAAAGCTTGCTCACGGCGGCCACCATTTCAGGGGTAAGGCCGGGGCCCAGTGCGGTCAGGGTGGCCGTGTCGGCCAGGTCGCTCAGCAACCAATTCCGGAAATCACCGACCGTGAGATGCGCGACCGCCTCGAACGCCGCCGCATCGTGTGTGTCGATGATGAGGCGGGTGACCTCATCGACCTCGTAGGGCACCACCGCTTCGTTCAAGAAATGCCTGAGCGGCACCGTGGCCAATGCCATCTGCGCGGCCACCCTCTCGGTCGCGTCGACCGCCGCCACACCCGCCAACCGATCACCCGAACGCAGGGGTGAGGCCCGAGCCATCAGCGTGCGCAGGTCGTCAAACTGGTAGCGGCGTGAACCGATGGTGTGCGCGTAGGCCATGCTCAACCGGTCAGGCCGATTCCGGCGCGCGGCGGTCACCGCTGCGCCACAACAGCAACAGGGCCAGCACACCGGAAGCCACCATCAGCAACAGGCTCACCGCGTTCAGCACCGGCGTGGCGCCCTCGCGCATGCGGCTGTACATCAGTACCGTGAGGGGAGAATCAGAGCCCACCAGCATCAGCGTTGTGTTGAAATTTTCAAACGACATGAGAAACGCCATCGCGCCCGCGCCGACCATGCTGGGCCTCAAATACGGCAGCGTGATGGTGCGCAACACGGCAGCGCGACCGGCACCGAGGTTGAGCGCCGCTTCTTCCAGCGTGCGGTCAAAGCGACGCAAACTGGCCGAGATGGTGAGCGTGGCGATGGTGACGATGTAGCAAAACTGCCCCAGGATCACCAGCGGCAAACCCGGGCGCAGAAATTCCAGCTCAATATCCCAGGTGTCGTAAGCGAAGTTGGCGATGCGGCTGGCAAAAGCCAGGATGGAAATGCCCAGAATCACACCGGGAATCACCAGCGGCAACATGGCCAGCATGGCGACCGCGTTCTTGCCGGGAAACTCGAACCGCTCCAGCAAAAAGGCGTTGCAGGTGCCCACCCCTACCGACAGCAGCGTGACCCACAGCGCCACCCAGGCGCTGGTGGCCAGGCTCGCCAGCAACTCGCTATCGAACAGCAGGCCCACGCGGTCGTCGGTGTGTGCCGTGAACCAGTCGAAGGTGAAACCCTGCCAGGGCGGCGTGGGATAGGGTGCGTCGTTGAAAGCAAACACCGCCACCACCAGCAGGGGCACAAACAGGAACACGAAGAACGCGACCATGAAGCCGTTCATGCCGACGCGCTCCAAAGCGCTTCTGGGCAAGCTGGGGATCATGTCTTCATCACAGCGCCAAAGCGCTGCCCCGTGATTTTTAAACCTGCCCAGACCAGCGCGGTGGACAGGAACAGCAGCAGGAAACCAAACGCCGCCCCCTGGTTCCAGTTGAAGCGGGTAATGAACTGGGTGTAAATCTGTTCGGTGAACCACAACGAGTTTTTGCCGCCCAGCAGCGTGGGCGTGAGGTAATTGCCCAGACACAGCATGAAGACCACGATGGAGCCGGCGGCGATGCCGGGTGCCGCGTGGGGAATGACGATGCGGCGCACGATGTTGGCGGTAGAACCGCCGAGGTCGTAGGCGGCTTCGATCAGGCTGTCGTCCAGGCTCTCCAGGCTGTTGACCAGCGGGATCACCATGAACAGCAGCGACGCGTAGACCAGGCCCACCAGAATCGTGGCGTCGTGGTACAGCAGCTCGACCGGCTGCCCCGCCAGGCCCACCGCTTGCAGCAAACTGGACACCACCCCTGTCTCGCGCAGCAGAATCAACCAGCCCAGCGTGCGCACCATTTCACTCACCCAGAACGGCAGCAAACACATCACCAGCAACACCGTCTTGGAACGCCCTCGCGCGATTTTGGCGATGGTCCAGGCGGCGGGAAACGCGAGCAACAGGGTCAGCAGCGTGGCCACCACCGACATGATCGCCGTGCGCACGAAGGTGTTCCAGTACAGCGGCTCGTCGACGAAGGTTCGGTACTGCTCCAGGCTGAACGCGTACTCGCCCGGTCCGACACGGCCTTGCAACGACAACACCAGCAGCTCGATGTGCGGCAGGATCACCAGACCGAACAGCCACAGCAACGCCGGGGCCAGCAGCAAGCCGATCATCCAGCGGCGGCGAGGCGCTTCGTTCATGCGCCACCCGCAAAACACCACGCTTGCGACGGTTGGTAGGTGAAAAACACCGTCTCACCCACTTGCAGGTCTGCCAGGCGGCCAGTGAGCGGCAGCGCGATTTGCAGCGTCACCTGGCTGCCCATCTCGACCACCTGAACCGCCGAGTTGCCGCCATCAAACAACACGCTTTGCACCCGTGCGCTCCAGCTCGGCAGACCGCGCGGGAGCTCGTCGGCATTTCGCCCGATCTCGATGGCCTCCGGGCGCAGGAAAAACGAAGCCGTCTGGCCTTTGTCCAGCGTGCCTTGGCGCTGTGCCCACAGCGCCAGCCCTTGCGCCGAGCGCAGCAGCACAAAGTCACCATCGCGCTGCTCCACCTGGCCGTCCAGCCGGTTGTTGTTGCCCACAAAACCGGCCACGAAGGCCGTGCGCGGCTGGTAGTACAGCTGTTGCGGCGTGCCGATCTGTTCAAAGCGGCCGTGATTCATCACGGCCACAAAATCCGACATCACCAGCGCTTCCGACTGGTCGTGCGTGATGTATACAAAGGTGGTGCCGACCTCCGCCTGCAATTGCTTGAGCTCCACTTTCATGTGCTCGCGCAGCTTCAGGTCGAGTGCGCCCAGGGGCTCGTCGAGCAACAGCAGCGCGGGCTCCAACACCAGCGAGCGCGCAATGGCCACCCGCTGCTTCTGCCCGCCCGAGAGCTGATCGATGCGTTTGTTTTCGCTGCCCGGCAGCCCCACGCGCGCCAGCATGTCCACCACCCTGGCTTTGGCCGGCCCCCGCTTGACGCCACGCCGCTCCAGCCCGTAGGCGATGTTCTCGCCCACGCTCATCATGGGGAACAAGGCCAGGTGTTGAAACACCATGTTGACTGGGCGCTTGTTCGGGCCCACGCCCGCCATGGATTGGCCCTTGATGCGGATGTCGCCGGCGTCGGGCGCGATGAAGCCCGCGATCATGCGCAGCAACGTGGTCTTGCCGCAGCCCGAAGGGCCGAGGATGGAAAAGAAGGCCCCTTGCTGGACGCTGAAACTCAGGTCGTCGACCGCTGCAAAATCGCCGTAACGTTTGCGCGCCGACTGAACCTCGAGGTCCAGCAGATCCACCGAACCGGGGCTGTCGAAGCCAGGCAAAGCCCGTCGCGGCTTATTTGCCCGCCTTGACGCGGTCAAGCACCCGGCCTTCGATCTCCTCGATGCCGGCTGGCACCGCGGGGTACCACTTGATGTTGTTCAGCGCCGCCTCGGGGAAGCTGTCGGCGAACTGCTTTTTCAGCACCGGGTCCATCATCTGGTCGGCGCCCTTGCTGGCGGTGAAGTTGCCGGCGGCGCTGGCGACTTTGGCGGCCACTTCGGGTCGCATGTTGAAGTTGATCCAGGCGTAGGCCGCCGCATCGTTCTTGCCCTTGGCAGGGATGGCAAAGGTGTCCACCCAGCCCAGGGCGCCCGATTTCGGCGCAATGAATTTCACATCCGGGTTGGCTTTGTTGAGTTCCCAGCCGCCCGTGTCCCACATCATGGCCGTCGTCAGCTCGCCCGAGCGGATACCGGCCAACAGCTGGTCTTTCGCGTCCCAGTAGAACTTCACGTTCGCCTTGCAATCGGCCAGCTTCTTGCCCATCTCGTCCATGAGGGCGCCGTAGGCCTTGGGGTCGTTGTAGAGCGCAAACGGGTCTTTACCCGACGCGAAGGCCATGGCGATCAGCGTGGGGCGCTTCAGGCGCATGCTCACCTTGCCGGCGTTTTCCGGCGCGCACAGATCGGCGTAATCGGTGGCCTTGGAGGTCTTGGTGTTGATCACCAGCCCGTCGGTGCCCCAGATGTGTGGCACGCCATACACCTTGCCCTTGACCGTGGTGTTCTTCTCGGTGGATTTCAACATGGAAGGAATGAACAGCTCGGCCTTGAGCTTGCTCATGTCCATGGCTTTGTAAATGCGGAATTCGGTCTGTGGACCTGCGATGCGGTCCTGGCTGGGCTGGGCCAGATCGAAGCCTGCGCCGCCCGTGGCGCGCAGTTTGGAGATCATCTCCTCGTTGTTGGAGGTCGTGACTTCCACCGTGTAGCCGGTTTCTTTCGTGAACTGCTCGATCACATCTTTGGGCGCATATCCACCCCAGGTCAGCAAGCGCAAGGTTTTGTCGTCGGCGTGGGCAGCGCCGGCGGTCAGCACAAGAGAGGCCAAAACAACGCGGGACATCGAGAACTTCATGGGGAGCTCGCTTTCAGAGTGGGGAGTGAATGTTGTATCGGACCACCCGAAGAACGTTCTTCAGGCTCAACCGGTCGCGCCAAAACGCAGAATCCGGCAAGCCACACAATAAGTCAAGCGTGTTAATTTTTTGTGACAACTCATGCGGCGCGCCAGGGCGCGGAGCTAAGCGGTCGGGGGCACAGCACCAAACACGTAGGCGTCCATCGACAACACCCCGTAGGTCACGCCACCCTCGATCCGCTCGGCGGCCACGCCCTCGGCCCCCGCTGCGCCCGCCGCCACCATCAGCGGCCAGAGGTGTTCGGCGGTGGGATGGGCTCGCTGGGCATGGGGCGCGAGGGTCATGGTGTTTTTGATGGATGCGTGGTCGCCGCTCATCGCCTTGTGGGCGATCCATTGGGCAAACTCGAGGGCATAGGGCGCCGCGTTCTCCTCCCCACCGTCGCGCTGGATTTCATACAAGTTATGCGTCAGGCTACCGGAACCGACGATGAGCACGCCTTCTTCGGCCAGCGGCGCGAGGGCGCGCCCGTAGTCGTAAGCGCTCGGGCCGTCGATTCGCACGGGCATTGACACTTGAAACACCGGCACATCGGCCTTGGGAAACAGGTAGCTGAGCGGCACCCAGGCACCGTGGTCCAGGCCCCACTGCGCATCGGGATCAGCGACACAACCCGCTGCCCGCAAGAGCGCCATCGCGCGCTGCGCCACCTCGGGCGCACCCGGCGCAGGGTACTGCAACTGGTACAGCGCGGGCGGGAACCCGCCGAAATCGTGGATGGTTTTGGGCGCGGTGGAGACCGCCACGCGCGGCTCCCGCGTCATCCAGTGGGGAGACACCACCAGCACGGCCCTGGGCCTGGGCAGGCGCGCGCCCAAAGCGGTGAGCAGCGGCCCGGCGCGGCCGGGTTCCACCGCGAACATGGGCGACCCGTGGGAGACAAACAGCGTAGGCAGGCGAGGCATTTCAAAAACTCCTGAGCGGGCAAAGTCCGGCGATTCACCACGCCCCCACTGTATCGGCCAAGGGAGCCTTCGACGTTCAAACGCAGTGATGACCGAAGACAAATCATTCGGTGGACGCCACGACCCCACCGCCCCGCTCGGCAGGCACTTCGCACCGGCGCGGGATAATCGCGCCATGGCAAACAAACAGCAACGTGTGGTGGTGGGTTTGAGCGGCGGCGTGGACTCCGCCGTGAGCGCCTACCTGCTCAAGCAACAGGGTTACGAAGTCATCGGTATCTTCATGAAGAACTGGGAAGACGATGACGACAGCGAGTTCTGCTCGTCGAACATCGACTTCGTGGACGCCGCCTCGGTGGCCGACGTGATCGGCATCGAGATCGAACACGTCAACTTCGCCGCCGACTACAAAGACCGGGTTTTCGCCGAATTCTTGCGCGAGTACCAGGCCGGGCGCACGCCCAACCCCGACATCCTGTGCAACGCCGAGATCAAGTTCAAGGCCTTTCTCGACCACGCCATGCGCCTGGGCGCGGAAAAGATCGCCACCGGTCACTACGCCCGGGTGCGCGAACGCGACGGCCTGTTCGAACTGCTCAAAGGCCTGGATCCACTGAAAGACCAGAGCTACTTTCTGCACCGGCTCAACCAGGCCCAGCTCAGCAAGACCCTGTTCCCTTTGGGCGAGTTGCCCAAGACCGAGGTGCGCCGCATCGCCGCTGAAATCGGTCTGCCCAACGCCAAGAAGAAAGACAGCACCGGCATCTGTTTCATCGGCGAGCGCCCGTTCCGCGAATTCCTGAACCGCTACATCGCCAAAGAGCCCGGCCCCATCAAAGACGCCAACGGCCGCACGATCGGCAAGCATGTGGGCCTGAGCTTTTACACGCTCGGCCAGCGTCAAGGGCTGGGCATTGGCGGCGTGAAAGAGAAAGGCGCGCAAAAAGGCGGCAACGAACACGCGCCCTGGTTTGTCGCGCGCAAAGACATGGCGAAGAACACGCTGTGGGTGGTGCAGGGCCACGACCACCCCTGGCTGCTCTCGAACGCGCTCAAAGCAGAAAATGCCAGCTGGGTTGCCGGCCACGCACCAGCGGCTGGCGCACTGGCCGCCAAATCGCGCTACCGCCAGGCCGATGCGCCTTGCACGCTGGAACCCACCGACGATCAGCAATTCACCCTGCGGTTCAGCGACCCGCAATGGGCCGTCACGCCCGGGCAAAGCGCCGTGGTCTACGACGGCGATGTCTGCCTGGGCGGCGGCGTGATCACCACCGAGGCGTCCAGCCAGATTCGTGAAGCGCTATCGACCCGATTGGAATTGCCAACCGCTGCCTTGACATATCGTCAAGCGATAAACTCCCAGGGGTATGGATACTGAGGCCATCGATCAAGAAATTCTCTTGATCGACCGTTTCAATAGCCAACCCAAAAGGAGTTTCACATGGACACCAACGCTACCACCGTCAGCAGCTTCCCCCACCTCAACGAAGCCGCCCCCGCTTTCAACGCCAAGACCACGCACGGCGATCGCAGCCTGGCCGACTACAAAGGCAAGTGGCTGATCCTGTTTTCGCACCCCGCCGATTTCACGCCGGTGTGCACCACCGAATTCATCGGCTTCCAGAAACACGCCGACACCTTCCGCAGCATGAACTGCGAGTTGCTCGGCCTGTCGATCGACAGCCTGTATTCGCACCTGGCCTGGACGCAGAGCATCAAGGAAAAATTCGGCGTCGAGATCAGCTTCCCGATCATTGAAGACATCAAGATGGATGTGGCCCGCGCCTACGGCATGGTGCACCCCGGTGCCGCCGACACGCAGGCCGTGCGCGCCACCTTCTTCATCGATCCCAACGGCATCCTGCGCGCCATGGTCTATTACCCCATGAGCAACGGCCGCAGCATCGAAGAGTTCGTGCGCCTGCTGCAAGCCATGCAGACCAGCGACAAGAACGCCATCGCCACGCCCGAAGGCTGGACGCCCGGCTGCGATGTGATCGTGCCGCCGCCCAAGACCGCCGAAGCCCTGGCCAAGCGCGCCGGCGAAGGCTACAAGACGGTGGACTGGTACTACTCGACCAAGTCGCTGTAACCCGTCTGCGCGACCGACAAGGGCCCGCCAGCAATGGCCGGGCCCTTTTCTCCCATTTTTGCCCGGAGTTCCACACCATGACCGCCCCATCGCGACTGCATGTCGAATCCTTCTTCGATCCCGCCACCTTCACCTTCAGCCACATCGTCTGGGACCAGGCCAGCGCGCAATGCGCTCTGATCGACAGCGTGCTCGACTACGACCCCAAGTCCGGCCGCACCAGCACCGCGAGCGCCGATCGGCTGATCGATCGCGTCAGCGAACTCGGCCTGAACGTGCAATGGCTGCTGGAAACCCATGTGCACGCCGATCACCTCTCCGCCGCACCCTATCTGCAAGAGCGCCTGGGTGGCCAGCTGGCCATCGGCTCGCACATCACCACGGTGCAAAACACCTTTGGCAAGCTGTTCAACGCGGGCAGCGAGTTCGCCCGCGACGGCAGCCAGTTCGACCGCCTGTTCAACGACGGCGACCACTTCAGCATCGGCGGCCTGCAGGCCGTGGCCATGCACACGCCCGGGCCACACGCCCGCCTGCATGACCTACGTGGTGCGCGACCACAGCGTGGACCCGCTGCGCACCGTGGCTTTCGTGGGCGACACCCTGTTCATGCCCGACTACGGCACCGCCCGCTGCGACTTCCCCGGCGGCAGCGCGGCCACGCTCTACCAATCGATTCAACGCGTGCTGGCCCTGCCCGACGACACCGAGCTGTACCTCTGCCACGATTACCCGCCCGGTGACCGCGAGCCGCACGGCGTCACGACCGTGGCCGAGCAGAAAGCGAACAATGTGCACCTGCGCAATGGTGTGAGCGAGGCCGACTTTGTCGCGATGCGCCAAAAGCGCGACGCCACCCTCGCGATGCCGGTGCTGATCCTGCCCTCGGTGCAGGTCAACATGCGCGCGGGCCACATGCCGCCGCCCGAGGACAATGGCACCACCTACCTGAAGATCCCGATCAACGCCGTCTGACCCATGGCGCCCGGGCAACCTGGCTCGGACGTACCGCCACAATGAAGCACCCATTGGCCCAATGGCTGCCCATCCTGCGATGGGCCCCGCAATACCGCGCCGAGCATTTCGCCGCCGACGGTGTGGCCGCTGCTGTGGTGACGCTGATGCTGATCCCGCAAAGCCTGGCCTACGCGCTGCTCGCGGGCATGCCGGCCCAGACCGGCCTGTACGCCAGCATGCTGCCGCTGGTGGCCTACGCCATCTTCGGCACCAGCAACACGCTGGCCGTGGGCCCCGCGGCCATCACCTCGATCATGACGGCGTCGGCGCTCGGCAGCATGGCGCTGGCGGGCAGCGTGGGCTATGTGGCCGCCGTGGCGTTGTTGACGCTGATGAGCGGGCTCATGCTCTTTCTCATGGGGGTGCTGCGGCTGGGCGTGATCGCCAACTTCCTGAGCCACCCGGTGATCTCCGGCTTTGTCTCGGCCTCCGGATTGCTGATCGCCGCCAGCCAGCTCAAACACCTGCTCGGCATCCCGATGCAAGGGCAGACGCTGCCGCAACTCGCGGCCAGCCTGGTGCAGCACATCGGCCAGTGGCAAACGCCAGCCGCGGCCATTGGCCTGGGCACCCTGGTGTTTCTGGTCTGGGCGCGGCGTTCGTTCAAGTCCAGCCTCTACGCGCTGGGCCTCAAGCCCATGGCGGCCGACATCGTGGCCAAAGCGGCACCCGTGATCGCGCTGGCCGTGGCCACGCTGGTGGCCTGGGCGCTGCACCTTGAGGAACAGGGGTTGCGCGTCGTGGGCGCGGTGCCGGGTGGCCTGCCGCCGCTCACACTGCCCACGATCGACGCGAACCTGTGGCCACAGGTGCAACAGCTGGCCACGGCGGCGCTGCTGATCAGCCTGGTGGGTTTCGTGGAATCGGTGTCGCTCGGCCAGTCGCTGGCGGCCAAACGGCGCGAGCGCATCGAGCCCGACGCCGAGTTGCGCGGCCTGGGCGCCGCGAACATCGCGGCGGGCCTCACCGGCGGCTTCCCGGTCACGGGCGGGTTTTCGCGCTCGGTGGTGAACTTCGACGCCGGCGCGCGCACCCCCGCCGCCGGCATCTACACCGCCGTCGGCCTGCTGCTGGCCGCCCTGCTGCTCACCCCGTTGCTGTACCACCTGCCCCAGACCGCCCTGGCGGCGACCATCGTGGCCTCGGTGCTCACACTGGTCGACCTGCCCGCGTTCGCGCGCACCTGGCGCTACGCCCGCACCGACTTCACCGCGCTGGCCCTGACCTTTGCCCTGACCCTGCTGGTCGGCATCGAAGCCGGCCTGATGGCCGGCGTGGGCGCCTCGCTGCTGCTGCACCTGTGGCGCACCAGCCGACCCCACATCGCCACCGTGGGCCGCGTGCCCGGTACCGAGCACTACCGCAACGTCTTGCGCCACGCGGTGGAAACCCATCCCAAACTGCTGAGCATCCGGGTGGACGAAAGCCTGTACTTCGCCAACGCGCGGCCACTGGAAGATCACATCGCCGCCCAGGTGGCGGCGCATCCTCAACTCGAACACGTGGTGCTTCAGTGCAACGCCATCAACGCCATCGATGCCAGCGCCCTGGAAAGCCTGGAGGCCATCACGCTGCGCCTGAAAGACGCTGGCGTGAAACTGCACCTGAGCGAGGTCAAAGGCCCCGTCATGGACCGGCTTGCAGCGCAGCGACTTCCTGCAACACCTGACCGGGCAGGTGTTTCTCACCCACCATCAGGCCGTGACGGCGCTGACCCAGCCTCAGGCCTGAAGTCGATCAGGCCTTGCGCCGCAACAGGCGCACGTGCATGGGCCGCACGAAGTCTGCACCCTGCTCGCCACAGTGCGGCTCGAACACCGCCCGCACCTTCGCCAGCATCGCTGCATCGACCTTGTGGTCGGCAAAGCTGGGGTACATCATGCGCTGGGCGAAATCTTCGAAGCTGGCGAAATGGGCCGCCTGCGCGAAGCGCCGTTCGGTGACGGCTTCCCAGTGCTGGCCCGTCGCCAAGGCGCGGTCCAGCGCAGCCTGGGCGGCGGGGCGCACCACGCCTTCATCGTTGTACAGGCGCACCAGCTCGTTCATGGCGCCGCCATAAATCGGTTCGGACACGTAAAGGTATCCACCTGGTCGCAACACCCGCGCCACTTCTTCAAGCGCCTGGTCCATGGCCGCCATGGGCACGTGGTGCAGCGAC
Source organism: uncultured beta proteobacterium (assembly GCA_963698635.1). Lineage (GTDB taxonomy): Bacteria > Pseudomonadota > Gammaproteobacteria > Burkholderiales > Burkholderiaceae_C > Hydrogenophaga. The sequence continues at coordinate 45,130 of CAVORS010000008.1, forward strand.
TTGAGCATGAGCGCCAGATCGAAGGACGCATCGGGGAACGGCACCGCCTGTGCACCCGCAGCCACGAAGGTCAGCCCATCTTGTGGATGGGCCAGATTCTTGGCGTGCTGCACCGCATCGACCTCCAGCCCTGTGACCGTGCAGTCAGGCCAACGCGCCAACAAGCCCCGCGCCAGTCGGGCCGCGCCACAGCCCAGCTCAATGATGGCCTGCGCCTGCAACGGCACCAGTTCCGACAGCAGATCCAGCTCATCGGGCACCAGCGGCAATTGGTCGGGGTCGAATGCGGTGTTGTGGTTCATGTTGCACCTTTCAATGCCATGGATTCTGAAGGGGTTTGCGTTTTCTCATGGATACCACACGGAGTATATGAAGAATGGACTGAACCGGTCATGTCACCGGTCTGTTTCCCCTTCACACATTCAAGGAGTTATCTGCATGAAACGTCTGATCGCGCTGAGCGCCGCCACCCTGCTGACCATGGGCGCTGCGCACGCCGAGGAGCTCTTCGTCAACATCCACAGCGGCAACGCCATGGCACAGGGCGCCGGCCTGGTGCTCGCCGGGCAGGCGCTGGAGCAAAAGGCCAGCGTGCGCGTATTGCTGTGCGACAAGGCCGCCGACATCGCCGTGACCGGTCAGGAGCTGCCCAAGCTCAAACCCAAAGATGTGACCACCCAGCAAATGCTGCAAGGCCTGATCAAGGCCGGCGCGAAGGTGGAGGTCTGCGCGCTGTACCTGCCCAACACGGGTCACAAGCCCAGCGACCTGATCGAGGGTGTGACGCCGGCCAAACCGGCCGATGTGGCGGCCCACCTGATCAAACCCGGCATGCACACGCTGGGTTTCTGAGCCTCGCCAGCTGATTCGAAACGGCACCCTTCGGGGTGCCGTTTTTCGATTCAGGACTGTCCGAAGGTCTCGGGCATCTGCACCGCCACCACCTCGCCGCGCGCGGTAGCGACATCGCCGGCGAACACGGTGCATTCCACCACCACCTTGCGGCCCTTGATCTCTTTCACTGTGCCGCGCAGGGTCAGCTCGCCCAACGGCGTGGGCTTGAGGAAGTCGACATGCAACGAGCCCGTGACGAAGCGGAACGCGGGCAACGAATCCATGTCGCGCCCTTCCTGGCGGTACATCGCGGCGGCGGCGGTGCCCGTGCTGTGGCAATCGATCAGCGAGGCGATCAGGCCGCCGTAGGCATAGCCCGGCACCGAGGTGTGGTACGGCTCGGGCGTGAACCGGGTCACCGTTTCGTCGCCTTCCCAGTGGGTCTTGATCTGGTGGCCGTGTTCGTTCTTGCTGCCGCAGCCGTAGCAATGCGACACGTTCTCGGGGTAGTGGTCTTGAAAGGCGTCCATGGTCTGTCTCCTGAAGGGTGATGTTGAATGAAATCTTATGGCGCAAGGCCCAGGGCGCTGCGCAAGCCCGCGGTGGTCGCGGCGTAGTCCACCGCCGTGACCCGGCCGCTCTCCAGCCGGATCAGTGTCACGGCATCTTCTTGGCGCGGCCAGTCGGCCAGCAACTTTTCATCCAGCACCACGCCCACCTCAAACGGCTGTTCGCGCAGAGAAGGCAGGGCGAAGGTGCGCGTGATGAAACCGGGCATCTTGCTCATGTCGGCCAGGTAGACCGCCTGGCGCGCGGCCAGAAACCCCTTGGGCTGCTGACCCAGGACTTCCATGGCGAGGTTGGACGCCTTGCGCCCGGCAGCGAACAGCACCAGGCGGGTATCGCCTGTGATGCGCCAGGCCTGGTCGTGCTGGTCTTTGACAGCCAACGTTGGCATGTTCTGCCCGGGCATGGGCGCTTGGGCCCAGGAAGCGCAAGGCAGCGCCATGGCGCAGGCGAGAAAAAGCGACTGGATTTTCATGATGGTCGGAAGAGGAAGGAGAAAGGCACACAGAACAGATGGCGCCGGAGACAGATTGCGCTCTGACTCAAGCCGCCTGCGTGTCACTGTGCTGCCCACCGGCAGGGCATCCGCCCTCGGCCCTCGGTGTTGACCATGTGATCGGCCATCTGGGCGAAGGTGTGGATCAGGCTGTCGCGCAAGCGCTCGTCGGCGACCTGCTCGGTCAGTGCCTGCGTCATGCACAGCATCCATTCGTCGCGCTCATCGTTGACCGATGGCATAAGGCGCGTGGCGCATGCGCAGCCGGGGGTGGCCTTTCTTGTCGCTGTACAGCGGTGGCCCGCCGAACCAGCCAGAGAGGAAGTCGAACAGGCTGTCGGCGCTGCCCGCCAGGCTTTCGGGGTGGATTTGGCGCACCACGTAGGCCTCGGGCAGTTCGTCCATGATGCGCGTAGAAACGGTCGACCAGGCGCCGGATGGCCGGCGCACCGCCCAGGCTTCGTAGGGTGCTGACAGCGGTATTCTTTGTCGGGTGTTGTTCATCGGTATTTCTTCAGGTAAGCGCCTTCGAAATAGCGCTTGGCCCAATGGAACAAGCGGGTCGAAGGCAAGATGATCTGGCGCTGTGCGTTTCGAAACACCAGCGTGCCGTGGTCGAGCGCATCGATGATGCAGATCAGCTCGACCTTGAAGGTGGCGGTGGGCGTTTGGCCGCGCAATCCCGCCAACACGTTTTCAGCCGCGGCAGCGGCCTGCAGGTCGGCCATGTGGGCCTGCTTGGGCATCCAGTCGGGGCCAGGAAAACTGCCCGAGTCACCCACCACGTACACATGCTCGCTGCCCACCACGCGGCATTGCGCATCGGCCTGCAGCAAGCCCCCGGGCGAGCGCGCCAGCTCGGTCTGGTCGAACCAGGCATTGCCGGTCATGCCGGGCATGAACAGGATCAGGTCGGCCGGGAATTCGCCGCCTTCGGTGACCACGCGATCGGCGTCGAAGCGCTTCATCTTGTGGCCCAGATGGGTGCGGATGCCGCGCCTGGTCATCTCCGCCAGCAGGTGCTTCACCGCCTTGGGGCCGAGGCGCGCGCCCGGCTCTTTGGATGGGTTGAAGAACACCAGATCGAACTTGGTCGCGACGCCCTTCGCGCTTGAGCTGTTCGTCGATGCCGAACAGGAACTCGAACATCGGCCCGCCGCGCACGGCGCTGGGCTCGTTGGGATTGCCGCCGAAACCAATGGCGATGGTGCCGCCTTTCATCTCGCGCAACCGGTCCCGGATTTTTTCCGCGGCCGCAATGCCTTCACAGGGCGTGATGGCGTGTTCGATGCCCGGCAGCTTCTTGATGAAGCGGCCGCCGCTGGCGATCACCAGCGCGTCGTTGGCGACCTCACCCGCCGTGGTGTCGACCAGCCGTCCGCCTTCGCGCAGGCCTGTGACCTCGGCGGTCACATGACGCACCTTCATGCGGGAGAAAAAGTTGGCCAGCGGGACGACGAGCTGCTCGCGCGTGCGCAGCCCGGCCGGAATCCAGATGATGCCCGGCAGGTAGTGCAATTCGGCGCGGGGAGCGATCACGGTGATTTCAGCCGTGGCATCGCGCTGGCGAATTTCGCGCACGCTGGAGAGTGCGCCGAAACCGGCGCCGATGATGGTGATGCGGTGAGGCGTTTTCATGAATGGCTTTCTGACAAGGCTTGGGCGTTGGCCGCGTGCGGCGCACTCAGCGCCGCGAGTCGGGCAAGGTAGTCGTCGCGGGATGCGCCGGCGAACAAGGGGTGCCAGCGGCGCTGCTCCATCACCGTGCTCACGGCGCGAGCGCGCCTTTCGTGGCCGGAAAAGAGCAGGGTTTCATCGGGCAAGGTGAAAACACGCTGTGTGACGCTGTCCCACAATGCTTCAGGCGCGGCAGGGATCGGCTGGACCGGGCAGGCGTCCGCCACCAGCAGGCCACCCACGAATACGCGGTCGCGCCAGATGAAGCTCAGACAGTTCCCAGTGTGACCCGGTGTGGCCAAAACGGTGACGCTCTCTCGCCCAAAGGCCAAGCGCTGGTGGTGCAGGCCCTTGTTGGCGCCCTGCCGCGCTTCGCCTTGCAGCACGGGCGCCTGCAGACGGCTCAGCAAGGCAAACTCCATGGGCTGGACATCGTCGTGCTGATGGGTGCGCAGCACCCAGCGCAAACGCAAGCGCAGGTCGGCCAGCAGCGCCTGCACCACCGGCAGATCGCGGCTGTGGGGATCGACCAGCACCGCTTCACGCGACTGGGCATCGGCCAGCAGGTAGCTCAAGTCGCCACTCTTTTCGTCGTGCAGGATGCGAAACAGCATGTCAGATCCCCCAGCGCAACCAGGCCGCCAGCGCCAGCCCGGCGCAGCATGCCCAGCCCGAGAACAGCCAGCGCCACAAAGCCCACCGGGGCACAAAGCCCACACCCCGCACCAAGCCCGCACTCATGGCCCAGAACAGCGCCATGGCCAAGCCATGATCGGCCTTGCCCGAAGCGTCGGCGAACAGCAACGGGTACACGCTGCCCACCAGCATGATCGCCAGCGCGGCCAGCAGCGCAGGCCAATGGACACGGCTGTCGGTTGGGCGCTCCGGCTCGGCTTCAGCAGACCGCAGATGAGGCACGGGGGACAGCGACTTGACGCGCGACATCACTTGTCCTCAAGGTGAGACAACGCCCTTGCGTCTTCGTTCTCACCCCACAGTGCGTTGAGAATGGCCAGCAGAACGGCGAAGCCGACCCCGAGCATCCAGGCGAAATACCACATGATTCAGATTCCTTGTTGTCGTGATGGACAGAGGCACAGCTCGCTCAGTAAGCGCCGTGCTCGTTTTCACGGATGTAGGCCGCCGTGACCTTGCCGCGCATCACGCGGTAGGCCCAGGAGGTGTAGACCACGATCAGCGGCATGAAGATCAGGGTGGCCCAGAACATGATGCCCAGCGTGAGGTGGCTGGAGACGCTGTCCCACACCGTCAGGCTGGCCGCGGGCATGGTGCTCGAGGGCATGACGAAGGGGAACATCGACGCGCCCGCGGTGCCGATCACGCCGATGATGGCCAGCGACGAGGCGACGAAGGCCGTCAGCGTGCGCCGCGCCAGAAGCAGCGCAGCGGCGGCCAGCGCGCCCAGCACGCCGAGAGCGGGCAGCAGCCACAGCAAGGGTTGCGCTGCGTAGTTGTGCCATCCAGGCGCCGGCCTCGCGCACCACCGTCTTGCGCCAGCGGATCGGGCAACGCCGACGGATCGACCACCGAGGTGATGCGGAAGCCATCGATGCCTTTGCAACCAGACAGCCGGCGCCGACGAATGCCAGCCACCATCACCAGCGCCGCACCGACCGCGCCCTTGACAGCGCGCGACTGGATCACGCCTTCGGTGCGGTGCGCCAGGTAGGCGCCGCCGTGCATGGTGATCATGGCGCTGCTGACCACGCCGGCCAGCAGGGCGAAGGGGTTGAGCAACTGCCAGAAGCTGCCGGTGTAGGTGGAGACCAGGTAGTCGTCGAACTGGAACGGCACGCCTTGCAGCAGGTTGCCAAAGGCCACGCCGAAGATCAGCGGCGGCACGAAGCCGCCGACGAACAGGCCCCAGTCCCAGGTGCTGCGCCAGGTCGGCGTTGTGGATCTTGCTGCGGTAGTCGAAGCCGACCGGGCGAAAGAACAGCGCCCACAGCACGGCCAGCATGGCCCAGTAGAAGCCGCTGAAGGCGGTGGCGTAGACCAGCGGCCAGGCGGCGAAGATGGCGCCGCCGGCGGTGATGAACCAGACCTGGTTGCCGTCCCAGTGCGGCCCGACGGTGTTGATCACCACGCGGCGCTCCATGTCGTCACGGCCGACGAAGGGCAGCAGCGTGCCCACGCCCATGTCGTGGCCGTCCATGATGGCAAAGCCGACCAGCAGCACGCCCACCAGCAGCCACCAGATCAGTTTGAAAGTTTCATAGTCGAACATGGCGTTTCCTTCAGGCGTGAGCGGCGTGCGTGAACGGGTTCTTGCTGGTAGCGGCCGGTCCCCAGGCTGCCCGGGCCCATGCGCGCGAACTTCACCATCAGGTACATCTCGACGATCAGCAGCACGGTGTAGAAGCCCACGAAGCCGGCCAGCGATCCGTAGAGGCTGTTGACGCTCAGGGTCGACACCGATCAGGTGGGTCGGCAAGCACGCCGTAGATGGTCCAGGGCTGGCGGCCGTACTCGGCCACGAACCAGCCCAGCTCGCAGGCGATCCAGGGCGCCGGCAGCATGAACAGGCCCACTTCAGCAGCCAGGGCCGTGCCCGGCAGTTGGTCTTGACCGTGCTCCAGAAAGCCAGGGCAAACAGCGCCAGCATCAGGAAGCCCAGGCCCACCATGATGCGGAAGGCCCAGAACATCGGGCGTGACGCGTGGCACGGTGCTGTCCACCGCCTTCTGGATCATCTCGGGCGTGGCGTCGCGCACATCGACCACGTATTTCTTCAGCAGCAGGCCGAAGCCCAGATCGGCCTTGCTGCGCTCGAACGCGGCCTTGGCGGCCGCGTCGTCGGGGTTGCTGGCGCAGGGCCTCGAGCGCGGTCACGGCGTGGATGCCGTTCTCGATGCGCTCGCGGTTCTTGGCCTTGATCTCGTGGATGCCCGGGATTTCCTTGGTGAGCGAGCGCGTGCCGATCAGACCCATGACCCAGGGGATCTCGATTTCCCAGTTGTTCTTCTGCTCGGCTTCGTTGATGCCGGCCACCAGCGTCAGGCCGGCCGGTGCGGGCTTGGTTTCCCACATGGCCTCGAGCGCCGCCATCTTGGTCTGCTGCGCTTCGCCCACGGTGTAGCCCGACTCGTCGCCGAGCACGATCACCGAACACACGCTGGCCAGGCCGAAGGCGGCGGCCACGCGGAAGCTGCGCTTGGCGAACTCGATGTCACGGCCCTTGAGCAGGTACCAGCTCGAGATGGCGAGCACGAACATCGCACCGGTCACGTAGCCGGCCGACACCGTGTGCACGAACTTGGCCTGCGCATCGGGGTTGAAGACCACGGCCCAGAAATCGGTCATCTCCATGCGCATGGTCTGGTAGCTGAACTCGGCGCCCACCGGGTTCTGCATCCAGCCGTTGGCGATCAGGATCCACAGCGCCGACAGGTTGGTGCCGACCGCCATCAGGATGGTGACCATCAGGTGCTGCTTGCGCGAAAGCCGGTCCCAGCCGAAGAAGAACAGGCCGATCATGGTCGACTCGAGGAAGAAGGCCATCAAGCCCTTCGATCGCCAGCGGCGCGCCGAAGATGTCGCCCACGTAGTGCGAGTAGTAGGCCCAGTTGGTGCCGAACTGGAACTCGAGCGTGATGCCGGTGGTCACCCCGAGCGCAAAGTTGATGCCGAACAACTTGCCCCAGAAGCGGGTCATGTCTTTCCAGATGACGTTGCCCGTCATCACGTAGACGCTCTCCATGATGACCAGCAGCCAGACCATGCCGATGGTCAGCGGCACGAAGAGGAAGTGGTACATGCGCTGTGGCCGCAAACTGCAGGCGGGACAGGTCAACCAGTTGTTCTGAAATCACGGGGTCACTCCTGGGAGGGTCGGTGTCGGCGCCGGGCTTGCACCCAGCATTTGCGAGGCCGTGGCATCGACATCCACCGGCACCCGCTGTTCGCGCACAAACCACCACCACAGGGCAACGAGCACGACCAGCTTGATCACCAGCACGGTGGCCAGCTTGCGAACGAGGGTGCGGTCTTGGAAGTTCATGGGCTCCACCACTTCATCTCAAGATCCGTGCCCGGCCAGGTCATCGGAAAAAACCCAATCAAATTCATGGGTCTCGCGTCATCGGGCTGACAAATTGTTGAGGCGACATATGGAATCCTCTGCCACAAACGTCAGTTCCTGGCAGAAAATGGCAGTCCAACCGGAGGACCGATGAAACCCTTGCCCGAACTCACCGCTTTTCTCGAGGGCCTGCCCGAGCCCCACATCCTGTTCGACAGCCAGTACCGGATCATTGCCGCCAATGCGGCCTATCGGCGCCAGCACAGCCCCGATCGCAGCGTGATCGGTCGCACCTGCCACGAGGTCTCGCACCATTTCGCGGTGCCCTGCGACCAGGCGGGTGAGTCCTGCCCGCTGGCCCAGTCGCGCATCTCTGGTCAGCGCGAGCGCGTGCTGCACCTGCACCACACCGCGCAGGGCGAGGAGTACGTCAACATCGAACTCACGCCCCTGGGCGGGGCCGATGGCGAACAGGCGTTTTACGTCGAAAAGATGGAACCTTTGCGGGTGGCCAAAGGCGCGCCCGATGCGCAAACCCTGATCGGCCGCTCTGAAGGCTTCCAGCACATGCTGTCGCTGGTGGCGCGCGTGGCACCGTCGCGCGCCACTGTGTTGCTGCTGGGCGAGTCCGGCACCGGCAAGGAGCTCGTGGCCAAGGCGGTTCACGAAGCCAGCCCGCGCGCGGGCAAGCCGCTGGTTGCGGTGGATTGCTCCAGCCTGCCCGAGAACCTGTTTGAATCAGAGCTGTTCGGCCACGACCGCGGCGCCTTCACGGGGGCGGCCACCGCCAAGGCGGGCCTCGTGGAAGCGGCCAGCGGCGGCACGCTGTTTCTGGACGAGGTGGGCGACATTCCCCTGCCCATGCAGGTGAAGCTGTTGCGCCTGCTGGAAACCGGCACCTACCGCCGCGTCGGCAGCACCGAGCTGCGCCATGCCGATATCCGCGTGGTTTCGGCAACCCACAGGGAACTGCCCCAGATGGTGAGCGACGGCCGTTTCCGCGAAGACCTGTACTACCGACTGAGCACCTTTCCCATTCTTCTGCCACCGCTGCGCGAGCGCCAGGGCGATATCGCACTGCTCGCGCCCGCCTTGTTGCAACGGGTCACCGCACCACGCCGAATCGTGCTGAGTCAGGGTGCCCTGCGCCTGCTGGAAGCCCAGGCGTTTCCAGGCAATGTGCGGGAACTGCGCAACCTGCTCGAGCGCACCGCACTGCTGTGTGACGGCGAACAGATCGAAGCGGATCATGTGGCGCAGGCGATCGCCACCGGCCAGCCCAACCCGCGCACATCTCCCGGGCCGGTGTTGCGGCATGCGCAGCAAGCTCAGCCGGCCACTGCGATCGCGGCTCGCACCGGCCCGGCCAATCTGAAGGCGATGGAGCGCGATGCCTTGCGCGAAAGGCTGCGCACGCACACCGGCAGTCGGGCCGAGCTCGCGGCCGAGCTGGGCATCAGCGAGCGCTCGCTGTACCGCAAGATCAGGTCTTTGGAGACAGCTCGCGAGCGCTGAGATGGGCGAAACCACGCTGGCCGTTGCCGGGAAAAAGCAGTAGCATCCGAATATTAGGAGATACTGATATGAAGAGCCTGCTGCCATTCGGAGAAGAGATTGCCGGCTACCCGGTGCGGGTGGTCAACGAACGGGCTGTGCGCGCGGCGCCGGCATTCTGTTCGCCCTGGCCATGATGTCGTTCATGAACGCCTACCTGCTGGGCAACTACCAGCCCACGCGCCTGTTCGTGATCGTTTTTCTGATCGACATGACGCTGCGCATGCTCAACCCGCGCTGGGCGCCCAGCATGATCGTGGGGCAATGGGTGGTGCGCAACCAGACACCCGAATGGGTCGGCGCGCCGCAAAAGCGCTTTGCCTGGGGCCTGGGCATGGCCTTGGGTTTGGTCATGCTCAACCTGATGGTCCTCAACCAGACGCATGGGCCCGCTGAACATGCTGGTGTGCGGCAGCTGCCTGACCCTGATGTTTTTTGAATCGGCCTTCGGCATCTGCCTGGGCTGCAAGCTCTACAACCTGTTCAACAAGGAGCAGGCCCAGCTGTGCCCGGGCGGGGTGTGCGAAGTGCCGGTTCGCGCCGGCTGGGGCCTCAAGCTCTCGGAGATGGCGGTGATGGTGCTGTTCGCTGGGGTGGTGGTGTTGGCTTCGCGCTGGGTCGATGCCACCGGCGGCCCCATGGGCGGGTTCGACGAGATGGCCACCGTCGAAGAAATGGGGCTCTCACGCGTCTTCTGGCGCGGCGGGATCGGCCGACGCCGACCGTTGCACCCCGCCCTTCTACGCCGTGTGGATGGGCCACGAAGAGAAGTGGAAGCAGCACAACCACTGCCCATGATCTGAAGGCGGGAGGCTGCCGCCTGCTCAGTGCTCGGCGTGCAGCTTCTCGTGGATCTTCTTGGTGGTGCGCCACACCGCCCACAGCACCAGCGGAATCAGCGCGCCAGCCGCCATTTCCGGGTTGATGGGCAGGCCCGCTGCCTTGCCTGCCTTGCCCAGGTACAGCACCAGGCTGATCACGTAATAAGAGATGGCCGCGATCGACAGGCCTTCCACCGTGCTCTGCAGCCGCAGCTGCATGTCCTGACCTCGGGTGAGGCGCTCAAGCAGCTCCTGGTTTTGCAGCTCGGTGGCAATGTCGACCCGGGTGCGCAGCAAGGCGCTGGTGCGGGCGATGCGCTCTGAGAGCGAGGCCAGGCGTTGCGCCTGTGGCCGCCACCGTGGCCATGGCGGGCTTGAGCCGGTGTTGCAGAAACTCGCCCAGGGTTTGCGTGCCCGGGATGGGCGCTTCGCGCAACTCGCCCATGCGCTGTGACACCAGCGCGTCGTAGGCCCGGGTGGCCGCAAAACGGTACGAATTCTCCGCCGTTGCGCGCTCCACGCCTCCGGCCAGGGACACCAGGGTATCGAGCAGGGTCTGGTCCGACACGCTCTTGTTTTCCAGCTGCGCGGTGATCGCGGTCAACTGCCGCTCGGACTCGGCCAGCAGCGGCGCAATGTCTTTCACCACCGGCAACGCGCGCAGCGCCATCAGGCGGTAAGTTTCCAGTTCGAGCAGCCGCGCCGCAATGCGCCCGGCCCGGGTTTGCGAGGTGCCTGGGGGGCACACCACCACCATGCGCTCGAAGCCGCTGGGGTGCAGCCAGAAATCGGTGACCGCCATGGAGTGGGCGTTGTTGCCCATCAGGGAGGCGACCACGGTGTGGTCGCCCAACCAGTTGCGGGCCTTGGCCAGCGCTGGCGCTGGCGGATCAATGGGCGCCTCGAACATGGCCATTTGAATGGCAGCGATGGTGCGCCCGGGAATACCCGCCAGCCAACCGGCGGGCGTGATCAGGTGGGCCAGCAGGTCGGGTTCTCGGGCATCGAGATCACAACCGGGCGGCAATTCCTGCACGATGGAATAGCGCGTGAACTCGGTGTGGCGCTCCCACTTGAGCGAGTAGCCCGGGCAACGCAGGCGCAAGAAATTGCTCTGCAAGGCTTCCGGCGCCAAGCTCTCGTGCCCGGGCAACTGGCGCAGATGGGCACACTCCTCTTCGCGGGAAATGCCCTCGTTGAACACCGCCACATAGGTCACGAGCGCCGGCAGGTGGATGCGCGCAGGCGGGCGGGCGTGTACCTCGTTGTGCAGCAGGGCGCGCTGGGGGTCATCGGCCGGCAGCCAGTTGTTCAAGGTGTCCATGGTGCGATTGTGCCGCCTGAGCGGTTCACGCTGGCATGCGTCCGATCCAGCGGGTCACATGGGCCAGCCCCTGGTGACCTGGCCCTTCGGACAACACCGTTTCGCCGTCCCAGGCCATCGCTGTTTCGAGCACGCCGGCGAAATCGGCCGCCAACAGGGCGGGCGTGTACAACATGGTCACGTCTTTCGGACCGCCGCTGGTGTGCGCCAGTTGACCGGGGTGGAACGACTCCAGGATCAGATGCCCGCCCGGGCGAAGAGCCCTGGCCAGACGGCGGTGGGCCTGCTGGCGAATCGCCTCCGGCAGGTGCACATAAATGAGCACCACGGCATCGAAGCTCGACGGCGCGGGCGCCCAGTCGGCCAGATCGCCCAGCACGGTCTTGATCGCCACGCCACGCTCCCCGGCCAGCGAGCTGGCCTTTTGCAAGCCCACCTGCGACGCGTCCATGGCCGTCACCCGATGTCCCTGCTGCGCCAGCCAGACGCTGTTGCGCCCTTCGCCGTCACCCGGCACCAGCACTTCGCTCAAGGCAGCGATGCGATGTGGCCTTTTCGACCAGAAACGCGTTGGGCGATGTGCCGTATTTGTAAGCCGGCGACGGAAAAGTTTTGATCCCAGAAGTTCATGTTCAACAGTTTACTTTTGGGCCGCAGGCAGATCCGCGTAGTAGGTGGCCAGCGCTTCAATTTCGCTGCGGGTGAGTTTCTTCGCAAAGGCTCGCATGCCTTTGGCTGCGTCGTTGTGGCGCACGCCACTCTGGTAGTTGAGCAGGGTGCGGGTGAAGTACAGCGGGTTCTGGCCCGCCAGGGCCGAGGCTTCGAGCTTGCCCCCTTGGCCCTTCACGCCGTGGCAACTGGCGCAGGGCGTGAGCAGCCGGGCAGGGTCGCCCTTGCGCACCAGTTGCTCGGCCGACATGCCCTGATCGCTCACCTGCGGACGCGGCGTGCCGTCGTCGCGCGGTGCGGGCTGGGCGGCGTAAAAGGCCGACACATCGGCGATCTGCTGCGGCGTCATCATCACCGCGATGTCGTGCATCAGGGCCGCGCCCTTGTTCTCAAGGCGCAGGCCGCTCTGGTAGTCGAGCATCATCTTGGCGGTGTAGGCCGCCTTCTGCCCCGCCAGGTGGGGCCAGTTCTGCGTGGGTGCCACACCTTTGGCGCCATGGCAGGACGCGCAAAACAGTTGCTGGTTGACGACCTGGCCGCGTACGGCATCGCCCGGGGGCAGCGCGGCCAGCGCGCCTCTCAGGGCGGCCGGTGTCCAGACCTTGGCCGCTGGCGCCTCGCCGTGATCGGCGGCCTGCACCTGGCCAGCGGTCATACCGATCAAGGCCAGCCCGGTGGCGAGCGCCAAGGCGGCAAGGCCACGCCGAAAGAGACCATCGGTGGCCGCGGTGAGTTCCTGCAAATAGGGATCGTGTGTCATGGCGTTGTCCTTCAGGCGAAGCAGTCGGCGGTGAAGGTGCGCAACCAGGCCTGCTGGTAGCGCGCGCCGAGCTTGATCTGCGCCGGGCTGGCGTTGAGCGGCAAATAGCGCTGCTTTGTGTTGATGCGGGCGATCTTGCCGTCGACGATCTTGAACACGTCGGCAACGAACAAGCCGTAGTCCTTGCCGGCCAGGGCGTAGCAGGTGTTTTCCCACATCGGCTCTGGCGCGCTGCGGCCCGAGAGTTCTTCCACGATGGCACGGGCGACCACCTTGGCCTGGTTGTTGGCCGAGAAGCCGCTCTTGGGCATGGCATCGGCAATGCAGGCGTCGCCAATCACGTGCACGTTGGGCTGCAAGGTGGACGCAAAGGTGCGCCGGTCCACCGGGCAAAAACCGCTGCCATCGGCCAGGCCCAAAGTCATCGCGACCTGGCCGGCCTTCATGGGCGGAATGACGTTGATCACATCGGCCTTGATGGTCTCGGCCTCGGTCTCGATGGTCATGCTCTTCGCATCGACCTTGAGGGTTCGCCCGCCCTCCTTGCCGCGCACCCAGCTCAGCATGCTGGTGCCGCTGTGCCGCTTCACCTCGACCTGGTCCTGCATCTTCTGCACGTAGTCGGCGGGCAGGTTGAAGTTGTAGAGCCGGTTCCAGCCCAGCATCATGGTCTGGTCGGTCACGAAGCTGTCCTTGGGGTCGGCGATGATGACCTTGGCCGTCGGGTTGTGTTTGGCGAACCACTCGGTCATGAGCGCGGCGCGCTCGTAGGGACCGGGCGGGCAACGGTAGGGGTTGGGTGGCGCTGCGATCACAAAGGTGCCCCCCTGGCGCATGCCCTGCAACTGCCGGGCCAGCAGCGCGGTCTGCTCGCCGGGAATCCAGCCAGAAGGCATCGCGGTGCGGGCCACGGCCTCGCTGTATCCGGCGTAGGCGCTGTAGAGCAGCTGGATGCCGGGCGAGACGACCAGGCGGTCGTAAGCCAGCTTGCGGCCACCGGCCGTGCTCACGGTGCGCGCCACCGGATCGAAGCCGGTGACGGCATCAAAAACGAAATCGATTCCGTAGGTGTTCTTCAGCGCGTCGTAGCTCACGTTGAGCTCGTCCATGGTGGCGTGCTGGTTCAGCACTTCGCTGGAACCATAGGGCCGCACATAGACCGGGTTCTTCTCGATCACCGTGACCTTGAGCGACGGGTTGAACAGTTTGAGGTATTTCGCCGTGGTGGCGCCGCCCACCCCGCCACCGACGATGACGATGTGCGCCGTCTCGGCCGCAAAGGACAGACGGGGCGCCGCGGCCACCGAAAGCAGGCCGAGGGCCTGGGTCAGCCAATCGCGGCGGGACAGGGCGGGCGTGGAAAGATCAAGCTGGGCCATCACTGGACTCCTTTCGGTGCGGAAGCCACCGCGGGGGGAATGGCGGCGAAAAAATCGCCCATGGCGCGGATCTCGGCATCGCTGAAGCCTTGCGCCACATGGCCCATCAGCGTCGCGGGCCGTTGGCCCTCGCGGAAATCGATCATGGTGGCGACAAACTGCCGGGCCGGCATGCCTGCCAGCGGCATGAACGACTCATCGCCCAGGCGCCCCAGGGTGCCGTGGCAGGCCGCACAGCCATGGGCCATGGTCTCGCCCGACACTTCGGTGGTTGCAGGGTTTGCCACGGGGCATTGCAGCTTTGGCCGAAGCGCTGGCTGCGGGAGCGGTCTGGGCGACGGCGCGCACGGCCAGGGAGGTGGCGGCGGTGGCGCCGAGTGCGACCAGCAGGATCCAGGTGATGAGCTTGCGGGTCACGAGCGCGCGGGGCATGGGCGCCGCAGAGGTGGAAGGAAAATGTTTCATGTCAGCGGGCCCAGACGTAAAAGCCAACGGCGAAATAGAGCACGGTCCAGGCCACCAGCAGGCCGACCGACCACTGGCCGATGCGGGTCACGGCGGGGCTGGGGGTGTACAGGCCCTTGCTCTGGCCGGCCTGCCAGGCAACGGTCAGCAGGTAGGCCAGGGTGACGCCGCCGACCACGCCGAAGGTGACGAAGAACAGCGAAGTGCTGTACCAGTCCATGTTGATCCGGTAGTCCATGGCGTCGTAGCCGTGGCTGCCCAGCAGGGTCACGAAGCGCAGCATTTCGCGCGCCGCGCCCACCACGATCAGGCCCACCGCACCGGCGCCGAAAATGCCATAGCCCCAGACGCCGCGGTCGATGCGGTCCCGCAGCACCAGCGGCAAGGCCACCACGGCGAGCAGGGCCACGAGCGCCATCAGCATCCAGACCGAGGTTGCGAACCAGGCCATCTTTTCGGGCAGCGTGATCATCCAGACCGCACCGATCAGCACCGAGACCACACCGCCGACCAGCATCAGCCGTTGGGCCAGACCTCGCACCCAGCCCAGGTAGGCCGAATCGGCTTCGTTGGCACCTTGCAAGTAGCGGCGGTAGCCGTACAGCCAGGCGCCCGTGACCGGGGCCGACAGCGCGATGAAAAACAGGAAGCGCGGCAGGTTCCAGTAATGGAGCGAATGGCCATCGGGGTTGACCACGCCCTTGGGGGCATACCAGGCCATCCACTGCTCGGGGAACAGCATCTGGTTGGTCAGGCTGTGCACGATGAAGCCCACGGCCAGCAAGAGCGCCAGCGACAGCAGCATCCAGATGCCGCCGCGCCCGCCATCGGCCACGATGTCGTGGTTCTTCCAGTAGAAGATGTACATCGCGATGTAGCCGGCGATCAGCAACACGATGAAGCCGATCACCCACCAGGCCGAGAGCACGTTGGACGTGTACCAGAACGGGTCGTACACCACCTGCACGAACAGCAGCGGTGCCACACCGATCACGATCGCGACCGACACCGCAATTTTGGCGGTGACCAACATGGCCGAGGCCAGGCGGCGCCAGTGGGTGCTGGCGCTGAAGGCGCCGCGCAGCGTGAGCGAGGCGGCGCCCAGCATCACCTGCACCGCGGCGATGTGCAGCGCAAAGGTCAGCACACCCAGCACCAGGAAGACCAGAGGGTGGGACGGCACGCCGGCCTGATCGCGCAGCGCATAGAGCATTTCGGGGGTCATGTTCTTACTCCTTGGCCACGGTCATGGCCGCTGGCGCCTCGACAGTGCGCAGCGGGCGGGTGGGCGACAGCGTGACGATGAAGCTCGCGAGCGCGCGGGCTTCTTCGTCGTTGAACGGGATTTGCGGCATGTAGAGCGTGTTGCCACCCGACAGGGCCGCCTGCAGGTACTCGGCCACCTCGGCCTCGGTGTGGGTACCGGTGAAGTAATTGCGCAACGGACGGATGCCGGTGCTGCTCAGCGAATGGCAGTTGGAGCAGGTGTTGAGCGCCAGCAGGCGGCCGGCTTCGACGCGGTTGCCGTCGTCGATGGCGCGCAACGCCTCGGGCACGAACACCAGCGTCTTCATGAAACCGTGCGCCTCGATGGTCGGGATCTCGGACTTCACACCCATGCCCGGCACGTCGCGGCCGATCACCTGGTTGGAATACACGTACTGCCCGGCCACCCAGGGCTTGCGGATGGATTCGCGCGCCACCTCCTCCGGCCAGAGACCAAAGACCAGCACCACCACGGTCATGACCGCCGGCCAGGCTGGACACCAGCGCACGGGGCTGCACCAATGTCAGGATGAAATAGGCCAAGGTACCCGCCACCACGCTCATCAGCGCCATGGGGAAATGCGCTGGCAGGCGGTTCTGCAGCACCACCTCGGCCGTCTCGGGCAATGTGGCGAGGTACCACTGCAGCATGCCGGCCCCGGCCAGCGTGGCCACGATGCCCAGCCAGGCCAGCTTGCTCGCGATGCTTTTCTTCAGCGCAGCGTCCTTGAACTGGCCGGCCACAATGCCGCCGACGACGGCGGTCATGGTGAACATGAAGGCGGTGCGCATGCCCAGTTGGGCGAAGGTGTTGGGGCCGTAAAAGGCGTTGAGCACGCCGCCGGTCTCGGTCCAGTCGGCCTTGCCGGGCCACATCATGAAACTCAGGATGCCCACGATGACCAGCATGGTCGTGTACGAGGTCAGACCGAAGATCAGCGAGATGCGGGTGTGGGTCTTCACATCGACCTTGCCCACCAGGTAGATCAGCATGTAGACGCCCACCACCTCGATCACGAAAAACACCCACTCGGTGGCCCACATCCAGACGAAGCTGTGAATCAGCGCCGAAATGCCGCGCGGGCTGGCCACCGTGGTGGAGTACCAGATGCCCGGGCCGGTGATGGAGCCCAGCACGTAGCTGAACACCAGCAGGAACAACCCGTAGCGCTTGATGAATTCCAGCAGCTCGGGCTTGTTGTGGCGGTGCGCGTGGTTGGTCAGCCAGGCAAAGAAAATCGCGGCGCCAACGGAGGTGTGTGAAAACAGCACGTGGATCGTGGCGATGAAGCCAACGATCCAGCCGCTGCCCACGCCGGGTTCGAACCAGGTGGGATACAGACCGATCATGTCCATGGGTGTGTCGTCCTCTACAGTGCCCCGGCAGGGGAATACCCGCCCAGTGGTCAACACAGAGAGAACAAGAAGCGTGCCAGACGAAGGAACGCCTACAAGTCTTTTCAAATCAACGACTTAGACACACGACCTTGAGAAATCGCAAGCGGCACTGTCAAGCAGATCTGCCACAGATGGCATAAATGACAGATATGGCAGCAGCCCCACAACAACCACACCGCAAGCTTGTCCACACACCAAAAGAAAAAGCCTGCCATCCCGAAGGATGTGCAGGCTTGTACCCGAGGGAGAGGTGATCCGGGTCGAACCCGGAACACCTCAGAACGGAATGTCGTCGTCCATGTCGTCAAAGCCACTGGCCGGGCGCGCTGCGGCGGGTGCCGGAGCGGGCGCCGGGCGCGAGGGCGCCTGACGCGGCGCTGCTGCCGGGCGGGAGTAACCGCCGCCGCCGCCACCTTCATCGCCGCCGCCCCGCCCTTCACGGCCGCCGAGCAGTTGCATTTCGGTGGCAACGATGTCGACCGAGTTCTTTTCGACACCGGTGGTCTTGTCCATGTAGGTGCTGTAGCGCAGCCGGCCTTCGACGTAAATCGGGCTGCCCTTTTTGACGTACTCGCCCACGATCTCGGCCAGTCGCTCGAAAAAGGTGACACGGTGCCACTGGGTGTCTTCGATCATTTCGCCGCTGTTGCGGTCTTTGCGGCGGCTGGAGGTGGCCACGGTCACGTTGGCCACAGCGCTGCCCGAAGGCAGGTAACGGATTTCGGGGTCGCGGCCACAATTGCCGACGAGGATCACTTTGTTGACGGAGGCCATATCGGGTTCCTTGGGATGGCTGAAAAAAGTCGGGGCTGGTGCAGAGAACGCAACCAAACCGGTGGGACGATTGTGCCGCAAGCCATGGGCCGATCACCAAATGACACAATAGGCGGGGCAAGACATGAACAAAGAACCCGATTTTTTCCAAGCACCTGCACGACGAACTGCACGACGGTCGCGCTTGGCTGGACCGCAGCATTGTGGTGGGTTACGCAGTGCTGGCGGGCCTGTTTGTGGTCGCGTTCACCTACCTCAGCGAATCGGCCTTCGAGTGGTTCCTGCACCTGAACAAAGCCTACCCGTGGTGGGTGCTGCTCTGGACGCCCACGCTCACCGCCTTCATCGTCTGGGCCACGCGGCGTTTCTTCCCTGGCGCCTCAGGCTCGGGCATTCCGCAGGTCATGGCGGCCATCGATCCCCAGGTGAATTCGGCCGCGCGCCGGCATTTCGTTTCCTTCAGGCTGACCGTGGCCAAGATGGGTCTGGGCGCCATGACCATGCTCGCAGGCCTGTCAGCGGGCCGCGAAGGACCCTCGGTTCAGGTGGCTGCGGGTGTCATGCATGGCGCGCGCCACTGGCTGCGCCCCGGGTCTGCAATGAACGACCATGCTTTGCTGGTGGCCGGCGGCGCGGCCGGTATCGCAGCCGCATTCAACGCACCGCTGGCCGGTGTGGTGTTCGCCATTGAGGAGCTCTCCAAGCGCATGGACTCGCGCAACAACACTGTGATCATTTCGGCGATCGTGGTGGCCGGTCTGGTGAGTATTTCGTTTTTTGGCAACCTGACCTATTTCGGCTCCATTGCCGTGCCGCGGCTGAGCTGGGCCGCTTTCTGGCCAGGGCTGGTGGTGGTGGTGGTCTGCGGTCTGCTGGGCGGGTTGTTTGCGCGCCTGCTCGCGGCTTCCATCGAAGGCTTGCCCGACCGTTTCAGCCGCTGGCGCCACAACAAGCCCATCCGCTTTGCCGCCGGCGCGGGATTGGCTGGTGGCGGTGATCGGTGTCGTCACGGGAGGCGCCACCTTCGGCGCCGGCGCCGAAGAGGTGCGCCACATGCTTGCGGGCGAAAGCGATGTCTCCCGTCTGTATTTCCTGCTCAAGTTCGTCGCCACCTGGATCACCTCCTGGAGCGGCGTGCCCGGCGGCATTTTTGCGCCATCGCTGTCGATCGGTGCAGGGGTGGGCCACGATGTGGCGCAGATTTCTGCGGGCACCAACAGCGCCCTGGCCCCCAGCCTGATCGCCCTGGGCATGGCCGCCTACCTGGCCGCCGCCACCCAGGCCCCGCTGACCTCGTTCATCATCGTGATGGAGATGATCAACGGCCGCTCCATGGTGCTGAGCCTGATGGCGGCGGCCATGCTGGCCAGCCTGATCGCGCGCCTGATCAGCCGCCCGCTGTACCACACGCTGTCCAGCCTGATGATCGAGTGCGGTGGTGAAAGCGCATGCGCCGCCCGAGCGTGCCGAGCCCGAGCGCCGCCGAGGCGTCCGAAGCCGAAGACGACAGCCTGCCGGTGCCGACAATGCGGCAAGCAGCGCGTGAAGCTGACAGCCCCGGCTGGCGATGCTGGCAGACACGCCGGCAGATGCCGGCGGCCCCGAAGACGCCAGTGGCACCCGAGCCGAGAAGCTCCACCTCAAGGCCGGCCTGTTTGAGCCAAGCGAAGACGCCCCCGGCGAGCCCGCACGGCAAACCGCGGCCAACCACCCGCCCCCGACAAACCAGCGGGTTGAACGCCTCAGTGGCGCGCCGCGGGCACCTGCATGGGCCAGGCCAGCGCCAGCCAGACCAAGCGCTGCCGCTGCGCAGGCCATGAACAGCCCCGTCGGACCGTGGGCGCGGCCAGCCAGCCGCCCACCGCACCACCCGCAAAAAACCCCAGCGATTGCAGGGTGTTGTAAACCCCCAGCGCCGCGCCACGCGCATGGGCTGGCGCCAGGCGCGAGACCAGACTGGGCTGGCTGGCTTCGAGCATGTTGAAACCGATGAAAAACACGAACATCAACAGGCCCAGCGGCCACAAGCCGGGCACAGCACCATTGGCAGCGCTGGCCGACGCCACCCACCACAGGCCCAACTGCACGACAGCGATCAAGCCGATGG
Source organism: uncultured beta proteobacterium (assembly GCA_963698635.1). Lineage (GTDB taxonomy): Bacteria > Pseudomonadota > Gammaproteobacteria > Burkholderiales > Burkholderiaceae_C > Hydrogenophaga. The sequence goes on from CAVORS010000008.1 coordinate 65,263, forward strand.
AAATCAGGAAAGCCGTGCGCAGCTGACCGCGCCGCTCCATGGGGAACAAGACACCCCCCATCACCAGCAGCGAAGCCACCACAGCAGGCAGGTACACCTGCCAATGCGCGGCCTTGGGCAAGCCCGCCTGCACCAGCAGTGCGGGCACGGCCATCCACATGGCCAGCTGCACCGCATGCAGCACGAACACGCCCAGGTTCAAGCGCATCAGTCCTGCATGGCGCAGCACCTCGCTCAGACCCAGCGCCCTTGATCTGCCCTGGCCGCAGAAACTGGTGCTCGCGCGGCTCCGGCGGCGCCACCCAGACCACCACCACGATGCCGGTCAGAGCCAATGCGCAGGTGAGCGCAAAGATGCCCGACAAGCCCACCCAGCCGGCCAGCATGGGCGCCAGAACCAGGGAGACGGCAAACATCAACGCGATGCTGGCACCCACCATGGCCATGGCCTTGGTGCGCACGCTGTCGCGGGTCACATCGGCCAGAAAAGCGGTCACGGCAGCCGAAATGGCGCCCGCACCCTGCACCGCCCGGCCCACGGCCAGCCAGGTCAAGTCGGGCGCCCAGGCCGCGATCGCACTGCCCAATGCGAACACCAGCAAACCCGCCACGATGGTGGGCTTGCGCCCGAAGCGGTCGGAAGCCAGTCCAAACGGAATCTGCAAAAACGCCTGCGTCAGGCCATACAGGCCCATGGCAAGACCCACGCGCGCCGGGTCGTCGCCACCCGGCAGGCGCGCGGCTTCCAGGGCAAACACCGGCAACACGATGAACAGGCCCAACATGCGCAGCGCAAACACCAGCGCCAGCGAAGCGCTGGCCCGGCGCTCTGCGCCGGTCATCCGAGCGGCGTCAGGCGTGGTCGAGGCGGAAGAGGGGTTCTGGGTAGAAGTGGACACAGCAAGACAGTCGAGAGGCAGGAAAGGCCAGTCACCAGGTCGGGGCGGTGGCCCTATTGTGCGTGAACCGCGCGACCGGTTCGCACAGGCCGCATCGGCATGCAATACCATCTGCCCCACCCCCGTACATGCCGCAGGCCCACAGCCAGCGGCTCGCGCCAGCCCATGAACCCAGCCACAACACACTGCCCATTTCGACCACCTCCGCGGACTGGCCATCTTGGGTGTGCTGGTGCACCACGTCCATGCCCATATCGGCATGGGCATTCCATACCTCAACACCTTTGGCGGCCTGCTCGGTGTGCAACTGTTTTTTGTGCTCAGCGGCTACCTGATCGCCGACAGCGCATCGCGCCACCCCCTGGGGACCTACGCCTGGCACCGCATCTTGCGGATTTTCCCCGCCTACTGGGTCGCCTACCTCTTTGTGGGCTTCGTTGGACGGCGGATCTCGTGGGACCAGGTTCAGGGCGACCCGACCTCCTTCTTGTTGAACATGGTCAACCTGCAGCAACTCGATCCAGTGGCACTGATCGAATTCGACGTGCTCAGCGTGAGCTGGACGCTCACGATCGAAGTGCTGTGGTACCTGCTGGCCCCCTTGGTGGTCTGGTTGGGTCGAAAACAGCCCGTGGGCAGTCCTTGCCCTGCTGCTGCCCGCATCTGTGGCTTGGACATGGCTGGCGTCCACCGGTGACCTCAACCATCTGTTTGCCCAGCGGTTTGCCGAAATTCAGCGCCCGCATACGCCCGAACAGTTCCAGCTCTTTGTGCACGCCGCCTTTCCCGCCCAGGTATTGCACTTTGGCTGGGGCGCCATGCTGTATTTCCACCGCGAGTGGCTGACCAGGGTACCCCGCTGGCTCCCTTGGGCACTGGCTCTGCTGCTGCTCGCCCTGCTGCCTTTTTACCTGGCGCTCACACCATTCGCACTGCTGTTTTCGGGCCTGGGCATGGCGGCCTTCACTCTGGCTGTCCTGCAACTGCCCTCGTTTGAGATTTCGCCCCTGGCCTGGACGGGCAAGGTCTCGTACTCCATCTACCTGCTGCATTTCCCCATCATCGTCTACGGACACCACAAATTTGGCCACCTGGGCGCGGCCCAGCTGATCGGCATCGGTCTGCTCATCGCCATCTGCGCCGCCCTGATGCACCGCTGGGTGGAGCTCCCGGGCATGGCCCTGGCACGGCGTATCACGCGCCCCAAGCCCGCTTGAAGCGGCCCCGACGGCCCCAAGGCCCAAGCTGATGGGTTCGCTCACCGGAAGCTATCAGGCACATTTTTCTCAAGCGGCTTATCATGTTCGGTTGCCCAAATGCTTCTGAGCCTGCCACTGCCTTGACTTCCAACGCCCCACCGACGCCCGACGTGGCAACCCGCATCGCCCACAACACCGCCACACTTTCCGTGCGCGGTGCGCGAACGCACAACCTCAAAAACATCGACATCGACATCCCCAAGCACGCGCTGGTGGTGATCACCGGCCTGTCCGGTTCAGGCAAGTCGAGCCTGGCCTTCGACACGCTTTACGCCGAAGGCCAGCGCCGCTATGTGGAGAGTCTCTCCGCCTACGCCCGACAGTTTCTGCAGTTGATGGACAAGCCCGATGTGGACCTGATCGAAGGCCTGTCGCCAGCGATCGCCATCGAGCAAAAAGCCACCAGCCACAACCCCCGCTCCACCGTGGGCACGGTCACCGAGATCCATGACTACCTGCGCCTGCTCTACGCCCGCGCCGGCACGCCGCATTGCCCCGAACACGACCTGCCGCTGGCCTCGCAAAGCGTGGCCCAGATGGTGGACACGGTGCTGGCCATGCCCGAAGGCACCAAACTGCTGATCGTGGCACCGGTGGCACGCGAAAAAAAGGGCGAGTTCGTTGATTTGTTCGAGGCCATGCAGGCGCAGGGCTATGTGCGCTTTCGCCTGAATGGCGAGGTGGTGGAAGCCGAAAACCTGCCGGCTTTGAAGAAAACCGAAAAGCACAACATCGATGTCGTGGTGGATCGCATCAAAGTGCGCGGTCATGACGAAGCGGAGGAGGACAGCGCCAACCCGCTGCGTCAGCGCCTGGCCGAAAGCTTTGAAGCGGCCCTTCGCCTGGCCGAAGGCCGCGCACTGACCGTCAACATGGACACGGGTGCCGAGCAAGGCTTTTCCGCCAAGTTCGCATGCCCGGTGTGCAGCCACTCCGTGGGCGAACTGGAGCCACGCCTTTTTTCGTTCAACTCACCCATGGGCGCTTGCCCCACCTGCGATGGCCTGGGCCACTCCGAAGTGTTCGACCCGACCCGCGTGGTCGCCTTCCCTACGCTGAGCCTGGCCAGCGGAGCCATCAAGGGCTGGGACCGGCGCAACGGCTACTACTTCGCCATGATCGAAAGTCTGGCGGCGCACTACAAGTTCGATGCCGAAGCCTCGTGGGAGTCGATCCCTGAAAGCGTGCAGCAGGTATTGCTCTACGGCTCCGGGGAAGAAGAAATCAAGTTCAGCTACGCGCTGGAGTCCGGCGAACGCGCGGGCAAGAAGATCAGCAAGAAGCATCCCTTCGAAGGCATCATCCGCAACTTCGAACGCCGCTACCGCGAGACCGACAGCGCCCATGTGCGCGAAGAGCTCGCGCGCTACCGCGCCACCCAACCCTGTCCCGACTGCCATGGCACCCGCCTGCGCAAGGAGGCGCGCCACGTGTTCGTGGGCGAAGGCGAGCAGCGTCAGCCGATCTACAAAATCAGCCACATCACGCTGGGCGAATCGCTGGCCTACTTTCAAGCGCTGGAACTCAAAGGCGCCAAGGGCGACATCGCCGCGCGCGTGATCAACGAAATCCGCCAGCGGCTGAAGTTTTTGAACGATGTAGGCCTGAACTACCTGAGCCTGGACCGCAGCGCCGACACGCTCTCCGGCGGCGAGGCCCAGCGCATCCGCCTGGCCAGCCAGATCGGCAGTGGCCTGACCGGTGTGATGTACGTGCTCGACGAGCCCAGCATCGGTCTGCACCAGCGCGACAACGACCGCCTGATCGCCACGCTGCAACACCTGCGCGATCTGGGCAACACAGTGCTCGTGGTGGAACACGACGAAGACATGATCCGCGCGGCCGACCATGTGATCGACATGGGCCCGGGCGCGGGTGTGCACGGCGGCCATCTGATGGCGCAAGGCACTTGCGCCGAAGTCATGGCCACGCCAGGTTCGCTGACCGGCGAATACCTGAGCGGCGCACGCGAAATCGCGGTGCCCCAGCGGCGCACGCCCTGGTTGCCGGTGGTGAAACCCAAGGCCTATGTGCCACCGGCCAAGGCCCGCTATGCACCCAGCCCTGCCGCAGAGCGCCGCGCCGCCCGCGAAGCGGCACACATTGCCACGCTGGGCGAACTGCAGGAAATCCGCGTGGTGGGTGCCAGTGGCCACAACCTGAAAAATGTCAGCGTGGCCTTCCCCGTGGGCCTGCTGACCTGCGTGACCGGCGTTTCGGGCTCGGGCAAATCCACCCTGGTCAACGACACGCTCTACGCTGCCGTGGCGCGCACGCTCTACCGCTCGCACGACGAGCCCGCCGCCCACGAAGCCATCGAAGGCATCGAGCATTTCGACAAGGTCATCAACGTCGACCAGAGCCCGATCGGCCGCACGCCGCGCAGCAACCCGGCCACCTACACCGGCCTGTTCACCGGCATCCGTGAGCTGATGGCCGAAGTGCCCACCGCCCGCGAGCGCGGCTACGGCCCCGGACGCTTCAGCTTCAACGTGGCGGGAGGCCGCTGCGAGGCCTGCCAGGGCGACGGTGTCGTGAAGGTGGAAATGCACTTTCTGCCCGACGTCTACGTGCCATGCGAGGTCTGCGATGGCAAACGCTACAACCGCGAAACGCTCGACGTGCACTACAAGGGCAAAAACATTGCACAGATCCTGAACATGACAGTGGAGCAGGCCCACGCCTTCTTCGCCGCCGTGCCCACGCTGCACCGCAAGCTGCAAACGCTGATGGACGTGGGCCTGACCTACATCCAGCTCGGCCAAAGCGCGACCACGCTATCGGGCGGCGAAGCCCAGCGCGTGAAGCTTGCGCTGGAGCTCAGCAAACGCGACACCGGGCGCACGCTCTACATCCTGGACGAGCCCACCACCGGCCTGCACTTCGCCGACATCGAACTGCTGCTCAAGGTCTTGCACCAGCTGCGCGACGCGGGCAACACCATCGTGGTGATCGAGCACAACCTCGACGTCATCAAAACCGCAGACTGGCTGATCGACATGGGCCCCGAAGGCGGCGCCGGCGGTGGCACCGTGGTGGGTCAAGGAACCCCGGAGGACCTGGCCAACAACGAGGCCAGTCACACCGGCCGCTACCTGGCCAGACTGCTCAAGCGCTGACCGCCTCGAGTACCAAGCCTCAACCCAGGGCGGCGCGGGTGGCGTCACTTGCTGCGGTAAGCCACCCCCACACTCAAACCATGCGTGGTCACCCGGCCCACCAGCGGGCTGTGCGCTGCACCGCGCAACAGTTGAGACAAATCGAGCCCGCCAAACGTGACCCAGTGTTCATTGATCGCATGTGTGAACTGCACACTGGTCCGGAAACTCTCCCAGCCACTGCCCAACAGATAGGGCGCACGGCCGGTGTTCGCGGCGGATGCGGTATCGATGCCGTATTGGGTCTGCAGGTAGCGACCATTGCCCCAGGTGGTGGACGCTGAAAAATCCCAATGGGTGTTCTCTGACATGCGCAAGCGGTAGCCCAAGCCCTGGCTCAGCCGGAGCCCGCCCTCGCGGCCGAGAATGTCCTGGTCTACAGAGGCATTCCAGCTCCACTGCCCGCCCAAAGGCCGGCTGGTGGAGAGGCGCGCACGCAAGGTGGTGCGCACATCGGGCAAGCCCGCCAGTTCGGGGTCTTCATCAAAGCTGCGCCCGTTGTCCACCCGCAGGGACGCGCTCAGGCGCCAATCGCTGAAGATGTCAAAGTCGGTGCTGACACCGGTTTCCAGCTTTTCCCGCCCCGCGCTCATCAGGGTGGTCGCACGCGAGCGCGACACCCGCACCGAGCCCAGTTGAAAGGCCCACATCGGTTTGAGGGTGTAGCGGGCTTTGGCGTTGCCCACATGGCTGGACGATGAAGCGACCGAGGCACCGATCAGGTACCCCTCGTCGACTTCCGGCACCGAAAGTGCGCCGGTGGCCAGGGCGAACCGCCCGACGCCCAACCCCATCACCAACAGTGCCAACGAGCGCGCGCAAGTAGATTTCATGCAGAGATCATAGCCACCTCTTGGCCTGGGCCCGCTGAAGCGATCGGGCAGCGTCTCAGGCTCTCGAACTGGGCCGCTCGGCCACACGGTCGCGCCAGGCCTGCAAGGCAGAGAAGCCTTCCGCGCCGGCATTGAAGCGCATCAGCTTGGCGAATTCCAGCGCCACAAAGGCGGTGATGTCGGCGATGGTGAAACGGTCGCCCGCCACCCAGGGCTGCTTTTGCAACTCGCCATCGAGCCAGCGCGCGATATCGCGCAGCTTCTGACCCTGGGATTGCCCAAATTCTGGAAACTGAGGTTGCTCCAGCGGCGCCAGGCCGGGGTGGGTGTGGCGTATGCAGTTGGCGATGGGCATCAGGAAATACCACTCGATGCGACGATCGGCCATTTCGATAAAGGCGCGCTCGGTGGCGTCCATCCCCATCAGGTTGGGCTCAGGGTACAGGCCCTCCATGTAGGTGCAGATGGCCCGGGTTTCGGTGAGCACGCGACCATCGTCCAGTTCCAGCGCCGGCACGCGCGCCAGCGGACTCTTGGCAAGATACGCCGCCTGCTTGTGCTCCTGAGCGTTGAGATCGACATTGACCAGCTCCAGGCCGTTGATGTTCTTTTCCACCAGAAACATCAGCACGCGACGCGGGCTGGGAGCACGGGGTGAGACAAACAGTTTCATGGTGTTTTTCCAGTTTGTTGCAGGTCTTTGCCCATTTCCACCATCTTGCGGGCTTCTTCGGAAAACCGCTTCGCTGCCGCTTCGCCATCGCGGCCCAGATCGATTTTCGATGGCGGCATTCTCGATGCCCTTGGCCACAGCGGGCCGCGCGCGGATCGCGTCGCGCCAGCGCTTGAGATGGGGCAGATCGTCGATCTCCACGCCCGACCAGCGGTGCGTGCGCACCCAGGCCCAGTTGGCGATATCGGCGATCGAATAGTCACCCGCCAGAAATTCGTGGTCTTTCAGGCGCTCGTCGAGCACGCGGAAAAGCCGCTTGCTCTCTCCCTGGTAGCGGTCGATCACGGCCGGGATCTTCTCGGGAAAGTAGCGAAAGAACACGTTGGCCTGACCCATCATCGGACCGATGCCGCCCATCTGGAACATCAGCCACTGCATCACCAGCGAGCGACCTTTGGCATCCCCGGGCATCAAGCTGCCCGGTTTTTTCCGCGAGGTAGATCAGGCAGGCGCCCGACTCGAAAACGGCAAAGTCATCGGCCTCGTGGTCCACGATGGCGGGGATGCGCCCATTGGGGTTGATGGCCAGAAAGGCGGGCTTTTTCTGCACGCCGCTGGCCAGGTCGAGCACCTCCAGCTGGTAGGGCAAGCCCAGTTCCTCCAGGGCGATGGACACCTTGTGTCCATTGGGCGTGGCGGCGGAGTAGAGCGTGATCATGGGTCGGCGCCTCGATGCTGACATCGCCGCATAGCCGCACGCCAGGCAGTCCCCCGCACGACCGTCGCCGAACGCCCGCGGCTCAGGCGCGCGCGGCGTTCAGCGTGTCGCGGGTGCGCAGCGCTTCGGCTCGTGCCGCTTGGGCAAAATCGTCGCCCCCGGAGGCGTACAGAATGGCGCGCGAAGAGTTCACGATCACCGGCCCGGTGATGGCACCCGAGGCGTCGGTGCGCAAACCCGCGCGCACGGTGGCCAAGGCATCACCGCCTTGTGCACCCACGCCTGGAATCAGCAGCGGCAAGGTCGGCGCCAGCTCGCGCACCCGCTCGATTTCCTTGGGGTAGGTCGCGCCCACCACCAGACCCAGCTGGCCGTTTTCGTTCCAGGGGCCCTGGGCCAGACGCGCCACGTGTTCGTACACCAGAGGCTGGCCATCCACCGAGGCCAGGCGCTGGTTTTGCAAATCATCGCCACCGGGGTTGGAGGTGCGACAGAGCAAAAAGGCGCCTTTGCCGTGGTACTTCAGATAGGGCTGCACCGAATCAAAGCCCATGAAGGGCGAGAGCGTCACGGCGTCGGCGCCGTAGCGCTCGAAGGCCTCGATGGCGTACTGCTCGGCGGTGCTGCCGATGTCGCCGCGCTTGGCATCCAGAATCACCGGCACATCGGGCGCCGTCGCGCTTCATGTGGGCCATCAGCCGCTCCAGCTGCTCTTCGGCGCGGTGGGCCGCGAAGTAGGCGATCTGCGGTTTGAAGGCCATGGCCAGATCGGCCGTGGCGTCGACGATGGCGGCGCAAAAATCGTAGATGCGGCTGGCGTCGCCCTTGAGCTTTGCGGGGAAACGCGCCGGATCGGGGTCCAGGCCCACACACAACAGGGATTGGTTTTGCGCTTCGGCGCGCTGCAGCATGTGGGTGAAGGTCATGGCGCCATTTTATTCGGCGCACCGCAGCGCCTGTTCAGCATCAACCCGGCATGGCTTCGCGCAAGAACGATTCCACCACGGTCGCCAGCGCCACCGGCGTCTCGTCCATGGGGTAGTGGCCCGCGTTGGCCATCACTTCCAGGCGCGCGTTGGGGTAGTGCTGCAACCAGGTGGCCCGGCAGGTGTCGGCGCCCAGCGCCGGGTCGTGTTCACCCGCCACCACCAGCACCGGCAGTGTCTTGCCCTGGATGCGCTCGGCAAAAGGCGTCTTGGCCCAGGCGGTGAGGTAGGCGTCAAACGCTTCCACATCGGAGTGGGCCAGCGAGCTTTGCACCATGGCGTCCAGCCAGGTGCCTTTGAGCCGGCTGCCGGTGGTGATGTTGAGGATTTCGCGGCGCGCGCCCACGTCTTTGGCCGCGCTGGAGAAAAACGCCCAGCCCGCTTCGTCAAACGGCACGCCACTGGCCGGCACCGGCGTGATGCCCACCAGCGCCTGCACGCGGTCCGGCGCATCGGCCAGCACCATCTGGATCGCCCCGCCGCCCATGGAGTGGCCCATCAGCGCAAACGTTTTCCAGCCCAGGCTGTCGGCCAGGGCGAGCGCGTCCTGACGCGATCTGGGCGAAGGTGTAAGGGCCGCCGCTGCCTTGGCGCTGGCCATAGCCGCGCTGGTCCATGAAGGCGTAGGTAAAGGCCTCGGTGTCCAGGCTTTGCACGAACGGGCCCCAGCCTTGCGCATGGCCAAACCAGCCGTTCAGGGCGATCACGTGGCGCGGGCCGGTGCCGATCACATGGGCGAGGTTGCTGCTGCTCATGAAACGTCTCCTTGGGTGTTTCCGTGACCGACATGATGCACGCGCTCAGTGGTCGCGCCAAGCGGGACCAGCATGCGGCTACCTGCCGTTGGGTTTTCGCGCGATCCAAATGAAGATCGGCTTGCCGCTCCAGGTTGCCCGAAGGCTCTGGATACAACCGACCACGATGCCCGTCTTCAAGGTGTTTGCCGACACACGCCGGCGCCGTCCCGGCCGCTGCGCCCCGCCTCGATCACCCGGCACTTCAGGCCTCTGGATCCTCGGGCGCCAGTGGCGTCTTGCCAGCGATCATGTCGGCGGCTTTCTCGGCGATCATGATGATGGGCCCGGTGGTGTTGCCACCCGTCAGCAGCGGCATCACCGAGCCATCCACCACACGCAGCCGCTCCAGCCCACGCACACGCAGCGAAGCATCGACCACCGCCATCGCGTCGCCGTCCGGCCCCATCTTGCAAGTGCCCACCGGATGGTATTCCGTATCGGCAGAGCGCCTGATCTCGCGTTCGATACCGGCTGTATCGTCGGCCTTGACCGGATACAACATGTCGCCACGGTAAGCGTCGAAGGCCGGTGCCAGCATCACTGCCATGCCCCGCTGCACGCCCTTGACCAGAAGCGGCATGTCGTCTGGGTGGCTGAAGTAGGCCGGATCGATCACCGGGCGGGCGCCGGGGTCGTTGCTCGCCAGGCGCACGCTGGCCCCGACTCTTTGGTCGGGCCAGCACCACATGCAGGCTGTAGCCATGACCGAGGTGGGTTTTGCGGTTGTGGTCGTCCACGATGCCGACGATCAACTCCAGCTCGATATCGGGTCGCGTCGCCTCGGGCCCGGCACGCAAGAAAGCACCTGACTCGGCCACGTTGGAGGTGATCACGCCAGCTGCGCTTCTGGCGCCACTCGTGGATGCCCCCGATCAGCTGCGCACCACCCGCCAGGGAAAGACCCAGCGTCGCGTCGCTGCGGTGGCTGCGCCAGATCAAGCGTGGCGGTGACATGGTCCTGCAGGTTCTGGCCCACACCAGGCAGATCGTGCAGCAACGGTATCCCATGCGCTGGCCAATGCCTTGGCGTCGCCCACCCCTGAGAGCATCAGGATCTGCGGCGAGCCAAAAGCGCCCGCACTCAAAATCACTTCCCGCTTCGCAGCCACGTAGCGCGCGCTGCCATCCTGTGTGAAATGCACACCCTGCGCCACCTTGCCTTCAAAACCGATGCGTCGCCACCGCGCATGCGTGATCACGGTCAGGTTGGGCCGCGCCAGATGTGGCGTGAGATAGGCCTTCGCAGCGCTGCAGCGCTCACCGTTTTTCTGCATCACCTGGGTCGGCCAGCAACCCTCTTGCTGCAGACGCGTTGTAGTCGGCGAGCGCGCGAAATGCCCACGCTTTCGCAGGCTTGCAGAAACACCTCGTTGATGGCGCTCGGGCTGCGCAGGTGCATCACGTTGAGCGGACCACCCACGCCCCGGTAGGCGTTGGCGCCGGTGGCTTTCGCTGTTTTCCAAACGTTTGAAATAGGGCAGACACGCTGGCGTAGTCCCAGCCCGTGTTGCCCAGCGCGGCCCAGTCGTCGTAATCGCTGCGGTGGCCGCGCACGAACATCATGGCGTTGATCGAAGTGCTGCCGCCCAGCACCTTGCCGCGCGGCTGATAGCTCTTTGCGCCCGTTGAGTCCGGGCTGCGGCACCGACTCCCATTTGTTGGCGTTCAGGCCCAGCGGTGCACCCAGCGCGAAACCCAGCGGCGCATGGATCAACACGCTCTGCATCGCGTCCGCCGGCCTCCAGCAGACAGACCGCTCACCGCAGGGTCTTCGCTCAAGCGCCCAGCCAGCACACAACCCGCCGCACCGGCGCCCACGATCACATAGTCGTACGTTTCGGTTGTCATGCGAGGCATGCCGCTGAGGCTACTTGGTCATGAACGCCAGCACCTTGTCGGCCAGCTTGCCGTAGGGCGGCATGATGAATTTCAGGCTGGAGAAACGCGCCTGGTAGAACACCGGGCGCAGCTTGGAAAAGGTGTCAAAACCTTCCTTGCCGTGGTAGTGGCCCATGCCCGATGCGCCCACGCCGCCAAACGGCAAATCGTGTTGCGCCACATGGAACAGCGCGTCGTTCACCGACACGCCACCCGACATCACATGGTCAAGGATGTGCTGCACGGTTTCCTTGTTGTCACTGAACGGGTACACCGCCAGCGGCCGGTCGCCCGCATTGATGGCGGCGATCACTTCGTCGAGCTTGTTGTAGCCGCGAATCGGCAAGATGGGGCCAAAGATTTCGCGCTGCCACAGCGCGCTGTCGGGCGGCGCGCCGAGCACGATGTGGGGCGCGATCTTGCGCGTGGCGCGATCAAAGGCGGGGCCGGGAACGAGCTGCACCAGCGTGGCGCCGCGCGTCTTCGGCGTCGTCGAGCGCGCGCAAGCAGGCGGTCGAACGAGCGCTCGTCGATGATGGAGGTGTAGTCGGTGGAGTCGAGGCTCGGGATAGCGCGCCGGCACGATCTCCTTGGCCAGGGCCACATAGGCCTCAATGCTGGCGTGCGGCAACCAGAGGTGGTCGACCGTGGTGCAGATCTGGCCGGCGTTGAGGCACTTCACGAACAGCGTGCGCTCGGCCGCCAGCTTGAGCGGGAAGTCCTCGCAAACGATGGCCGGCGCCTTGCCGCCCAGCTCCAGCGTCACCGGGCAGAGGTTTTCGGCGGCGGCGGCCATCACCGCGCGGCCGGTCTGGCCCGAGCCGGTGAAGATCAGATGGTCAAACGGCAGCTTGGAAAACTCGATGCCCACGCCGCCGGTTTCGTCGAAAAACTGCAGTTTCTCGGGGGGGAAGTAGGCCGGCATCTTCTCCATCAGCAACGCCGTCAGGTGGCGCGAGTTTTCGCTCATCTTCACCATGGCGCGGTTGCCGGCGGCAAAGATGTAGGTCAGCTGCACCATGGCCAGGTTGATCGGGAAATTCCAGGGCACGATCACGCCCACCACGCCCAGCGGCTGCGGAATCACGCGGTTCTTTGCGCCCATGAAAGTTGCGCAGGTCCACGCCGCGGCGCTGCGGCTTCATCCACGACTCGCAGGTGCTTGAGCACATGGGTCACGCCGTCGATGGCCGGAAACATCTCGGCCAGCAGGGTTTCGTGTTTCGAGCGGTGGCCGTAGTCGGCGCTGATGGCGTCGCACAGCGCGTCTTTGTTGCTCGCGCAAAAAGCGCTGCAAGGCCAGCAGGTCTTCACGGCGCTGCGCCAACGTGGGCACGGGGTCGGCGCGGTAGGCCGCGCGTTGGGCCTTCAAGGTTTCCCACAAGGCATCGTTCGGCGCGGGTGGCACCGTGGCGCCGGGTTGTCCTGGGGCTTGCCGCGGTTAAAAATCATTCCATGTCCTCCATTGCATCAAACAGCGCCCACCACCAGTGGTCTGACATGGCGAGCAGACGTAACTGCCCATGGTATGGGAGGGCCCCAATGGCTGCGGGGGTACAAACCCTAGGGCTGCTCATCGCCCGTTTTCAAGCCCGAATGCATACCGCCATTGGCATGCCGCTGCGCTTCCACCCCTTCGCAGGGTTAGCCCGGTTGCCACTGGCCGCTAGCGGCCATAGATTGCGCACTGGCGCTACGGCATCGCATTGGCGCGGTGCCCAGAAGAACCGCTGAACCGTGCACCGCAAGCACACCCCTGTCAGCGCACTTGATGCGACCGGCGATGCCGGACAGCCGCACAGCACAGGCCGGGATGGCTCTATCCAACCGACCATTTGCGAAACCCCACCAGCAGGAGACATTCGATGACAACCCACCGCGCCACCTTCACCCGCATGGAAGACAGCACCGCCGCCGACTGGCAGGCCATTGGCGGCGAGTTCATGCGGTTCGCCAGCAAGCTGCCAGACCGCATCATCACCCACCTGCGCCTGCTGGAAAACGACTACGGCGGCTTCCCGGTCGACCGCTATACCCACTGCCTGCAAACGGCCACACGTGCGCTGAAAGACGGGCGCGACGAGGAATACGTGGTCTGCGCTTTGCTGCACGACATTGGCGACACGCTGGGCAGCTTCAACCACGCCGATATCGCGGCCGCCATCCTGCAACCCTTCGTGAGCGAAGAGAACCACTGGATGGTCAAGCACCACGCCATCTTTCAGGGCTACTACTTCTTTCAGCACATCGGCATGGACCGCAACCTGCGCGACAACTTCAAGGCCCACCCAGCCTATGAGCGCACCGCCGAGTTCTGCGCGCTCTACGACAACCCGGCCTTCGACCCCCAAGGCGAAACACTGCCGCTGGCCGAGTTCGAGCCCATGCTGCGCCGCGTGATGGCCAGCCCCAGGCAGTCGCTCTACAAATCGGCCAGCGTGCTGCAAGGCGCCACCGCCGACGCCTGAAACTCAGAGCGCTGCATTCGCAACGGCACGCCGCCACGGTGACAGGCGGTGCAGCGGCATGGGTGCACACTGCCGTTTGCATCTCAACACCCAAAACGGAGACCCCATGAACATCCCTTCCCTGCAAGGCAAGGTCAGCGACGAAGAGTGGCAATTGCGCGTGGACCTTGCCGCTGCGTACCGGCTGGTGGCGCTCTACGGCTGGAGCGACCTCGTGTTCACCCACATCAGCGCCCGCATCCCTGGCCCCGAGCACCATTTCCTGATCAACCCCTACGGCCTGATGTTCGACGAGATCACGGCCAGCAGCCTGGTCAAGGTCGATCAGGCCTGCAACAAGCTCAGCGATTCGCCCTTCCCGGTCAACCCGGCCGGCTTCACCATCCACAGCTGCATCCACGCCGCGCGCGACGACGCTGGTTGCGTGCTGCACACGCACAGCCGCGCGGGCGTGGCGGTGAGTGCGCAGAAATGCGGCGTGTTGCCCATCAGCCAGCAGTCCACCTTCGTGCTGGGCTCGCTCGGCGTACCACGGCTACGAAGGCGTGGCGTTGCGCGAAGACGAGCAGCCGCGCCTGCAAGCCGATCTGGGCACCAACAACTACCTGATGCTGCGCAACCACGGCCTGCTCACCGTGGGCAAAACCATCCCCGACGCCTTTCTCTCGATGTACATCTTCGAGAACACCTGCCGCATCCAGATCGACGCTCAGGCGGGCGGCGAGCTGCAAATGGTGGACCCGCGCATCCTCGACGGCATGGCGCATGTCATGAAAACCGCGACCGCTGGTCAGGGGGCCAACCTTGCCTGGCCTGCGCTGTTGCGCAAGGTCGAGCGCAGCGACCCAAGCTACAAAACCTGATTCAAGCCGCCGGTGGTGCAATGCGCTCGACCACCTCCATCGCCAGACACAGGTCGGCCCAGGCCTTGGCCTTGTCGGCCTGCGTGCGCAGCAGCGCATTGGGGTGGTAGGTGGCGATCACGGGAACGCCTTCAAACGCATGCTCGCGCCCGCGCAATTTGCCCAGGTGATCGCGGCTCTGCGTCAGCACTTCATAGGCAAAACGCCCCATGGCGATGATCACCTTGGGCTGCACCAGCGCCACCTGCCGCGCCAGGTAAGCCGAACATTGCGCCAGTTCCTCTGCAGACGGAATGGCGCTGCTGGGTGGGCGGCACTTGACCACCGAGGTCAGGTAGGCCCCCTTCTCGCGGCTCTGGCCCACGGCGCGCAACATGTTGTCGAGCAACTCGCCCGCAGGGCCCACGAACGGCTGACCCTGTGCGTCTTCTTCCTCCGACGGTGGGTCGCCCACGATCAGCCAGTCGCCTTGCACATCCCCAGCGCCCCACACGGCATTCTTGCGCCTCAGGCACAGGCCGCAGGCCTGGCAGGCGCTCGCGGCCGCTTGCAGCGGCGCCCAGTCCATCGTCGCGAGTCCTTCGGGCAAGGCTTGCAGCGCAGCGGCGGTAGCGGCTGCTTTGGGCAGCGCGGGTGGCGCCACCGGGGCGGCCACTTTGGCGGGCGCAGCAGGCCCAGGCCTGACCACTGGCGACCGGGTCTCCTCCGCCACCGCTGGCGCCATTTGCGAGGCGGGCTCGGCAACCACCGGCACCACAGGTACGGCACGCGGCGCCCAGACCCGCACCCCCATCTCGGCCAGCATGGCGCGCTGGCGCGCGTCCAGCTGCGGCACAAAAGAGGTGTCGACGGGCTCTGTCACCGGATCAACTTCATGCATCGCTGTTCTCATTGTTCGCTGTCGTCAAACCCAGCTTCATCACCACCGCGTCTTCCCGCTTGAAATGACCTGCCGGATAGTAGCCCTTGCGCACACCCACGGTCTCAAAGCCATAGCCTTCGTACACATGGCGTGCCCGGTCATTGCCGGTGCGCACCTCCAGCCACAGCCATTCGGCCCGCTGCCCGCGCGACCAGAAAACCAGGGCATCGAGCAGGCAGCGCGCCCAGCCCTGGCGCTGGTGCGCAGGGCTCACGGTCACGTTGAGCAGGTGCACCTCGTCCACGCCGGGCATGGCCACGATGTAGCCCAGCAGCAGGCGCCCATCGGCCCGTTTGGGCCAGACCGTTTCGCGCTCGGCGGCTTCGCCCAGCAACAGGATCGCCGGGTAGCCCGAGGCCAGCGAATCGGCGAAATGCTTGCGCGACCAAGGGTGGGCATAAGCCGCCTTTTCCACATCGCACACCGCGTCAAGGTCGCTCTCGAGCATGGGCGCGAACACCACGCGGCGTTCGGCACCCATCGCCTGCGGCGGTGCTTCAGGCCAGTCGGGCAGCAAAGAGATGGTGGCGGATTCGGTGGGCATCGGCGACAACAAGGCCATTGTTCAATGCGCCGCCGCGCCAGCCAGCTGGGCCAACCGCAGGCGCTCGCGTTCGTCGGTGGTTTTCGCCACCTTGTCGCGCACGTACAGCGGCATGGCGTCTTGCGCCGCCACAGCGCCACCGGCGCGCAGCAGGCCAGGGGCCAGACGCAGCAAGGCGGTGGCGCTGGGCCAAGCTTCCTGGCGCAGGCCCGGCAATCCTTGCAGCGCCTCGCGGTAGCTTTCGAACACATTGCCCGCCAGCATGGTGGCCTCATCGCAAGCACCCGCGATGGGTTGCAACAAAGTTGCCAACGCTGACGGTGCACACAAGGCCGGCGCCATCAGCGGCTGGACCACCACCTGCTGTTCACGCACGGCATACACCGCCACATACACCTCGCCCATGCGCGCATCGAGCATCGCCACGATCACCGATGGCGCAGCGCGCTCGGCCTGCTCATTCAGCCAGCGCGCCTCTTCGGCCACCGCCAACAACGTGTCGACCGGCAACACCGGCAAACCGCCCTGCACCCCCTGTGCCTGCGCCCCATAGGCCAGCCCCTGCGCAACGGCGCAAGCGGTGCGCAAACCGGTGAACGAGCCCGGGCCGCGCGCAAACACGATGGCGGCCAGCTCGGCGAGCGACCAGCCGGCCTCACCCAGCAGCCGCCCGACCGTGGGCAGCAAATGGGTCGACGATTGGGCAGCACCCGGGCCGTTGTAGCTGAGGCACCCCGCTTCGGAACCGGCTTGCCCCACAGCGATCGACATGCGATCGGTGCTGGTTTCGATGGCCAGCAAACGCAGCGGGGCAGAGGTGGGCAAAGCATCAGAAGACATGCGGTCATTATCGCAACGCATCGCAGCCCTGCGCTGCGTGCGCTTTGTCGCAGCCACTGCGTTGCAGCGCGGCCGCTTCACCCCCCAAACGGAGGGGGTGCCGCCATAATCGTTCGACATGTTCCACACCGCCTCTTCGCCCAAAACCATGCGTCCTGGGCCAACAGCCCCGACGATCACCCGACATCTGGCCGCCTGGACAGCCACGTCCGCACTGCTTTGCCTGGCCGCCCTGCCCACCGCCGCACAAGACCTGAACTACCCATTCAAGGCTGGCGTCGGCCCTGCGACGCCCACCCACGAACAAACCGCCCACGACCCCGCCTTTGTTCCATCCAACCCGCAGGCCCAGCGGCCCAGCCGCGCGGACACCACGCTGCCCGACGCCGTGCTGGCCGCGCTGATCCGCGCCAACGTGCCTGCCAGCGCGATGTCGGCGCTGGTGGTGCCCATCAGCGGTCCTGAGGCTGAGCGCCTGAGCTACCAGGCCGATCGGCCGGTCAACCCGGCATCGGTCATGAAACTGGTGACCACCTACGCAGCCATGGACATGCTGGGCGCCGACTTCACCTGGCGCACCGACTTCTACACCGACGGCCAGATCGACAACGGCACGCTGCGCGGCAACCTCTATGTGCGCGGCGGCGGCGACCCCAAGCTGGTGCTCGAGCGCATCCAGGACACGTTTTATGCGCTGCACAGCAAAGGCGTTCAGGTGATCCTGGGCGACATGGTGCTTGACCACAGCGGATTTGATTTGCCCGCCCACGACCCCGGCGAGTTCGACGGCGAAGTCCCTGCGACCCTACAACGCCAGCCCCGACGCGCTGCTGGTGAACTTCAAATCGGTCGTACTGACCTTCCAGCCGGACCGCAAAGCGGGCGTGGCGCTACGTGACCAGCGAGCCGCCCCTGGCACGCCTGGCGATCGATGCCACCGTGCCGCTCTCGCGCTCGGGCTGCGGCGACTGGCGCGATGCACTGCAAGCGCGGTTTGACGACGCGAACACGATCCGCTTCGTCGGCAGCTATTCAGCACGCTGCGGCGAAAAGGTCTGGCCAGTGGCCTACCAGGAGCCCGACACCTACGCAGAGCGCGCGTTCGAAGGCCTGTGGCGCGCCAGCGGCGGCGCCATCACCGGACGCGTCCGTGCCGGAACGGTTCCGAAAGACGCCCGGCTGTTGCACGAAGCCCATTCGCTGCCCCTGACCGACATCATTTCCGACGTCAACCACTGGAGCAACAACGTGATGGCGCAGCAGGTGTTCCTCACGCTGGGCCGCCTCGCGCCGCCCACCCGCCAGGAAGCCCGCAGCGCACCCATCGGCACCTTCACGCCGCTGCGAACGGGCGGCTTCGAACGTTCGCGCGAAGTGGTTGCCCGCTGGTGGCGCACCACGTTCGGCATCCGCTCGACGCCACCGGTGCATGGAAAACGGCTCCGGCCTGTCCCGCAACGAGCGCATCACGCCACAGGGTCTGGCCGATTTGCTGCGCCATGCTGCCACGGCACCCGCAGGGCAGCAAATTTGTGGAGTCGCTCTCGGTGGCCGGCGTCAGCGGCACCGCCTCGCGCCTGGCCCGCGGCCGCAACAGCGCGGCCAAAGGCAACGCCTGGATCAAAACCGGCACGCTGAAAGATGTCACCGGTATCGCCGGCTATGTGGACGCGCACGGCGGCTCGCGCTACGCGGTGGTCGGCTTCGTCAACCACCCCAACGCCAGCGGCGGCCCGCCCTGCTTGGACGCGCTGCTGGAATGGGCCGCCTCCCAGGCACGCTGACCCCTGCGCCAGCGATTCAGCCCAGGACCCAGCGCCGCATGAGGAGCACCAACGCCACCGCCAACACGGTCAGCCAGCCCGATGTTTCCGGCGCCGATAGGCCTGCACCGCCATGGCCTGGCGGCGCGACATCGCGGCGTCCACCATGTGCTCAGACGATGCATCGGATTGCACGGTGTTGTAGTACTGGTGCAGCGTGGTCGAGTTGACCGCCAACGGATCGCTCTCACGGGTGCGGCGCAGGGTGACAGCTCTGTTCATGGGTTGCCTCAAACTCAAGTTCAACAATCTTTGGCGGTGCGGCAGGCCGATCGGCACGCGCCGGACAGGGATACTGCGCCTGCGTATCATCCCGTCACCATGCGCCCTGACGACCTTATCGGCTACCTTGCCGCGTTCTTGACCACTTTCAGCTTTTTGCCACAGGTGTGGCACACGTTTCGCTCGCGCGACGTGAGCGGCATCTCGCTGGGCATGTACAGCTGCTTCACGGTGGGCGTGGCGCTGTGGCTGGTCTATGGTCTGGTTTTGGGCGCTTGGCCGATAGTGATCGCCAACTTCTTTACCCTGAGCTTTGCGGTGGCGATCGTTGCCATGAAGCTGCGCTTCGGGCGTGCGTTGCCCGGGCCCAGCGCTTCAAGCTGAGAGGGGTTGCGCCAGATGGGCGTGCGCTGCCGCCTTGACCGCCTGGGTCAGCCGCTGCGCCGAAGGCGATTCGCGCGCCCAGTGCTGCCAGTACAGGGTCACGTCCACACAGGCGTCGGGCACCAGCTCCACCAGATCGGGCAGGTGGGGCCAATGCAGCTCGGGCACCATGCCCCAGCCCATGCCAAGTTGCAAGGCGGCCTCGAAAGCGTCAACTGCGGGCGCAAAGTGGCGCGGGTAGTTGGGCTGGCGCAGACCGATGTGCTGCGCTAAAAACACGTCCTGCAAAGCATCTTTGCGGTTGAAGATGACGGCAGGCTGGGCCAGCAAGCGATGAGGCGAGATCGCGCCAGAAGGTGTGCGGCAGCGCTGCACAACTGCCGGCGTGGCCAGACAGCGGTAGCGCATCACACCCAGCGGCTCGGCCACGCAGCCGCGCATGGGTTCTGCCAGGGTGGTCACACAGCCCATGACCTCGCCGCTTTTCAGCGCGTCGTGGGTGTGGTCCTGGTCTTCGATCAGGATGTCGAGGAGCAAACGATGGCGCTGCAGCATCGGCGCCACGCCTGGCAAAAACCAGCTCGCCAGCGAATCAGCGTTCACCGCCACCGCCAGCGTCTGCCAGGTGGCTCGCTGCCCGGCTGAGGCCACCCCGCCCTGCAGACCGCTGAGCACGTCGGCCTCCATCAGGCGCACTTGTTTCACGTGGGCCAGCAAGGCCTGCCCGGCCGCCGTGGCGCGCACGGTCTTGCCGCGCACCAGCAGGCGCTGGCCCAGGTGGTCTTCCAGCGCCTTGATGCGCAAAGAGACGGCGGCCAGGGTCAGGGAGAGCGCTTTGGCGGCGGGGCCAAAACCACCGTGGTCCACCACGGCGGCCAGGGCTTCAAGCTGACGGGCATCGAGCATTGGTTAAATAATTATTGAGTGAACTGAGTTTAATTTACTTCGATTTAAATTGTTCGCCGAGGCCGGCACACTCGTGCCCATTCCTTTCCCACACATTCAAAGCACACCCACCATGGTTTTCGCAGCCGCCCCCACCTTCACCGCCGGCATGGTGCTCAGCCTCTCGCTGATCATGGCCATAGGCCCGCAAAACGCCCACATCCTGCGCATGGGCCTGACCCGCCAACACGTCTGGCTCACCGTTGGAATTTGCATGGTGTCCGACATGGTGCTGATCGGCCTGGGCGTGCTCGGCCTGGCGCAACTTGGGGGGCTGTCGGACAAGCTCATGGGCGCCATGGTGGGTGGCGGCGCGCTGTTTCTGGCCATTTACGGCTGGCAAGCGTTTCAGCGGTTTTTGAATCCCGTTGCCCAGCCCAACGACCTGAATGACGCCACCCCCTGCGCACCGCAGCAAATGACCCACAAGCAGGCCGTGATGTCCGCCCTGGCGTTCACCTGGCTCAACCCCCACGCCTGGATCGACACCGCCGTCTTGATCGGTACAGCCTCCCTGGCCTACGGCGCCCAAAGTTCGGTCTTCGGCATGGGCGCTGCAGCAGGCTCCATGGTCTGGTTCGCCGTATTGGGTGTGGCCACATTCTGGCTCGGTCGTCGCCTGAATTCGGTGGTGGTCTGGCGCGCGCTGGACGGTCTGGTGGCCCTCATGATGTGGGGCACGGCGGTGTTCCTCCTGAAAGGTCTGTTCTGATGCGCACCGCTGCCTCGCCCGTCACCGTTTTCGGCCCCGACTTCCCTTTCGCCTACGACGACTGGCTGGCGCATCCCGGCGGCCTGGGCGCCCTGCCCGCCGAGGCGCACGGCCAGGAGGTGGCCATCGTGGGCGCGGGCATGGCGGGTCTGGTGGCGGCCTACGAGCTGATGAAGCTGGGTCTGAAACCCGTTGTCTACGAAGCTTCGCGCATGGGCGGGCGCCTGCGTTCGCAGCCTTTCGCTGGCGCGCCGGGCATCGTGGCCGAACTGGGTGGCATGCGCTTCCCCGCTTCGAGCACGGCGTTTTTCCACTACGTGAACCTGCTTGGTCTGAAAAGCCAGCCCTTCCCCAACCCGCTCACCCCTGCGGCGGGCAGCACGGTGATCGATCTGGAAGGGCAGACCCACTACGCCCGCACCCTGGCCGATCTGCCTTCGCTGTTCCACGAAGTCGCCACGGCCTGGGCCCATGCCCTGGAGGCCGACGCACGCTTTTCCGACATGCAGCAGGCCCTGCGCGAGCGCAATGTGCCGCGGCTGAAAGAACTGTGGAACACGTTGGTGCCCCTGTGGGACGACCGCACTTTTTACGATTTTGTGGCCCAGTCCGACGCCTTTGCCAAGCTCTCGTTTCACCACCGCGAAGTGTTCGGCCAGGTGGGCTTTGGCACCGGCGGCTGGGATTCGGATTTTCCCAACTCCATGCTGGAAATCCTTCGCGTGGTGCTCACGGGCTGCGATGAAAACCAGCACCTGATCGAGGGCGGCGTTCAGCAGGTGCCCATGGGCTTGTGGAGCCATGCGCCCGGGCAACTGGCCCACTGGCCCCAGGGCACCTCATTGGCATCGTTGCACCAGGGCGCGCCCCGCCCCGGCGTGACCGCCATCGCGCGAGGTGCCGACCAGCAACTCGCCATCACCGACACCTGGGGTACCACGCGCCACTACCCTGCGGTGCTCGTGACCTGCCAGAGCTGGCTGATGACCACGCAGATCGCGGTCGAAGAATCGCTGTTTTCGCAAAAGCTCTGGATGGCACTGGACCGCACGCGCTACATGCAGTCCAGCAAAACCTTTGTCATGGTCGACCGCCCGTTCTGGAAAGACATCGACCCCGACACCGGCAAAGAGGTGATGAGCATGACGCTCACCGACCGGCTCACGCGCGGCACCTATTTGTTCGACAACGGCCCTGACCGGCCAGGCGTGGTGTGTCTCAGCTACGCCTGGATGGGCGACGCGCTCAAGATGCTGCCGCACACCAGCGAAAGGCGGGTTCAGCTCGCGCTGGCGGCATTGAAAAAGATCTACCCCAAGGTGGACATCGCCAGCCACATCATCGGCGAACCCATCACCGTGTCATGGGAGGCCGACCCCTACTTTCTCGGCGCCTTCAAAGGCGCCCTGCCCGGCCACTACCGCTACAACCACCGCATGTATGGCCACTTCATGCAAGACGCACCTGCCCGCGGCCGAGCGCGGCATTTTCATTGCGGGAGACGATGTGTCCTGGACGCCCGCCTGGGTCGAGGGTGCGGTACAAACTTCGCTCAACGCGGTCTGGGGCATCTTGCACCAGTTCGGCGGACGGACCCACGCTGACCAGCCCGGCCCGGGCGATCTGTACGCAGAGCTCGGCCCGGTCGCGCTGCCCGACTGACGCCTCCTTTTCGCGCTAAGGTGCGCCCATGAACAACCTGACCCTCGCGCTCTGGCAAAGCCCCTACGCTGCCGACACGGCGCAGGCGATCGCCCTGCTCGACCGCACCGCCGCCAAGGCCAAGGCACAAGGCGCCCACTTGCTGCTCTGTCCGGAAATGGGCCTTACCGGCTACGCCATCGGCGCCGAGCGGGTCAAGGCCATGGCCGAACCGCGCAACGGTCCCATCGCGCAGGCCGTCGCCGCAATCGCCTTGCACCACCAGATCGCCATCGTCTATGGTTACCCCGAACAACACCCCGACGGCCAGCAACCCTTCAACGCCGCCCAGTGCATCGATCATCAAGGCCAGCCCATCGGTCACTACCGCAAGACCCACTTGTTCGGCGAAATGGACCACCAGCAGTTCACCGCTGGCGAAGCGCCTTCACAGGTTTTCGAATACCGCGGCTGGCGCCTGGGTCTGCTGATTTGTTACGACGTGGAGTTTCCCGAAACCGTTCGCCTGCTCGCTCTGCAGGGCGCAGACACGGTGCTGGTGCCCACCGCCAACATGGTCGGGTTCGACGAAGTGCCGCACCTGCTTGTTCCCGCGCGGGCGTGTGAGAACCGGTTGTTTGTGGCCTACGCCAACGCCTGCGGCGAAGAGGGTGCCACCCGCTATGGTGGCTTGAGCACGGTGGCCAGCGCTTTGGGAGAAGTGATCATGTTGGCCGAGCGGGGCGAAAGCCTGCAACTGGCACAGCTCCAACGCGCACAATTGACCACAGCTCGCCAACAAGGCTATCTCGAGCGACGTCGCACCGACTTGTACGGAGCGCTCAGCGCTGCTCAGAAGTAGATGGCGGTGGGCGCGTTGGCCTGAATGAACTGAAGGATCGAGGGCGTCTGAACGTTGGTGAAACTCGAGGTCTTGTTGGCGCCACAATCCAGCGACTCGGCGTTTGAAGTGATGCCCACCAGACCTGGGCGGTTGTTGACCATCCGGTAGAAAGGACCACCCGAATCGCCCGAGCAAATGTCGCTCGCCGAGCCGTCGTATTTGATTTGCAAAAAATGGGTGCCCACCGAGGACACCCTGCCGGCGCCCACGGCCAGGCTTTCGAGCTCGGGCAGGCCCCAGCCAGCGAAGTTCACCAGTTGGCCTTTTTTCGTGGCTTCGCTCGTCAGGATACCCATGGTCGGGTTGGGCAAGCCGCCCGGGAATCGCACGATGGCCGCGTCATTGGTGAAGCGACCGTCGCCAGCGTAGTTCGGATGCACCACCCAGTCGGTGGCTTCGAGTCCCGTGGCCAGGATGTCTGATTTGAATGCCGCAGCCACCACGCGCACCGGGTTGTCGCTCACACAATGCGCAGCGGTGAGCACCTCGTTGTTGGAGATGCGCGTGCCGGAACACAGGTTCACTTCGCCGCCCTGCTCCACGATGTACATCACCACCACCGGGGTCGTTCGGTAGGAGCCGCATGAAGCGCCGTTGAGCACCTTGGGCTGCGCGCCCGCACTGTTGCACAGCGACGTCGGGTCCAGATCCACAGGCTCCCCGCTGGATCCGCCACCACAGGCAGTCAAAGCCAGCGACGCCAGCACAGAACAAGCAAATCCCCAGCGACCTCGCGTCATAAAACCCCTTGTTGTTTGCGCGTCAGATTTCGCCAGCGCCAGGCGCCTGGGCACGAATGAAGTTCAGCACCCGCGGGGTTTGAATATTGGTGTACAGCGACACATCACCGTCGCCACACCCCTCGACCGAACCTGAGGAAGTGATACCCACAATCCCGCCCGGCCCACCCACGCCCCGGTAGGCTGGGCCACCGGAGTCGCCTGAGCAGGTGTTGCTGGCTTGCCCTTTGTAGGTGTAGCCAATGTGCGCCTCATCAACCCTGGTCATGCGGACATAGCCCACCGCGAGGTCAAGTCCGGGCAACCCCCAGCCCGCAATAAAGGCCTCGTCACCCACCCTGGAAGGCGAGCTGACCAACAGGGGCATGCTCGGGTTGGACATGCCTGAACGCAAAGTCACCACACCTACATCGTTTTGAAACCCCTCGCCGGCCGTTGAGTAGCCAGGATGGGCCACCCAATTCGAGGCGTACACCAGGCTCCCCTTGCCATTGGCTTTCCATTGAACAGCCGCTATGGCCCGGGTACCGGGCGGCATGCAATGCGCGGCGGTCAACACCCGTGTGGGTGTCAGCATGGTTCCAGAACAGCTGCGCTGCACACCATCGGCACCGAGCAGCGCCAGCAAAACCACGGGCGAACGCTCGGGTTGGGCGCATTCAGCACCATTGAGAATTTTGGGCGTCAAGCCTGCGCTGGCACACAGGGTATTGGCATCGGGCAACACCAATTCGCTGCTGCCGCCACCGCCGCCGCAGGCCGCGATCATCGAAGCTGCCATGGCCACGCCGGCCCATTTGAGAATTGGATTCATTCGGTCACTCTTGGAATGGTTGTGCCGCTGAACGGCGGCGGATGCCTGCCCGCAGCAGAGTCATGCGCCCCCGCACCCCGCGCTGACAAGCGCCTGTCACGAATATAGCCGCACTCAACCGCGCCCCTGCCAGAAGTCGGCCTGGCCATAGTGGTGTTTGAGGAAATCGATCCACAAGCGCACCCGAAGGGCAAGGTGTTTTCGCTGCGGGAAGACAGCGTAAATGCCGTTGGGAGGCGCTGCAAAACCATCGAGAACGGTCTCCAGACGACCGGCCGCAATGTCGCTTTCCACCTCCCAGGTGCTGCGCCAGGCAATGCCATAACCCGCCAGACACCATTCGTGCAGGACCTGCCCGTCCGAACAATCCAGCGGGCCCCCGGGGCGCATGTGCAAGATCTGGGTTTCGCCCTCTGCGGGCTGCGCGCCTTCGCCAGCATGGGTCTTCGGCACCGCAAACGCCCAACCGCGCGTCTGGGATGCATCGCTCGACAACGTCAGGCAATCGAAACGCACGAGATCGGCGGGCGCTTCAGGGCGCCCATGCTGCTGCAGATATTTGGGCGTGGCCACACACAGGCGGCGGTTTTCCGCGAGCCGCACGCTCACCAGCGAGGAATCGGGCAAATCACCCACACGCACGGCGCAGTCGTAGGCCTCGCCGGCCACGTCCACCACACGGTCACTCAGGTTGAGCGAGATGGTGACCTCGGGGTGCAGCTCGCGAAACAGGGGCACCAGCGGCGCGACATGGCGCCGACCAAAGCCCGCCGGTGCGGTGAGCCGCAGATGTCCACTGGCCTTGACCCCGCCCGCGCTGACGCTGGCTTCGGCATCGGCGAACTCCACCAGCAGTCGCTGGCAATCTTCCAAAAATGCGCTGCCTTCGTGCGTCAAAGAGATGCGCCGGGTGGTGCGCACCAGCAGCTTGACGCCCAAGCGGGACTCCAGCGCGTCCAGCCGACGCCCAATGATGGCGGGCGCCACCCCTTCGGCCCGCGCCGCAGCCGTCAGGCTGCCCCGCGTGGCCACCGAGGCAAACGTCTCCATCTGTTTGAGCTTGTCCATGGAAGCGCAGATTACCGCAACAAAGAACAGCAATCAATGACGAAAACCCACCGATTGCTGACCAAATCGACGGGTTTCATCGCTGCAAACAGAATTCTTCAGGCGCGCGCGCGAAGCACCAGCCAGAAACCACCACCAGCCGGCACGTTCAAGTCAGCGCCGCACCGGACCCGTTGTCGGCGTTGTATCCGAGACCAACGGCCCGCCGCGCCGGGTCAGTTGCACTGCGCCGGCAGGTTGGGGATCGCCGCACAAGCCAGCCCACCTTGGTTCGTGCAGGCCTGGTTGGCCGCCGTTTGCGCTTCGAAAGCCGAGCCACCCGGGGCGACCCCATAGACCCGCACACCCGCCGCATTGAGCGACGACGAGATGGCACCGCATTGCTCGAACTGCAACACCACTTCACAATCCTTTTCGTCACACTTGTCGCGAGCAGACTCGTTGGCAAAGGACTGCGTCAAGCCCTCGGTCACGATGGCCACGGCAGTGGTCGAGTTGCTCACCGCGATCGAACCGTAGCCGTTGCCCGTGCTGCCACCACCACAAGCCGTCAAGGCCAGCGCCGACAAAGCGGCGCCGACCCACAGTCGCCATCCAGATACCGTCATAGTGACTCCCCAAAAAACTGCGGTGCACACGCTGTGTGAGCAACCTTGCAGGAAACCAGTTTACCGGCATGCCCCGATCAGACAAGACCCTCCGGATCTTGCTGCTGATACAGATCAACGGGCAGCGACCGAAGCGTCTGCACATTGCCCAACAGGGTCCGCACGTCAGTGTCGGGCGACAGAGGCGAAAGGTCACCCGCCAATGCGCCCTGCACCAGCCGTTCCAGCGTCTGTTTGTGGGGCGGAACCGTGCCGAAGAAAAGCACATGGGTGCCGCGGGCGAGCAAAAGCGTGGGGAAGCTCTCAACGTCCAGATCGCCCAACACCTCAGCGTGGTCCTCGATGTCCACCCATACCACCCGCACCTGCGTCGCATCGAATGCCGCCAAGCTGCGCGCCATCAACGGCGCGTAGTCGCGACAGACGCCACACCATTGGGCGCACAGACAAGCCACCAGAAGGGGCTCGATTTGACTAGCTTCTAAGGAAGACATGACGCGAGTGTGCCCCAGCGCTCGATGCCGATCGAACGGCCGCCCATTACGCGCAAAATTGTCATCAATAAAGTACACAATAGTGAATCAATAGATGTCCAAGTATCGAATACAGTGAGGGAATGAAAAAACCCCGCGCGGTCCTGTTCGATGCCTATGGCACCCTGTTCGACGTCTACAGCATTGCGCTGCTGGCCGAGCAACAGTTCCCTGGCCAGGGACAGCGCATCGCCCAACTCTGGCGCGACAAGCAGATCGAATACACCCGCCTGGTCACCACCAGCAACCACGGCGCCCACTACCGCCCGTTCTGGGAACTCACCCAGGCTGCGCTGCGCCACACGATCAAAACCGTCGAACCGCGGGCTCGCAGCGAATGGGCGGCCGGTGGCTTTGAAGACAAGCACCGCTCACTGATGGGGCAATACCGCCACCTCTCGGGTTTTCCGGAAACCCGTGCGGTGCTGACCAGCCTGCGCGAGCGCGGCCTGAAAACCGGCATCTTGTCCAATGGCGACCCCGAGATGCTGGGCATTTCGGTGCGCAGCGCCGGGCTGGAAAGCCTGCTCGACCATGTCATCAGCGTTGAACCGGTGCGCCTGTTCAAGACCGCGCCAGAAGCTTACGCCCAAGGGCCTGCAGCCACAGGCATCCCGGCCAGCGAGACGCTGTTCGTCAGCTCCAACAGCTGGGACGCACTGGCCGCCACCTGGTATGGCTACCAGACCCTGTGGGTGAACCGCCAGAACCTGCCCTTTGAAGAACTCGGCACACAACCCCACCGCGTGGGCAGCAGCCTGCGCGATGTGTTGGCCTTCTTCGACTGAATCCGTTTTGAAATCTTTGAATTGAAGGAGTTATCAATATGACCACCCAACGCACCACTGTGCACGGCCTGCAAGTCGCCACCGAGTTGCACGATTTCATCAACAGCCAGGTTCTGCCTGGCACCGGCGTGACCAGCGAAGCCTTCTGGAAAGGCTTTGACGCCATCGTGGCCGACCTGGCGCCCAGGAACGCCGCCCTGCTCGCCGAACGCGACCGTCTGCAAACCGAGCTCGACACCTGGCACCAGGCCAACCCCGGCCCGATCAAGGACATGGCGGGCTACCGCAAATTCCTTGAGACCATCGGCTATCTGGTGCCCTCGCCCGCCGACACCCAGGCCACCACCCAAAACGTCGATGCCGAGCTGGCCGTTCAAGCCGGCCCACAACTTGTGGTGCCCATCCTGAACGCCCGCTACGCGCTCAACGCCGCCAACGCGCGCTGGGGCAGCCTGTACGACGCGCTGTACGGCACCGATGCGATCTCCGAGGCCGACGGCTGCGAAAAAGGCCCCGGCTACAACGAAAAACGTGGCGCCAAAGTGGTGGCCTTTGCCCGCCAGCTGCTCGATGACACCGCGCCGCTGGCCGGTGCTTCGCACGCAGACGCCACGGTGTATTTCGTCAAAGATGGCGCGCTGCAGGTGGCGGTCAAAGGCGGTCAGGTCGTGGGCCTGAAAGACCCCGCGCAATTCGTGGGCTACCAGGGTGATGCCGCCGGCGTGTCCAGCGTTTTGCTGGTGCACAACGGCCTGCACATCGACATCCGCATCGACCGCAGCAAACCCATCGGCCAGCTCGACGCCGCCGGCATTGCCGACGTCGTGGTCGAAGCCGCCTTGTCCACGATTCTCGACCTGGAAGACTCGGTCGCCGCAGTGGATGCTGAAGACAAGACCCTGGCCTACCGCAACTGGCTGGGCATCCTGAAGGGCGACCTGACCGAAGACGTGCCCAAGGGCGACAAGGTGATCAAGCGCGGTCTGAACGCCGACCGTTTGTACACGGCCCCCAAGGGCAATGGCGAAGTGCGCCTGCATGGCCGCAGCCTCATGTTCGTGCGCAACGTGGGCCACCTGATGACCAACCCTGCGATCCTCTGGGGTGCGGAGGGCAAGGAAATCCCCGAAGGCATCATGGACGCGATGGTCACCACGACCATCGCCCTGCACGACCTGCAAAAAGACGCAAGCGCAGCGATCCGCAACAGCCGCACCGGCTCGGTCTACATCGTCAAGCCCAAGATGCACGGCCCCAAGGAAGTGGCTTTTGCCGCCGAACTGTTTGGCCGTGTGGAACAGGTCCTGGGTCTGAAAGACAGCACCGTCAAGCTGGGCATCATGGACGAAGAGCGCCGCACCAGCGTCAACCTCGCCGCCTGCATCGCCGCCGCCTCCAGCCGCGTGGCCTTCATCAACACCGGCTTCCTCGACCGCACCGGCGACGAAATGCACACCGCCATGCTGGCCGGCCCCATGGTGCGCAAGGGCGACATGAAAACCAGCGCCTGGATCCAGGCCTACGAGCGCAACAACGTGCTGGTCGGCCTCAACTGCGGCCTGCGCGGCAAGGCCCAGATCGGCAAAGGCATGTGGGCCATGCCCGACCTCATGGCCGCGATGCTGGAGCAGAAAATTGCCCACCCCAAGGCCGGTGCCAACACCGCCTGGGTGCCCAGCCCCACCGGTGCCACGCTGCACGCCCTGCACTACCACCAGGTGCTGGTCAGCGACGTGCAAAAGGAATTGGAGAAGATCGATTTCAACGCCGAGCGCGACAACCTGCTGACCGGTCTGCTGACCGTGCCCGTGAGCGCCAACCCGAACTGGAGCGACGCTGACAAACAGCAGGAGCTCGACAACAACGCCCAGGGCATCCTGGGCTATGTGGTGCGCTGGGTCGACCAGGGCGTGGGCTGCTCCAAGGTGCCCGACATCCACAACGTGGGCCTGATGGAAGACCGCGCCACGCTGCGCATTTCCAGCCAGCACATGGCCAACTGGCTGCACCACGGCATCGTCACCGAAGCCCAGGTCAAGGAAACCTTCGAACGCATGGCCGCGGTGGTCGATGGCCAGAATGCCGGTGACCCGCTGTACCAAAAAATGGCCGGCAACTTCGGCACCAGCATGGCCTACCAGGCGGCGCTGGATCTGGTGTTCAAAGGCAAAGAGCAGCCCAGCGGCTACACCGAGCCGCTGCTGCACGCTTGGCGCCTGAAGGTCAAAGCCGCGGCCTGATCGAACAACAAGGGCAGAGGAGACACGGGCGGCGCCTTCGGGCGCCGCTTTTTTTTGCGCATCACCTCTCGAGGGGCACCGAACGGCACCGCCGCTACTCGAACGGCACCGCCGCATTGGCTGGGCTGTCGGCCTGTCCGAACGGGTCCACGGAGTGAGCCCTTGTCTCGCGCAACCCGCATGCCTCGCAGCAGCCCGTTCTGAGGGTCTTCGACAACTAACGAGCCGCTGCCAGCGGCTTGTCCCACCCGGTTTGCGCCAGCAACTCATCGCGCCAGATCCGGTACCCCGCATCGCTGGGGTGCAGGCCGTCTGCGGCGTTGAGACCGGAGCGCTGCACAAACGGGTCGTCCTCAGGAGACTTGAAGAGATTCACATAGACGGCGTCCGTGCGGGTGGCCGCCGTCTGCACATCGGCGTGCAGGGTGCGCGCACGGGACGTCATCAGCCATGAAATGGGCGGAAAAAAGAAGGGGGCGTTGCCCACGTTGCCCGCGGGCAAAAAGGCCACCCGGGGCGCCAGGCCCTGTGCAAGGCTGGCCGAGCGATCGATGTCGGCCCGCGTCGCATCGGCGTCGCGGAACCGCATGACATCGTTGCCCCCCGCCATGATGAGCACGAAATCAAATCGACCACCGGCTTCGAGCTGCTCGACCACGCCATCAAAGCGTGCGCCATCACGTGCCCTGTTTTCAATCGCCAGACGAGGAAAGTCCTGCGCCAGCAAACCGGCAAGACTGGCCTGGGCATCGCTGGCGCCTGTGCCGACAGCGGTGCTGTCGCCCACCATGAGCATGCGCAAAGTCGCTTGTGCCGGCGCAACCTGCAGCGGCGTGCTCGCGCGCGCGAGTTCGGCGGCGCGGCCAAGGCGCCAGGCTGCGCACCCGGTGGTGGTCAGGGCCACCACACCGAGCAGCAGAATCGCCAGCAGCCATGCGTGTTGTTTCATGCGCAACAGTCTAAGAGGCCAGCCAAGCCCCCACGGGCCGCGCAGAATTGCAGGTCGGCACGTTGCCGATCCCCGTCCAGCAAAATCCGAAAGGTGACGCGACAATCGGTGCATGCGGTTGCAATTTCTGATCTTTGACGCCAGCGATGATGGCGAAGGCACCGGCACCTGGGAGGCCATGGCCAGCGTGCGCGCTGACGATCTGCCATCGGTGTCGGCAGAGGTTCAAACGGTCTTGCAACGCGCGCTGGCCACCGAGCCCGGGCCTCGCGGGCCTCTGGACGAGGGCGGCGCCTGGGATGCGGACGAGCAAACCAGCATCGACGGTGAATGGCACACCGTCACGCTGACGCTGACTGGCGCCTGGGAATGGGGCGAGGCGCTGATGCGCGAATTCGAAGCCGGCAACTGATCGCCCGATCAGACAGGCACTTCGTACAACTCCAGCGGCAGCCCATCGGGATCGGCGAAAAACACGAAGCGCTGTCCGGTGTATTCGTCTGTTCGAATGTCCTCGGTGGCCACGCCGAGCGATGCAAGGCGTTGCTTGCTCGCGGCCACATCTGACACGGCGAAGGCCAGGTGACGCAGGCCTTGGGCTTCAGGGTAGGACGGCCTTGCAGGCGCATCAGGAAACGAAAAAAGCTCCACCTGTGAGCCATCGGGCAAGCCCAGATCGAGCTTCCAGGAGTTGCGCGCCGCGCGAAAGTGCTCGGCCACGATACTGAGGCCCAGCACCTCCGTGTAGAAACGTTTGGAGCGCCCGTAGTCCGAACAGATGATCGCGGTATGGTGGATGCGCAGCAGCATGGGCAAACGCTTCAGTCGGCCATCAGCGCCGCAGGGTCTTCCGCCGCCAGAATGCTCTGCGCCCACACAGACAGCTTGGCGGTGTCGCTGCGCACGATTTGCTGCTTGACCGCGAGGATCTGGGAAGGATGCATCGAGAAGGTGCGCAGTCCCAGGCCGAGCAAGAGGCGGGTCATGGTCACGTCGCCCGCCATTTCGCCGCACACGCTCACACCCTTGTCCTGGTTGCGACATTGTGAAATGGTGGTCGACAAAAGCTGCAGCACGGCGGGGTGCAAAGGGTCGTACAGGTGTGCCACCGCCTCATCGGCGCGGTCGATTGCCAAGGTGTACTGGATCAGATCGTTGGTACCGATGGACAGGAAATCGAAGTGGCGCAGGAAGAGAGGAACGCTCAAAGCCGCTGCAGGAATCTCGATCATGGCACCCAGGCGCACGTTGCCGTAAACCTGCCCCTGTTCGTCCAGCTGGGCTCGGGCCCGGTCGATCAAGGCCAGGGTCTGGCGGATCTCGCTGGCGTGCGCAAGCATGGGAATCAAGAGGTCGATGGCCCCATGGGCAGCGGCGCGCAAAATGGCGCGCAACTGCATCAAGAACATGGTCGGCTCAGACAGGCTCCACCGGATGGCACGCAAGCCCAGCGCCGGATTGAGGTGGACATCGCCCGCACGGGCACTCGCTGTGCGATCCAGCGGCTTGTCAGCGCCCACGTCCACCGTCCGGATCGTGACCGGCAAGCCCTGCATGCCTTCGACGGCTGCGACATAGGCGGCGTATTGCTCCTCCTCATCGGGCAACTTGCCGTCGCGCCCCATGAACAGGAACTCGGTCCGGAACAATCCCACGCCAACCGCACCCGCCTTGAGTGCGGCCACAGCGTCGCCGGGTTGTTCGATATTGGCCATCAGCTCGATGCGCTGACCGTCGAGCGTGACGGCGGGGGTGCTCCTGAGCCGCGTCAGGCGCTCGCGCTCCACCTCACCCTGGCGCCGCTTCTGTTCGTATTCGGCCAGAACGATCGGCGAAGGATCGATCACCACCACGCCGGCATCGCCGTCGATGATCACCCAGTCGTCTTGCCGAATGACCTGGCTGGCCGAACGTGCACCGACCACAGCCGGAATGTCCATGCTGCGGGCCACGATGGCGGTGTGACTGGTTTTGCCACCCACATCGGTGACAAAGCCCGCAAACACGCTTTGCTTGAACTGCAGCATGTCGGCAGGCGACAGATCGTGAGCGATCAACACCAAAGGCGTTTCAATTTCCGGATCGGTCTCGGCCACGCCGCCAGGCGCTGGCGCTTGAACCGGGGAAGCCACACCGCGCATGAAACGCAACATGCGCTCGACCACCTGCTCGAGGTCGGCCTTGCGCTCGCGCAGGTAAGGATCTTCCATTTCATCGAACTGGCGGGCGATGATTTCCAGTTGGGCGGTGAGCGCCCATTCGGCGTTGTAGTGGCGCTCGACGATCCAGTGCTTGACGCCGCTGGTGAGCTGCTCGTCTTGCAGCAACATCAGGTGCACATCCAGCACAGCGCTCAGTTCCGGATGTGCACCACTGGGGCCCATATCTTGCAGGCTCTGCTGCACCTTTTCGATTTCGGCCACGACAGCGTCGCGCGCAGCACGCAGGCGAACAATCTCAGCGTCGACCTGATCGGCCTTGACGAAATAGTGGGCCACATCGATGCGGCTCGAGGCCACGATGACCGCCCGCCCGATGGCGATGCCCCGGGAGACGGTCAGGCCATGCACGCTGACGGTCATGGTGCCTCCACACTCCGCCGCCGCGCAGGTCGCTGACCTTGCCAGCTGGAAACCCTCTCACCCGCCATGCCGCACTGCCCGAATCGGGCCATGCCTGAGAACCGATTCAACACAGTCACTCTCCCTCGCCAAATTTGTCGTTGATCAAGGCGACGATCGCGTCCATGCAAGCCTGCTCGTCTGGGCCATCGGTTTCGATCTCCACTTCGCTGCCAAGGCCTGCGGCCAGCATCATCACGCCCATGATGCTTTTGGCGTTGATGCGGCGATCACCTCGCGACATCCACACCTCGCACTGGTGGCTGCCTGCGAGCTTGGTGAGCTTGGCGGAGGCACGGGCATGCAGCCCCAGTTTATTGCTGATGGTGACGTTGTTCTTGATCATTGACGTTGCGTTTGGCTTGGTTCTGAGGGGCCGTCACCGCCACCTGGATCACACCCTGCGTTCCGCCCACCATGGCACGCGAGACCAGCGCGTCCAGCGATTCGTGGCGATACGACACAGTGCGCAACAGCATGGGCAGGTTGACCCCGGTGATCAACTTGGAACGCACACCGTCCACCAGCTTTTGCGCCACGTTGCATGGTGTGGCGCCAAACACGTCGGTCAACACCAGGGTGCTGGGCGAGCGGCTTTGCGCCAGCATGACGCGCGCCTGCGCCAAGGTTTCACTGGGGGGCATGTTGGGTTGCACGTCGAGCGCCACCACATCCCCTGCGCTGTCGGGGAAGACGTGCAGAACACACTGGCGCAAGGCCGAAGCCAGGGGCGCGTGGGCGATGAGGAAGATGCCGTTCATAACCTGCCGAGTTTAGCCCCGCGCTCCCTTGCGTTGCTGCGGTAACCGCGCAGAAATGCACCATAGGCCAACAAACAGCACAGACCGAACACGGCAAATGCACCTTGAAAGCTCGCCACGGTGTCCCAACCGAGCGCACCCAATGCGTCCACGGTCAGTCCGATGCTCCACTGCACGACAAAGACGCCAGCAAAGATCACGAGGTTGAAGGCCGACAAAGCCCTGCCCGCAGCCTGCGCAGGCAAAGCCTGCGCCACGGCAGGTTGGCACAGCGAAACAAAGGTGCTGCTCACGCAAAAAAGCGCCCAGAAAGGCCAGCCGGCCGCCGGACCCATCCACACAATGCTGGCCAGCACCACCAAGCTGATGGGCAACCCCCAGGCGATCAGGCGTTCAGGCGCCAATCCGCGCCGGACAAACCCCGGGTTGACCATGCCCCAGGTCCAGAACGCGCAAAGCATGCACAGATTGATCGCAAACAGCCCTTGCGCCGACGCTTGCGCCGACAGCCCACCCACGCGCACCATCCATGGTCCAGCCCACAGGGTTTGCACGGCCACCATGCCACCGTAGTTGATGAACCCGATGGGCACCATTTGTCTGAAATACGGGTGGGTCACGATCTGGCGGTAGCCCAACGCAGGCGCATGTGGATCACCCTCCGGATCGGGGCGACGCCAGGCCGGCACCCGCCAGGCCAGCAGGCCCATGCACATCACCAGCAAGGCCGCCAGCAGCCAGAACAGGCCGCGCCAGCCCAGCAGGGGCATCAACCACTGCACGGGCAGGGTTGCGGCCACCATGCCCAGCGATCCGGTCATCAGCATCCACGAATTGGCCCGCAACAATGCAGCGGGTGTGAGCCAGCGGCGGTAACCGGTGAGCGGCGCCATCAGGCAGGCGCTCACCCCCATGCCGGTGAGCACGCGCGCGGCGAGCAGGCCGGAAAAACTGGTAGCCAGCGCAAATGCCGCACACCCGAGCACCGCCACGCTCAGAAACGCCACGCTGATGCGACGCGGGCCATACCTGTCGAGCCAGTTGCCCAATGGCAGCTGCGTCATGGCAAAACCCAGGAAATAGCCGCCCGCCAGCAGGCCGAGTTCACTGGCGCTGAGCGACAACTCGGCACTCAGTGTGGGCGACAGGGTGGCTGTGACCGCGCGCACCAGGGCCGAAAAAAAGTAGGCAAATGCAAAGGTGAGGAACACCGTCACCGCGGCCCGCCGCCCCAGCAGCTCGGAAGGGCTCAGGCGACCACCCTCTTGGCCACGCAGGTATTCTTCGGCGGTGCTCAAGGCAGAGCCAGGCCGTCAAAGAAGGCCGTGGTCGCCTGCTCGGGGAGCTTCGGTCCGTACATCGCGGCCTGGTACACCCAGTTGCCCTGCGCAAAGTACACCGCCTGGGTATTCAAGGGCTTGCCCTGATGGTCGCTGCCCTGCCCCTTGGCACCTTGAACCTGGTCTGCCCGAGCCACGGCCGCGGGCCATGCCGTGGCAGCGCCCGGCGCCACACGAACCGAGGCGAGCGAAGCCTGTTGCCATTGCGCCAGCGCCTCCCCGGCCTTGGCCGAGTCGCCAACCTTTGCCCAGGCCACGGCGAAGGTCAAGCCACCGGTCTCGCAGCTGTACATATGCAACTCGGTAGGCTGGCCCAGCATGGGCACGGAGCGCGTCGCCGTCTCGGGTTTGCAAGGCATCAGCGCCACCAGTGGCGCGCCCTCGGGGCGCAATTCGCGCCAGTTGAAAGTGGGGCTGCAGGCGCTCAACGCTGCGGCGCCCAGCACCAGGATGACCACAAAACCACGCAAAGAAACCGACACACACAACTCCAAAAGGGCAAGAACCGGTGCACCCACCGGCCCGGGTCGCGGACAATGGCGGTATGAACGCATTGGATGGTATCCGCATACTTGATTTATCGCGCGTGCTGGCAGGGCCCTGGTGCACGCAAACCCTGGCCGATCTGGGGGCTGACGTGGTCAAGGTTGAGCGCCCGCCGGGCGGGGGCCACCCCGGGGGGGACGACACCCGCGGCTGGGGCCCACCCTTTCTGAGCGGGCGCGACGGCCAGGACACGGCCGAGGCCGCCTACTACCTGGGTGCAAACCGCAACAAACGCTCCATCACATGCGACATCGCACAGCCCGCAGGCCAGGCGCTGATCCGCGAACTGGTGCGGCACGCCCATGTGTTTGTGGAGAACTACAAGGTGGGCGACATGGCCCGCTACGGCCTTGATTTCGAGAGCCTGCGCGCCATCAACCCCAGCCTGGTGTACTGCTCCATCACCGGCTTCGGCCAGACCGGCCCCTACCGCGATCGCGCTGGCTACGACTACGCCATTCAAGGCATCGGCGGGCTGATGAGCATCACCGGCGAGCGCGATGATCTGCCCGGGGGTGGCCCGCAAAAAGTGGGCGTGGCCGTGGCCGACCTGTTCACCGGCCTGTACGCCACCGTCGCCATACAGGCAGCGCTGCGCCACGCCGAGCGCACCGGCGAGGGTCAGCACATCGACATGGCCCTGCTCGACACCCAGGTCGCCATGCTCGCCAATCTGGGCGCCAACTACCTGGTGCGCGGCAAGGCCGAAGGCAAGGTGCCAGGCCGGGCTGGCAATGCCCATGCCAACATCGTGCCCTACCAGGTGTTTGAAGTCGCGCCTGATGCCAGCGGCCAGGCCCAGCACTTGATTCTTGCGGTAGGCAACGACAGCCAGTTCACCAAGTTTTGCGAGGTGGCCGGCTGCCCTGAACTGGCTGCCGACGAACGGTACGCCCGAAACCAGAACCGCGTGCGCCACCGGGACACCCTGGTTCCGCTGCTGGAGACCGTCATGAAATCGCGCGGCAAGGCCGACTGGCTTGCCGCGCTGGAGACGGCCAAGGTGCCCTGCGGCGCCATCAACAACCTGGCCGAGGTCTTTGCCGACCCCCAAGTGCAGCATCGCCAGATGGTGCACACCTGGTCCCACCCCCTGGCCGACGCGGTCAATCTGGTCGCCAGCCCCATGAAGTTGAGCGCCACGCCAGTTCGCCAGGACCTCCCCCCGCCGATGCTGGGTGAGCACAACGCCCAGGTGTTGGCCGACTGGCTGGGAGCCAATGCAGCGCGCTTGTCGGAACTTCAACAGCAAGGTATTGTCTGACGTTCACCCCAGCATGATCGCTTCTTGACATTGCCAGCATGACCTCTGTTGCCCAAGCCGCTACCCGCCCGAACCTGGCCCTGCCAACACCCAGTTCATTGCGTGCTGCCGCCCAGGCCGCCACCGCCAAGGGGGAGCCCTTGGTGGTGATGACCACGCTGCCCGGCTGCCCGTATTGCGACCTGGTGCGGCAACACCATTTGCTGCCCATGCTCAGGGCTGGCGAAGTGGTGGCCGTCCAGGTGGACACACGCGACCGACGCACACTGCTGCAGGGGTTCAAGGGGGAGAGCTCCAGCCCGGCCGAGCAGGTGGCCAACTGGAAAGCGAAGTTTGCACCCACTGTGCTTTTTTTCGGCGCCCGCGGAGAAGAATTGGCCGAGCGCCTGGAGGGCGTGGCCGTGCCCGACTTCTATGGCGAGTACCTGGAGGCCCGCCTCAGCGAGGCAAGACGCAAACTGAGCAAATGAGGTAAAGCCGCCAGTGACCGCCATCACAGCGCCAACTGAGGAACTTATCCAGAGCGCTCGCCTTCATACTTCCACCACCTGAATCTGGCGATCCAGCCAACACCGCCCGCCATTGAGCCTACCCATGTTCACTTCCTTTGCCTCCACATCTCGCCGCACCCTCCTTTTGACGGGCCTTGTGGCAGCCAGCGCGTTGGCCTTCACGGGTTGCAGCACCAAAGACGCCGCACCGGACTCGACCTTCGTGCTGCTGGATGGCTCCAAGACCACCACGACCGATCTCAAAGGCAAGGTCACGCTGGTCAACTTCTGGGCCACCACTTGTGTAAGCTGTGTCAAGGAAATGCCGGCGCTGATCGCGACCTACGACAAGTTCAAGGACCGTGGTTACGAAACGGTGGCCGTTGCCATGAGCTATGACGAGCCCAAATGGGTGGTGAGTTTTGCTCAGTCGCGTCAACTCCCCTTCAAGGTCGCGCTGGACAACACGGGTCAGATTGCTCAAGACTGGGGCGATGTGAAACTCACACCGACCACCTACCTGGTTGACAAGCAAGGCAACATCGTGAAACGCTTTGTGGGCGAACCCAATATGGAGGCGCTGCACGCCCTGATCGACGAGCTGCTCAATAAGGCGTAGGTGCGACATCTGGGCAAAAGAAAAGGCCAACACCTTCTCGGGCATTGGCCTTTTTTGATGGGCGCAATGGCGCTCAGTCTTTGCGATAGTCGTCGTGACAAGCCTTGCAAGTCTGGCCCACCTCTCCGAATGCGGTTTTCACAGCGTCCAGATTGCCGGTCTTGGCCGCTGCGCTGAGTTTGGCCACAGCAGCCTGCATTTTGTCGGCTCCACCCTTGAAGGCATCGGCCTCTGTCCAGATCTCAGGCAACGCCCGGGTATCGCCTTTGTCGGTTCCAGCCACGAACCCTGCCCACGGCAATTTGCTCATCGCCTCCACAACGGCCACGTTTTCGGCCGCGACTTTGGCGTCAAAGGGCTGCTTGCCACTGGTCATAGCGCCCACACGGGCAAAGTGGTTGGCCATCACGGTGAAAGCGGCCTTGCGGTACTTCACTGCGTCTTCGCCGTTTTTGAATTGAGCCATGGCAGGCATGGCCAAGGTGGCGGCTGCGGCAGCCAGGGTCAGAGAAGCCATCAGTTTCATAAAACCTCCGTGGGGATAGGAATGATTGCAGGGACTGGACGTGGCAGGCAGCCACGCTTTGGAGAGTGTATAAGCTCATAAGAAGTTCCATAAGGAACTGCTTGATGTCCCCTCCTTCAGGTATCGTGTGCACTTTCTTCCCCACGGATTCTCGAAGTCGATATGCATACCGTTCGCATCTGGGACTTGCCCACACGTCTCTTCCATTGGGCCTTGGTGGTTTGCGTCATAGGTCTGGTGCTCACCGCCAATATCGGCGGCAACGCCATGACCTGGCATTTCCGGTTTGGCTACAGTGTCTTGACCTTGTTGATGTTCCGGGCGATTTGGGGCTTGGTCGGCGGACGCTGGTCGCGTTTCGTGAGCTTCATTTATTCGCCTGCTGCGCTGATGCAGCATCTCAGAGGCGAAAGCCCCACAACGCACAGTGTGGGCCACAGCCCCACCGGCGCGCTTTCGGTGTTTGCGCTGCTGCTGGTTCTGCTGGCGCAGGTCACCAGCGGGCTGTTTGCTGACGACGAGATTGCCTTTGCAGGTCCTTTGACGGCACTGGTATCTGGCAACACGGTTTCCATGGCGACCGGTTACCACAAAGAGGTGGGCAAGCTGATCTTGATCGGTCTGGTGGTGCTGCACCTGCTGGCCATCGGCTACTACAAGAAGGTCAAAAAGACCGACCTCGTCGGGCCGATGATCCATGGCGACAAAGCGCTGGATGCTGCGGTGGCACCGAGTCGCGACACGGCGGGATCCCGTATTTTGGCTTTGTGCATCTTTGGACTCTGCGCCTTCGCGGTCAACCGGTTGATCAATTGGGGGGCGGGCAGCGGCTTCTGAATGGCTGTCGTATAGTGGATCCAGCCAGACTTGACCTGCCTTTCATGACCGCCACACCCGCTGCCCAAGTCGAATTGCGACCGGCCGAAACGCCCGAAGAGCTTGCCGTTGCGCGCACCCTGTTCATCGACTACCAGGCCTCTCTCGATATCGACCTGTGCTTCCAAGGCTTTGAGGCCGAATTGGCCAGCTTGCCCGGAGAATACGCGGGCCCCATGGGCGCGCTTTTTTTGGCATGGGTGGATGGTGCACCCGCTGGCTGCTGTGGCCTCCGGCCCATGGTCAGCAGCGATCACCTCAACGCGTGCGAGATGAAACGCCTGTTCGTGCGTCCCGCTTTCCGCGGCTTCGGCCTGGGTCGCCAACTGGTGGAACGCATCATGATGCAGGCCCAGATCTCGGGTTACGCCACCATGCTGCTCGACACCCTGAGTGACATGGAGACCGCCCGTGCGCTCTACCACGAAGCCGGCTTTGTCGAGGTGGCGCCCTACTATCACAATCCTATTCCCGGCGCCCACTACCTCATGGCCGATCTGAATCGAATCCCAGGCGCCTAGTCAAAAAAACAGGGCCGCTGCAATCACTTGCAGCGGCCCCAATGGGTCGTCTCAAAGAAAAGGTCAGCCCTTGGCCTGTGCCAGCATCGTGGCGGCGTCGCTGACTTCAAACTTGCCAGGGCCTTCAACGTTCAAGGTGGTGACCACGCCGTCCTTGACCAACATGGAGTAGCGGTTGCTGCGCAGCCCCAGGCCCTTGCCGGTGAGGTCCAGCGTCAGGCCAGTGGCCTTGGCGAACGCCGCATCGCCGTCGGCCAGCATGCGGACCTTGGCGCCGGTCTTCTGATCGCGCGCCCAGGCACCCATCACAAAAGCATCGTTCACGCTGAGACACCAGATTTCGTCCACGCCTGCGGCCTTGAGCGCATCGAACTGCTCGACATAGCCGGGCACGTGTTGTGCGGAGCAGGTGGGCGTGAAGGCGCCAGGCAGGGCAAACAGCGCGATGGTCTTGCCCGCGCTGGCCTTGATGGTGTCCACCGGATTAGGCCCGATGCTGCAGCCATTGCCTTCAACCTCAACGTACTCCATCAATACCGTTGCTGGAATCTTGTCGCCTACCTTGATCATGGTGTTCTCCTCGTGAGTGGTCCTGGGACCTTTGTTGGGGCCACAGGAAACTGGGGCCGAAAAAGAAAAAGCGACCGAGATTGTCGGTCGCTTTTCAGGGTTTCGCTGCGAGCAGCGCAATGGTCTTTAAACCAGTGCGGCTTTTTGCACCAAGCGGGTCGCCACCCAGTTCTTGGTCTTGGACAGCGGACGGCTTTCGGTGATCTCGATCACGTCGCCCGTCTTGTACTCGCCTTTTTCGTCGTGCGCGTGGTACTTGCTCGACTTGGCAACGATCTTGTTGTACAGCTCGTGTTTCACACGACGCTCAACGAGAACCGTCACGGTCTTCGCACGTTTGTCACTGACCACCTTGCCAACCAAGGTGCGCTTGAGGGAGGTTTTTGCTTCCGTCATGGGTTCGCTCCTTATTTGCCGGCGGCCGCAGCACGCTGTTGCTCGGCCAAGATGGTCTTGGCGCGGGCAATGTCACGGCGGGTATCGCCGAGCGTTGCGGTGTTGTTGAGTTGTTGCGTGGCTTTTTGCATGCGCAGGCCGAAATGGGCCTTTTGCAGCGATTTCACTTCGGCTTCGAGGCCGGCCACATCCTTTTTGCGCAGATCAGCAGTTTTCATTTGATAGTCTCCTGAATCACTGACCCAGCATGCGCGTCACGAACGTGGTGCGCAAAGGAAGTTTGGCGGCTGCCAAGGTGAAAGCCTCGCGGGCCAGCTGTTCTGGCACCCCGACGATTTCGTAGAGCACCTTGCCGGGCTGGATCTCAGCCACGTAGTACTCAACCGAACCTTTACCGTTGCCCATACGGACTTCGGCAGGCTTGTTGGAAATCGGCTTGTCCGGAAACACGCGGATCCAGATACGGCCGCCACGCTTGACGTGACGGGAAATCGCACGGCGTGCGGCTTCGATCTGACGGGCTGTGAGACGGCCGCGATCGGTGGACTTCAAACCGAAGTCACCGAAAGCCACGGTGGCGCCACTGGTGGCGACGCCCGTGTTGCGGCCTTTTTGTTCCTTACGGAACTTGCGACGTGCAGGTTGCAGCATGTTTATTCTCCTTTGCCGTCCGCAGATGCCTCTGCGGGTGCGTCTTTTGGAACGCGCTTAACGGCGGATTTCGATTCTGCGTCAGCGGTGGCTTCAGCAGGCTTGTCGCTGCCATCGGCCGGAGCTGCGTTGGCACCAGGGCGACGCACGGCAGCGCGGGCTGGCGGGCCAGCTGGACGCTCACGGCGTGGACCACGTGGACGACGCTCTTCCTCAGGACGAGGCGTATCGGCCACCACAGGCGCATCGTTGCGGCCCAGGTGATCGCCCTTGTAGACCCAGACCTTGACACCAATGATGCCGTACGTGGTCTTGGCTTCGGACGTGCCGTAGTCGATGTCGGCGCGCAGGGTGTGAAGCGGCACGCGACCTTCGCGGTACCACTCGCAACGTGCGATTTCGATACCATTCAGACGGCCAGACGACATGATCTTGATGCCCAGGGCACCCAGGCGCATGGCGTTCTGCATCGCACGCTTCATGGCGCGACGGAACATGATGCGCTTCTCGAGCTGCTGCGTGATGCTGTCGGCGATCAACTTGGCATCGATTTCAGGCTTGCGCACTTCTTCGATGTTGACCGCAACCGGCACGCCCAGTTTGGCAGCCAGTTCTTTCTTCAGACGCTCGATGTCCTCACCTTTCTTGCCGATCACAACGCCCGGACGTGCCGAGTAGATGGTGATGCGTGCGTTCTTGGCGGGGCGCTCGATCACGACGCGCGAAACGGCGGCGTTCTTCAGCTTGCCCTTCAGGTACTCGCGCACCTTGATGTCTTCGGCCAACATGCCGGCGAAATCACGGTTGCTCGCGTACCAGCGGCTGGCCCAGTTGCGGGAAACTGCGAGGCGGAACCCGGTTGGGTTGATTTTTTGTCCCATATTCCTGTGACCTCTTTCAGTTTCCAACCGTCACGTAGATGTGACAGGTGGGTTTGCTGATGCGGTTGCCGCGGCCTTTGGCGCGGGCCGAGAAACGCTTGAGCGTGGTGCCTTGCTCGACGTAGATGGTCTTGACCTTCAATTCGTCGATGTCGGCGCCGTCGTTGTGCTCGGCGTTGGCGATGGCCGACTCCAGAGCTTTCTTGACGATGCCAGCGGCTTTTTTCTGTGTGAACGCGAGAATGTTGAGCGCTTGGTCAACTTTCTTGCCGCGAATCAGATCGGCGACGAGGCGGCCTTTGTCCACCGACAGGCGCACACCGCGAACGATGGAGCGGGTTTCTGTACTCATGGTTGGTCCTTACTTCTTCGCTTTTTTGTCAGCCGGATGGCCTTTGAACGTGCGCGTCAGCGAAAACTCGCCGAGCTTGTGTCCAACCATCTGATCGGTGATGTATACAGGCACGTGCTGCTTGCCGTTGTGCACGGCAATGGTCAGCCCGATGAAGTCAGGCAAGATCATGGAGCGACGCGACCAGGTCTTGACAGGCTTCTTGTCTTTGGTTGCAACAGCCTTTTCAACTTTGGCCATCAGGTGATGGTCAATGAAAGGGCCTTTTTTAAGTGAACGACTCATTTTGTCAGCCCTTTACTTCTTGCTCTTGCGACGCGAGACGATCATCGACTGCGTGCGGCGGTTGTTGCGGGTACGGTAGCCCTTGGTCAGGTTGCCCCATGGATCCACTGGTGCACGGCCTTCGCCGGTCTTGCCTTCGCCGCCACCGTGTGGGTGATCGATTGGGTTCATGGCGGTACCGCG
Source organism: uncultured beta proteobacterium (assembly GCA_963698635.1). Taxonomy (GTDB): domain Bacteria; phylum Pseudomonadota; class Gammaproteobacteria; order Burkholderiales; family Burkholderiaceae_C; genus Hydrogenophaga. Next base: position 109,355 of record CAVORS010000008.1, read on the forward strand.
CACGGTTGGGCGGATACCCATGTGACGCTTGACACCGGCTTTACCCAGTTGGCGCAGGCTGTGTTCCTGGTTGGAAACTTCACCAATGGTGGCGCGGCAATCCACATGGATCTTGCGCACTTCGCCCGAACGCATACGCACTTGAGCGTAGATGCCTTCGCGGGCCAGCAGCACTGCGGAAGCGCCAGCGGAGCGGGCGATTTGAGCGCCTTTGCCGACTTGCAATTCGATGCAGTGGATGGTGGAACCGACCGGGATGTTGCGGATGGGCAGCGTGTTGCCGACGCGAATCGGCGACTCGGAGCCCGACAACAGCGTGGCACCCACTTCAACGCCACGGGGGGCGATGATGTAGCGGCGCTCGCCGTCGGCGTAGCACAGCAAAGCAATATGCGCCGTGCGGTTCGGGTCGTATTCGATACGCTCGACCTTCGCAGGGATATTGTCCTTGATGCGACGGAAGTCAACCACTCGGTAGTGGTGCTTGTGACCACCGCCTTTGTGGCGAACTGTGATGTGACCGTTGTTGTTACGGCCGGCCTTCTGGAATTGTGGCTCCAGCAGGGGTGCGTAACCTTCACCTTTGTGGAGGTGGTCACGCGTGACCTTCACCATGCCGCGACGGCCTGGTGAGGTGGGTTTCATCTTGATGACAGCCATGATTACGCAGCCTCCCCACTGAAGTTCAGTTCTTGACCGGGCTTGAGCGTCACATAGGCCTTGCGAACGTGATCGCGGCGACCCATGGATTTGCCAAAGCGCTTGGCCTTGCCCTTTTGGTTGAGCACGGACACGCCCTGAACTTCAACCTTGAACATCAACTCCACAGCGGCCTTGATCTCAGGCTTGGACGCATCGCGCAAGACTTTGAACAACACAGCGTTGGTGTTCTCAGCCACTTGCGTGGCTTTTTCGGACACGATGGGTGCAACCAGCACCTGCATCAGACGGCCTTCGTCGTATTTTGTGATGGTCATGCGAACATCTCCTTCAACTGGTCGATGGCACCTTTGGTGACGATCACCTTTTTGTAGTGCACCAGCGACAGAGGATCGGCGTAACGCGGCTCAACGATCAAAACGTTGGGCAGGTTGCGCGAAGCCAAGTACAGGTTCTCATCCACCTCTTCAGTGATCACGAGGACCGACGGCATATTCATGGCTTTGAGTTTGGCTGCCAACGGCTTGGTCTTGGGCGAATCCAGCTTGAGCGACTCGACCACGGCCAGACGACCCTCGCGAACCAGTTGCGAGAAGATCGAAGCCATACCTGCGCGGTACATCTTCTTGTTGATCTTCTGCGTGAAGTTCTCGTTCGGCAGGTTGGGGAAAGCGCGACCGCCTCCGCGCCAGATGGGCGAGGAAGTCATACCAGCGCGGGCGCGACCCGTGCCTTTTTGCTTGAACGGCTTCTTTGTCGAGTGCTTGACCTGCTCACGGTCTTTTTGAGCACGCGTACCCTGGCGGGCATTGGCTTGATAAGCCACGACCAGCTGGTGAATCAGCGCTTCGTTGTAGTCGCGACCAAACACGGTCTCAGGCACGTCCATTTTGGAGGCGGCTTGACCCTGGTCGTTCAGGAGTTCAACTTGCATCAGTTTGCTCCCTTGTTGGTTTTGGCCTTGATGGCAGGACGAACGGTCAGGAAACCGTTCTTTGCGCCAGGCACAGCACCGCGGATCATCAGCAGTTGACGGGCTTCGTCGATGCGGAAGATGTCGAGGTTTTGAATGGTTTTGGTGACATCGCCCAGGTGACCCGTCATGCGCTTTCCTGGGAAAACGCGACCTGGGTCTTGAGCCATACCGATAGAACCGGGCACGTTGTGCGAACGGCTGTTACCGTGCGAAGCGCGCTGCGAGCTCATGTTGTGGCGCTTGATGGTGCCGGCGTAGCCTTTACCGATCGAAGTACCCTGCACATCCACCTTCTGGCCAGCTGCAAACACAGCAGTGGCAGCCACCACAGCACCCGCAGGGTACTGAGCAGCAACGTCAGAAGCGACGCGGAATTCTTGGATGATCTCACCCGCTTCAACACCGGCCTTGGCCAGGTGACCTGCAACAGGCTTGGTGATGCGGGACGCACGGCGGGCACCAAAGGTGACCTGCAACGCATCGTAGCCATCGTTGGCTTGAGTTTTGACTTGCGTCACACGGTTGTTGGACACGTCGACCACCGTGACAGGGATGGAATCCCCATCTTCGGTGAACAGGCGCATCATGCCAACCTTGCGACCCAACAACCCGAGGGAGTTGCTAAGACTCATTTTTTTCTCCGTTCCCGACTGCAATTGGCCGGGGCTGATGATGCGAAATCCCTCGAAAGGGCTCTCGCGGCGAATGGCGCAGCTGTTGAAACAGCTTGTCGCCTCTGACTTTCTCTCCCTGCCAAAAGACAGGAAAGCCTGCGAGTATAACCAGCAGGCATTTTTTCTGCAAGCCCTGACCAATCAATGGCCGGCCAGGGCTCACACCTACGGCATTACTGCAGCTTGATTTCGACGTCCACGCCTGCTGGCAGGTCAAGCTTCATCAAGGCGTCCACCGTTTTGTCGGTGGGATCCACGATGTCCATCAGACGCTGGTGCGTACGGATCTCGAGCTGATCACGACTGGTCTTGTTGACGTGTGGTGAGCGCAAGAGGTCAAAGCGCTTCATGCGTGTTGGCAGGGGCACAGGGCCCTTGACAATCGCGCCGGTGCGCTTGGCGGTTTCAACGATCTCGGCGGCCGAGGTGTCGATGAGCTTGTAATCGAACGCCTTGAGGCGGATGCGGATTTTTTGCTTGGAAGACATCTGGTGTCTCCTTAAGCAATGATCTTGGCAACCACACCGGCGCCGACGGTACGGCCACCTTCGCGGATGGCGAAGCGCAGACCTTCTTCCATGGCGATCGGGTTGATCAGCTTCACAGTGATCGACACGTTGTCACCAGGCATCACCATCTCTTTGCCTTCTGGCAACTCGATCGCACCGGTCACGTCCGTCGTGCGGAAGTAGAACTGGGGACGGTAGTTGTTGAAGAAAGGCGTGTGACGGCCACCTTCGTCTTTGGACAAGACATAGATCTCGCCCGTGAAGTGGGTGTGGGGCTTGATCGAACCGGGCTTGCACAGCACCTGGCCGCGCTGCACGTCTTCGCGCTTGGTACCGCGCAACAGGATACCGACGTTGTCGCCAGCCTGGCCCTGGTCCAGCAGCTTGCGGAACATTTCCACGCCCGTGCAGGTGGTCTTCTGGGTGTCAGCGATACCGACGATCTCGATTTCTTCGCCGACCTTGATGATGCCGCGCTCGATACGGCCGGTCACCACGGTGCCGCGACCGGAGATGGAGAACACGTCTTCCACAGGCATCAGGAAGGCGCCGTCAACAGCGCGCTCTGGCTCAGGGATGTAGGTGTCGAGTGCGTCGGCCAGCTTCATGATGGCTTCTTCGCCCAATGGACCCGTGTCGCCTTCCAGGGCGAGTTTGGCGGAGCCATGGATGATGGGGGTATCGTCGCCCGGGAAGTCGTACTTGGACAAGAGCTCGCGCACTTCCATTTCGACCAATTCCAGCAATTCGGCGTCGTCCACCATGTCGGCCTTGTTCAGGAAGACGATGATGTAAGGCACGCCCACCTGGCGCGACAACAGGATGTGCTCGCGGGTCTGGGGCATTGGGCCGTCAGCAGCGGAGCACACCAGGATGGCGCCGTCCATCTGGGCGGCACCGGTGATCATGTTCTTGACGTAGTCGGCGTGACCAGGGCAGTCCACGTGGGCGTAGTGGCGCTTGGCCGTTTCGTATTCCACGTGAGCGGTGTTGATGGTGATGCCGCGGGCCTTCTCTTCAGGGGCTGCGTCGATCTGGTCGTAGGCCTTGGCCGCGCCACCGAACTTCTTGGACAACACGGTCGTGATGGCCGCCGTCAGCGTGGTCTTGCCGTGGTCCACGTGACCAATCGTGCCAACGTTGACGTGCGGCTTGGTCCGCTCAAATTTCTCTTTTGCCATTTGAAATACCTTAAAAAGAACGATGCCCGTGACGGTTTAACGTTTCCGGCGCAGACCTGCCACGGGCAGCTGGTCAACCGCTTTCGCGGCGCCGAAGACAAAACATTTCCCCACCCCTAGGCCGCGCTTCGCGCGTCACCCCTTAAGGGGGCGTCGCTGGCAGGCCGGGAGACCCGGACCTGCTGCGACCTGGGGGTAAGCGCTGTTGCGCTTACTTGGCGCGGGAGGCGACGATGGCCTCAGCCACGTTGCGCGGTGCTTCGGCGTAGTGCTTGAACTCCATAGAGTAAGTGGCACGGCCTTGCGTAGCGGAACGCAGGGTGGTCGAGTAGCCGAACATTTCGGACAGGGGCACTTCGGCCTTGATGGCCTTGCCGCCACCGACCATGTCTTCCATGCCCTGCACCATGCCGCGGCGGCTGGACAGATCGCCCATCACGTTGCCGGCGTAGTCTTCTGGCGTTTCCACTTCCACGGACATCATGGGTTCCAGGATGACCGGGCTGGCTTTCTTGCAACCCTCTTTGAAACCAAAGATGGCGGCCATCTTGAAGGCCATTTCCGACGAGTCCACGTCGTGGTACGAACCGAAGTGCAGCGTGACCTTCACGTCCACCACGGGGTAGCCGGCCAACACACCGGTCGTCAGGGCTTCGATCACGCCCTTTTCCACCGCAGGGATGTATTCGCGAGGCACCACACCGCCCTTGATCGCGTCGACGAATTCAAAGCCTTTGCCGGCTTCGTTGGGTTCGATCTTGAACACGACGTGACCGTACTGACCCTTACCACCGGACTGGCGAACGAACTTGCCTTCGGAGTCTTCGATGGTCTTGCGAATGGTCTCGCGGTAGGCCACCTGAGGCTTGCCGACGTTGGCTTCCACGCCGAATTCGCGCTTCATGCGGTCGACAATGATCTCCAGGTGCAGCTCGCCCATACCGGCGATGATGGTCTGGCCCGATTCTTCGTCGGTCTTGACGCGGAAAGATGGATCTTCTGCGGCCAATCGCTGCAGGGCGATACCCATCTTTTCCTGGTCGGCTTTGGTCTTGGGCTCCACGGCCTGCGCGATCACGGGCTCAGGGAAGACCATGCGCTCGAGCATGATGACGGCTTCAGGATCGCACAGGGTTTCACCCGTGGTCACGTCTTTCAACCCCACGCAAGCGGCGATGTCACCGGCGCGAATTTCTTCGACTTCCAGTCGGTTGTTGGCGTGCATCTGCACGATACGGCCGATGCGCTCTTTCTTGCCCTTGACGGGGTTGAACACCGAGTCACCCTTTTTCAACACGCCTGAATAGACGCGCACAAAGGTCAACTGGCCCACATAGGGGTCGGTCATCAGCTTGAACGCCAGCGCTGACAGCTTTTCGTCGTCCTGCGCCTTGCGCGAGGTAGGCTCTTCGTCTTCGTCAGTGCCACCCACAGGTGGAATGTCCACAGGCGAAGGCAGGAAGTCGATCACGGCGTCGAGCATGCGCTGCACACCCTTGTTCTTGAACGCGGTTCCGCACAGCATCGGCTGGATTTCGGTGGCCAGCGTACGGGTACGGATACCCGCCTTGATCTCGTCTTCGGAGAGCGTGCCTTCCTCCAGGTATTTGTTCATCAACTCTTCGCTGGACTCGGCCGCGGCTTCCAGCAGCTTTTCGCGCCACTCTTCGGCCTGCGCCTGCAACTCGGCAGGAATCTCGCGGTAATCGAATTTCATACCGTGAGAAGCCTCATCCCAGATGATGGCCTTCATCTTGATCAGGTCAACCACACCGGTGAAGTTCTCTTCTGCACCAATCGGGATCACGATGGCCACAGGATTGGCCTTCAGGCGCAGCTTCATCTGGTCAAAGACCTTGAAGAAGTTGGCACCAGTGCGGTCCATCTTGTTCACAAAGGCCAGGCGCGGCACCTTGTACTTGTTGGCCTGACGCCAGACGGTTTCCGACTGGGGCTGCACGCCACCCACGGCGCAATACACCATGCAGGCGCCGTCGAGCACGCGCATGGAGCGCTCAACTTCAATCGTGAAGTCGACGTGGCCGGGGGTATCAATGATGTTGAAACGGTGCTCTTCGTAGTTGAGCTCCATGCCCTTCCAGAAACAGGTCGTGGCGGCAGAAGTGATGGTGATACCACGCTCCTGCTCCTGCTCCATCCAGTCCATGGTGGCCGCGCCGTCGTGCACTTCGCCGATCTTGTGGTTCACACCCGTGTAAAACAGGATGCGCTCAGTGGTGGTGGTCTTGCCGGCGTCGATGTGCGCGGAAATACCGATGTTGCGGTAACGCTCAAGGGGCGTGGTGCGGGACATGGAAATACTCCAAAATTGGGTCGAGCCCGCCACCCTTTTTCAAGGGAATGCGGGCTCTCGGGTCAGGTTAAATGAGACGGAGCGAACAGCGTCCGAATCAGAAACGGAAGTGGCTGAACGCCTTGTTGGCTTCGGCCATGCGGTGCACTTCGTCACGCTTCTTCATGGCACCGCCACGGCCTTCGGTGGCCTCGATCAGCTCGTTGGCCAGGCGCATGGCCATGGACTTCTCGCTGCGCTTGCGGGCGGCTTCCTTGATCCAGCGCATGGACAAAGCCAGGCGACGGACTGGACGCACTTCAACAGGCACCTGGTAGTTGGCACCACCCACGCGGCGGGACTTGACTTCCACCATGGGCTTGACGTTGTTGATGGCGACGGAGAACGCCTCGACCGGGTCTTTGCCGGTTTTCTTCTCGATCTGCTCCAGAGCACCATAAATGATGCGCTCGGCAACAGCTTTTTTACCGCCTTCCATGATCACGTTCATGAACTTGGAGAGCTCGACATTGCCGAACTTGGGATCCGGCAGGATTTCACGTTTAGGGACTTCGCGACGACGTGGCATTTTTTCACCTCTAAATTTGCTTCAGTTGGCGCCTTGGCAGGCACCGCGAGAGACAAGCGTGACTCTCACTTACTCGACCCACCCACGACATTGCAGGCTTCGGGTCACTACGCTGATTCACCGCGCCACGCGGCAAACAGCACCGAAAATCTCTTTTGCTGACAGCCGAGGATTACTTGGCCTTGGGCTTCTTCGCACCGTACTTGGAGCGCGACTGCTTGCGGTCTTTCACGCCCTGCAAGTCCAGCGAGCCACGAACGATGTGGTAACGCACACCGGGCAAGTCCTTGACACGACCGCCGCGAACCAGCACAACGCTGTGTTCCTGCAGGTTGTGGCCTTCACCGCCGATGTAGGAAATCACCTCAAAACCGTTGGTCAGGCGCACTTTGGCAACCTTACGCAGAGCGGAGTTGGGCTTCTTGGGAGTCGTGGTGTACACACGGGTGCAGACACCGCGACGCTGTGGAGAGTTCTCCATGGCCGGGCTCTTGGATTTGGTCTTTTCGACCTCCCGGCCGTGGCGCACGAGTTGATTGATGGTTGGCATGAAACGTCCCTAAACGTTTGGATAAATAAAGCGAAAACGAAAACTTCTCGGAAGATTCCGAAAAGCCCTCGACTGTAGCACGGCGCCTGAAAATCTGCAATGCGGATTCCAGGGAACGCGTTGAAGAAGGTCAAAAAAACCGCCTCGAAGGCGGTTTTAGTAGGTGCGACAGGGTCAGTCGTGACAGGCGGTCACTGAATCCAAAGCCGCAGCGCATCCCACGCGCGGCCCACGACGCCGCTCTCTTCCACCGTTTCCAGCACCGTCAAGGGCACTTCGGTCACCGGCTCGCCACTGGCCAAGGTGACGCGCAATACGCCCAGCGGCTGCCCTTTGAGCAAAGGTGCCACCAAAGGATCGGGGCGAACAATTTCGGTTTTGATGCGGGGTCCTTCCCCCGCAGGCACCGACACCACGACGCCTTCAACCTTGCCCAGCTGGACCTCGGCCGCTTTGCCCTTCCACACGCGAGGCGTGGCCAACGCCTTCCCCGCTGCCGTCAATCGAACGGCATCATATGCCGTGTAACCCCAATTCAAGAGCTTCTGGCTTTCGGCCGCTCGAACGTTTTCACTGGACGCGCCCAGCAACACGCTGAGCAAGCGGCGCTGGCCCGCAGGGCCCTCACCCAGGCCTGCCACGGGTCGGCGCGAGGTCGCCACCAAGCAGTAGCCAGCAGCGTCCGTGTGGCCGGTTTTCAGACCGTCCACACTGGGGTCACGGAAGAGCAAGAGGTTGCGATTGGTATCGTTCGCCGCAGGCGTGCCGGGGTAACGGTAGTGCTGGATCGCGTAATAGGGCACATACTCCGGAAAATCATGCATGAGACGCGTGGCCAGTTTGGCCAGGTCCGTGGCAGTGGTGGTATGTCCGGCCACGGTCAGGCCTTCAGGATTTTTGAAGCTGCTGGCGTTCATGCCCAGCGCCTTGGCCTGCTGATTCATCAAGTCGACAAAACGCTCCACACTGCCCGCCAGGCCTTCCGCCAAGGCCGTGGTCGCATCGTTGCCCGACTGCACGATCATGCCCTTGATGAGATCTTCAACCGGTATTTCCATCCGGGGCTCGATGAACATGCGCGAACCCGGCATTTTCCAGGCCCGCTCACTCACCGTGAACTTTTGGGTCAGGTTGATCTTGCCCGACTTGAGCGCATCAAACACCACGTAGGCTGTCATCAACTTGGTCAGCGAGGCTGGCTCTACCGACTGGTCTGGGTCTTTGGCTGCCAGGACCTGACCCGAAGTCACATCCATCAGCAAATAGGCCTTGGCCGCAATTTCTGGCGCCTTGGGCGGTTGCGCCGAAGCAGAAAGCGCTCCCAACGCACACACCACACCCGCAACCCAACGCATCAACGATCGACGCAGCAAAATACACACCCCTTAAAAACAGAAAACAAAAGAAAGCAGACTGCTCAAGCCTGCAAATGACGCACAGTCAAGTCGCGCAACAATGGCAACTGACCATGGAAAAAGTGCCCCCCGCCCGGAACGACCAGCACTGGCAATGCCTGAGGCCTGGCCCAATCCATCACGGAGACCAATGGCACGGTGTCGTCCGCTTCGCCATGGATGACCAAAGTGCGCTGGTGAAGTTCCGGCGCAACTGGTGCTGTATCAAACCGGCTGGTTGCCGTGCCGACCAGCACCACCTTGGCAAGTTCGCGCGCCTGTGCCAAATGGGCCACCGCGTGACTGGTCACAAAAGCGCCAAATGAGAATCCGGCCAAACACAGCGCACCCTCAGGGGCCTGGTCTTGAACCACGGCCAGCAAATCGGCCAACTCGCCACGCCCATCATCGTAGGCGCCAGCGCTGCCACCCACGCCACGAAAATTGAAGCGCACCGCGGTCCACCCAGTCAGCACAAAGGCACGCGCCAGGGTCTGGACCACCTTGTTGGTCATGGTTCCGCCAAACAAAGGGTGGGGGTGCGCAATCACTGCCACCCCTTTAGCTGGCGCGTCGGGCTGATCGATCGCCAATTCAAGTGTGCCTGCAGGTCCTGCGATCTGCTGGATTTCGGTTTGCGCGTTCATCAACGGCCAACATTGGGCGGGGTCAGCAAACGCTCGACGACCACGCCGTCGCGCAGGTGCGATTCCACAATTTCGTCGATGTCGCTTTGGTCCACGTAGCTGTACCACACGCCTTCCGGATACACCACAGCAATCGGTCCGCCAGCGCAACGGTCCAGGCAACCTGCCTTGTTCACCCGGACTTTTCCCGCGCCCAGCAAGCCCAGTGCTTTGGCCTGCGACTTGCATCGATCAAAGGCGGCTTGCGCCCCCTGGGGGGCGCAACAACTCTCTCCGCCCTCGCGTTGGTTCAGGCAAAAAAAGATGTGGCGCTGGTAATAGGGCGACTGGTTTTCCATCGCCGCATTTTAGGCGCTGCAGCTTGACAAGAACTCAGAAAGGCTTGACCACGACCAGGACGACGACGACCACCAGCATCAACACCGGTGCTTCGTTGAACCACCGATACCAGACATGGTTGCGGCGGTTTTCGCCGCGCTCGAACTTGCGCAACATGCGTCCGCAAGCGTGGTGGTAGCCCAGGATCAGGACCACGATGAGCAATTTGGCATGCATCCAGCCGTTGCCTGCACCCCAGCCTATGCCGTAGCCCGCCCAGAGCCACAGACCCAATGCCACGGCGGGCACAGCCAGCAATGTGGTGAATCGCATGAGTTTGCGCGCCATCAGCAGCAATCGCTGGCGTTCGGCGTCGCTGCCAGGTGGCACCATGGCCAGGTTCACGAAGATGCGCGGCAGGTAAAACAAGCCCGCAAACCAACTGGCCACAAACACGATATGAAAAGATTTGACCCACAACATGTTGGGCAGTGTAGCCGCCAGACCCCGAGTGCCGCGGCCACACCCGCTCGGTCGCCCAAAGAGCCGGGACAAAAAAAACCCGGCCCATAGGGCCGGGTTGGGAAGCCTTTTTGCTGTCACACACTAAGGCACCCGCTCAGGGAGGAAAAGCGGGGAGCGCGCCCGAGGGCACACCCACTCTGATGCTACAACAAAAAGTCCGATTTCAACACCTGCGAACCGCTGATTCCCCTGTGAAAAGAGCGAATTGTTCCAAAGTGAAACCGTCTGACTTACATCATTTTTGCAAGCTCAAACATCACCGCCGTGCCCAGGGCTTCGCGAATGTTGCCGCGGCCAACCTTGGCCATCGAAAACTCGCCAAACCCGGACATGTCGAATGAGCTGTCGTCCGGTGAAATTTCGACGAACGGAAATTCAAACACTTCGCGCAGCAGTGCACGGCGGAAATCGTCGAATTCGTCGTCCTTGATTTCTGAGTCCACCACAATCAGGTTGGGCATGCGACTCTTGATCACATCGCGTGCCTGTTGAAAATCCACAACACTGTCAGATGAAATGCCTATTTCCCGCAGGGCATCGCGCACATCGGCACGGATCTGCAAGCTGGGTGAAATGGTCAGCACGTAGGTCCCCGACAGCGACTTGAACATCGATGAATGGTCATCTGACAGGTCCACTGCGGAAATGCCGTCTACAGCCTGGACCGTGCGGGTGAACATGGCCGTGAAGGTCACGCCGTCGTCGGTCAGGGTTCGGTCGATTTCGATGCCTCCGGCCACCAGCGCGATCTGGCGGATCAGCATCCAGCTCAGGCTATCGGAACTCGCTGCGCTCGACGGCGGTGCACCATCGTTGGCAACGCGCACCAGCAAGCGGGCATGCTGAGGCCAGGCATTGAGGTCCAACCGCATGTCGACCCGGTTGCCGAACGGCAGGCTCCAGTCCAAGACAGCATTGACAAAAGTGTGGGCAACCGTGGGATCGATCAGCACTTCCACCGGCTTGAGTTTGCGGCGCAAGGCAATGCCCAAAATGGCCAGCTCTTGCTTGCGCTCCTGCAGCACGCCCTCGACCAACTGCGACATGTCGACTTTTTCATGGGTCTGACGAATGCGGCCCATGTAGAAGCGATTGATTTGCTGGGCACTCACACCGGCCAGCTTGATCCGCTCGGCCGGAATCGACATTGCGCGGTGCTCCTGCTTGCTGATGCGGCCGCTGGCCAGCAACTGATCGAACTGATGCTGCAAGGAGCTCACGCTTTCGGTGAACTGGTCGGCCAACCCGGTCACCAATTCTGGCCAATGGTCATCGAGCGTCCAACCATCGGACTCGACGCCCTTGGCATCGGAAGATTTCGGGGCGGGTGCGTTCATTTTGTTGTCCTGAGCCATGCTGCGTCTCAATGGTGTATTGATTGATGTCCCCAGCTTCACCGCGGCACTTGCAGCGCTGGGCGGTACGGGAGACGATGAACTTTCCGAACAGCGATGATGGCATCAAACGGGCCCATCGCACACCCGTCAGGGCAACCATTGTGTCCGGGCAATCTCATTGGACACAGCGCTCGCTGCCTTTTCAATCGTCCCCATATTCTTACAGATAGATACGAATTGCCAAAACCCATGTGCAAGCAGCGTTCACAAGCCACCTGCCAGCCGATTTGCCACAATATGCCCATGATCCAGCCCGCACCTTTTCCCGCTTCCCGCCCTCGCCGTCTGCGCCGTGATGCCTTTACCCGCGACCTCGTGCGCGAACACCGGCTGTCACCTGCCGACCTGATCTACCCGGTCTTCGTGCTCGACGGCCAAAACCGACGCGAAGCCGTGGGGTCCATGCCCGGCGTCGAGCGCCTGAGCCTTGACCTGTTGCTGCCGGTTGCCGAAGACTGCGTGAAACTGGGCATTCCGGTGATGGCGCTGTTTCCTGTGATCGATCCAGCCCTCAAAACGCCCGATGGCCGGGAGGCGACCAATCCCGAGGGTCTGGTGCCGACGGTGGTGCGTGAGCTGAAGAAGCGCTTCCCTGAGCTGGGCGTGATGACCGATGTGGCGCTGGACCCATTCACCAGCCACGGCCAGGACGGTTTGCTGGACGCGCACAACTACATCCTCAACGACCCGACGGTTGAAATCCTGGTGAAGCAGGCACTCACTCAGGCCGAAGCCGGCGTGGACATGGTCGCACCCAGCGACATGATGGACGGGCGCATTGGCGCCATCCGCGCCGCGCTGGAGGCCAAAGGCCTGGTCCACACCCGCATCATGGCCTACAGCGCCAAATACGCCAGCGCCTTCTACGGACCGTTCCGCGACGCCGTGGGTTCGGCCGCCAACCTCGGCAAGGCCGACAAAAAGGTCTACCAGATGGACCCGGGCAACAGCGACGAAGCTTTGCGCGAAGTGGCGCTGGACATCGCCGAAGGCGCCGACATGGTGATGGTCAAGCCCGGCATGCCCTATCTGGACATCGTGCGCCGCGTGAAAGACGAGTTCCGCGTGCCCACCTTCGCCTACCAGGTGAGCGGCGAATACGCCATGCTCAAGGCCGCGGCCATCAATGGCTGGCTGGACCACGACGCGGTCATGATGGAAAGCCTCTTGGCCTTCAAACGCGCCGGTGCCGATGGAGTCTTGACCTATTTCGCGCGCGACGCCGCCCGCCAGCTGGCGCGCTGACCGGGCCCCCCTTTTGCGCTGCTTCCACATTCAACCCCAAGGCGTCACCGAGCTGGCCGGCCTGCCCGAGCAGGCGCCGGCCAGCGGCTTTGTATGGATCGCTTGCGGGCGGCGCGAATTTGAGGCGGAACTGGCGCAGGTGCAAACCGTGTTGCTGGCGCTCTCGAACCGCACGCTGGTGGACCTGCACATCTCCGACCTGCTGAACAACCAGCTGCCGTCCCACTTCGACTACACGTCGGATTACGACTTGCTGGTGTTTCGGCGGCTGGCCAGCGGCCAGAACGAAGCCGATCTCCCTGGGCCTGATCAACCTCAGAGACCGAAGGTCAAGCGCAGCGGCCCACCCGTTTTGCGCCACATCGACACCAGCCCGGTGGGGTTTGCGGTGTTCGACCGCGTGGTGCTGACCGTGCATCCGGCCGGCTGCGCCGTGCTCGACCACTATGCCCAGCGGCTGCTGGCCACCTCTTCAGCCCACAACCGCAGCGCCAGCGCCCAACTGCCGGCCAGCCCGGCCGACCTGATGCTGCGCGTGGTGCACCACATGGTCGACGGCTACCTCGATCTGCGCCGCGATCTCACGCGCCAGCTCGATCACTGGCAAGCCGAACTGCTCAAGCCGCGTGCCAAGTTCCAGAACTGGTCGTCGCTGCTGGACGCGCGCATTTCGCTGCACCAGCTCGACGACATCTGCGAAGACCAGCGCTCGGCGGTGCTCGACTGGATCGAATCGCTGGCCAACTGGGAACCCAACGACACCCACGGCGGCCAGCGTGGCCTGGAGTTGCTGCGGGTGCGCAGCCGCGACGTTCTGGAGCACATCGAGCGCGTGGTGCACCACGTGCGCCGCTTGGAACAAAACGCGGAAACCGCCGTGCAAATGCACTTTTCAGCGCAGAGCAACCGCACCAACGACATCATGCGCACGCTCACCGTGCTCACCGCCGTGTTCCTGCCGCTGAACCTGATCGCCGGCATCTTTGGCATGAACTTCCAGTTCATCCCGCTGGTGCACCAGCAAGAAGGCTTCTGGTGGGCCATGGGCGCCATGATCGTGATCGCTTTGGGCCTGAGCGTGTTTTTCTGGCGCCACCGCTACCTGGAGCGCACCTCGCGCTGAACAGCGCTTCTTTAAACAAACGGACCCGTCAGCCCCTCGTTGCGCAATACCCGTTGAACCGCCGGGCGCTCCAGCATGCGTTGCAGCAGCCGGCCGAGGCGCTGTCGGTCACGGGCCGGCGGGGTGTGCTCAAAGTCCCGCGTCCAGCGGCACAGGGTGAAGACATAGGGGTCCAGCGCCGTGTAGTGCTCGCCCAGCAACCATTGGCCGCCGTGCCGTGCCAGCTCCGCCTCGATCTGATCGAGCAGCCCACGGATGCGTTCTTCGGCGTGCCGTTTCACCTGTTGCGCACCGGGCGCATTGCCCGCATCCACCCAGCGTTCTGGGTAGTAGTAGACGACCAGCGTGCTTTGCAAGGTGTTGGTGAGCCATATCAACCATTTGTAGAAGTGCGCGCGCTCCGGTGTGCCCCACGCCGGGGCAAGTCCTGAGTCAAGATGGGTATCGCAAAGGTGAAGCGCAATCGCCGCCGTCTCGTACAACACCAGATCACCGTCTGTCAGTACGGGGATCAGGCCATTGGGGTTGAGCTTCAGATAGTCCGGCCGTTTCTGCTCATCATGGATGCGGTCCACCAGCACGCGTTCATAGGGAACACCCAGCTCTTCCAGCAAGATGTGGGGCACCATGCTGGCGGTGCTCGGGAAGTGGTGCAACTGCATCATCTGGCGTGCTTCGCTCCGGGCGTCAACCCAGATGCTTGGCGAGGAATGCCAGCGTGCGTTGGCGCGCCAGTTGCGCCGCCTCGGCGTTGTAGCTCCCGCGCTGGTCGCAATTGAAGCCGTGATTGGCCGCGTACACGTGCACCTCCACTTGAGGCTGGGCCTTTCGGAAAGCCTCCACGCTGTCCAGTGGAATCCAGTGATCCTGATCGCCGAAGTGCGCCAGCACCGGCACGCGCGGCAGGCGCGTGGCGTCGTCGCCTGCGGTCATGCCACCGCCGTAATAAGGCACAGCGGCCGACAGACCCTCCAGCGTGCAGGCCGATCGCCAGGTCAGCAGGCCGCCCCAGCAATAGCCCACAATGCCGACCTTGCCGGCTTTGGCAGCTTCCACAATGGCGGCTTGAATGTCTTGCATCACGCCAGGCGCAGGCAATGCTTCCACGGCGGTTTTGAGCCCAAAACCCTCACCCATATCGGCCTCCGAGTAGCCCAACTCCACCCCGGGCTTCACCCGGTGGAAAGTGGCCGGCGCCACCACGCGGTAGCCATCGGCGGCATAGCCATCGGCCACCGAGCGGATGTGGCTGTTGACGCCAAAAATCTCCTGCAACAACACGATGGCCCCTTTGGGCTTTCCAGCCGGTTCGGCCACGTAGGCGGGGAAAGCAAAGCCGTCGGCGGCGGTGAGGGTGATGGTCTGGCCCATGCAATGTCTCCTTTGGGGGTTGAAGTAAAAATATCGGTCAGGCGTGCAAGCGGCGTTTGACGAAGTCCAGACGGTCCTGACCCCAGAAGAGCTCGCCGTCAACCACATAACTGGGGGCGCCAAACACACCCGCATCCTTGGCGGCTTGCGTGTTTTGCGCATACCGCGCTTGCACATCGGCCTCTTTCGAGCGCTCCAACAAGCCAGCATCCAGCCCGCACTCGGCCAGCAACTCGGCCAACACAGCCTCCTCGGCGATGTTGCGCTCCTGGACCCAGATGGCCGCGCCGATGGCGCCCGTCAAGGACATGGCGGCGTTGGTGCCCTTGGCCATGTCGGCGGCGATGATGAGACGGCCTGCATGGTCTGCGGCCACAGGGAAGTACTGGGGCTGCACGTTCAGCGGCACCTCCAAGGCCTCACTGAAACGCTTGAGCTCCAGCAACCGGTAAGCCTGGCGCTGGGGCGCCCGTTTGGGCAAAGGCAGTCCACCTGACACCGCAAACACATCGCCCAAATCCACGGGCAGCACGCGCAGCGTGGCACCGCGGGCGGCCACCATTTTGGTCAGGCGCGCGTGGCCCAGATAGGTCCATGGACTGTTGGGGGCGAAGTAATAGTCCACTGTGTGACGCATGGGTGTCTCCTGTTGTTGTGGTGGGCGGTAAGCTGTTGCCCAGCCCCCGGTTGTAACCGGGAATCGCGGCCCTTGCAGGAGACAGGTTGTGAACAAAGCATTGTTGGTGACTGGCGGCAGCCGGGGCATTGGCGCGGCCACCGCCCTGCTCGCGGCACGCTCGGGTTGGTCGGTGGCGGTGAACTACGCGGCCAACTCGCTGGCGGCCGACGAAGTGGTGCGCGCCATCCGCGCCGACGGCGGCACCGCCATGGCCGTTCAGGCCGACGTGGCCGATGAAGCGCAGGTGCTGACCATGTTCCAGAAGATCGATGCCAAATTTGGCCCTTTGAGCGGCTTGGTGAACAACGCCGGCGTGGTGGACGTGAGCGCACGCGTGGACGAAATGGGCGTGGCGCGCTGGCGGCGCATGTTCGACATCAACGTGATCGGCTCCATGCTCTGCGCCCGCGAAGCCGTGCGGCGCATGAGCACCCGCCATGGCGGCCAGGGTGGCGCCATCGTCAACGTGTCCAGCGCCGCTTCGCGACTGGGCTCGCCGGGCCAGTACGTGGACTACGCGGCGGCCAAAGGCGCGATCGACGCCTTCACCATCGGCCTGGCCAAAGAAGTCGCGGCAGAGGGCGTCCGCGTCAACGCCGTGCGCCCGGGCCTGATCGACACCGACATCCACGCCTCGGGCGGCCTGCCCGACCGCGTGAAAGACCTGCAACACCTGGTGCCCATGCAACGCGGCGGCACAGCCGAAGAAGTGGCGCAAAGCATCGTCTGGCTGCTCTCGGACGCCGCCAGCTACACCACCATGAGCCTGCTCGACGTGTCGGGTGGCCGCTGATCTGGAGACACCCACATGACCGCCACCACCCCCGAACAAAGCCCCCACATCAAATACTGGTGGGAAGACCTGGAAGTCGGCCAGACCCGGGACCTCGGCACGATTTCGCCCACCCGCGAAGAGATCATCGCCTTCGCCAGCCAGTTCGACCCCCAACCCTTTCACTTGAGCGATGAAGGCGGCAAGGCCTCGGTCTTCGGCGCCTTGAGCGCCAGCGGCTGGCACACCTGCGCCATGGCCATGCGCCTGATGGTGACCAACTTCCTGCACGAGAGTTCGAGCCTGGGCTCGCCCGGTCTGGAGAGCCTGAAATGGACCAAACCGGTCTACCCCGGCGATGTCTTGCGCCTGCAGCACACGATCACCGAAAAGCGGCCCATGAGCAAGCGCCCCGACGTGGGGCTGGTGCGCACCGTCTGGGAAATGTTCAACCAGCAGGACGAGAAGGTCTTGCACATGGAAGGCTACGGCATGTTCCGGCGGCGGGAGGTGGAGCCCCCACGCTCCGCCGCTGCGCGGGTCGCTGCCCCCCGAGGGGGCTGACCTGGCTCGGGGCGGCCCTTCGCTGCGGTCGATCTTCCCCTGCCCCCACGCTCCGCCGCTGCGCGGGTCGCTGCCCCCCAAGGGGGCTGACCTGGCTCGGGGCGGCCCTTCGCTGCGGTCGATCTTCCCCCTGCCCCCACGCTGCGCCGCTGCGCGGGTCGCTGCCATGCCCCACAATCGCGCCCATGGATTTCAAGCCCCTCATCACCTTGCTGGCGATCGTCAACCCCTTGGCGATCGTGCCGTTCTTCATCCACTACACGCAGGGGTTCAGCTCCGCGCAGCGCAAGCGCACCATCGTCACGGCCTCGCTCAGCGCCTTCGCCGTGATCGCGGTTTGCGCCATCCTGGGTCTGCAAATCCTGGAGTTTTTCGGCATTTCGCTGGCCAGCTTCCAGGTCGGCGGCGGCCTGCTGCTGCTGACCTCGGCGCTGTCCATGCTCAACGCACAGCCGGCGGAAGCCAAAGTGACCCAGGAAGAAATGGACGACGCGGCCGCGGCCCGCACCTCGGTGGCCGTGGTCCCGCTCACCATCCCGTTGCTCACCGGGCCTGCAGCCATGTCCACCGTGGTGATCTACGCCGACCAGGCCAAAACCTTTTTCCAGCACGCCGCGCTGGTGGGCTACGGCCTGGTGATCGGCCTGGCCACCGCCATTTGCTTCGCCGCCGCCAAGCCGATTGCCCGCTTTCTGGGCCAGACCGGCATCAACGTGATGACGCGGCTGATGGGCCTGATCCTGGCCGCGCTGTCGGTGGAAGTCATGACCGCCGGGTTGATCAAGCTGTTCCCGGCGCTGGTCGGCTGATCTACCGGGGGTAAAGCCCCAGCGTCTGGGTCTGCAGCCGGCTCAACCCCAGCAGCGCATCGGTGAATGGCGTGGCCACGCCGGTCAACTGCCCCAGCTCGCGCACCGCAGAGACCAGGGCATCCAGCTCCACCGGCTTGCCCGCCTCCACGTCTTGCAGCATCGAGGTCTTGAACGCGCCCAGCTTGCGCGTCACGGCATGGCGGTCTTCGGGCTGCTGGTCGATCGGAATGCCGATGCGCTCGCCGATGGCCTTGGCTTCGAGCATCACGGCCGACACAAATCCGCGCACCAGGTCGTCGCCCAGAATGAGGTCGGTGGTGGCGCCGGTCAGCGCGCTGATCGGGTTGACCGTCATGTTGCCCCACAGCTTGTACCAGATGTCTTTTTGAATCTGCGGCGACGCGGTGGCCTTGAAGCCGGCCTTTTGCAGCAGGGCCGCGAGCGTCTGCACGCGGTCGCTCAAACCGCCGGCCGGTTCGCCCACGATCAGGCCGTCGCCAAAATGGTGTCGCACCACGCCGGGCGCGTCCAGCGAGCAACTGGCGTGCACCACGCAACCGATCACGTGCTTCGCAGGAATGGCCTGGGCGATGTCACCGCTGGGGTCCACCGACGCCAGCGCTTGGCCGGCCAGCGCGCCGCCAAAGCCATCCAGGAACCACCAGGGCACGCCGTTCATGGCGGTCAACACCACGGTGTCAGGCCCGATCAGCGGCGCAATTTGCTGCGCCACCGAGGCCAGTGAAGGCGCCTTGACCGCGATCACCACCAGGTCCTGCAGACCCAGCGCCGCCGCATCGTTCGGCGGCCTGAACCGGCACCGTCGACACCGACGTCACCCGACCGCAGTTGCAAGCCGTCGCGCTGCAAGGCCACCAGCGTCTCGCCCCTGCGCCAACACGCTCAGCTCGCAGCCTGCCTGAGCCAGGTGCACGCCCATCCAGCCACCGATGGCGCCAGCGCCCACGATGGCCACTTTGTTGAACCTTGCTTCACCCATTTTTCATTCCTTGAAACCGACACCGCCAGCGACGGACACCGCGCCGGCGCGACAAAACCAAGAGCCTAGTACACGCTGCCTTTGGGCAGCTCGGCCGCTGCGCGTGCACTGGACTTGAAGCGCGCCGCAAGGGCACTGGTCTGGCGCGCGAGCACCTGGGTGTCCAGCCCGACCGCCACGAACACCGCGCCCAGCGACAGGTAATGCTGCGCCAAAGGCTCGTCGGTGGTCAGGATACCCGGCGCCTTGCCCGCTTTCTGGATGCGCGCGATCGCATCTTCGATGGCGGCCTGGACCTCGGGATGGCCCGGGTTGCCCACGTGGCCCATCGAAGCCGACAAATCGGCCGGACCGATGAACACACCGTCCACCCCCGGTGTGGCCGCGATGGCGTCGAGGTTGCCCAGCGCTTCGGTGGTTTCCACCTGCACCAGCAAACACACCTGCCCGTTCGCCTCTTTGGCGTAGTTCGGGTAACGCCCCCAGCGCGACGCGCGGCCACCGGCCATGCCGCGAATGCCGCCCTTGCCCATCGTCTTGCGGATAGCGGCAGGCCTTCACCAGCAGCGCGGCCTGTTCAGGCGTGTCCACCATGGGCACCAGCAGCGTTTGAAACCCCACGTCGAGGTACTGCTTGATCAAGACCGCGTCACCGGTGGGCACGCGGGCGATGGCGTGCGTCTCCGGGTAGGCCGCGATGGCCTGGGCCTGGGACAGCAAATCTTGCAAGCCATTGGGCGAATGCTCGCCGTCGATCAGCAGCCAGTCAAAACCGGCGCCAGCGCAAATTTCGGCGCTGAGACCATTGGCCAGGCTGACCCAAAAACCGATTTGCGCACGACGCTCGGCCAGCGCCTGCTTGAAGGGATTCACAGGGGTTTTCATGGGCGGGCTTTCTTAAACGAATCGGAATTTCAAACAGCCCAGAGACCCGTAATCGGCTTCAAACAGATCGCCCGCCTTGGCCGCCACAGGGCCGCGTGAACGAACCGGCCAGACACGATTTCACCCGCCTCCAGCCGTTCGCCCCAGGGCGCAAGGCGGTTGGCCAGCCAGGCAATGCCAATCGCTGGATCGCCCTGCACGCCGGCGGCCAGTCCGGTTTCTTCGACCACGCCGTTTTGCCGCAGGATGGCGCCGCACCAGGGGCGGTTGACCGCACGCGGATCGGCCTTGAAAGCCGGGTCGCCTGCGCCGATGACGATGCCGGCGTTGGCCGCGTTGTCGCTGATGGTGTCGTAGACCTTGCGCATCACTTTCGTGTGGCGATCGGCCTGCTCGATGCGCGCGTCAATGATTTCGATCGCGGGCGTCATGTAATCGGTCGCGGCCAGCACGTCTTCCACCGTGACGTTCGGACCGGCCAGCGGCGCCTTCAGCACGAAGGCCAGCTCGACTTCGACACGCGGCAGGATGAAGTCCGCCATGGGAATGTCCAGCACTTCGCCCGCTTGGGCGGTGTAGAGCATGCGGTCCAGCAAGGTGCCGTAATCGGGCTCGGTGATTTGCGAGGCGATTTGCATGGCGCGGCTGGTGAGACCGATCTTGTGGCCGATCACCTTGCGCCCCTCCGCCTTTTCCAGCTCGACCCAGGCGCGGCCGATGCGGTAGCCGTCTTCGACGGTCATCTCCGGATAGCGCTTGGAGAAGTGTTCAACTTGAACACGCGTGCGCTGCGATTGCAGCAGTTCGGCGGCCAGTTCGGCAATGCGTTCGGGGCTCAACATGGGGTCAATCCTTTTTTTGAAACAGGGGGTGCAGGGAACTGGTTTTGGCATCGGCCACTTCGTGGCCTTCGTCAACCTGCACGGTGATGCCGATGGGTCTTGCGGCGAGCTGCTCGGCGAAGCGCGTTTTCACGCAAGCTTCGAGCACCTCGCCCACGCGGCGGTGCACCTCGGCGCTGCGGCCCTTGGCCATGCGCAGGTTCATGTAGACAAAGGCGTAGTCGCCGCCCTTGCCCGCTGCCTCACCGGCCGCACCGCCATCGGCCAGGGCGAAATGGGCGGCCGGGTAAGCGAGCACGCGCGTGCCCCCGGTGGGAAACACCTGGCGGTCTTGCTCGTCGCGCACGGTGAGCATGGCGTCGCACAAGGCGCGGCAGAGGCCGCTCATGTCCAGGCCACCGTCGGCGGCAGGCTTGTCGAGGTTGGGGGTGTAGAGAACAACGAGGTGGGGCATGGTGGGTCGAGGTGTCAGAGGCGCGTGGCGACCGAGGTGTAGCCGTCGGCGCGGGACGCCTGGGCCGGCGGGATGGCCGAGCCGGTGACCGGCTCGACCGGGAACACGGCGTTGATCTGCCCGGTGCCCGAGGCGCCGAAGTATGGGGTGAGCACTTCGCCTTTGCCCTGGTATTCGCTCCAGCCCAGCGCGCCCAGCATCATCGCCGTGTCGTGCATGAAGCCTTCGCCATGGCCCTTGCTGGCGTACTCGGGCAGCATCTCGCAGAAGTCTTTCCACTCGCCCTGCTCCCACATCTCGACCACGCGCTTGTCCAGCGTTTCCAGAAACGGGCTCCAGATGCGGTGCGCAAAGTCGGGCGCCAGACCGTTTTGCGCGAAGCGGTGGCTCAGGGAGCCGCTGGCGAGGAAGGCCACCGTGCCGTCGTAGTGGTCTTCCACCGCTTTGCGCATGGCCCAGCCCAGGCGCGCGCTGTCGTTCAGGTAGTGCACGGTGCACAGCGCCGAGACCGACACCGCCTTGAAATGCTGGTCGGCGTTCATGTAGCGCATGGGCACCAGCGTGCCGTATTCCGGCGCCAGCGTGGTGGCATCGTGCGCCAGCGTTTCGACGCCGTGCTCGTTGCACACCTGGGCCAGCAGCTTGCCCAGAGCCGGATTGCCCGGGATCTCGTAGGCCATGTTGCTGATGAAATGCGGCAACTCGTTGCTGGTGTAGTTGCCCTGAAAATGCGGCGCGCAGTTGATGTGGTAATTCGCGTTGACCAGCCAGTGCGTGTCGAACACGACGATGGTGTCCACGCCGAGTTCCAGGCAACGGCGCCGGATCTCAAAGTGTCCGTCGATGGCGGCCTGGCGGGTGCCCTGGCGCGGGCCAGGCAGCTCGCTCAGGTACATCGAAGGAACGTGGGTGATCTTGCCGACCAGTGCGAGTTTGCCCATGGGTTGTCTCCTATCCAATTCGATTCATCAACGGCCATCCAGAAGCGATGCGAGGCACCGGCCCAGGGCACGGTGGGCCCGGGTCTCCCGGCCCGCTGCGTGCCGCCCCCTTGAGGGGGTGACGCCGCAGGCGGCGCAGGGGTGTGTCACAAGCCCCCCCAGTGTGGAATGTGGTGCGACCCCATCGACACCGCTACGTTTTTCGGTTCGAGGAACACCTCGTAACTCCAGGTGCCGCCTTCGCGCCCGGTGCCGCTGGCCTTGGTGCCGCCAAAGGGCTGGCGCAGGTCGCGCACGTTCTGGCTGTTGACGAAACACATGCCGGCCTCCACCGCAGCGGCCACGCGGTGGGCCTTGCCGATGTTCTCGGTCCACACGTAGCTCGACAGGCCGTAGGCAATGTCGTTGGCCTTGGCGATGGCGTCGGCCTCGTCCTTGAACGGAATCAGGCAGGCCACCGGGCCGAAGATTTCTTCCTGGGCGATGCGCATGCGGTTGTCCACATCGGCGAACACGGTGGGCCAGACGAAGTTGCCTTTTTGCACACCGGGCGCGAGTTCGGGCGCGTAGCTGGGGCGGTCGATGCCGCCGCACACCATCGTGGCGCCTTCTTTCGGGCCCAGTTCGATGTAGCTGCGCACCTTGGCCAGATGGGCCGGGCTGATCATCGGGCCGATGGTGGTTTTCTCGTCCATCGGGTCGCCGACCACGATGCGCTTGGCGCGCTCGGTGAACTTCGCCACGAAGTCGGCGTAGATGCTTTGCTGCACCAGGATGCGGCTGCCCGCCGTGCAACGCTCGCCGTTGTTGCTGAAGATCATGAAGATGGCGGCGTCGAGCGCGCGGTCAAGATCGGCGTCGTCGAAGATCACGAACGGGCTCTTGCCGCCCAGCTCCATGCTGAACTTCTTCAGACCGGCCGACTGCACGATGCGGTTGCCGGTGGCGGTGGAGCCGGTGAACGAAATGGCGCGCACGTCGGGATGCGAACAGAGCGGTTCACCAGCCTCCTTGCCCATGCCGTGCACCACGTTCAACACGCCCGCAGGGATCCCCGCTTCCATCGCCAGCTCGCCCAGGCGCGCGGCGGTCAGTGGCGAGAGCTCGCTCATCTTCAACACCGCCGTGTTGCCGAAGGCCAGGCAGGGCGCGACCTTCCAGGTCGAGGTCATGAAGGGCACGTTCCACGGGCTGATCAGCGCGCACACGCCGACCGGGTGGAACAGCGTGTAGTTCAGGTGCGTGGGGGTGGGGTAGGTGTGGCCGTCCACGCGGGTGCACATTTCGGCGAAGTAGGAGAAATTGTCGGCTGCGCGGGGCACCAGTTGCTTGCCGGTCTGGGCGATGGTCTGCCCAGTGTCCTGGGTTTCGGTCTGTGCGATCTCGGGCACATGCTTGGCGATCAGCTCGCCCAGGGCGCGGATCATTTTGGCGCGCTCGGTGGCGGGCAGACCGGCCCAGGCCGGAAAGGCGTCTTTCGCGGCCTGGACGGCTGCATTGATTTCTTGCTCGCCGCCAGCGGCGACCTCGGCCAGCACTTCCTGCGTGGCGGGGTTGATGGACTCGAAGTGGTCCTTGGCTGCGACAGCCTTGCCGTTGATGAGGTGGTCAATGCGTGGGGTCATGTCAATTCCTGAGAAGCGATTCGTGAGAGAGGTGGCCAGCCGGCGCACGCCGTGGAACTGGCTTTGCCAGGCCACTGGCGTGGTCCCCCACCGGGGGAAGACGCGAAGCGGCGCAGGGGGAGTTCATACGGACGTGATGGTGCTGATCAGGGCGCCGACGCCCTCGATCTCGGTCACGATCACATCGCCGGGCTGGCAATCGACCACGCCGTCGGGTGTGCCGGTCAGAATCAGGTCGCCGGGCATGAGGGTCATGAAAGCGCTGAAGTATTCGATCAGCGTGGGCACGTCGAAGATCATGTCTTTGGTGTTGCCCTGCTGGGTCAGCTTGCCGTTGACGCGTGGTGCTGAGCGCCAGCGCCATGGGGTCGGGCACATCCACCGCGTCCACCAGCCAGGGACCGATGGGCGTGCAGGTGTCGCGGTTCTTCACGCGAGGTTGGGCCGGTACCAGTTCTCCAGGTAGTCGCGGATGGCGTAGTCGTTGGCCACGGTGTAGCCGCCCACGTACGCCAACGCATCGGCCTTCTTCACGCGCCGGGCTTCGCGCCCGATGACGACCGCGAGCTCGCACTCGTAGTGCATGAAGGCCACGTCGCCGGGCCGCACCGTGAAGGCGCGGTGGCCGATCAGCGAGGCTTCGCCCTTCACGAAAAGCCAGCGGCTCGGTGGGCGGCTTGAATTCAAGCTCTTTGGCATGGTCGGCGTAGTTCAGACCCAGCGCCAAAATGGTTCGGGGGCGCGGCACCGGCGCCAGCGGTGGCAACCAGACGACTTCGTCAAAGCCCACCAAGCGCCCGGCGAAAGCGGGCGTGAGCAATTCGAGTTGGCCGTCTTTTTCAACGGCGTCGTGGACGGCGCCAGCCCATGCAATGCGTGCGCGCTTCATGCCGTTTCTCCTGCGGTTTTCACCACGGTGTGCACCACGGGCTTGAAGCCTGGCGCCGAGATTTCCACGGTGTCGCCGGCCCTGGCCAGCGGACGGCTGCCGTCCTCCAGGCAGTCGTTGCCGAGCATCAGCACATCGCCCGGTTGCAGCGTCATGAAGTCGCTCACATCGGCCAGCAACTGGGCGGCGGGCCGCACCAGGTCGGCCAACTGCACGGTCTGGCGCCAGACGCCATTGACACGCACTTCGATCTTCAACGCCTCCAGCGCCTCGGGCAGCGGCGCCAGCGCCGAGCCCAGCCCCAGCAAGCCGTCGGCACAGCGCGTTTTCACCGGTGGGCGGAAGTAGCTGTCGTGCGGCACGCTCCAGTCGTTGAGCAGCACGCAGCCCGCCAGCGCGCTCAGGCGCGGCTGCGAACAACCGGGCAAGGGCTCGCCCATCACCAGGCCGATGGTGGCGCCCACCGCCAACGCGTCTGCACCCGGCGCAAGGGCGACCGTGCCGCCGGAAGGCGAGAAGGTGTTGGCGGTTTTCACGTACAGCACCGGCACCTTGGGTGGCGCCTTGTAAGGCAGCTCGCTCATGCGCGGGGCCCAGATCGCGAACTCGCGCTGGAAGTTGAGCAGCGGGCCATAAACGGTGCCGCCGGGGGACCAGTGTTGGGACGGAGATGGGTTCATTCGACGTTGTCGCTTTCGTGTTCAAGGGGTTGTTCCAGCGCAATGACTTCATCGAGCAAGTGCATACAGCTGCGCCAACCGGGCTTTGCCCAGGCGCTCTTCCATCCAGGCGTAGTGGGCCTCGATGGTGGTGGAGAGGCTGCCCACCAGCTTCAGCCCCGCCCGGGTGGCGCGCACGACGGTGCGTCGCGCGTCTTGCGGGCAGCGCTCGCGGGCAATCAGGCCATCGCGCTCCATGCGGGTCAGCACGCCCGTCAGGCTGGGGCCGAGCAAGAGCGCTTCGCGCGCCACGCGGCCCGGTTTCCACGCCCGCCGGATCGCCGGCGTGTTCACCCAGCACCCGCAACACCCGCCATTGCTGGTCCGACAAGCCCTGCTCGCGCAGGCTGGGCCGGGTGTGCTGCATCACCGCCTCGCGCGCTTCGAGCAGCAGGCGGGGCAGGTTGCGGTGGGCAAAAGGCGGTTGAGCGGCTCATTTATTTAATATATTAAATGATTTTTCGCCTGAGGCGCATCAAACAGGGGTTTTCCCGGCATCGGATGTCGCCACCCTGTGGCGGGCGCCACAATGGCGGCATGAACAAACGCGTTGACCGCCCTGCTCGGCATCGAGCACCCCTTGATTCAGGCGCCCATGGCGGGCGTGCAGGGCTCGGCCCTGGCCATCGCGGTCAGCCAACACCGGCGCGCTGGGCTCCCTGCCCTGCGCCATGCTCACGCCCGACGCGCTGACCCGCGAGCTGCAAGCCCTGCAGGCCGGCACCCACCGCCCGGTGAACCTCAATTTCTTCTGCCATGCGCCGCCCGAGGAGGATGCCGCGCGCGACGCGGCCTGGCGCGAGGCGCTGGCGCCCTTCTACGCCGAGGCCGGGCTGGACATCAACGCGATGTCCTCCGGCGCCGGCCGCGTGCCGTTCAGCCATGCGGTGGCCGATGGGATCGAACCGTTTCGCCCGGCCGTCGTGAGTTTTCACTTTGGCCTGCCTGCGCCCGACTTGCTCGCCCGCGTGAAAGCCTGGGGCAGCAAGGTGCTGGCCAGCGCCACCACCGTCGAAGAGGCGCTGTGGCTCGAGGCCCACGGCGCCGACGCGGTGATCGCCCAGGGGCTGGAGGCCGGCGGTCATCGGGGCATGTTCCTGAGCGACGACGTGTCCACCCAAATCGGCACCTTCGCACTGCTGCCCCAGATCGTGGCGGCGGTGAAACTGCCGGTGATCGCCGCCGGGGGCATCGCCTCCGCCGCTGGGGTGCGCGCCGCCATGGCGCTGGGGGCCTCGGGCGTGCAGGTGGGCACGGCCTATCTGTGCAGCTTTGAGGCCACCACCAGCGCCCTGCACCGCCAGGCGCTGCAAAGCCCCGCCGCGCGACACACCGACGCTCACCAACGTGTTCAGCGGCCGCCCGGCGCGCGGCATCGTCAACCGCGTGGTGCGCGAACTGGGCGGCATGTGCCCGGCCGCCCCGGCCTTCCCGCTGGCCACCGCCGCCATCGCACCGCTGCGCGCCCACTGGGAAGCCCAGGGCAGCGGCGATTTTTCTCCGCTGTGGGCCGGTCAGAACGCCTCGGCTTGCCGGCCGCTGCCCGCCGCCGACATCACCCATGAATTGCTCGAAGGATTGGCACCATGTTCGTTGTGATTTTCCGCGCCCGCGTGCGCCAATTTGACGCCGAGTACAGCGCCATGGCCGCCCAGATGCGCGAGCTGGCCCTGACGCAGTTTGGCTGCCTGAGCTTCAACGCCACCACCGAGGGCGATCAGGAAATCGCCGTGTCATATTGGCCCGACGAAGCCAGCATCCGCCGCTGGAAGCAACACACCGAGCACCTCGAAGCCCAGCGAATGGGCCGCGAACGCTGGTACGCCAGCTACGAAGTCGACATTGCCGAGGTCCAGCGCAGCTACGCTTTTCCCGCCCACTGATCGCTCCAGCGCTTCAGGCGAATTTGAGCAAACTGGCCACGGCCTGCTGCTGCTTCAGCCAGCGCTTGAAGCCCGCATCGGATTGCAGGTGCTCAAGGTCTTGGTTCATCAGCGCCATGGTTTCTTCCAGCTCACGCACCTGCGCGTTCAAAACCATCTGCAAGGTCTTTGAGGTCACACCCAAGCCCTCGGGCACATCGAACTCATGGGTCAGGGCATCTTGCCGCGCGGCCCGCTCTCGCTCCAGGTCGGCGACCTGCTGCTTGAGCAGTACGGTCATCGCCGCGAGCTGTTCCGCCGCCCATTCGGCGCCGCCGGTGGCCAGCGTCAATTCGGCCGTTTGCTGCAACTGCATCAAGGCCACCAGATCCTTGCGCGCGTAGGCCGCGTTGGCTTCGCCCATCAAGGCGGTCTTGCGCGCGCGGGCCTCCGGTTCGGTCTCGCGGTCCGGGTGCAGCGCGCTGGCCAGACGCCGGAACAGGCTGCGCAACAGATCGCTGGCATCGGCTTGCTCGGCCTGGTTCCGGGTCTGCACCGCGCTGGGCTTTTTCTTGGCCTTTTTGCGCTCAGCGGCTTCCCGGCGCTGCTCCTTTTCATCTTCCCTTTGCTGGCGAAGACGCGCTATCCCCACCGCCAACACCTCCTCGGAAGAAGCGTCGGGCGGCAAATCATCGATACGCTCGCCCAGCGCCTGCTCCAGCTGGGCCCGCAATGCCTCGGCCTTGCGCGCATCGAGTTGGGCCAGGCTCGAGGCGGAATAGAGATCGTGCAACTTGGCCATCTCGGCATCGCCCTGTTGTGCCAATGTGCGCGCCATGCCGCAAAGCACCTCGGCCGCCACGGCCTTCATGGGGGCGCTCAGGCTTTTGCCCTTCAAGCGCTCGTCGATCAGCAGCACCGTGCGGCGCATCAGCTCCCGATGGTCCGCTTTCAGCGGCTCCACCTGGTCCACCAAGGCCTGGCGGTGCGCCATGGCCCACTGGTCCATGTCCCCCAGCTGGCTCTTGAGCTTGCCCACGCGGGTGAGCTGGATCTGAAAGGCGCGGTTGGCGGGCGACTGCGTGCGCTTGGCAACCGGTTGCTCGGTCAGCGCCACGGCGGGGCGGGAGAAACGGGGGTCAAAAGTCATGAATAGGGGAAATGGCGGCAACGGCAAACGGAACAGGGAGCACGGTATTCTCCTCCCATGGCCAAAGACAAAACCCAATACGTGTGCAACGAATGCGGCGGCACCAGCCCGAAGTGGCTGGGCAAGTGCCCCCACTGCAATGCGTGGAACACGCTGATCGAGTCGGCGGCGGAATCGGCGTGCACCGACCAAGAACCGGTTTGCCTCGCTGGCCAAGACGGCCGAAGTCACGGTGTTGTCAGAACATCGAAGCGTCGGACTGTGGAGCGCACACCCACCGGACACGACGAACTCGACCGCGTGCTCGGCGGCGGCATCGTGGAGGGCGGTGTGGTGCTGATCGGCGGCGATCCGGGCATCGGCAAATCCACGCTCTTGCTGCAGGCGCTCGATTCCCTGCAGCGCTCGGGCCAGAAGACGCTTTATGTGACCGGCGAAGAAAGCGGCGCCCAGGTGGCCCTGCGTTCGCGCCGCCTCGGGCTGGACGGTTCACAGGTCAGCGTGCTGGCCGAGATCCAGCTGGAAAAGATTCTGGCCACGCTGGACGCCACGCGGCCCACCATCGCCGTGATCGATTCGATCCAGACGGTGTACTCCGACCAGCTCACCAGCGCGCCCGGCTCGGTGGCCCAGGTGCGCGAATGCGCGGCCCACCTGACACGCGCGGCCAAAGCCAGCGGCACGGCGATCGTGCTGGTCGGCCATGTGACCAAAGAAGGCGCGCTGGCGGGCCCGCGCGTGCTCGAGCACATGGTGGACACGGTCTTGTATTTCGAAGGCGACACCCATTCGAGCTTCCGCCTGATCCGCGCGATCAAGAACCGCTTTGGCGCGGTGAACGAAATCGGCGTGTTCGCCATGACGGAAAAGGGGCTCAAGGGCGTGTCCAACCCCAGCGCCATCTTTCTCTCGCAACACAGCGAGCCGGTGCCTGGCAGTTGCGTGATGGTCACGCTGGAAGGCACACGGCCCATGCTGGTGGAGATCCAGGCGCTGGTCGACAGCGGCGGACCTTCGCCCCGGCGGCTGTCGGTGGGCCTGGACCGCGACCGGCTGGCCATGCTGCTGGCCGTGTTGCACCGCCATGCGGGCGTGGCCTGCATGGACCAGGACGTGTTCGTCAACGCGGTGGGCGGCGTGCGCATCACGGAGCCCGCGGCCGATCTGGCGGTCATGCTGTCCATCACCAGCAGCCTGCGCGGCAAGGCCTTGCCCAAGGGCTTCATCGCCTTTGGCGAGGTCGGTCTGGCCGGCGAGGTGCGCCCCGCGCCGCGCGGCCAGGAGCGCCTGAAAGAGGCCGCCAAGCTGGGCTTCAGCGTGGCGGTGGTGCCCAAGGCGAACGCGCCCAAGAAGAACGACAAGGCCTTCGAGGGGCTGACCATCCACGCGGTCGAGCGCATCGAAGACGCGATGCAACTGGTGCGCGGGCTCTGAAACAGGATTACTGCACCGCTCACTGGCACTTGTAATCCTCAATATCTTTGCTGTGGCGAAATGGATCGGTCAAGTCTGCAGAGTATTCGCCCATCAACAATCGACGTTTGGGCAGAAAATGTTGCCGAAAATAGCGGCTCGCTGCCGCCAATTGGCGGCCTTTGTCGGTCAGCTTGACACAGCCGTTTTCGATCACGATGGTGCCTGACTCCCGCTGCTCTGTGAGGCGCACGTCCACCAAGCGATGCTCGGGCAGATATTCCTGAGTGAACACGTCAGCGAAGCGCGCGCGCTGGATGCCACCGCCTCGCTGCTGGATTTTTTCGAGGATGTAGAACGACAACGATCGATCGATCACCGTCGGCACCGAGATCGCGAAGGCGTAGCCCATCAGCATCCAGATCACCACCATCTGGACTTTCTCAAAACCGCTGAAAACGCGGAATGTGCGCAGCACAAGCAATGCCAAACCCATCAACATCGCGGCAATCACGCCATCGGCGATGGAAGCGTAGAACACGACGTCGACCGGCAAGAAACGCATGTGAGCCAGATAGATGCCCACGAGCAATGCCAAAAAACAGACGGTCGCCAGAATGGCACGAAAAACTTTCACTGTTTGAACACCAGAAGTTTGTTTACCCAGATAGCTGAGCGAAACCTGCAAGCCAGTGGCGATGAGAAAGCCCCAGCGGTAGTCCAGTCCAAGCCAGTCGGTCCAGGCGGAGAGCACCAGCCCGTGCAACACCGCGATGGCCCCATAGAGGCCCGCAAAGCGAGCAGCTTCAGCCAAGAACGTCTGGCCAGTGCGCGCGTAAACGAAGTACCGACTACCGAGAAACGACACCGCGATCCCGACCAGCGCAGCGCAGAAATTGGCCCACCCGGCGGAGCTGAAATCCAGTACGCGAAGGTTGAAGGTCAATGTGCCGAAATGTGCCGCGGTGGCCACCACCCCATTGATGGCGTAGCGCAGCAGTTCGCCCATGGGCAGGCGCCGAGGAGCGGCGCTGGTCATGCTCGCGTGGCGATGACCCGGTCCACGAAATCGCGGTAGGCCAACACGGCGCTCACGCTGCCGCTGCGCACCACGCCAGTGAGCATCAAGGTCATCAGCGCCAAAGCCCCCGTTTGCAGCAGCATCAGCATGAGAATGCCCAGGGCCACCGAAAACCAGCCGGGGGTGGAAAAGCCCAAAAGTTTCAATCCAATGGCGCCGATCACGCCAGCCACCGAAAAGCCGGCAATCGCCGCGCAGGCGATACCCACACGCACCAGAACGTCTTCTGCGAACACCATCAGCGCCTTGAAACCATGCAGCACCAAACCCACGAAGTTCATCTTGGACTGTCCCGCGTAGCGGGGTCCACGGTCCAGTGGACAGGCGACTGAGCGCAGTTTGGAGGCGAGCACAGCGCCGGCCACGTGGATGCTGAGTTCCTGCATTGCAACCAAGCGTTTGACAGCCTGCGATTTGAGCGCCATAAAATTGCCAAACCCGATGGTACGACCGGTCATCAGGTGAAAAAAGCGCCTGTAGATCTGATAGAACACTTTGAAGCGCAAGGTTTCCACCCGGCTCTTGCGCTGCGCCACCACCACGTCCACATCGGCCGAATTCAGGGCAGCAAGCAGAGGCGGGATGGTTGAAGGCAGATCTTCGCCATCGGAGTCCATCACAACGACCTGCTGCGCCTCATCCATGTATTCCGCAGCATAGCCTAGGCCTATTGCGATCGCCCGCTGGTGTCCTACATTGCGGCGCAATTTGATCACCACACCATCTACGCCGGCAGTTTTCAGGCTGTCGATCTCCAGTGGCTGACGCACAGAGCCATCGTCCACCGCAATCACAAAAACCCGATCACCCAACTGCTGCCGAAGTTCGTGAAACAAACGCTGGCTGGCTTCGCGGTCTTCGTAGACCGGGGTCACAATCAACAAGGGAGCATTAGTCAAGCTCATGACTGCAACAATTGGCGAAAATATTGGATGGTGCGATCTAGGCCGTCGCTGAGTTGGATCTTCGGCTCCCAATCCAGCGCGGACTTGGCCAATGAAATGTCGGGGCGGCGCTGCTTAGGGTCGTCTTGCGGCAATGGTTTGAATATCAACTTTGATTGCCCCCCCACCTTGTTCAACACCGACTCAGCGAGCTCCAGCATGGTGAATTCGCGAGGGTTGCCCAGGTTAACCGGCCCCACCAACTGAGCAGGGCTGGCCATCAGCCGAACGAAGCCTTCAATGAGATCGTCGGCATAACAAAAGCTGCGTGTCTGCGAGCCATCACCGTAAATCGTCAAGTCTTGGCCGCGCAGGGCTTGCACGATGAAATTGCTCACCACGCGCCCGTCGTTAGGGTGCATGCGAGGGCCATAGGTGTTAAAAATTCGTGCGACCTTGATCTCGACACCATGCTGCCGGTGGTAGTCGAAAAACAGTGTTTCGGCACAGCGCTTACCTTCGTCATAGCAAGAGCGTATGCCGATTGGGTTCACCCGACCCCAGTAGCTTTCAGGCTGAGGATGGACCTCTGGATCGCCGTACACCTCGCTGGTGGAGGCCTGGAATATGCGAGCCTTGGTTCGCTTGGCAAGGCCCAACACATTGATGGCACCATGCACGCTGGTTTTCGTCGTCTGCACGGGATCCCGCTGGTAATGAACGGGCGAGGCTGGACAGGCCAGGTTGTAAATTTCATCGACTTCGACGTACAGCGGAAACGTCACATCGTGACGCATCAACTCAAAGTGGGGATTGCTGAGCAAATGGGCAACGTTGTCTTTCGTCCCACTGTAAAAATTGTCGACGCACAACACGTCTGCGCCTTGCGCCAACAGGCGTTCGCACAAATGGGACCCTAAAAACCCAGAGCCACCGGTGACCATGACCCGCTTACGGTTTGAGATTCGCATAAACTTGAAGAGAAGACGATTGCCGCGTATTGTACCTGCCCTCCATCCGCGCAATAGTTGCAAAAGCACACTTAAAATTCGCTTACTTTTCGACAGAGATCTATGCAGCGCCCAACCGATCGATGGATAGGATCGAAATCACCATTCATTGTATTTTTGCTATTGATTTCGGTGCTGTTTGGGTTCTTTTCAACCCACTACCAATCCATCATCGTTCAGTTCGATGTTGAAACAAACGGTTTCGGCGTTGTTCAAATGTCGTACGTAACCGATGGGCACATCTTCTCCAGCAATGGCATACGATCCATCAAGTTGGCACCAGGATCTATTGGCCATGCGCGATTTGAAATATCCGCCCCATCTGAAATCAATCGGTTGCAGTTCAGCGCTCCAGTAGGCGGCATCTCACCACTGATCAGAAATTTAAAGCTGCTGGCGCCGAAAAGCGGTGTTTACGAGGAATACGCGGCATCGGCATTCAATACCCGAGCGTCAGGCGAATTTCGCGCCCACCAGCATGCGGCCGCGGAGTTCAAAATTGAACCGAGCCAAGCGGTGGAAGTGGCGGTGCCGTCCCAACTTTATGCTCAAGGCCCTTACTTGTGGTGGGAATTAGGCTGCCTGTTGATGCTCATCATTTTCGTTTCGATACTGATCGACGGCCGTCGACTCAGAGTATTTAGGCTCACCGAGGGAGCAGACGTATCAGGCTACTGGCTCGCTCTGGCATGCATCGCCCTCGCTGCTTTGGGTGCACAAAAGATTTCGTACGGTTCCATCGTGGGTGACGCAGGTGAGAATTTGGCCATTGCGCTGAATCTGCTCCACCACGGAGTTTTTTCTCATTTGCATTCGGCCGAATTAACACCGACCAATCTGAGAGAACCATTGCCACCATTTTTTTATGCCGCTTGGTTGGCCCTGGTTGAAATTGCCGATCATGCAATGACCTTAGACCATCTTGCAGGTGTATCTCATGCTTACGTCGTAAAATTGGGCAACATCTCTGGATCTATGCCGGGTTGGTTGCTTTTTCCAAATTGATCGCAACGTTGACGCAAAAGAAGGCCGTTCAATGGATCGGCTTGTTTTTGGTTTTTCTGGTCTTTTTTGGCAATGCCCAATGGACCGATACGCTGTACACAGAATTGCACGCCGCCGTGTTGTTGTTGTGGTTGGCCTATTTTTCGGTTCTTTCTGTTGAAGAGAGTTCGTGGCAGCACCTGAGTGCCACAGGGCTGATTGCTGGTCTGCTGGTTCTGACCAAGGCCATATTTCTGTATGTTTTCGTGGTCCTGATCGCAGCTTGGTTTGGGATGCAGTGGCTCCGTCGCAACAAGACCGGGCTTGCACACCCCAGGCTCCGCGTTGTGGGCTTGCTGGTAGGTGCGATGCTGTGTGTGGTGGCGTCATGGGCATTGAGAAACACGCTGCAATTTGGCTCGCCGAGTGTGTCATCGGTGCGGGGAGGCGGAGTGATGTACTTCCGCGCCATGCAAGACGAGATGAACTGGGAAGAAATCAAAGGCTTGCTGTATCTGAATGGCCCAAGCACCTACCGCCGCTTGTCCGATGCACTGGTGGGAACCCCAAACAGATCGGACTACCAGCGAGACGGCCGTTGGGCCCGTTTGTACATTGGGCCATCCAACTTTCAGACCACAGACCGTCTGGCACGGCAACGGGGTCGGCCGGAAGATGCTGTGTCTTTTCACCAAAAATCTTCAGCTGAATTCGTCAAGCGTATCGCCGCCGCGAATACTAGCGGCAGCAATTACCCTGAAAGGGAGGCAGACCAATCGATGGGCCGGGACGCGGTGCAATATTTTCTGCAACACCCGGTGCGGCACCTGGTCATGTCCGCGCCCTTTTTATGGGCAGGCTATTGGGGGTTTGGCAGCGGCTATCTCCACCACATGTGGGCTCCACCGAAGGACGCTTGGGCAGCAACCTGCTTCGAAGCGATCAACCTTTTGGCGGGGCTTGCGCTTGTGGTGAGCTTCTTCCGGGCGCTGATGAAAAAAAACGCCACCCTGCTGGCAATCACGGCCCCCAGTGTGCTAATGCTGGGCGCCTACACCGCCGTGTCGCAAAACCTCCCGCGCTTCTTTGCGCCGACCCATCCGTTGATGATTCTGTGTCTGGTTCTCCTCTTCGTGAGAGAACGGCAAGGCAACCACGACAGCATTGCTGTGGCCTCGGATTGACATGCAATCAATTGGATGTTGCAGGCCGGTATCGGGTGCAATACGGACTGTCGGAGAACTGAAAGAGGTAGGCACCAGCCCCGTTGCTCTCGTATTGATCAACGATGGGCGACAGTTGCTGGAGTTCGGCCAAAAAGGCGTGGCGTTCCTCGAAACGGTGCGACAGCAAGAGCCAGGTCCGGCCATGCTCCCCGGCGCGGCATATGCGCCTGACCGTCGCGTACGCATCGTGGTGAAGATTGCGTGTCTTGCGGAAAGCATAGAGCGCCACTTGCTCCAAGCCGAAAGACCCACTGTAGAACGCAAAGGCCTTCTCACTCCAGGTAGAGATCATCAATTGGTCACCAGGAGCCATGCGTTCCTGAATGTATGCCATTGCGCCTTTGATGGCAGCGCTGTTGTAGGGGGCGGCGCTTCGCTGCCAAGCAGTGATGGAAAACACCGCTAGAAATACGCCCACAGCCAAGGGGGCTACTCGGCGAGCAACCTGGAGCGACCTCCTCTCATTCTGGCCGCGCTTGGCCTTTGACGCCGTAGCGCCGAGTTCTACCAAAGCGGCCAGCGCCAGCCACAGCAAAGGGACTAAAAATAAGATAAGGCGCGACCGAAAGGGGTACAAGTGGAGAGCAGATGCGAGCAGGGTGAGCACAACGGGCAACCCCACCATGGCCCATAGCCGGCGCCACTCAAACCAAGACGACGCCCAACCCGCAAGTACCGCCAGACCAAGCACGACGCTCACCGAGTCAGTCCACCCTGGCAGAGGGAGGTGATGTGCAATCCCAGAATGTCGGAAGGCCAGAAAAACCAGACCGAGACTGTTTTCCCAGTACCACTCGGCGGCATCCGCACTCCAAGGCGGCAGGGGTGCATACGCCATTTCCCAGAAGCGCTTCAAAGCCGGGTTTGCCGCCATGCCTTTCATGGCCACCGCATAGTGCAACGCGAAGCTCGCAACCCACACAGCGCCAACAAGCGTCAAACCTGTTAGAGCACGCCACTGCCGAGCGCGAAGACTCTCCACGCCCAGAATCACGCCCCCACTTGCTAGAAGGAACACGCTGGGATGGGAGAACCAAACCCCGAGCATGCCAACCAGTGCCAATCGCACACTTGCGGGGCGCCATTCATCACCTCGGAATGCCAACACAGCCCAAACGATCATCAGGGCAATCAGCATGTCGCTACCGTACTGCTTGAACTCGGAAGCGTAGTAGATCGAGACTGGCGAGAACGCTAGCAATCCGACAAAAAGCAAGCGTGCCCAAGCAGACCGGAAGGCCAACAATGCCACTTTCCAGCCAACGAACAGCGTAGCCAGACCGGCCAACAGTGGGACTACTCGCAACGCCCAGTCTGTACCTCCCAAACTGACAAAAGCGGCCTTGGCCGCCAGCAAAAACCCCAGGGGCGCCGCCTGGCCGTTCGCCAGTGGCTCAGTCAGCAATGCCCATGTGTCCCTATCGACGAAGCTGGTGGCGAGGTAAGCTTCGTCCAGCCACAACGACCGGTTGAACACAAATTGCCGGATACGAAGAAGGGCGCCCAACGCAAGGAGCGCGATGAGCGCCCACTCCTCGAAATTTCGGGGTGGAGAAAGTGTGCTCGAACTGCGCGAAGCGTTCAGGCGGCCCAGCGGGTCGTGACCAAGTTTCAATTTGAAGCCTCCAACACCCAAGTTCTCCCTTTGCAAGTTCCGCAGACATGCCTCCACACACTCTATTTTAGGTAAGCACGCATGCTACCTGCCCGCAAACCTGGGGCTAAATGCCTTTCGAGTCAGGCTGATGTCAAACATCACTTACATCGAACTGGTCTCAGGACGAAGTCAAGTTTGAAGTGCAACACCCAAGTGTTCAATGAACGCGGATGGGGTGAAGTTGATCCGATTCAGTCGGCTAGGTGTTGCATTCGAATTTGAATCGCCCAGCTCTTGCTCAAACAAAGAACTGAAAGGTTTGTTTTTGGGGTGCATTGCAGCAAAGAAGCCTAAGGCCAGCTTCTCACCTAGCCAAGCCACCCGATAAGGCAGCCGAGGGCAAGATCGAGACACTGCGATTGGCGTTTAAACCATCGACGATGGGCGAAATCTGGACCGAAACGCTTGGGTAAGAGGACAGGCCAGAATGCAAGGGAGCCGCGCGCGGCCCAGACCGTAAAATGTGGGATCCGAGTCGGCGCGGACGCTGGCTTCACCACCTTCCAAAGGAATCCAAAATGTCTCCCGTAGTCCCCTCAATGTCCGACCGCGACGGCAAAATCTGGATGGATGGCCAGATGGTCGATTGGCGCGATGCCAAGATCCACGTTTTGACCCACACACTGCACTATGGCTGCGGCGCTTTTGAAGGTGTGCGCGCTTACAAAACGGCCGATGGCGGCACCTCGATTTTCCGATTGGAAGAGCACACCGACCGCCTGTTCAACAGCGCCAAGATCCTGCGCATGAAGATCCCCTTCACCAAGGAGCAGGTCAACGAAGCGCAAAAAGCCGCGGTGCGCGAGAACAAGCTGGAGAGCGCCTACATCCGCCCCCTGACCTGGGTGGGCGACAAGAAACTGGGCGTGTCCACCAAGGGCAACACGATCCACCTCATGGTGGCCGCCTGGTCCTGGGGCGCCTATCTGGGCGAAGACGGCTTGAAGCGCGGCATCCGCGTGAAAACCAGCAGCTACACCCGCCACCACGTCAACATCACCATGACGCAGGCCAAGGCGGTGAGCAACTACACCAACTCCATCCTGGCCAACCAGGAAGTCACCGAAGACGGCTACGACGAAGCCCTGCTGCTCGACAGCTCGGGCTTTGTGTCTGAGGGCGCGGGCGAGAACATCTTCATCATCAAGAACGGCGTGATCTACACGCCCGACCTGTCGGCCGGCGCCCTGAACGGCATCACCCGCAACACCGTCTTCCACATCGCCAAGGACCTGGGCCTGGAGATCGTGCAAAAGCGCATCACGCGCGACGAGGTCTATATCGCCGACGAGGCCTTCTTCACCGGCACCGCGGCCGAAGTGACCCCCATCCGCGAATTGGACCGCATCGAGCTCGGCGAAGGCTCGCGCGGCCCCATCACCGAAAAAATCCAAAGCGCTTTCTTCGACATCGTGGGCGGCAAGAACCCCAAATACGCCCACTGGCTGTCCAAGGTTTGAAGGAAAACACCATGAGCAGCAAGTTCGTCGAACTCAAAGCCAGCGATCTGAACCACCAGGGCGGCGTGTTTTGCCCCAGCGCCCAGGCCGACATGAAGCTGTGGAACACCCATCCCAAGGTGTATCTGGATGTGGCCAAAACGGGAGAGGCCAAGTGCCCCTATTGCGGCACTGTCTACCGTCTCAAGGCGGGAGAAACAGTAAGCCAAGGCCACTGACCTTCCCGGCTGGTCCAAGCCGCCCCGACCGGTCCCGGTCTGGCGGCTTTTCTTTGGCCTCAACACACATTGCCCCAACGATCAGGCAAAAAAAGGCCACCTTGCGGTGGCCTTGAAGTCCAGTAAAGGACATCGTTGGAAATGGTTCTTTGCCGGAATGCGCAAAAAGCGGTGCCGAGCAACCTATACACAAAGCGTTGTGACAGCAACAACTGGATTCTGCCCAAAAGAGAACTTTTGCACTATCCCCCATTTGGGGGATAGTCGCTAAAAAACGACCTTCTGGCGGCGTCAGGCTTGCACAGCTTGCGGCGCGGCATTGGCCGGCAGCATGACCACGAACCGTGCGCCGCCACCCTCTCGCCCTTCGCAGCGAACGGAACCCCCATGGCGCTGCGCGATCGATTTCACCAGTGCCAGCCCGAGGCCCACACCACCTTCTTTTTCGCTCGCACCGGGCAACCGGTAGAAGGCTTCAAAAATCTGCTCTCTCAGCTCAGGTGGCACACCCGGCCCGCGGTCTTCCACGCACACCTCGGCCCATGCACCGACGCCCGAATGCGGTGGCGCGGGGCGCAGTGCCACGGTGAGCCGAATGGCGGCCTCATCGGTTTCAGATCCCCGCGACGACTGGCCATAACGCCGCGCATTTTCAAGCAGGTTGCGCAACACGCGCCGCAGCAAACGCGCATGGCCTTGCACCAGAACGCTGGACGCCGCGGGTGCGATATCCAGATCGGCGCCAGTGCGGGCGCACTCCTCGGCCGCCAAACCCACGAGGTCGACCTCTTCGGTGGGGCCGAGCGCCGAGGCGTCGTTGGCGTCGCGCATGTCCAGCCGGCTGGCCAGCAAAATTTCGTCGATCAACTGGTCCAGCTCTTCGATGCTGCGCGCCATTTCGCGGCGTTGGCGGGCATGCACCGGATCGCTGCCCAGCAACTCCAACCCCATGCGGATACGCGCCAGCGGCGAACGCAGTTCGTGCGACGCGTTGGCCAGCAGCGTCTTATGAGACAGCAGCAGGTTCTCGACGCGCTCGGCCGCCTGGTTGAAACGTTTCGACAGCATGGCCACTTCGTCGGCACCATGCTCGGGCAGGCGGGTGGACAAATCGCCCTGCCCCCAGCGATCGACGCCTTTTTGCAAGGTTTCCAGGCGCTTGGTCAGGCGCCGCACGATCGGATACGCACCCAGCGCCACCGCCACCGCCACCAGCGCCAGCGTCCACAAAAAGCCGTAAGTGCCGCTCATGGCCCGCCGGCTCGGCACGCCACCGGGCTGTCGCGTCACGCGCGGCAACTCCACATAGAGCTTCTGCCCATCTTTCATCACCACCTGGAATTCCAGCCCCTGCCCCGGCACCCGCACCGCCTCGGCCGGCGCCTGGCCGACGATCTCGCCCACGCTGTTGCGCAAGACGATTTCACGCGCCACCCGTCCATCACGCTCTTCGCGGTCCCGGTCCAGCGCCTGGCGCCACAGCCATCCGACCACCAGCGACAAAACCATCACCGCAACCACCACCGCCATCCAGATGCGCAAATACAAGCGCTGACCCAGGCGGCCGATCATGGGAAGGCCTTCGAACAAATCCCTGCGTTTTGCAGCGTAGGCAAGCAATGCCCCAGCGGGCACACCTCCAGGGCACCGCCGATCCGGCTGCGCCGGTCGGCCAGTGCCGCCCCCTTGAGGGGGTCACGCGAAGCGTGGCAGGGGTGCTTCACATCTAATCCTGCTGTTTGGCAAACACATACCCCACACCGCGCACCGTCAGGATGCGCTTGGGGTCTTTGCTGTCGACCTCGATGGCATTGCGAATGCGGCCGATGTGCACATCGATGCTGCGATCGAACGCTTCGAGTTCCCGGCCGCGCACGGCCTCCATGATCTGGTCGCGGGTCAGCACGCGCCCGGCCCGCTCGGCCATCGCCACCAGCAAATCGAATTGGTACGAAGTGAGATCGCACACCGCTTCACCCACTTGAACAGTGCGCGCGTCGCGGTCAATCTCCAGCGAGCCAAAACGCAGCGCAGGGGTTGTCTTGGTCGCAGGCTGCCCCGAATCGCCTCGCCTGCGCAACACAGCGCGCACACGGGCCAACAATTCGCGCGGTTCAAAGGGTTTGGGCAAGTAATCGTCTGCGCCCAGCTCCAGGCCAATGATGCGGTCCATGGGATCGCCCTTGGCCGTCAACATCAACACCGGCACCTTGGCCAGTCCATCGGGCAGCGCACGTATGCGGCGGCACACCTCCAGACCATCAATGCCCGGCATCATCAGATCCAGAATCACCAGCTCGGGATGCAACAGCGGCAGTTGCTCCAGCCCCGCCTCTCCATCGCCCGCGTGGGTCACGGCAAAGCCGGACTGTCCGAGATAGTCAACGACCATCTGGGCCAGACGCGCATCGTCTTCGATCATCAAAAGTCGGGCGGGATTGGCGGAGGTGCTCATGGGTTTCAGTGTACCGGCTGCGAAAGGTGACACCATCGTCGCGCGCGCGCATGGCTGTGGCATGTGGCTCGCGTAAAGTTACGTGAATGCCGACCGCACCGAAGCCCTCCACCTTGCCGCCTCCAGGCCCGCCTGATGGCTCGCTTCACGCCTTGCTCGACCGGATCGCGCAAGCCCAGCCCGAACGGTGCGCCGTCCAGTGGCAGGACACCGCAACCGCCGGCAACAAGCTTGTCGGCCTGTGCTACGCAGCGCTGGCCCAGCAAAGCCAGGCCGCGGCGCAACAGTTGCAGGACCGCCATGGCATTGGCGCGGGCGACCGGGTGGCGTGGCTGGGTCTGAACCATCCGGGGCAACTGGTCTTGCTGTTTGCCCTGGCCCGGCTGGGCGCCATGCTGGTACCGCTGAACCACCGGCTGTCCATCGCGGAATGGCAGGCGGTCTTGGCCGACTGCTCGCCCAATCTGCTGCTGCACGACACCCATCTCGCGCCAGCCGCCCAAGCGCTCGGCGAAGCCACTGCCATCCCTTTGCTCCCGTCAGCGGCCATCGCCACCAGGCCGGTCGAGCAACCGCATATCGCTGAAGAGGGTCAATGGAACAGCCCTGCCCTGCTCGTCTACACCTCGGGCACCACCGGCCTGCCCAAGGCCGCCGTGCACACCCAGGGCAACCTGCTGAGCAACATGGCGATCGCCGCTCAGGCCCAGGCCATGAGCGCCACCGACACGGTGCTCACCGTACTGCCCTTGTTCCACGTGGGCGGCCTGTGCATCCAGACCCTGCCTGCGCTGTCGGTGGGCGCCTGCGTGGTGTTGCATGCACGTTTTGACGCCGCTGCGACCCTGCAAGCCATCGAACGCGAACGCCCCACGCTGACGCTGCAGGTACCCGCCACGCTCAAGGCCTTGTACGAACACCCGAACTGGGCGAGCACCGACCTGTCTTCGCTGCGCACAGTCTGGGCAGGCTCCAGCATCCTGCCGCCGGCCGCGCTCCAGGGTTTCCATGAACGCGGCATTCCGGTGTGCAACGTCTATGGCAGCACCGAGACCGGTCCCTTCTCCATCGCGCTGCCGCCAACCCATGCTTTGAGCCACGCAGGTTCATGCGGATGGCCCGCCGCTGGCGTCGAGGTGAAGCTGTGCAATGCCCAGGGGGCAACAGTGGCGCATGGCGAGGTGGGTGAGATCTGCGTCCGCGCACCCAACGTGGTGCAACGCTACTGGCCAAACCAGCCGGCCGTGGACGGTGAA
Organism: uncultured beta proteobacterium; assembly: GCA_963698635.1. GTDB lineage: Bacteria > Pseudomonadota > Gammaproteobacteria > Burkholderiales > Burkholderiaceae_C > Hydrogenophaga. The sequence goes on from CAVORS010000008.1 coordinate 151,645, forward strand.
GGCTTTTTCCACTCAGGCGACCTGGCGCGACAGGCCGAAGACGGCAGCTTCACGGTGGTCGGCAGAAGCAAAGACATGATCATCTCCGGCGGCGAAAACATCTACCCCGCCGAAATCGAAAACGCCCTGCTGACCCATCCGCTGGTGAGCGAGTGCGCGGTCGTGCCTGCTGCCGATGCGCGCTGGGGCGAAGTGGTGGTGGCCGTGGTGGTGCTTGCCCGTGGATCCATAGCAGGGGAGGGATGGGAAGCCCCACTCAAAACCCATCTCGACGAATCGACTTGCCCGCTACAAACAGCCGCGCCGATGGCTGGCGGTGGAGGCCCTGCCCAAAACGGCTCTGGGCAAGGTGCAGAAAGCAGCGCTGCTGAAACTGATCAAGGTTTGAGCGGGTCGCGAAGTTCCAGTCGGCGCGCTGCCAGCCACACCAGCACGATGACCGGCAAGCCCATCAACGTGGTTGCGACAAAGAATCCCGGATAACCGATGGCGTCCACGATGCCGCCCGAATAACCGCCCAACGACTTGGGCAGCAAGGTCATGAGCGAACTGAACAGGGCGTATTGCGTGGCGGTGAACGACACGTTGACCAGGCTGGACAGAAAGGCCACAAACGCCGCGCTGGCGAATCCAGCTGCCAGGTTGTCGGCGGACACCACTAGGTACAGCATCGGCAGGCTGTAACCCACCTTGGCCAGCACCACGAACACCAGGTTGGTCAGCGCCGCCATCACCGCGCCCCACATCAGGCAGCGCATCACGCCATAGTGCGTGGCCAGAATGCCGCCCAAAAAGCCGCCACCAATGCTCACCAGCACGCCAAAGGTTTTCACCGCATTGGCGATCTCGATCTTGGAATACCCCATATCGGCGTAAAACACGTTGGAAATCACCCCCAGAACAATGTCAGAGATGCGGTACAGCCCAACCAGTGCCAGCACCAGCCAGGCGGTGGACACACCGTAGCGCTCGAAAAAATCCAGCACCGGGACCACCCAGGTATCGCGCGCCACCGCCATGTCGGCCAGACCCAGGTGCACCAGCGCCCAGCCAGCGCCCCCCGCCACCGCCAGCGCCCCGCCCAGCCGCAAAGCCTCCACCAGCAGCGTGGCCATCGGGCCGCCACCCAGAGCGTCCAGAGCGGATACAGCGATTGGACCTGCATGAAAGAAAGCAAAAACAAAGGCGCTGACGGCGCCCACAAAGACCAGAAACAGGCGCAAGTTGCCACGCAAAGGTGCCTGTGCTGCAGCCACGCGACGCTGTTCAGGCATGAGCAAAGCGGTCACCACACCCACACCCATGGCAGCGGCCATCACCCAGTACGCCTTTTGCCAGGCCGCGTACACATACAGCTCCTTGGTTGAGCCCCAATACGAAGCCAGGTAGAGCGCCCCCGCCCCCGCCACGATCATGCCCACGCGGTAGCCCGCGATATACGCCGACGAGAGCAGCGCCTGCATCTCGGGCGGCGCCAGCTCGATGCGGTAGGCGTCAATGACGATGTCTTGCGAGGCCGACGAGAAACCCAGCAACACCGCAAAAGCCGCCATCAGGCTCAGCTGTTCGGGCGACCCCGCCGGATTGACGCTGGCCATGCCCAGCATGGCGGTGATGACCCCCGCCTGGGCCAGCAGCAACCAGCTGCGGCGCTGCCCCAACAAGCCGATCAGCAGGGGCAAGGCCATGCGGTCGACCAAAGGCGCCCAGACAAACTTGAAGGAATAGCCCAGCGCCGCCCAGCTGAAGAAAGTGACCGCCTTGCGCTCCACCCCGGCCTCGACCAACCATAGCGACAGCGAGGAAAAGATCAGCAAGATCGGCAAACCGGCGGAAAAACCCAGCAACAGCATGATCAAGACCCGCCGATCCCACAGGGCCGCCAGGCTGTCGTGCCAGCTCGGCTTGAGGGGATCGGCGGCGTGGCTGCGAGCGTCAGCGGAAGAAGAAGGTTGGGACATGCAGTGGGGGAGTAGCGCGAGCGAAGGGCAAAACGCCCATGGCCAGGAACAGCACAGGGCCATGTGTACACAGACCGCTCAAGTGCACAGGTGTCACTATTATTGAGCGATGTGCTTGCTTTGCGATTTGAAGCCTCCCGCTGCCCTCGAATCTTTCCAACCGACGCGGTGGTCATCGCGCCGCGCCTTCCTGTTGGCAGCAGCCTCGGCGGCGGCCAGCGCACCGGCGTTCGGCCAGGTGGATGTGGGCAAAGCTTCCAGCCTGCGCAAACTGGTGCCGGCCGACCAAATCGAGCAGGCCGGCGCCCAACAATTCGTGACCACGGTCAAAGAGGCGCAGCAAAAGCGGGCCCTCGTCGCCCGCGACCACCCGCAGGCTCAGCGCCTGAATCGCATCGCCCGGCGCATCATTCCCTTCACTGCGGCGTGGAACCCCCGTGCAAGCGACTGGCGCTGGGAAGTGGCGCTGATCAACAGCGATCAGATCAACGCCTTCTGCCTGCCCGGCGGCAAGATCGCGTTCTACACCGGAATACTTGGCCAACTCAATCTGAGCGACGACGAAGCTGCGATGGTGATGGGCCACGAAATGGCCCACGCCCTGCGCGAGCACGCCCGGGAGCGCCTGGCCAAAAGCACCGCCACCAGCCTCGGCCTGCGCCTCGGTTCAGAGCTGCTGGGGCTGGGCAACCTGGGCGCTGCGGCGGCTGACATGGGCACCCAACTGCTCACACTCAGGTTCAGCCGCGAGGATGAAAGCGAAGCCGACTTGGTCGGCCTGGAGCTCGCTGCGCGCGCAGGCTACCGGCCCGACGCCAGCGTGAGCCTGTGGCAGAAGATGGGGAAGGCCAATGGTGCGGGAGGACTGGCATTTCTGTCGACCCATCCGAGCGGCCCGCAGCGAATTGAGACCCTGCGGTCGAATGTGCCCAAGGTGCAAGGTCTCTACGAAGCCGCACGCAAAGGCTGACCGCGCTCAGGTTTCCCGCACATACGGGTTGAAGCGCCGCTCTTCCCCAAACGTGCTCTCGGGCCCATGGCCTGGAATGAACACCGTTTCGTCGCCCATGGGCCACAGTCGCTCGCGGATGCTGCTGATGAGCTGCTCGTGGCTGCCTTGCGGAAAATCGGTGCGGCCGATGCCGCCAGCGAACAGCACGTCCCCCACAAAAGCGCGCTTGGCCTCGGGGGAGTGAAAGACCACGTGGCCAGGCGTATGGCCTGGGCAATGGCGCACGTTGAGCACGCTGTTGCCAATCTGTACTGTGCTGCCGTCTTCCAGCCATTGGGTGGGCGTGAATGGCTCGCAGTGGGGAAAGCCAAACATCTTGCCTTGCTGGGCCATGCCATCGATCCAGAACTGGTCGCCGGGGTGCGGGCCAATGATGGGCAGGCTCAGGCGCTCGGCGAGTTCGGCCGTGCCGCCGGCGTGGTCGATGTGGGCATGGGTGAGCCAGATGGCTTTGAGGTTCACGCCCAGGCGCTTGATTTCTGCAAGCAAGCGCTCCAGGTCGCCACCGGGGTCGATGATGGCGGCGTCCATGGTTTCATCGCACCAGACGATGGAGCAATTCTGGGCAAACGGGGTGACGGGAACGGTCAGGTATTTCAGCATGTCGGGCCTCTGGTGGCCCGGACTTTAACCCAGCCTGCTCACCGGATGTCCACCCCGCCGACCGCTCAGGCGGCTTGGGCCACCGTCGGGTCGTTGGCGGGGCGCAGCATATGGCCCTGCAAGCCCCAGTGCTCCACCGCAGCGTTGAGCAAGAGCGACTCGCCCGGCGCCACATCGCCATCGGCTTCCACAATCTGCAGGCACAGGTCGAGCACACGCTGGCGCAGCAGCGGGCAGCAAACCCTGGCCATGAGCTGCTCCACTTCGCGCTCGTCCAGCGGGCAGTCGTGCAGCCAGGCGGAATGGGGGTTGCTCAGAGCGTCCCGACAGAACTCGCTCATCACGTCAAACATCTCGTCGCGAGAAAGTTGAAGCTGTTCGTGTATGTTCAGGCTGTCCAGCAAAGTCAATTCTTCTTGACCAATTTGGCCATCGGCCACCAATGCAAGGGCGACGATCTGGGCGGCCGCCTGTGGGCTGTCAACGTTGTGGTAACGCATGGCGTTCTCCTGAAATTGGGCCCACTCGGGGCGGTTCGGCATTGCGATCACCGGCCTTGGCTGACCAGTGCATCTTCTGACAGGAAGAGCACGCACGATATGCTTTGGCCCCTCGTCGAGGCCAGCAGCCAAGACCAGACAACCCCATCGAAAAAACGGGAAACCCAATGCCCCTTCAGCGCGCCGGCGTGGCCGCAGGCAGCGGCAGTGCCGTCTTGTAGCGCACCTGCTTGAGTGCAAAGCTGGAGCGGATCTTCTCCAGCCCCGGGATGGGCGACAGCTGCTCCAGGATGAAGCGCTCCAGCGCGCCGATATCGGCCACGGCAACGCGCAGCAGATAGTCGCTGTCGCCGGACATCAGGTAGCACTCCATCACCTCATCGTGTTCAGCGATGCGCCGCTCAAACTCGGCCAGCGCGGCCTTGGACTGCTCTTTCAGGCTGACGGAAATGAACACATTGAGGCCCAGCCCCAACGCCTTGGGGTCGGCCAGCGCCACATACCGCTCAATGACGCCCTGGGTTTCCAGCGCTTTGACACGCACCAGGCAAGGCGATGGCGAGAGATTGACCCTTCGCGCCAACGCCACATTGCTGAGCGATCCGTCGTTCTGCAACTCGGACAATATTCTGATGTCCAGCGCATCCAAAGTCATAAATGCCTTAAAAACTTATTGATACGGCATTTTATGCTGACTACACCCTGATTTTCATCCATATGCGAAAGCACATTTTGCGCCGGGCGCCTTACAGTAGAACCACGACGGACGCCCGCCAAGCCCGCTATGCCAGCACCCTGGATCAGCGAGGCGATCTTTTCAACACCCCGAAAAGCGCAATGCGGTGGCGGCGTACCTGGCCTCACAAGGGCCACTCCCTCGTGATCATTTTTGGGGGCCAGAGCCATGCCCCATGCGATCACAGCGCTGGGTCGCCGACCCAGCACTCATCGGCGCAACAAGCGCAGGCCATTGGCCACGACCAGCAAGCTCGCCCCCATGTCAGCGAACACCGCCATCCACATGGTTGCGCTGTCAAACACGGCCAGCAGCAGAAACACCACCTTGATGCCCAAGGCCAGCGCAATGTTCTGGCGCAGGATGTTGTGCACACGTCGCGATAGGCGAATGGTGTCGGGAATGCGGCGCAGGTCGTCGCTCATGATGACCACGTCGGCCGCCTCCATGGCGATGTCGGTGCCGGCGCCGCCCATGGCAATGCCCACATCGGCGCGCGCCAAAGCCGGCGCGTCGTTGATGCCGTCGCCCACCATGGCGGTGAAGCCGTGTTGCTGCTGCATGGCTTCAATGGCCGTGAGTTTGTCTTCGGGCAGCAGATCGCCACGCGCATCGTCCATGCCCGCTTCCCGCGCGATGGTTGCCGCCGTGGTGCTGTTGTCGCCGGTGAGCATCGCGGTGCGCACGCCGAGCCCGCGCAATTCGGCCAGCGCATGGCGCGAACCGGGTTTGATGGTGTCGGCCACAGCGAACAGCGCCAGCACCTCGCGCTCATTGGCCAGCAGCGTCACGGTGCGCCCCAGCGCTTCATGGGCCGCCAGCTTCGCTTCCAGCGCAGCGCTGCACAAACCGCGTTCTTCGATCAGCCGGTGGTTGCCGAGCAGCAAGGCTTGGCCGTCCACCCGCGCGCCGGCGCCCCGCCCGGCCCAGGCGGTGAAGCCTTCCAGCGATGCCGAGGCGGCGGGCAATGCTTGGGCAATGGCCTGAGAAACCGGGTGATCGGAATGCCCGGCCAACGCGGCAGCCCATGAGGTGATCTGCGCTTCATCGGCATGGGATTGCAAGAACTCGCTGGCCACCAGGCGCGGCCGACCTTCGGTGATGGTGCCGGTTTTGTCGAAGGCGATGGCGCGGATGCGGTGCGCGTTTTCGAGGTACGCCCCGCCCTTGATCAGAATGCCGCGCCGCGCGGCCGATGCCAGACCGCTGACCACACTCACTGGCGTGGAGATCACCAGGGCGCAGGGGCAGGCGATCACCAGCAGCACCAGCGCCTTGTACACCGCTGTGAGCCAGGGCATGTTCATCAGCAGCGGCAAGCCCACCGCCACAGCAACGGCGAGGCCGAACACCGCCGGCGTGTAGATGCGGGCGAAGCGGTCCACAAACTGTTGGGTGGGCGCGCGGCTGCCTTGCGCTTTCTCCACGGCTTCGATGATGCGCGCAATCAGCGTGTTGCTGGCCTCAGCGCTGACGCGCAAAGCCAGCGTGCTGCTCAGGTTGACCGTGCCTGCGTAGACCGCGTCACCCACCGTTTTGTCGACCGGCAGGCTTTCTCCAGTGACCGCGCTTTGGTCGAGCGTGCTGCTGCCCTCGGTGATGACGCCGTCGAGTGCAATACGTGCGCCCGGCTTGATGCGGATGGTGGCGCCCATCGCAACACCCGATGCCACAGCCGATTGCCATGAGCCGTCTGGTTGTTGGACTTCCACTGTTTCAGGCGTGAGGCTGAGCAGCCCCTGAATGGCGTTGCGCGCGCGATCCACCGCCCGCGCTTCGATCCATTCAGCGATCGCGTACAAAGCCATCACCATCGCCGCTTCGGGCCACTGGCCAATGAGGAATGCGCCGCTCACAGCGACCGTCATCAGCGCGTTGATGTTGAGCCGTCCGTGACGCAAGGCGGCCAACCCCTTGGCGTAGGTAGAGAAACCCGCCAACCCGATGGCGACGGCGGCCAGCGCCATGCCCGTGAGCTGCCATGGCAAGGTGTCGGCTGCGAAAAAGTGCAGCAGCTCCGCGCCCACGGCGAATGCCAGCGCGGTGCCATAGCGAGCGATGCCACGGCCCTCAGGCTGGGTGTTGGCATGGCTGTGCGAATGATCATGAGCGTGGTCGTGCGATGCGTGCGCTTGTGGTCGCTCACCAGGTTGCACCACCTTCGCGGGATACCCAGCGCGATTCACCGCCTCAATGGCTGCGGCCATCACTTGGGGTGGCGCGTCGATGGTGAGCGTGCGCTGCGCAAGCTGGAAACGCAGGCTGCGGATGCCGGCCACACCGTCCAGCGCATGGCGGATATCGGACTCCTCGGCGGCGCAATCCATCAAGGGAATGCTGAGCACCACCGCATCGTCCGATTCAGGGGCGACGGGCTTGGGTTCGAGCGCCATGGGCGCGGCGCACACCGAGCTGCAGCCGCAGTCGGTGGCTTCGGGCAATGAAGAACGGGGCAATGACATGGGTTCATTACAAACCCTGGACCCACTCCAGAGTCAAGCGCGTAAGATCGCCCCATGAAAATCGGCGCTTTGTCCACCCAGACCGGTGTGCCCATCGACACCATTCGCCACTACGAGCGCGAGGGCCTGCTGCCCGAAGCCGCGCGCAGCGAAGGCAACTACCGCATCTATGAAGCGGTCCACGTGCAGCGCCTGAGCTTTATCCGCCATTGCCGCGGACTCGACATGACGCTCGACGAGATTCGCGTCTTGCTGCATTTCAAAGACGCGCCCAGTGAAGACTGCGCCGAAGTGAACGCGTTGCTCGATGAGCATATCGGCCACGTTGCCCACCGCATTCGCGAGTTGCGCGCGCTGGAGAAACAGTTGCGCGAACTGCGCGACACCTGCCGCACCACACAAGACGCCGAACACTGCGGCATCTTGAACGAGCTCAACAAGATGGCTGGACAACCCTCAGCCCAGCGCGTCGCGCCAGGCCATGTGCATGGCGCACACACCAGGCAGCCTGCCCCGCGATCAGGCCGATAGCCGGCGGCGCAACGCGCGCACCAGCCAGCCCAGCAAGGGCAGCTTCATGTAGAGCTCCTCGCCCGTGTCCCAATAGTCGCGATGCAGGCTGACCTTGCCCTCGCCATCGAACTTGAAATGGGTCACGCCGTTGACCACCTGCGGATGCACCCGTTTGCCCACACGCACACCAAACTCGAAGCGCCAGGCGAGCATGGCACTGTCGTACTGGACGATGCGCTCTGTCACCACAAAACGCGGTGCCTCGACCTGCGTGAACATGTGGCGAAAGATGTGCTCGATGGCGGGCACACCTTGCACATCGTTGAACGGATCCTTGAAACGCGCATCGATCGCGTACAAACCGCCGATGCGCGAAACGGTCTCGGGCGAGACCGTTTCAAAAAAATTCACCAGCTCTTCGATCAGCATGCGGTCAAACCCCCGTCATCTTGCGCACCAGCGGAAAGTACAACCTGTAGGGCAGCAGCGACAAGAACTTCAACAGCCGCGTAAATCGCTTGGGGAAGTGGATCTCGAAACCGCCGCGGGCGAATCCCGCCATGATGTCCTGAGCCGCCTGCTCGGGAGTGATCAGCGCAGGCATCTTGAAATCGTTTTTGGCGGTCAGGCGCGTTGAAACAAATCCTGGGTTGATGACCCACACACCGATGCCTTTGCCCGTGAGGTCCATGTACAAACACTCGGCGAAATGGATCAATGCAGCTTTGCCCGGACCATAGGCAAGCGATTTGGGCAAACCCTGGTAGCCCGCCACACTGGCCACCAAGGCGATACCGCCACCGGCTTTCAGCTCGGGCATGGCCGCGGCCGTGAGTCGGACAGCGCCGTGGAAATTCACGTCCACCACCTGCTCCAGCAGACCCACATCCAGCGTGTTGGCCTGCATGGGCTCGTAACCGCCGGCCATATAGACCACCAGGTCCACACCGCCCATGGCTTGCAGCAACGCGTCGCGCGCAGTGGTGAGCGATTCAGGCTGGGTGCTGTCACACGGCAACAGCAACGCACCATCGATGTTCAAGGCCTGGAGGGAAGACAGCTTGCGCGACGACAAAGCCAACCGCGCACCTTGGGCCGCCAACGCATGGGCCAGCGCCGCGCCGATGCCGGCGGATGCGCCCACCAGCCAAACGCGTTTGCCCGACCAGTCTTTGATTTTTGGATTCATGCCGCCTTCATTCCTGCCTGTTTCGGGTATCAATTGGATCGTTTGGTGAAACTCAGCGTGACGTCACCCAGATGCACGCCCCACTTGCTCATGGCTGCGCGGTTGAGCATGACACGGTCGTCGATCAGGAACATCCAGTCGTCGAAGTCCACGTTGTACACCTTGCCATCCACCGGCAGGGCCATCACATAGCGCCAGTGAAATGCATTGCCCGACACTTCGCCAATGGCCTCGCCCACCACGTCGTCGGCCGTGCCGCGGTAGGTCCCGTCGGGCTGGCGCTTGAGCGTCCAGACACGGCGAGACTGGGTGCCGTCGTTCCATTCAAAGGCTTCGTCAAGTACGCCGGTGTCGCCGTCCCATTTGGCATCCATCACCACCGTGAATCGGCGCTACCACCTCGCCATCGCGCCCCTGGAACATGCCCCAGGCGTCGATGGTGCCGTTGAGGTAGGTGCGCAAATCGAGCTCGGGTTTTTGGTCTTTGTATTTCGACACTTCGACCGAGCCGCAGCCAGCGACCCCCAGCGCAAACAACAGGGAAAGAAAAAACACTTTGAAAGTTCGGGTCATCATCTCTGGGTCTCCAGTGGATGGCGCCAGCGCCACAACAGCGCGGCGGCCAACAGTTTGAACACAAGGGGCAGCACGGCGTAAGCGAAACGCAGGGCTGGCAAGCCCTCGCCGCTGCCAGGCACATAGGCCATCAGGGAAAGCAGCGGCAAGGCCAGGCCCGCTGCCATGGCCAGGTTGAGTTTGGCCACAAAATTCCAAACGCCGAACACCGCGCCGCTGAGCTTCTGGCGTTCGCCCAGATCGGCCGCCATGGCCGCAGGCAAAGCCAGATCGGCGCCCAGCGCCAGCCCCGACATCAGGCAGATCACCGCAAACAAAGCCGTGTCACCCGCACCCAGCAGCCCGGCGCCCGCGAACGCGATGACCGACAAAGCCATGGCCAGCAACCAGGCGCGCACGCGCCCGACGCGCCCGGCCAACGCCACCCAGCCGGGCAGCGACAAAGCACCCGCGAGGAAATACAAACCGAGCAAGGGGCCGCTGGCAGGTTCGTTCTTCAACACGTCGGCCACAAAAAAGAGGAACAAAGTGGCGGGCAATGCCGCGGCAATGCCACTGGCGAGAAAAACGGTCAACAAGCGGCGGAACGCTCCATCGGCCAGCACGCGCTTCAGGCTGTGCATCAAAGGCGCAGTGGGCGCCGCGCTGGACACCCGCCCCACGGCCGCCGCCCTGTCTTGCAAAAAGAACCACGCGGCCGCTGGCAACAGCAGCGCGAGCAACACCCAGGAAAGGCGCCCTGTGCCCACCGCCAGGTCGGTCGCCAACAACGCGGGCAAGGCCGCCGCCAGCAACACACCCAGCAGACCAAAACCTTCGCGCGAAGCCGTGAGCTGGGTGCGCACACGGGGCTCTGCGCTCAATGCCGCGCCATGCGCCTGGTAGGCCACCGTCGCCGCAGAAAATCCGATGTAGGTCACCAGGAGCGCGCCCAGCAGCCACCAGCGCTGGATGGCCCAGGGAAGGGTTCAGCAGCGCCACAAAACCGCCTGCAAACGGCAGCAGGGCAAACGCGATCATGCGCGGGCGCGAGAAGCGGTCGGCCAGCCAGCCCAGCCAGGGGTCGGTCAATGCGTCAAACAATCGCGCGGCCAACAAAATCGCGCCGAGTACCGCGAGGTTGAGCCCTGTGACTTGCTCGTAGAAGCGCGGCACATGCACGTAAATCGGCAGGGCTGCAAACGACAGCGGCAGCGCCAACACGCCATAGGACAACACGCGTTGGGTGCGCATGGTGGTCAGCGGTCGCTTGAGCAACGCTGCGCGCAGGCTGGGTTCGCTGGTGCGTGGGTCGAGCCAGATGGCGAAGAAGGCGCGGGCGAAGGCGGGATCGTCGATCTCGCCGATGGGTTGTTCGTTGAAGAAAAACCGCGCGCGGTCCGCCAGCTGCAAGCCCACGATGCGGTCGCCCGGCTTCACGTCGGGAAACAGCGCCAACATCTGCTGACCCCAGGCCTTGAGCTGTGCATCGCTGGCGTCAAAGCGGCGCATCTGGTCCACACTGGCCTCTGCGATGGCTTTGCCTTCGATGTTGCGCTTGTAAGTCAGGCCCAGCGCCAGCGGCGGCTTGGGCTGCTCGCTCTCTCCCGCCCACAGCGTGGCTTCGTACACAAGGAAACCAAAGCGGCGGAACTCACCACTCCCCCAAGGCCGCAGGTCGGGCAACAATGCAGACAGTGCTTTGGGCGGCTGATTCGCTGAGGCGACAGGTGGCAACAGGAGGAGCGGCGTGGCGGCCAGCGCCAGGCTTGCTTCACGCCGTCGCATGGGCCAGCTCGAATTGCACGACGTTCACATTGCCCGACAGGAAGCCCGCCTCGCAATAGGCGAGGTAGAAACGCCACAAGCGGCGGAAATTCTCATCGAACCCCTGGGCGGCAATGGTGGGCCACTGCGCTTCGAAAGCCACACGCCATTCGCTCAACGTGCGCGCGTAGTCTTCGCCAAATGCGAATTCATCTTTCACCACCAGACCTTGCCTGGCGGCGGCGGCGTGCAGTGCGCTGCTGGAAGGCAGCATGCCGCCGGGAAACACGTATTGCTGAATGAAGTCGGTGCCTTTGCGGTAGGCGCCAAAGAGGTCGTCGCGGATGGTGATGGTCTGCAGCATCACGCGCCCGCCAGGCTTGAGGGAATCGGCCACCTTCTTGAAATAGGTCGGCCACCAGCGCTCGCCCACGGCCTCGAACATTTCGATCGACACCACATGGTCGTAGCGCTCGGTGAGGTCTCGGTAGTCTTGCAAACGCAGGTCGGCCGAGGGCACCCGGGCCTGGGCCCACTTGAGCTGTTCGTGCGACAGCGTGACACCGGTGACGTCAAGCCCCTGGCGCGTCGCCGCTTCCGCCAGGCCGCCCCAGCCGCAACCAATCTCCAGAATGCGCTCACCGGGCTTCGCGTCCAGCCGGTCCAGCATGCGCTGGTACTTGGCGTTTTGGGCGCTCTCCAGATCCTGATCGATGGCAGCTGAACAACGCGCTGGAATAGGTCATGCTCGGGTCGAGCCAGAGCTTGTAGAAATCGTTGCCCAGGTCGTAGTGGGCCATGATGTTGCGCTTGCTGCCGGCCTTGGAATTGCCGTTGAGCCAGTGGCGCACGCGAGCGGCCAGCAGGCTGCGCCAGGATCCGTAGACCGCGCGCTTCAAGGCGTCGCGGTTGTCGGCCAGCAGCTTGAGCAAGGCGGTCAGATCGGGCGAGTCCCAGTGGCCATCCAGGTACGCCTCGGCAAAGCCAATGTCGCCCTTGGCCAGCACCTGATCGAACACGGCCATGTCGCGCACATTCATGTGCACCTTGAGCGCGCCTTCGCCCATCCAGGTGCTGCTGCCGTCTGGCCAGCGCATTTCCAGTTGTCCACCGCGCAGGTTCTTCAGCAGTTCGCTGACGGTGGCGGCAGCGCGGCCGAGCTGGCGCTGTGGGGTCATGGTCATCGTGGTGCTCATGGATCGGTTCCTTGCATGGCTTCAGATTGAGGGAGAGGCGAGCGGGCGCCCACAAAAGGCACTTTTTTCAGCCACAGGCGCATCGCCTGCCAGTGGATGCGAAACACCACACCCAGGGTCAGGGCGGGCATGCGGACCAAGGCAGCCAACAGGGCGCGGTTGGACCAGCCATGGGACCGTCCAGAGAGTGCGGTCAGCAGCAGCGGCCCTGTGTTGTCGGCGTAGTCAATGCGGATGCGCTGCACGTCGCGACTCAGATTCAGGGTGAAGCGGTAGCCGCCTTCCACCTTGTTGAAGGGCGAGACATGCAAAGCCTTTTCGGCTTGCAACACCTGGCCATCTTGCAGCGGTTCGCCGCCCGGGTTGCTCAGAAGGTAGTGGTGGTGGCCGCCAAAGGTGTTGTTGACCTCGGCCAACATCGCGATCAATTCGCCGTGCGCGTTGTGGCAGAGCCAGAAGCTCACCGGGTTGAAAACATAGCCGAACACGCGCGGAAAGGCTTGCAGCACCACCTCACCATCGTCCGGCAAACCGTGTTCACGCAAGATGCGCTGAATCCAGGGCAGCAGAGGGGAGCCGTCGCGTGGACCGTGATCGCGCTGGCGCAAACAGAGCAGGTTGAACCGGTCCACCGAAAAGATGCCACGGCTCGCCCGGTCCAACTGGCTCAGCGGCAGGCGCACAAAAAACACCGGGTACACGAAGGCGTGAACCGTGGGGCGCAGGCGCCGATGCATGACGTGGCCCACCTGCAGGCAGGGTCCAGCGGTCATGGTGCGCGTGGACTTCAGACATGGGCCTCGCTCAATCCGGCCAGTGCGGCAGCCGGTTGCCAGGGGGCCAGGATGCCCATGGCGTTGACCACGCGCAGTGCGGAGTTCAAACCGTCTTCATGGAAGCCGTATCCGCCCCAGGCGCCCGCGAGCCAGATGCCGTTGTCACCCTGCACCTGCGCCAGACGCTTTTGGGCTTCGATGGCTGGGCCGTCGAAAATGGGGTGGTCGTATTCGAATTCCGCCAACACCTTGGAAGGGTCAGGCTCGATCGCGGGATTGAGAGTGACCACCACAGGGGTTTGAAAGGGCAGGGGTTGAAGGCGGTTGATCAGATACGACACACCCACTGGTTGCGCACCCGGTTCGCCGTGGCCGGCAAAGTAGTTCCAGGCCGACCACAGGCGCTCGTCGCGCGGCAGCAAGCGGCGATCGGTGTGCAGCACCGCGCGGTTGGGCTGGTAGCGAACGGCCGCGAGCAGGCTTTGCTGCTCAGGCGTGGCGGAGCTGCCCAAGCAAGGCCACAGCCTGATCGCTGTGACAAGCCATCACCACCTGATCGAAAGCCTCTTCACCTTCGGCGTGCTTCACCATCAAACCGTCACCAAAACGCTCGATCGCAACGACGGGGCACCCCAGGCGCACATCGTTCAACTGGGTGGCGATCTTGTTGACATAGGTGCGACTGCCGCCCTGCACGGTGCGCCACATTGGACGGTCAAACACCTGAAGCAGCCCGTGGTTCTGGCAGAAGCGCACGAAGGTGAGCAACGGCATATCGAGCATCTGCTCGGTCGGGCATGACCAGATGGCCGCGGCCATCGGCAACAGGTACCAGTCGGAAAAACTCCTGGCGTAGCGACCCTTGGCAAGGAAATCACGCAGGCTTTGGTCTTCGCCTGGGTGCGATGCCAACCAGGCATTGGTCTCACGGTTGAACCGCAAGATGTCGCTGAGCATGGCCCAGAAGTCTTTGCGAATGAGGTTGCGCTTTTGGCCAAAGATGGTGAACAGGTTGCTGCCCGCCCATTCCAGATCGGGATTTTGCAAGCTGACCGCGAAAGTCATTTCGCTCTCCACGCTGGGCACGCCCAGGTGTTCAAACATGGCGATCAGGTTGGGATAGGTGCGATCGTTGAACACCAGAAAACCGGTGTCCACCGGATAGGTCTGGCCTTCCAGCGTGACATCCACGGTGTTGGCATGACCGCCCAAGCGTGGCTGGGCCTCGAACAGCGTCACCTGCCGATCAGGTGCCTGGCGCTGCAGCAGCCAGGCACTCGCCAAACCAGAGATGCCAGAGCCGATCACGGCGATGCGTTGGGGGTGAGGGGCTTTCATGGAACAGGTCTTTCAGGATCGCGGGTCAGGCAGTGGAACGGCCAAACTCGATGGCCTCGAACAGGGTACGCGGTGGGCAGGACTTTGGATTCAGACAAGCGGTGAACGCCATTGCTGAAAAGTCCGTGCCTGAGGGAGTTGATTTGTCATTGCTCATTTTGTCCTGGACAAATTGGTATTTAGACGTAAGATAGCGGTCACCGAATCTTTTGTCAATACTTTGTCCAGGACAAAAATGTCGAAACCCAGTTTGAACATTGCCGCCGTGGAGCGCGACGTGGGGCTGTCCAAAGACGTGTTGCGCGTCTGGGAGCGGCGCTATGGCTTTCCGACCCCCGACCGAGACGCTCACGGCGAGCGCCAATACCCACTGGATCAGGTCGAGCGCCTTCGGCTGATCAAGCGTCTGATGGACCAAGGGCAGCGCCCGGGCCGGCTGATGTCAGCGTCCATGGAAGACCTGAATGCACTGGCCAGCGCCCGCCCCAGCGCACCTTCATCGCGCGACGAAGCGGATGCCGGCGCACTGGACGGCATGATTTCGCTGATCAAGAAACACGATGCCCTGGGCTACTCGCAGGCCTTGCAACAGCGGCTGGCTCGGCAGGGTTTGCAGCGCTTTGTCCAGGACACGATGGCACCCTTGACCGCCATGATTGGACAAGCTTGGGAGGAGGGGAAAGTCGAGGTGTACGAAGAACACCTCTTCACCGAACTCAGCAGCCGTGTGCTGCGCCAAGCCATCGCCAACGTGGCCGGCGGCCAGACTCCGCGCGTGTTGCTGACCAGCCTGCCCGAAGAGCCGCATGGGCTGGGCTTGCTGATGGTCGAGGGTGTGCTCTCCATCGAGGGCGCCCACTGCATCCCCTTGGGCACGCAAATGCCCATGCTCTCAATCACCGACGCCGCGCGCGCTCACCGGGCCGATGTCGTCGCACTGTCGTTCTCGGCAGCCTTTCCGGCGCGACTCGCTCCATCACTGCTGACACAGCTGCGGGGGTTGTTGCCGGGCACCGTGGCGCTGTGGGCCGGCGGCAGCGGCGTTGCTCGGCTCGCGCCACTGGAGGGCGTTCACAGCTTCACGTCACTCAAGACCATCCAAGCCGCAGTCGCCGATTGGCGTGCGGCGGGTATTTCCGCTTCGGTTTGACGCAGGAGCCCACTGCCCCCTGAGGCTCACGACCAGGGCAAGCGCGTGGGGCTCCATGTGGTCCCCTTAGCTCAGGTGCTTGCCCACGAGTCCGGTCATCTCGAACATGGTGACCTCATCCTTTCCGAAGACCGCCTTGAGCTTGGCATCCGCCAAAATATTGCGCTTGTTTTTCGGGTTTTGCAGGTTGTTGGCTTTGATGTAGGCCCACATGAGCTTCACGACTTCGGTGCGGGGTTGTGGCGCTGCTCCGATCACGGCGGCCAGTTCAGCACTGGGCGTCAGGGCACGGTTGAATGCGGTTTCTTTTTTGGCTGTGGTCATCTGAGGTTCTCGTTGGTTGAAACAAAGATTCTAGGGCGTGCAGTCATTTCCTTCATGTCCACGTCCCTCTGAGCAAGCGGGTCAAGGATTTTCTGCCTCGGGTCCGGTGCCTATTCGATGATTGCTTTGCGCAGCATCCGACCAGAGAAGTGGATCGATACCCACCTTATCCGGCCATCAAACCGCCCAGTCGTATTCAATCGTCAGCGGCGCGTGGTCGCTGAATTTCTGGTCTTTGTAAACAGCCCACCGGCGCGCTCCCGCAGCGAGTGCTGGCGTAGCCAGGTGGTAATCGAGCCGCCACCCCACATTGTTGGCATAGGCTTGTCCGCGGTTGCTCCACCAGGTGTAGGCAGCATCGGTGGCTTCGGGTTCCAGCTGGCGAAAAACGTCAACAATGCCGCCCTCGTTGAGCAGCATCGTCATCCAGGCGCGTTCTTCGGGCGTGAAACCACTGTTTTTCTGGTTGCTGCGCCAGTTTTTCAGGTCGATGTTCTGGTGGGCGATGTTGATGTCGCCGCACAGGATGAACTCGCGCTCGTTTTTGAGCGCCATCAGGTGGGGGTACATCAGGTTCAGAAAACGGAACTTGGCCGCCTGGCGCTCCTCGCCTGAAGAGCCACTGGGGAAATAGGAGCTGATGATGGAGTGTTTGCGATGTGGCGTGTCAAAACGCAGTTCCACATAGCGTCCTTCTGCGTCAAACTCCCCGCCATCAAAGCCCACGATCACGTCGCTGGGCTCCATGGCGGTATAGATGCCCGCGCCAGAGTAGCCCTTCTTCTCAGCATAGTGAAAGTACCCTTTCAAGCCTGCCATCGCTTCGAACTTGCCGGCCATGTCGGGCGCCTGCGCCTTCACCTCTTGCACGCAAATACAATCGGGCTGTTGCTTGCCCAGCCAGTCTTCCAAACCTTTGGAAGTGGCCGATCGGATCCCGTTGAGGTTGAGGCTGGTAAGTTTGAACAAGGATATCCCCATGGTTTTGGATCAAGGCACGCCGAGTGCTTCTGCGAACAGCGCCACCGACGCGCAGGCGTTTGTGCGGTTCTGTATCGATTCGGGCGTTTTGCGCTTTGGTGAATTCAAGACCAAAGCCGGTCGATTGAGCCCCTACTTCTTCAACGCCGGGCTGTTCGACGATGGCGCAAAACTGGGCCGGCTCGCCCAATTCTATGCACAAGCCCTGGTGGCCAGTGGCATCGAGTTCGACATGATCTTTGGGCCGGCCTACAAAGGCATTCCGCTGGGCGCAGCGGTGGCCATAGAGCTGGCCCGCCTGGGCCGCAACGTACCGTTTGCCTACAACCGCAAGGAAGCCAAGGACCATGGCGAAGGTGGCACGCTGGTGGGCGCACCGCTCAAAGGCCGCGTGCTGATCGTGGACGACGTGATGAGCGCGGGCACCGCCGCGCGCGAGTCCATCGCGCTGATCAGAGCGGCGGGCGCCACGCCTCACGCCGTGGTGATCGCGCTGGACCGGCAGGAGAAAGCCACCGAAGTGGGCGCGGACGGTCAGATCCGCGACGTGGACCACAGCGCGGTGCAGTTTGTTCGGCAGCAATTGGGCCTAAAGGTTTGCGCAATTGCAGGCCTTACCGATTTGCTGCAATATCTGTCCTTGCAGTCTGGCGCAGACATCGCCAGCCACAGAGACCGTGTGATGGCCTATCGCCAGCGCTACGGTGTTGAATGAGGATCCGTTTCTTGCCATCTTTTAGCCCCCTTTCCACGAAGCAGACAGCCACTGTCGGTGCATTGGTGTGCCTGATCGCCGCCTCACCCTTCGCTGGAGCGCAAGACGTCAAGGGCATTTACACCTGTGTGGATGCCCGCGGACGCACGCTTACCTCTGACCGCCCCATCGCCGCCTGCCTGGACCGGGAACAAAAGGTCTTGAACAGCGCGGGCATCGTCAAACGCGTGGTGCCTCCGAGCTACACCGCCGAAGAGCGGGCGGCTATCGATGCCAAGCGCAGGCAAGAACGTGCAGAGATAGCGCGCGTTCAGGAAGAAAAGCGCCGCGACCGCGCATTGCTGCTGCGCTACCCCAACCAGGCCATGCACGACAAAGAACGCCAAGACGCGCTTTCACAGATCGACGATGTGATCAAGGCGGTCAACAATCGGGGGAAAACGCTGGAAGAACAGCGCCGTGAAATTGACACCGAAATGGAGTTCTATCAAAACGACGAAAGCAAAGCGCCAGCCTGGTTGCGACGCCGTATTGAAGACAACAAAGAGCAGATGAGAATTCAGCAGCGCTTCCTCATCGAGCAGGCGCAGGAAAAGCAGCGCGTCACCTCTCGGTTCGATGAAGAGCTGGTCAAGCTGCGTCAACTCTGGGCGCAATAACAGCCCAGGGACCCGGCCGGCGCCGTGCCCGGGCCAGCCGATGTCGAACCCGCATCACTTCAACTTGACACGCAGCAGATCGCTGACCTGTTGAGGGTTGGCTTTGCCCCTGCTGGCCTTCATGCACAGGCCCACCAATGCGTTGAAGGCTTTCTCTTTGCCGGCCTTGAACTGATCAACCATCTCGGCGTTCGCGGTCAGCACCTCGTCGATGATTTTTTCAACGGCGCCGCTGTCGTTCATCTGTTTGAGGCCTTTGGACTCGATCACCGCGTCCACGCTACCGCCCTCGCCTGACCACAAGGCATCCATCACCTGTTTCGCCGCGTTGTTCGACACCGTTCCGTCGGCGATGCGCTGGAGCAGCGCCGCCAAGGTGTCTGCGCCCACGGGCGATTGCGCAATGTCTTTTTCTTCGGCATTCAGCCGCCGCGATACCTCGCCCATCACCCAGTTGCTGGCCATCTTGGCCTGGCCGCAGGCCTTGGCCGCTGTTTCAAAGTAGGCCGCCATGGCCGGGCTCTGGGTCAGCGTGGTGGCGTCGTACTCGGGCAGGCCATAGGTTTCCACCAGGCGCTGCGCCATCTGGCGCGGCAACTCGGGCATGGCCGCCCGCACCTGCTCCACCCATTCGCGCGACACCACCAGGGGCGGCAGATCCGGATCGGGGAAGTAGCGGTAATCGGCCGCGTCTTCCTTGGTGCGCATGGCGCGGGTCTCGCCCGTGTCGGGATCGAACAGCACCGTGGCCTGCTGGATTTCGTAGCCGTCTTCGATCTGCTCGATCTGCCAGCGGATCTCGTAGTCGATGGCCTGCTGCATGAACTTGAACGAGTTCAGGTTCTTGATTTCGCGCCGCGTGCCCAGAGGCGCGCCAGGCTTGCGCACCGACACGTTGGCATCGCAGCGGAAACTGCCTTCCTGCATGTTGCCGTCGCACACGCCGATCCAGGTCACGATCTTGTGCAGTTCCTTGGCATAGGCCACCGCTTCGGCCGTGGAGCGCATGTCGGGCTCGGTCACGATTTCCAGCAGCGGCGTGCCGGCGCGGTTGAGGTCGATGCCGGACTGGCCGATGAAGTCTTCGTGCAGCGACTTGCCCGCGTCCTCTTCCAGATGGGCTCGCACCAGGCGCACCGTCTTCTTCTCGTCGCCCAGCAGGAAGGACACTTCGCCGCCCTGCACGACCGGGATCTCGAACTGGCTGATCTGGTAACCCTTGGGCAGGTCGGGGTAGAAGTAGTTCTTGCGCGCGAACACGCTCTCTTCAGCGATGTGCGAACCCAGCGCCAGACCCAGGCGGATCGCATGGGCCACCGCCTCGCGGTTCATCACCGGCAACGTGCCCGGCAAAGCCAGGTCCACGGCGCAGGCCTGCGTGTTGGGTTCGGCGCCGAAAGCGATGGGCGCGCGGCTGAAAATCTTGGATTGGGTGGCGAGCTGGGCGTGGGTCTCGAAACCGATCACGACCTCGTAACCCTGCACCAACAGCGACTTGGGGGAACTCATATTCAGAAACCTTCAGGTGTGCGCGTGTGCCAATCGGTGGCCTGCTGGAAGGCGTGGGCTGCGTGCAGCAACTCGCCCTCCTTGAAATAGTTGCCCACCAGCTGCAGGCCCACCGGCATGTGGCCCGCGCCGAAACCGGCCGGCACGCTCATGCCGGGCAGACCCGCCAGCGAGGTGGACAGGGTGTAAATGTCGGCCAGGTAGTTGGCCAGCGGGTCGGCGCTCTTTTCGCCGATCTTCCACGCCACCGTGGGCGCGACCGGTCCGGCGATCACGTCGCATTGCGCCGAACGCCTGCTGGAAATCCTGGGCGATCAGACGGCGGATCTTCTGCGCCTGCAGGTAGTACGCGTCGTAGTAACCATGGCTCAGCACGTAGGTGCCGATCATGATGCGGCGCTGCACTTCGGGGCCAAAGCCTTCGCTGCGCGACTTCCTGTACATGTCGTTCAGGTCGTCGAACTTCGCCGCGCGGTGACCGAACTTCACGCCGTCAAAACGGCTCAGGTTGCTCGACGCTTCGGCGGGCGCGATCACGTAGTAAACGGGGATCGACAGCTCGGTGCGCGGCAGCGAGATGTCCACCAGCGTGGCGCCCAGCTTCTCGTACTCGGCCAGTGCAGCGCGCACCGCGACCAACACGTCGGGTGCGCAGCCTTCACCAAAAAACTCCTTGGGCAAACCGATGCGCAAACCCTTCAAGCGGCTGCGCAGCGGTGGCGCCTGCGCGCGGTTGCGCCAGCGCCAGCGAATAGTCCTCGGCCGGGTGGTCCAGGCTGGTGGAGTCGCGGTCGATGTCAGGGCCGGCCATGGCGCTCAGCAACACGGCGCAGTCGGCCGCGCTGCGCGCCATGGGGCCGGCCTGGTCCAGGCTGGAGGCAAAGGCCACCATGCCGTAGCGCGAGCAGCGGCCGTAGGTGGGCTTGATGCCGGTGATGCCGGTGAAGCTGGCGGGCTGGCGGATGGAGCCGCCGGTGTCGGTGCCGGTGGTGGCAGGGACCAGGCGCGCGGCCACCGCCGCAGCGCTGCCGCCCGAGGAGCCGCCGGGCACACGCGCCGTGTCCCAGGGGTTGTGGGCCGGCGCGTAGGCCGAGTTGTCGTTGCCCGAGCCCATGGCGAATTCGTCGCAATTGAGCTTGCCCAGGGTCACCGCGCCGGCGTCGGCCAGGCGCTGCACCACGGTCGCATTGAACGGGCTCTGGTAGCCCTGCAGCATTTTGGAGCCGGCCGTGGTGGGGAAATCGGTGGTGACAAAAATGTCTTTGTGCGCCAGCGGCACACCGAGCAAGGCCCCGCGCTCGCCCGCGGCCACGCGCGCATCGGCGGCCTGGGCCTGCGCCAGGGTGGCGTCCTCGTTGAAGGCGAGGTAGGCGCCCAGCCCTTCATGCGCCTTGGCGCGGGCCAGCAGATGCTGGGCGGCTTCGACCGCAGAGGTCTTTTTGTCGGCGATGGCCGTGGCCAGCTCGGCCACGCCCATCTGGTGCAAATCGGTGGTGGCGCTCATTCGATGACTTTCGGCACGAGAAACAGGCCGCGCTCGACGGCGGGCGCACTCTTCTGGTTGGCTTCGCGGTTGTTGGGCTCACTGGCCACATCAGGGCGCAGGCGCAGGCTCACGTGGTCGATCACGGCGGTGGGATGGGCCAGGGGCTCCACGCCAGTGGTGTCCACGGCATTCATCTGCTCGACGATGTCGAAAAAGCCGTTGAGCTGGGTGAGCAGACGCTCGCCATGCTCGCTGGAAAGCTCCAGACGGGCCAGGTTGGCGATGCGCCCGATGTCGGACGAGGTCAGGGACATGGCTGTTGAGGGATCCGTTGTAAGTGAAAAGAAACCACCCGGAGTGCAAAAAATGCCTCTGAAACGGGGTGTAAAGTGGTTGCGAAGGCTGAGGGTGCCTACCGTAAGAGGCGGGGGATACGGTATTATCCAAGGTTTAGCGGTCACAGCGTCCCAAGGACGCTTTTTGCCGTTGAATCAAATACTTAAGACCGCTCCCCCACACACTTGGCGAAAGCCGCGCCAGAACAACAAAGCCCAAGCGCGCGCTCGCACCACAGGATTTTTGCACCATGTTTGAATCGTTCCGTCGGCAATTCTCGACCGACCTCGCCATCGACCTTGGCACCGCCAACACGCTGATCTACGTCCGTGGCAAGGGCATTGTGCTCGACGAGCCATCCGTCGTTTCCATCCGCCACGAAGGTGGGCCCCAGGGCAAGAAGACCATCCAGGCCGTCGGCCACGAAGCCAAGGCCATGCTGGGCAAAGTGCCGGGCAACATCGAGGCGATCCGCCCGATGAAAGACGGCGTGATTGCCGACTTCACCGTCACCGAGCAGATGCTCAAGCAGTTCATCAAGATGGTGCACCCGCGCTCGATGTTCCGCCCCAGCCCGCGCATCATCATCTGCGTGCCCTGCGGCTCGACCCAGGTCGAGCGCCGCGCCATTCGCGAATCGGCCCTGGGCGCTGGTGCTTCCGAGGTCTACCTGATCGAAGAACCCATGGCCGCGGCCATCGGCGCGGGCCTGCCCGTGTCCGATGCCTCGGGCTCCATGGTGGTCGACATCGGCGGCGGCACCACCGAAGTGGGCGTGATCTCCCTGGGCGGCATGGTCTACAAGGGCAGTGTGCGCGTGGGCGGTGACCGCTTTGACGACGCCATCATTGCCTACATCCGCCGCAACTACGGCATGCTGATCGGCGAGCCCACGGCCGAAGCCATCAAGAAAAATATCGGCTCGGCCTTCCCAGGCAGTGAAGTCAAGGAAATGGAAGTCAAGGGCCGCAACCTGTCCGAAGGCGTGCCCCGCAGCTTCACCATCTCCAGCAACGAGATCCTCGAAGCCCTGACCGACCCGCTGAACAACATCGTCTCGGCCGTCAAGATGGCGCTGGAGCACACGCCGCCCGAACTGGGCGCCGACATCGCCGAGCGCGGCATGATGCTCACCGGCGGTGGCGCGCTGCTGCGCGATCTCGACCGTTTGCTGGCAGAAGAAACCGGTCTGCCGGTGCTGGTGGCCGAAGAGCCGCTGACCTGCGTGGTGCGCGGCTGTGGCATGGCCCTGGAGCGGATGGAGCGCCTGGGCACCATCTTCACCAACGAGTAAGGCAGCGCCGGCCGAAAGCTTGCTGACGCAGCCCGGCCGATTTCACCGATATGCCACTGGGCACACTGGACCGCACCCCGCCCCCGTTTTTCAAACAGGGCCCATCGGCGCTGTCCAAACTCATGGTTTTCAGCGCATTGGCGCTGTTTCTGATGGTCGCGGACATGCGCTTTCGCATCACCGTTCCCGTGCGCAGCGCAATGGCCACAGCGCTCTATCCCATGCAATGGTTAGTGATGCAGCCGTTGCGCGCGGCCAGCGGCGCGGGCACGTATTTCACCAGCCTGCACCAGGCGCAGGCCAGTGAAAACGCGGCACTCGAAAAACTCGCCACCCAATCGGAACACGCCCTGCAGGTGGAACAGCTTCGGCTGGAAAACCAGCGCCTGCGTGAGCTGCTGGCCATGCGCGAGCGCATCCTCGCGCCATCGATCGGCGCGCAGGTACTCTACGACGCGGCCGATCCGTTTTCGCGCCGCGTGGTGATCGACCGCGGCCAGACCCACGGCGTGGTCGCGGGCTCACCGGTCATCGACGACAACGGTGTGCTCGGCCAGGTCACACGGGTTTATCCCCTGATGTCCGAAGTCACCCTGCTGATCGACAGCGACTACGCCATTCCCGTGCTCAACGTGCGCACCGGCGTGCGCAGCGTGGCATTTGGCCGCACCGGACCCAGCGGCGAAGATCTGGAATTGCGCTACACCCTGGCCAACGCCGACATCCAGCAAGGCGACCTGCTGACCACCACCGGCGTGGACGGTGTGTTTCCTCCCGGCCTGCCGGTGGCGCGGGTGAAAGATGTGGGCGAACGTGCCGAGTCTTCGTTCAACCGCATCAGCTGCGCACCGCTGGCACGGGTGCATGGCGCCATGCACGTGCTGGTGCTCACGCCGGTGGGCCTGAACTTGCCGCCCTCGCCTATCTTGCCCAAACCCGTCGAACCGGACCAGTCTTCCGTCGGGGGAGCACAGCGATGATCATGCGTCCCGGTCAGCAGCTGCTGCTGCCTGCCAACCCGGTTTTCATCTGGTTCACCCTGCTCGGCGCATTGCTGCTCAACACTTTCTTGAGCTCCGGCGTCTGGGGCCGCGCCGCCTGGGCGCCCGATATGCTTGCCCTCACACTGGTCTTCTGGGGCGTGCACCAGCCCCTTCGAATCGGGGTCGGCGTGGCCTTCTTTTTCGGTCTGGCGATGGACGTGCAGCAAGGCGCCCTGCTCGGGCAACATGCGCTGGCCTACACCGTGCTCGCCTTTCTGGCGGTGTCCATTCACCGCCGCCTGCTGTGGTTCGACGTGCTGACGCAGGCGGTGCAAGTCTTGCCCCTTCTATTGGTCTCCCACCTGTTGCAGCTGATCGTGCGGATGATCGCCGGCGGCTCGTTCCCCGGCTGGACGCTGTTGCTCAGCCCGATCATCGAAGGCGTGCTTTGGCCGGTGGTCACACTGCTGCTGCTTGCGCCGCAACGCCGGGCGCCCGACCCAGATGACAACCGGCCGCTATGACCGAGCTGCGCAACGTTGATGCTGATATCGCGCTGTTTCGCACACGCGTTCTGGTGATCGGGCTCACCGTGTTTCTGGCCTTTGGCTTGCTGGTTTCGCGGATGGTGTATCTGCAGGTCATGCGTCATGAAGACCTTCAGGCCCAGGCTGAGAGCAACCGCACAGCGGTGCTGCCCGTGGTGCCCAACCGGGGTCAGATTCTGGATCGCCACGGCCGTGTGCTGGCGACCAACTTTTCAGCTTACACACTGGAAATCACCCCATCCAAAGTGGAAGATCTCGACGCCACCATTGAAGAACTCGGGCTGCTGCTGGACATCACGCCACGCGACAAGCGGCGCTTTCGCAAGCTCATGTCGGAATCACGGCGCTTCGATTCGCTGCCCATTCGTTCTCGGCTGACCGACGAAGAGGTGGCGCGTTTCACGGTTCAGCGCTACCGCTTTCCCGGGGTTGATGTGCGTGCCCGCCTGATCCGCCACTATCCCAATGGTGAGGTGGCCAGCCACGTGATCGGCTACATCGGCCGCATCAATCAGCGCGAAAAAGAGCAGATCGAAGACTGGCCAGATGAAGACCAGGCCAACTACCGCGGCACCGACCACATCGGCAAGCTGGGCGCGGAGCAACACTATGAGCGCGAGCTGCACGGCCAAACCGGCTTCGAGCGCGTGGAAACCTCGGCCGGTGGCCAGGCCGTTCGCCTGCTGGCCAATACCCCGGCGACCCCGGGCAATACGGTCAGGCTGTCTATCGATATCAAGCTGCAAAAGCTGATCGAAGACATGTTTGGCGAGCGGCGCGGAGCCCTGGTGGCCATCGACCCTCGCAACGGCGAAGTGCTGGCCTTCGTCAGCAAACCCACATTCGACCCCAACCTCTTTGTCGAGGGCATCGACGAAGAGAACTGGAAGCTGCTCAACGAATCGCTGGAAAAACCACTGCTCAACCGGGCCTTGCGTGGCACCTACCCGCCAGGCTCCACCTACAAGCCCTTCATGGCCCTGGCGGCGCTGGAGACGGGCGCACGCAGTGCCAGCACCGTGATCAACGACCCGGGCTACTGGATGTTCGGCAACCACCGCTTCCGCAGCCATGGTGACGGTGGTCTGGGTGGCGTGGACATGCGCCGCAGCATCATCAAGTCGAGCAATGTCTACTACTACTCGCTGGCCAACGAAATGGGCGTGGACGCGATCCATGACTTCATGAAGCCACTCGGATTTGGACAGATCACAGGCATCGATCTGCGGGGCGAAGTGCGCGGTGTGCTGCCCAGCCAGGAATGGAAACGGGAAGCCTACAAGCGCCCTGAGCAGCAACGATGGTATGCGGGTGAAACCATTTCACTGGGCATCGGCCAGGGCTACAACAACTTCACCATGCTGCAGCTGGCCCATGCCATGGCCACGCTGGCTGGCGGCGGCGTGAAGCATCAGCCTCATCTGGCCATCGACACCGAAAACGTGGTAACCCACGAAGGCACCACGCTGACCGATGGTGCACCGGTGAACCTTGGCTTCAAACCCGACAACATCGCCACTGTGCTGCGCGCCATGGAAGGCGTGACCATCGAGGGCACATCGGCGCGGGTATTTGCCGGCGCGGGCTATACCAGTGGCGGCAAGACGGGCACGGCCCAGGCTGTGACCATCGGGCAGAAAGACCGCTATGACGCGCGCAAGCTGGAAGAACACCAGCGCGACCATTCGCTCTACCTGGCCTTCGCGCCCGTGGACAAGCCCCGCATCGCTCTGGCCGTGGTGGTCGAGAACGCCGGTTTTGGTGCCGCTCACGCCGCGCCCATCGCCCGCCGCGTCTTTGACTACCTCCTGCTCGACCAATACCCCAGCGCTCAGGACCTCAAGGCGGTGCAGCGCGGGGAAGCGTCGGCACCGATTGGCACGCCCCTCAAAGCCAGCGAAGTGCCCTGGCCGATCGACCCCGACGCGCCCACCTCGCCAAGCACCGCGCCCTGAACGGTGCGGCAGGGGTGGATTATCCGATCCAGCCGTCGTAGCCCGTCTTCAGAATCAAGGCACCCACCACCGCGATGAACGCCACGCGAACGAAGCTGCTGCCGTGCTTGAGCGCCAACCGGGTGCCCAGCACACTGCCGATGACGTTGGCCACAGCCATGGCCAACGCGAAATGCCACCACACATGGCCTTTCACCGCAAAAAGAATCAGGGCGGCCAAATTGGACGTGACGTTGAGCAGTTTGGCACTGGCACTGGCATGCAAAAAGTCGTAGCCCAGCCAGCGAACGAACAGAAACACGAAGAAGCTGCCCGTGCCAGGGCCAAAGAAGCCATCGTAAAAGCCGATGGTCAGTCCCAGCAGCGATGCCGCCAGGGCTTCAGCGCGACCGTGAAAACGGGGCAGGTGGTGCCGCCCCAGGTCTTTGCGGGCGAGCGTGTAGATGAAGACGCCCAGCAGCACCAGGGGCAAGGCACGGCGCAAGTGGTCGGGCGAGATCACGGTGACCGTCCATGCACCCAGCATGGCGCCGCCAAAACAAACGCCTGCGGCCGGCAACAAGGAACGCCAGGGCATGCTCACCCGTTGCGCGTATTGCACCGTGGCCGCGGCCGTGCCCCAGATGGAGGCACTCTTGTTGACGCCCAGCAACGTGGCCGGATGGGTGTTGGGAAATACCGCAAACAGGGCCGGCACCAGAATCAGCCCGCCGCCACCCACGATGGCATCGACAAAGCCGGCAAACAGCGAGGCAAGGGTGACCAGAAACAATTCCATGGCCGCGATTGTCGCTGCGCGCGGAGCGCACCTGGGACGCTGCGGGTCAGGTGTGTGTCATGGCACCCGGTACTGGCGCGACGGAGCTCAGCGTTGTTGAGGCCCGTCGGCGGTCATGCAAGCTGTTGGATGGCCCGCTCGCCGGCAAATCCGAAGTCCATCGCCGGTACTTCGCCATTGATGAGCTCGGCCATGGCCTTGCCCGAGCCTGCACCATGGGTCCAGCCCAACGTGCCGTGTCCGGCGTTGATCCAGAGCTTGCCGATCTTGGTGCGGCCAATCAAAGGGATGTTGGTCGGCGTCGCAGGGCGCAGGCCCGTCCAGAACTGGGGGTCACCCCCCTCTTCGGGTGTGCGCGTATCGACCACGCCTGGGAACACCTCTTCGATGCGCCGCACCAGCATTTCGCAACGCTTCTTGGCCAGGGGCGTGTCCAGCGCCAGATCGAAGCCGCCCAATTCAATGGTGCCCGCGACGCGGAACTGGTCGCCCAGTCGTGACATCGGCGATCTTCATCGAGTCATCGATCATGCTGACTTTGGGCGCCATTTCGGGACGCAGCAACGGCAAGGTGGCGCTGTAGCCTTTGCCCGGGTAGATGGGCACCTGGACGCCCACCGACTTCAACAAGGGCTTGGTGTATGAGCCGCAAGCCACCACATAGGCATCGGCAACGAGCGTGCGGGCTTCCGTCGAGCTGCGGTCACGGACCTGCACCTCGGTGGCGATGCCACCCGCGGTGTCAATGCGCATCGATGTCGTGGTTGAACAGCATTTCCGCACCGCGCTGTTTGCACAGTGCCGCCGAGCTGTTGCGTAAACACTCGTGGCGTCGCCCGATTCGTCGGATGGGGTAAAGGTGCCGCCCACGATGTGGTCGGCGTAAGCGCTGAGTGCGGGCTCCACCTTGAGCAGCTCTTCGCGGGTCAGGATGTTGCGCTTGACGCCGAATTTCTGCATCAGCGCAGCCGCATCGCCGGCCCCATCAAACGATTTCTGGTCGCTGTAGTAAGTGGGCGATGCCGCATTCCAGGCGGTTGTATGCGATGCCGGTGTCGGCCACCACGTCTTTCAGCGCGGCGTGGCTGTAGGCCCCCAGCGCCACGATCTGCGCCACATTGCGTTCAAAGGCCTTGTCGTTGCACTGGGCCAGAAACTGCAGGCCCCAGCGCCACTGTGCCGGGTCCATCTGCGGGCGGAACAGCAGCGGGGCGGTGGGCGAAAACATCCATTTCAGCGCCTTCAGCGGCGCCTCGCGGTTGGCCCAGGGCTCGCAATAGCTCACCGAAATTTGCGCCGCATTGGCAAAACTGGTTTCCAAGCGCCGCATCGGGCTGCCGATCGACGATGGTGACTTCGTGCCCGCGCTGCAGCAAGTGCCACGCCGTGCTCACACCGATGATGCCTGCGCCCAAGACCACAACTTGCATGACAACCGCTCCGAGTAGATGAAAACCGATGGGCGAGTATGGGAAAAACGGCGTCTCTAGTGAAGCAGGATTACACTAAAATCGCTCGCATCAGCGCAGCTAATATTCACTCGCTGTCGGTAACAACCTCCGTGCGGCCACCGTTTGGCCTGCATGCTTCCTTGGATTTCCCATGAGCACCTTCGACCCAGACGCCTTGGAATGCCTTGCGGCCATCATTGAAGAAGGTGGCTTTGAGCGCGCGGCGCAACGCCTGTCGATCACCCAGTCGGCGGTCTCGCAGCGCTTGCGGGCGCTGGAGGCCCAGGTGGGCACGGTGCTGATCGTGCGCAGCCGCCCGCTCAAGCCCACCTCGGCCGGGCAGCTCATGCTCAAACACGCCAAGATGATGCGGCTGTTGCGTGCCGATCTGGAAAAAGACCTGAAGGAGCTCGCCCCGAGCTCCACCGGCAACGGGCGCGAAGAGGAGCGCATCGCCGTGGCCATCAACGCCGACAGCATCGCCACCTGGGCATTGCCCGCGCTCAACCCCCTGGCGCAAGGCGGCCTGCCCATCGAAATCATCACCGATGACCAGGAGTTCACCCACGAATGGCTGCGCGAAGGCAAGGTGTTGGGTTGCGTGACCTCCTTGGGCCAGGCATTGCGCGGGTGCAAGATGGAGGCGCTGGGCGACATGGAGTACGTGCCCGTCGCTTCGGCTGAATTCGCGGCCCAGCACCTGGGCAAGGGGCTGACCACCCACAACTTTCACAAGGTGCCCTTTGTGGCCTTCAACCGCAAAGACCATCTGCAGCATGAGTTTGTCATGCGCGCCTTCGGCCTGCAACGGGTGATGCTCAAGCAGCTGTTTGTGCCGTCCAGCGAAGGCCGGGTGCGGGCGGTGCAGGCGGGTTGGGGCGTGAGTGTGTTGCCCGAGCTCCAGGTTCGAGAGCTGATCGCAAAGGGCGAGCTGGTCAACCTCGCGCCGCGCGACAGCCTGAACGTGGCGTTGTACTGGCACTGCTGGAACCTCAGCTCCGACGTGCTGGACGCGCTGAGCACCGCACTGCGCAAAGCCGCGGCGCGCAGCCTCACGCCGGCGGCCAAGGCCCAGACGTGAAAAAGCCCCGCTGGCGGGGCTTTTCGTTTGGCAGTGCCCAGTACCTTACTTGGGCATGATCACGGTGTCGATCACATGGATCACACCGTTGTCAGCGGCGATGTCGGTCGCCGTGACTTTGGCGTTGTCCACCATCACGCCACCCATGGTGCCAATGGTGATTTCGCTGCCCTGAACGGTTTTCACTTTGCCCGCCTTCACATCGGCGGCCATGACCTTGCCAGGCACGACGTGGTAGGTCAGCACGGCGGTCAGCTTGGCCTTGTCTTTCAGCAGCGCGTCGAGGTCGGCCTTGGGCACCTTGGCAAAGGCGGCGTCGGTCGGGGCAAACACGGTGAACGGGCCTGGGCCTTTCAGCGTGTCGACCAGGCCTGCTGCGGTCAATGCGGTGGCCAGGGTCTTGAAATTGCCGGCTGCGACGGCCGTGTCGACGATGTCTTTGGCCTGGGCAGCGGTCAGGGCGCCAAATGCCAGCAAGGAAGCAATGAGAGTCTTTTTCATGATGAAGTCCTTTGAGGAAAAAGTTAAGGGAGAGACAGAGGGAACGGAAAAGCTCGGTTGAGCGGGAACTCGGGGGGCGGGGGATCAGCCTGCTGGGGGCAGCAGCACCTTGTCGATGGCGTGGATCACGCCGTTGCGCGCGATCAGGTCGGTGATCACCAACTGAGACTTGCGTCCGCGCGCATCGGTGATGGCCAGCTCCGCATCCACCGTGAAGGCTGCGCCCTGCACAGTGGCCACGGTGGCGGGCTTGGGCAAGGCTTGTACGTCTTTCGCCTGCAGAGCACCTGAGACCACGTGGTAGGTCAACACACTGGTCAGCAAGGCGGTGTCGGCCAACAGGGCCTCTTTGCTCAGCCCCAGCTCGCCGAGCAAAGCCACGAAGGCGTCGTTGGTGGGCGCAAACACGGTGAACGGGCCTGCCCCATTGAGGGTGTCGACCAGGCCGGCGGCGGTCACCGCCTCCACCAGGATGCTGAAACGGCTGTCACCGGCGGCCAGACCGACGATGGTGGGTTCGTGATCGTCACCACCGCCACAGGCTTGCAGCAAAGGCAGGGTGGCGCCGACACCCAGTGCCAGCAGGATGGAGCGTCGTTGCAGGTTCATATCGGTTCCTTTCAGGATCGGAGCGGTTGGCAAGGGGTGGAAGCTGGATGCACCTGCTGGCAACGAAAGAAAGCACGGCCAACAACCAAAAGTGCATCTGCTGAGACGAATAATAGCCGACTAAGATCATTTGGTGACTGATTAGTATGAAACAATACGTATCAGTGTGGTTATGGACGTTGGCGTTGACTTCGGGCAAAATCTGCTGATAAAGAAAGAACCCACATGGCTATCGCAACCACCACAAAATCTCCCGCCGCCCCACCCAAACGCAGCTTCCGCGAGCAAATGCACATCGCACGCGAAGACGCGATCGTCTCGGCGGTGAACCGCCTGCTGGCCGAAAAGGGCTTTGAAGCCATGACCGTTGACGAAGTCGCGGCCGAGGTCGGCATCGCCAAAGCGAGCCTTTACAAACACTTCCCGAGCAAGGAAGACCTGGCTGCCGCTGCGATGGTTCGGGTGATGAACCGAGCGGTGGCCTTTCTGGACACACTGGACACAACCCAACCCCCGCTGGAACTGCTCACGCAGGTCGCGCGCTGGACAATGACCGTGAAACTGGACGGAGAAATGCCTTCGCTGCCCAGCGAAAGCTCCAGCCTGCGCCAGACCCTGACCACCAACAAGGCTTACATCGACGGCCTGATGAACATCAGTGACCGCCTCGGTGGCTGGATCACCGAGGCACAGCGCAATGGCAGCCTGAGCGCTGAGCTGCCGCCCATCGTGGTTTTGTATACGCTGTTCGCGCGCGCCTGCGACCCCGTGCTGGAGTTCCTCAAGGGCTCAGGGCTTTACACCCACGAACAGATCATCGAGATGGTGCTCAGCACCTGTTTCAACGGCCTGAACGCCCGTTGAAATCCACCTCACACCCCGCGAAAAGCGAGTGAGGTATTGCCCCCCGGCACTGCGGACCCGGATCAACCAGTCCGTTTTCGCCGCCCCTCTGACGAGTTGACGGCTGGGCCTCCGCAGAGGGAACCAACGTCCAGCCCGGTTACCTCACCAGCAGCACCGGGACCGAGCAATGGGCCAGCACCTGCGTGGCCACCGATCCCATGACCAGATTGCCCAGTGCACTGTGGCCATGGGAACCCATCATCACCAGATCGAATTTGCCGGCCTCGGCAACTTTGGCAATCTGCTCACCCGCCTGCCCCACCTTGTGCACCACCTTGGGTTCGATGCCGTGGCGTGCCAGAAATTTGATCACCGGGTTGGTCACCTTGGCCGACTCATCGGCGTAATAGCCATTGGCGATGTCAGCGCCCACAGCAGCGCGCGCCCGTGGTGGCAGCGGCGCCTGGATGGACACCAGAGTGAAGGCGTTGTCCGAGTGAAAAATATCCTCATGGGTAGCGAGGTAGGCCAGCATTTTCTTGGTGTAGCTGCTGCCATCGACCGCAAGCAAGATTTTCATGGGGTGCTCCTGTAAGGGTTGTCTCGATACAAACAGTCTACGCGCGCTGTGGCGCCAAAATTTGCGTTAGCGCAATAACCGGCGCGGCGGAGCCTTCACACCACGATCACCGAGGCTGGCTGAAAAGCGAGCTGCTCGTTCTTGGCGGCGTAACCCAGCGGGTTGGCCACAATGCGGCAGCGACCCACCTGCATGTCTTGTGGGCAATGCAGGTGCCCATGCAACCAGAGATCGGCATGGGGCAACAGATGGTCAAGTGCATTGCAAAAACCCGCTGTGCCTGGGCTCAAGCCGTAGCGCGGGTCGGCACTGTGCAGCGTCGGTGCGAAGTGGGTCACCACAACCGTTCGCCCGGCGAAGGGCTGCGCCAAGGCGTCGGCCAACCATGCCTGACATTCAAGGGCCAGTTCGCGCATGGCGGCCGCATCGAACAGCGCGCCTGCACGCTGCCCCGCCATCTTGTGAAGGTAAAAATTCGCTGCTCGAAAGGCCTTTTCTCGTTGGCGCAGGCGGTGGGTCAGGGGATCCACTGGCGCGGCCGTCAGCGGCACAGGGCCGGGGCGCGCTGTCTTGTTTCGCGCGACCTGTTTGGGCGGCGGCTTCACCTCGGCCAAGGCATCGTAGTCGGCCCACAAGGTTGTGCCGATCAGGCGCACATCGCCCTGGACCCACACCTCTCGCTCCAGCCAATGGATGCCCAGGCGCTCGCAGGTGGTCCGCAGCGCTGCGTGGGCTTCGTCAACGTCCAGCGCGTCGTATTCATGGTTCCCAGGTACGTAGACCACCGGCACAGGCCAGCCAGCGTATTGGGGCAAGGGTGAAAAGCGCTGCAACCCCCAGTCGGGCTCCTGCATCACCGAACCGTCACGGCGCACCTGATAAGAACCGATATCTCCAGCCAACACCAACAGATCCGCTCCCGCAGCCGGTTGGGCGCTGTAGGCCGGATTCGCCTCCAGGTGCAGGTCGCTCAGCAGTTGCAGTTTCATCCGTGCACGGTGGCCGGAACAACCACGCCCGGCGCGTCTTCAAAGCCCTGTTGCGCCGCCCGCTCCACCGCGTGACGCAGCCAGCGGTGTGCGCTGTTGTGTTCGGCCTGCCGTTGCCACAGGGTGTCCACGTGCACGGCTGGCACTGCCAGCGGCAGCTCGCTCAGCGCCAGCTTGTGCGCCATCCCAGTCGCGCCGACGAAGTGGCGCGGCAGCACGGTCAGCAGATCGGTCGTGGCCACCACCTGCCCTGCCGTGAAAAACTGGTTCACGGTCAGGACGACGCGCCGCTGGCGTGACAGCGCGGTCAATGCTTCGTCTACAAATCCAAACGGGCGTCCGGAAAAACTCACCAGAAGATGCCTCGCTGCGCAATAGGTTTCCAGCGTCATCGGCGCTTGGGCCAAGGGATGACCGCGACGCATCACCACCACGTACTCCCCGTCGTACAGGCGCTGATGGAGGAAGCGCGGACTGTCTTCTTGCAAGTGAATCGCGCTCAGTTCGGCCAGCACACCCGGAAAGTGGCCAATGGCCAAATCGGCGGTGCCGGACTCCAGCAGTTCGCGCGGATCGCGCGTGGTCAACGGCAAGATGCGCAGATTTACCCCGGGCGCTTCTTTGCCCAAAATGTCCATGAGCGATGGCACCACCTTGGCAGCAGTGGCGTCGGCCATGGCCATCACGAACGAATTGCGTGCGGTTGAGGGGTCGAAAGCACCTGGCGCCAGCGACTGTCGCAACTGCTCCAGCACATCGCGCACCGTGGGCCACAACGCAAGCCCCACGGGTGTGGGCTCCACGCCATAACCCGCACGTCGCACGAGATCGTCACCCAGCGACTCGCGCAAGCGGCGCAACGCATTGCTCACGGCTGGCTGCGTCATCGACAAATTGTGGGCCGCCCGCGTCAGGTTGCGTTCGGCCATCACTTCGTCGAACACCCGCAACAGGTTCAAATCGAGGTGACGGAAATTGCGGTCACTTATCATTTTGGTGAATGTAATACATCACAAGAATAAATTGGGAATTTTTCAGGGTTTACCCTAATCTCATGGCTGTCTGCTGATCGGAACTCAGCCCCTCCATTGGATGGAACGCCATGCACACCGCCAAAGCCCTTTTTCACGCCGAAACCCGCTCGACTTCGGTGGATTTCTCTGACAACCTGCTGGCCTTTCCCAGCTGCGGCAGCCTGTTCGCACGCCTCAAGACGGCAATGGGCAATTGGGCCCACACCTCGGTAGAAGCACAGGCCGATGGCCGTCTGTGGAGTGCGCCCTCGCGCAACACCTACGCTCAGACAAAAAGCCTCCGCGCTGCCAAGCGCAGCGAAAAACCCGCTCAGTCGCGCCAACAGGCGTGGACTGTGGCATCTGATCGCAAGCCCCTGAACGACGGCTGGGCCCAGATCATCGACCACGCCTATCAAACGCGTTTTCACAGCAACGGCGCGCAGCACGCCTGAATTCTTCGCGCCTGGTGGCTTGGCCACCTCAACAAAAACGCCACTGCCTCGCAGTGGCGTTTTTGTTGCTGCATTGCACTTCATCCACCTCGCCGCCCTCGTCGCAGGCCAGGGTCGACGCAGGTTACCAGCCCATGCAAAGGCTGACCCAAACCAGCAGACGCCTTAAAAGCTGGTAATTGCCGTTAAATACCCGTGAAATTCGTCACACCATTTGGTTTGTGAATGTTATGCATCATAAAAATAAATTGGGAAGTATTCAGGGTTTACCCTAGTATTCACCCATTGACAGCCGTTTCCCGTTTTTTGAGGTACCCCATGAGCACCATTCTCAACTCCTTCTCCCGCTCCGCTACCCGACGCGGTAAAGCATCCACCACCGCACCCGGCCACACCCCTTCACGCATCGGGGTGCGCAGCCTCTCTGTGGTGCTGCTGGCAGCAGCTGTGTCTGCGCTGGTGATCTTTGCCGACCAGTACGTAAGCGTTTGGACCGACGGTCACCTGTTCTTTGGCTGGGTCGTCCTCTGGGCTGTGGTCTTCGCGGGCTTGGCACTGTTCGCCAACACGGCGCGCCAACTGGCCACCCGCACCATGGCTGTTCTCGACCGCTGGTCTCTCGCGAGAGCCCATGCCCGTGCAGAGGCCCGCCTGTGGGACATCGCCAAAAGCGATCCTCGCGTGATGGCTGAATTGATGGTTGCCCGCACCCGTGAGCAAGATGCGGCACAGTCAAGCGATTTCGAAGACGCCCTGGCGCCCATGGGCTTCGAAAGCCCTGTGGTCGAAGCAGCCACCTCCGGTTGGGGCCGTTTCCCCGAGCGGCTGGCCGCCAGCCGCGCCCACCGCATCCACCTGTACTACATCTGAACAGCGCCAACTGCATCGCCAGCGCTGAGCTCATAAAAAAAGCCACCGGGATCCGGTGGCTTTTTTTCATTCACCACACAGGTGAATCGTCGGCGCTCAGGCAGCGGCCAACCGCTTCTCCAACTCGGCCTTGGTCGCCACCAAAGCCTTCGGCAGGTGATACGCCAGCTGTTCAAAATGCGCGTCGTGCAACTTGAGCTCGTCTTGCCACGCGGCCTTATCGATACTGGTCACGGTCTTGAACTGCTCTGCGCTGAACGCCAGGCCATTCCAGTTGATCTCGGCGTAAGCAGGCGCAGTGCCAAACATCGTGGTTTCGCCCTGGGCTTTGCCTTCGATGCGGTCGATCATCCACTTCAAAACGCGCATGTTGTCGCCGTAGCCAGGCCAGACGAACTTGCCTGCTTCGTCCTTGCGGAACCAATTGACACAGAACATCTTGGGCAGGGCCGCGCCTGTCTTTGCCACGGTTTGCTCCATGTCCAGCCAGTGCTGGAAATAGTCGCTCATGTTGTAGCCGCAGAACGGCAACATGGCGAACGGGTCGCGGCGAACCACGCCTTGCGCACCAAATGCTGCAGCGGTCGTTTCCGAACCCATGGTCGCGGCCATGTACACACCCTCGGTCCAGCTGCGCGCTTCGGTCACCAGCGGCACTGTGGTCGAGCGGCGGCCGCCAAACATGAAAGCGTCAATCGCAACCCCGTTGGCGTCGTCCCACTGGGGATCGAGCGCAGGGTTGTTTTGGGCGGCAACGGTGAAGCGTGAGTTGGGATGGGCCGCTTTGGCGCCGGTTTCCTTGGCGATCTGGGGCGTCCAGTCCTTGCCCTGCCAGTCGATCAGGTGATCGGGCAGCGTGCCGGTATCCTTCTCCATGCCTTCCCACCAGACGTCGCCGTCATCGGTCAGCGCCACGTTGGTGAAGATCACATCTTTGTTCAGCGACAGCATGCAGTTGGGGTTGGTGTGCATGTTGGTGCCGGGGGCCACGCCGAAATAACCCGCTTCGGGATTGATGGCGTAGAGCTTTCCGTCGGCATGGGGCTTGATCCAGGCGATGTCGTCGCCGATGGTGGAGACCTTCCAGCCAGCGAAGCCCGCCTCGGGGGGTACCAGCATGGAGAAGTTGGTCTTGCCACAGGCGCTGGGGAAGGCCGCCGCCACGTGGTACTTCTTGCCCTCAGGATTGGTCACGCCGAGGATCAGCATGTGCTCGGCCAGCCAGCCCTGATCGCGGCCCATGCTCGAAGCAATGCGCAGCGCCAGGCATTTTTTGCCCAGCAGGGCATTGCCGCCGTAACCCGAGCCGTAGCTCCAGATCTCGCGACTCTCTGGGTAGTGAACGATGTATTTGACCTTGGGGTTGCAAGGCCAGCTGGTGGTGTCCTTCTCGCCTTCGGCCAGGGGAGCACCCACGGTGTGCATGCAAGGCACGAATTCGCCGTCGGCGCCCAGCACGTCGAACACGGCCTTGCCCATGCGGGTCATCAGCTTCTGGTTCACCGCCACGTAGGCACTGTCGGTGAGCTCAACACCAATGTGGGCGATGTGCGAGCCCAGCGGGCCCATGCTGAAGGGCACCACATACATGGTGCGACCAGCCATGCAGCCGTCGAACAGCGGCTGCAGCGTGCGGCGCATCTCGGCCGGGTCCATCCAGTTGTTGGTGGGGCCGGCATCTTCCTTCTTCTCGGAGCAGATGTAGGTGCGGTCTTCCACGCGGGCCACGTCAGACGGATCGGACCAGGCCAGGTAGCTCCCTGGGCGCTTGGCAGGGTTGAGCTTCTTGAAGGTACCGGCGTCGACCAGTTGCTGGCACAGGCGCTGGTACTCGGCGTCGCTGCCATCGCACCAGACCACTTCGGCGGGCTTGCACAGCGCCACCATGTCGGCCACCCAGGCGATCAGACGGGCGTGTTTGACGTAAGCCGGGGTGTTGAGCTGAAGGCCCTGCATCACGGGAGAGTTCATGGAAAAGGCTCCTGAAGTTTGTAAAGCGGCAGGCTCAAAAGACACCAACAGCCGCGGGCCACACTGGCGGTGGCGGGCGGCTGCGAGGTCCCTTGGGCTGTAAAGGGCGGTCGGCGCTCGGGCTGCGTGGGCGGATGGCGGACGCAGCGTGCGGGAACAAAAGCATCGGGAGGGTGAACCCGAGAGGGCTTTGCATGTCGGCCAATGCTTCGATTTTAAGAAAGTGGCCGGTCAGTTACTGGCAAGTTACATGCAAAACCTGCATAACCTGATGCCTTAAACAAGACGTCGGCATGTTTCAGGCGAAAAAAAACCGGATACCTTGCGGATCCGGTCTTTTCGACGGACTGGGTTTCAGGCCATGAACACGGCAATGAAGGCCAGCAGGAAAATCAAGACCGCGCCAGCCACTGGCAACACGATCGGCATCAATGGGACGATGGACTCGACCACATCTTGGGGCTCGTCGCTGTGCTTTTCTTGGGGGGCGTGGGACATGATGACTCCGGTCTGATTTGACAATTATCAACGTTGATTCTAAGCGCTGCGGCACGAACCGGCAAAAAATGCCTGCCCTCACTGCAGCGCATAGGTGGTGCTTGCCCTGCAGACACTCTTGCCGTCGAGGGCGGCCCTGATGTCGATTTCACCAAACACCAGGCTCTTGCCCGCGCGAACCACGCACGCCGTCACCAGCGCATCCTGATTCACCAGGGGTTTGAGAAAGCTGGTGTTGAGCTGCACAGTGCTCATGGCTTGCCTGTTGCCCAGTTGGGTCACCACCGCCAACACCATCGCGGTATCGGCCGCGGCCATCAGCGCTTGCCCACACACCATGCCACCGATGCGGCACAAATCGGGGTTCTGAGGCAGGCGCAGCGTGACCGAACCTGTCTCGAACGAATCGACCTGCAAGCCCAGCGACTGCACCCAGGGGGCGAACCATTCGCGCAGCGCCGATCTCAGGATGTCGGTGCTCACGGCGGGAATGGGTTCGCCCATGTGTTGCGGCCGCAGGTTGGCGATCAGTCGTTCTTGCGGAACTTCGACAGCCAGTGGTCCATCAGCTTGCCGGCGGCTTCGCGGCCACCCAGACCAAACGACAGGGCCACAGCCACGGCGATGGCACCCAGCGTCAAGCCGAAGGCGAGGTTCACGATGTCGTCAGCGATGCCCATGGCACGCAGGCCCATGGCCAATACCAGGGCCAGAATCGCAAAGCGCGCGATCTTGGCCAGGCCCTGCGTGTTGGCGCCACTGGCGCGGTCGATCGCGGTGTAGGCCACGTTGGCCAGCCAGAAGCCGATCACCAGAATCGCACCGCCCAGGAGCACATCGCCACCGAAGGTGATGAACTGGGTGACCACATCACTGACCTGGGAGAAGCCGAGTTGAGACGCAGCCTCCACCGTGGCGAACAACATGGCAAAAAACATCACGATATTGCCCACGAAGGTCGATGCGCTGGTCTTTTCAAACGCTTGCGCCAAGCCAATGCGGCCAGGCAAGGTGTCAAAGCCCAGGGTGGCCAGCAAGCTGGCGAAGAGCTTGGAGGCAAACGAAGCGACCATCCAGGTGATCACCAGAATCAAACCGGCAGCGATCACGTGCGGCACGCCTTCCATGAGCATGGACAGCATATCGGTCGCAGGCTTGGAGATGGCTTCAATCTTCAGCGCATCCAAAGCGGCGATCAGCGAGGGCAGGAACACCGCCACGAACACCAGCAGGCCCAGCACACCCGAAATCTTCACCGTGTCGGCCAGGCCGGCTTTGGTACCAATGTTGTCCACACCGGCGGTACGGCTCAGGTTGGTCACAAGGTTGCGCAACACAGTGGCCACGATCCAGCCGATGCCGCCGATCACGAGTGCCGCAACCACGTTGGGCAACATGTCCAGCGTCTTGGTGACCATCTCATTGAGGGGTTCCAGCATGCCGCGCATTTCCAGCGCGCCCAGAATGGCGGGCAGGAACAACAAAATCACCAACCAGAACAAGGCCCCGGCCAGACTCTGGCCAATGGGCGACATGTCGGCATGCTCAGACAGCTTTTCATCG
Organism: uncultured beta proteobacterium; assembly: GCA_963698635.1. Classification (GTDB taxonomy): domain Bacteria; phylum Pseudomonadota; class Gammaproteobacteria; order Burkholderiales; family Burkholderiaceae_C; genus Hydrogenophaga. The sequence continues at coordinate 191,398 of CAVORS010000008.1, forward strand.
AGCGAAGTCTTGTCGAGCAGCTTTTGGGTGACGGTGCGCACGATGGTGGCCACGAGCCACGCCACCAGAGCCAGCACCAGACCGGCCAGCAAGCGAGGCGCAAATTCAAAGATCTGCGTCAGCAACGCACTGAACGGCCCGGAAACCATGGCCAGATCCAGCGAATTGAAGACCGCCACCAGCGTCAGCAACAGCACGGTCCAGAAGGCACCGAGCCCCACCGCGCCTTCTACGTCGACGCCGTTGCCCGTCAGCTTGCCCAGGCGCTGGTTCACACCTGCAAAACCCAGGCTTTTGCGCACCGCAGCGCGTACCAAGACGGCCACGAACCAGCCCACAACAAAGATCGCAAGCGCGCCCAGCAACTGGGGAATGTGGTTCCCCATGTTGTTCTGCAAGGAAGCCCACAAGGCAGACATATTCATGATTTTTCTCCAAACGACGGTCAAACACCGGCCCATCATGCAAGCCATGGCAGACCCAGTCAACTTTTTGTTTCATATTGACGGTCAATTGATCGCCAATCGATATGAAATCCCACACAAACCCAGCAAGATATCAACAGATGCACAACATTCCCCCCGCCAATCGCCCGCTTTTTCGTGCATTTCAGAGAGAAAGTTTGTGATATTTTTCACGCTCGCGGGTCGCCCCTGGAGCAAAGTGTTCCTGGCATCCCACCCCAGGGCTCGGTCAACCCAAAGAAAGCACCCGGCCTGCCAACCGGGTGACGCTAAGCGTTTCCCGTTCTCAAAATCAAGGCGGTGGGGCTGCTGGTCAGTGGCAGCGGCACATTGGAAGAAGTGCGTCAGTTGAAGCCTCGCCCCAGCGATGGACGCAGACCACGCTCGCCGACCTGTCACCCGCGCCGGAACCACCACTGCCGATGACCTGGGATCCGGTTACTCCCATGCGAGAGCCATGAGGGAAAGCGATGACATCCGTTCGCGCGGGGGTGAAGGACCGCGCAACCTCGGCAGCCCATCGCTGCGCCGCCAGAGCCCGCAAGAGGCTCCTGCGCGCGAAGCCGGGCCCAATGAAACATCAAATGCAACCTCGCTAAAGGCTACGCCGGCAAACGCCGATTCCGGGCCGCTGAAGCGCTGACGCACCTCGCCCCTTGGGCTTCTTGAAATACCCGGCATCCCGGGCGAGAACCTCCAGCAGCGGGCCCTGCACCTCAGGCCAGGGCAGCCTCGAAGCCTTGCGCCTGCAGCGCGCGGATCACTTCCGCCACATGCTCGCGCCCGCGGGTCTGCAACACCATCTCGATCGACACGTTCTGCGCCGCCAGCAAGGTGAAGGCGCGCTGATGGTGCACTTCGTCCACATTCGCTCCCGCATCGGCCACGATGGTGGTGATGCGCGCCAGGATGCCGGGCACGTCTCTCGCGTTGACCTGGATGCGCGCCAGGCGGCCCGCACGCACCATGCCACGCTCGATGATGGAAGCCAGCAGCAGGGGGTCGATATTGCCGCCGCACAGCACCAGCCCGACGTTCTGCCCCTTGAACCGCTCAGGGTGCTTGATCAGCGCCGCCAGTCCTGCCGCACCGGCCCCCTCGACCAGCGTCTTCTCGATCTCCAGCAGCATCACGATGGCTTGCTCGATGTCGCCCTCGTCGACCAGCAGCAAGTCGTCAACCCGCTCGCGGATGATGGCCTGGGTGATCTCGCCCGGCGTGCCCACCGCAATGCCTTCGGCGATGGTGCTGGTGCCTTGCGGCAAATCGGTGCCCTTGATGGCGTTGTACATCGCGGGAAAGCGCTGGGTCTGCACGCCAACCACCTGGATGCCTGGTTTGATCGCCTTGGCGGCTGTGGCCATGCCGCTGATCAGGCCTCCGCCACCGATGGCAATCACCAACGTGTCCAGCCCGGGTTGCTCACGCAGCATCTCCAGCGCCACCGTGCCCTGCCCCGCCACAATGGCTTCATCGTCGTAAGGGTGCACAAACACCAGCCCCTCTCGCTCCGCCAGCTCGTAGGCGTGGGCGCGCGAAGCCTCCAGCGAGTCGCCGTGCAGAACAACCTCGGCGCCGAAACCCCGGGTTCGCTCCACTTTCACACCCGGTGTGAAACGCGGCATCACGATCACTGCCCGCAACCCCAGGCGCTGGGCGTGGTAGGCCACCCCTTGTGCATGATTGCCCGCGCTCATCGCCACGACGCCACGTGCGCGCTCTTCTTCACTCAGCTGGGCGAGCTTGTTGCACGCGCCGCGCTCTTTGAAGGAGGCGGTGTACTGCAGGTTTTCAAATTTGAGGAACACGCGGCAGCCCACCAGCTGCGACAAGGTGCGGGACTCCACGCAGGGTGTGTCCAGCACCTGACCAGACAGGCGTTCGGCGGCGGCTTCGATATCGGTGAGTTGCAACATAGTCGCCATTGTGCAGCGTCGGGCAAGCCCGGCCACCCGGTGAAGAACAATGCCCAGGCAAAGGATCCGCCGGCATTGGGAGCCGAGTGTGGAAAAAGGCGCACACCCGTGAAAACCAGGGGCTATTTCAAGCTTCCACGATCGATCAAGCTGGGGTATGGTGCGCCATCAACGCCCATTTTCAGCGTTGCAAATCGCCTGTTGTCAAGACTGGAGGTGGCCGAATGAGCAAACGCCTGTTGCAGCCCGTCGGGCCTGTGACGCGCCCTGCACCCGATGTTCGGGTGCGCCCCGAGCCCCGCCCCGCGCCGGGGCTGGATGCTCGCGTGTTCGCTCCTCCCAGCCTGCGCCACGCGCCGGTGCTCGACCTGATGTGTTCGCATTTCGTGTTGAGCCTGGCCGCCAAGCAAGGCCCGCGTTTCAATGTGCGCCGCGACCTCAACACCCTGCTCTCACTGGCCGGCCGCCATCTGGTATGGCCACTGACCGTGCTCAATCGGGTGCGCGAATTTCTCAGCCGCCGCTGCAAAGACAACGAACTGTGGACCGGTTGCGAAAAGCTCTCCACTGCCGCTTTCATGGAACGCTACGGCGTCTGGCGCGGCCCTTACGAAGAAGGCACGCTCTTTTTCTATCTGGACGAATACGCCAAAGAATCGCCCAAAGACCTGTTGTCTGTCCTGGCCGTGACTGGCGACTGGCTCAGCCAGTCGCTGAAAAAGCAATCCACGCTGGTCGAGAAAAACATCGATGCCCTCGCGGGCCTCTTGCAGCTCAACCGCGCCGAACGCGCGCTGCTGCTCTACGGCACGCTGGCGCGCTACCAGCGCGACCTGCGCTCCATTCTGGTGGAGTTCAAGGTCAACAACGCGCCCGAGGCCTACGCGGCGATCGCCGACGTGGCCGGTGTGAAGGCCAGCGAGGTCGGCGAGGCCCTGCGCGCTGGTTCGCGCCTGGAACGCATTGGCATGGTGGAAAACCTGATCTCGGAACACAACATCACCGATCTGGCCGACCTGATGAAGGTGAGCGAAAAGTTGCCACCGGTGTTGATGCGCGAGTACAGCAGCCAGAGCGAGTTGATGGCCGTGTTCACCCGCCCGGCCACACGCTCTGCGTTGACCGCCAAAGACTTCAACTATGTCTCGGAAGACGTCAAGTTGCTCTGCTCACTGCTGCGCGAGGCCGTGGCGCGCAAGGAGCCCGGCGTCAACATCCTGCTCTACGGCCCACCGGGCACGGGCAAGACCGAACTGGCACGCGTGGTCGCGGCAGCAGCCAAACTGGAGCTGTTCGAGGTGGAATACGCTGACCGCGATGGCAACGCCTTGAGCGGGCGCGACCGCTACCGCTCGCTGCAAATCGCCCAGGTGTTTCTGAAGGGCACGGCGCAATCGGCCCTGCTGTTCGATGAGGTGGAAGACGTGTTCCCGCCCATTTCCAGCGAGGCAGCGCAATACATGGCGCGCGCCGAACAGGTGAGCGCGCCGAGCAATGGCAGCGTGAGCGGCAAGGCCTGGGTCAATCAGATCCTGGAATCCAACGCCATCCCCACTGTCTGGGTCACCAACCGGATCGAGCAGATCGACCCGGCGTTTCGCCGCCGCTTCGCCTATCACCTGGAACTCAAGAGCCCGCCGCCTGGCGCGCGTGAGCAGTTGATTCGAAAAACACTGGAGGGTGCGCCCGTCTCCGACGCATTGGTGGCACGGCTCACCGAGCGCAAGGGCCTGACGCCAGCACAGATCCGCACTGCTCTGCGTTTTGCCCAGCTCGCAACGGCACCCGCGAAGTCGGCATCGCGTCGCAGCAAAAAAGTGGTCGAACCGGTGGACATTGATGCGTTGATCGAACGCCAGCTCAAAAATGCGGACCAGGCTCTGGGTCGCCAACCCGATGAGGTGAAGCGTCCCAGCGTGACGCAATACAGCCTGGACATGCTCAACGTGGAAAGTCGCTACGAGGTGCCCCGCATCGTCGCGGCGCTCAAGGCCAAAGGCCATGGCGCCCTGTGTTTCCATGGGGCGCCCGGCACCGGTAAAACCGCACTGGCCGAACACATCGCCGAAGCGATGGGTCGCCCGCTGATGATCCGGCGCGCCAGCGATCTGGTGAGCAAGTTCGTGGGCGAAACCGAACAGCAAATGGCCGCCATGTTCAAGGAAGCGGAGGCGGAGAAGGCCGTCTTGCTGCTCGACGAGGCCGACAGCTTCCTGCAAGACCGGCGCGGCGCGCAGCGCACCTACGAGGTCACCGAAGTCAATGAAATGCTGCAGTGCATGGAGCGCTTCAACGGCGTGTTCATCTGCACCACCAACCTGATGGACAGCATCGACCAGGCCGCGCTGCGCCGCTTCACCTTCAAGATCCGCTTCCGGCCACTCACAGCCGAGCAACGCGCGCGCATGTTCGTGGTGGAAGCATTGGGCGGCGACGCATCATTGCTGGACGAAACCATGCGCCAGCGCCTGGCCAAGTTGGAACAGCTCTGCCCGGGCGATTACGCGGCGGTGAAGCGCCAGGTGGATATCCTGGGTGAAACGCTGGAGGCATCGGAATTCCTGGCGCAGCTGGAATCCGAGCACCGCATCAAGCCCGAGGTGCGCGAAGCGCGCACCATCGGCTTTTAAGCGCGGACCATCAAGAAACCACCCAGCGTGGCCGCTCACCCGCCAGCGCCTGCAACAGGTTGCTGGTGGCCAGCTCGGCCATGGCGTGACGGGTTTCGTGGGTGGCCGAGCCGATGTGCGGCAGCGCCGTGACGCGCGGGTGCGGCGCAGGGGCGAGTCCAGCGGCAGCGGCTCGACCGCGAACACGTCCAGCCCCGCGGCTCGCAGGTGACCGCTGTCGAGTGCCGCCAGCAGCGCGGCCTCGTCGACCACCGGCGCCGCGAGATCCGTTGATCAGGATGGCGCCCGGCTTCATCGCCGCGAGGCGCGGCGTTCATCAGGCCGCGCGTGTCGTCGGTGAGCGGCAGCGCCAGAGCACCAGAAAGTCGGCACGGGTCAAGCAGCGTCGCCTGGCGACACCGCATGGCGGGCCTTGCCGAGCCAGTTGCGGGCAGCTCGACCGCTCGCGCGGTGGTGATACAGCACGGGCATGCCGAAGCCGAGCGCGGCGCGCCGCGCCACCGCCTGACCGATGCGCCCGAAACCGAGGATGCCCAGCGTCTTGCCGTGCACGTCCCAGCCGAAACAGGGACTCGTCGATGTGCGCGTCCAGCGCCCGTCGCGCACATGGTTGGCCAGTTCGACCAGGCGCCGGCTGCTCGCCATCAGCAGCGCAAAGATGCGTGTCGGCGGTGGTTTCGGTCAGCACGCCCGGGGTGTGGCGTCAACACGATGCCGCGCCGCGCAGCGCGGCCAGGTCGTAGTTGTCCACGCCCACCGAGACGCTGGAGACCACCTCCAGACACGGCGCCTGCGCCAGCACCGTCTGCATCGATGGGATAGCTCGCACCGATCAGGCCTTGCGCCGTCGGCAAGGCCGCGAAGAACGCCGTCGCGCTGCTCGGGCACGCCGGGGGTTGGCGACGATCACTTCGTGGGCCGCGCGCAGCCGGGCCAGCTGGTCCTCGGGCAGCTCGCGGAAAACGAGCACGTTCTTGCGGGTCACAGGCCGGCCGCGTGTCAATTCGTCGCGGGTGGGGAAGCCTTCGCTGTCGCCCAGCACCTGCACCGCCCGCGCACCGATCCAGGCGCCGCGCTTCACCGCATCGGGCACGCTCGAGGCCGTCCAGCAAGCCGCTGATCACGCCGGCCGCGAAACCGTCGCCGGCGCCGACGGTGTCGACCACCTGGGCCACCGGGAAACCGGGCACATAGCCGCTGCCCGCGTCGCCGTCGAAGTAGGCGCCTTCGGGGCCGAGCTTGACGACCACCAGCTCGGGCGCCTGCGCCGCGGTAAAAGGCAGCGAGCCCTTCGGGCGTGTGTCTCGCCGGTCAGGATCGCGCCTTCTTCGATACCCGGCAAGACCCAGTCGGCCTGGCCGGCCAGGGCGTTGATCACCTCGCGCATGCGCTCGGGCGAGGACCACAGCGCGGGGCGCAGGTTGGTGTCGAAAGACACGGTGCGTCCGGCCTCGCGCATCAGGGACATGCTGCGCTGCACGGTGGCCAGGCAGCTGTCCGACACCGCCGAGAACACGCCGGTGGCGTGCAGGTGGCGCGCCGAGATGCAGCCAGGCACGTCGATCTGGTCGGGCTGGAACAGGCTGGCCGCCGAGCCCTTGCGGTGGTACTCGGTCGGTGGGTCACCGCCGCCGTCGACGCGGCCCTTGATCTGGATGCCGGTGCGCTGGCTCGGGTCGGCGACCACATGGGAACAGTCGATGCCCTCGTACTGCATGACGCGCAGCAGGTAGCGGCCCATGGAATCGGCGCCGACGCGGCTGGCCCAGCCGACCTTCAGGCCCAGCCGGGCCAGGCCGATGGCGACATTGGTCTCGGCGCCGGCGGTGCGCTTGCCGAAGAATTCTGGCATCTTCCAGCGGCCCGGGGCGATCGGCCACCAGCAACAACATGGCCTCGCCAAAGGTGATCACATCGAGGCTCATGCCATGCTCCTTGCGACGCTCGCGCAGTTGCGTTCAACTTCGCGCTCGCGTGTCACCGACAGCAGGTCGTCGCCCACCAGCGGGTATTCGATGGCCCACGGCTGGTTCGCGGGCAGCTGGCGCAAGACCGACGCGCCACGGCGCCACCGATTCGGCCAGCGGCACCGCCACCCAGCGGCGCGGGTCTGCCGCTGCACGCCCTTTGCAATGCACGTAGCAGACCCGCGTGGCCAGCGCCGCGGCGGCGGGCAGGGGGCACTCGCCGGCCCAGTGCCAGTTGCCGATGTCAAACGTCATGCCGAGCGGGACACCCTGCGGCGTCGGCCGCTGCGAAGAACGGCACGCAGCGCCCCCAGGGTGCCCGGCCGTGACGGTCTGGTCGTTTTCGATCACCAGCTCAACGCCGCTGTCGCCGATCCAGCAAGCCGCTTCAACGTTGCCAGACCGGCAGCCGATCGGCGGGCCGAAAGCCGCCGATGGACATCTTCAGGCGCGACGCGCCCAAGGCGCGTCGCCGCCGACAGACCGCGCTCCAGCGCGGCGCGGTCCAAGCTGCCACTCGCATGCCCAAAGGCCTTCAGGGCTCGAATACACGCGTTGCAGCGTGGGCAGCGCCGGGCGATCGCGGCGACAACTCGGCTTCGCCGTCGAGCAGCAGTTCGCCGCGCACCTCGACGCCGTCGGCGCCCGCCTGCTGCGGCCAGCTGGGCAAACCAGAGCTGGCCATGGCGGCGCACTTCGCTCGCACCGAACGACGACAAGGGAAATCAGAATGGAGTTCATGGCGTGTCAGGCGTGCGGCAGCGTGCGTCGTGCGAGCTGAGGATCTGGCCCAGGAAGGCCTGCAGCTTGGGATGCTCGGGCTGGCCGAAGAAGTGCTGCGGGCGGCGCCTGCTTCGAGGATGCGGCCGTCGGCCATGAAGATCACCCGGTCGGCCACGCTGCGCGCAAAACCCATTTCGTGCGTGACGCACAACATCGTCATGCCGTCTTCGGCCAGGCCGATCATCGTGTCGAGCACCTCTTTGACCATCTCGGGATCCAGCGCCGAGGTGGGCTCGTCGAACAGCATGACCTTGGGGTTCATGCACAGGGCGCGTGCGATCGCCACCCGCTGCTGCTGGCCGCCCGACAGCTGGCTCGGGTACTTGTGCGCCTGGTCGGGAATGCGCACCCGCTCCAGGTACTTCATCGCCGTCGCCTTCGGCTTCGGCCTCTTTCACGCCGCGGGTGTTCATGGGCGCCAGCATGCAGTTCTGCAGCACCGTGAGGTGCGGGAAACAGGTTGAACTGCTGGAACACCATGCCGACCTCGCGCCGCACCGCTTCGATGTTGTGGCGCTGGTGGCCGGTGAGGTCGATGCCGTCGACGACGATGCGGCCCTTCTGCACCTTCTCGAGGTGGTTGATGCAGCGGATCAGGGTCGATTTGCCCGAGCCCGAAGGCCCGCAGATCACGATGCGCTCACCCGGGCGCACGCTCAGGTCGACGTCGGTCAGCACCTGAAACTGGCCGTACCACTTGTCGACCTTTTCGATGCGGATGATGGGCTTCGGTGCTCATGGGGTCTCCAGGGCATGCTCGGCTGTGGCTTCAGTTGGCCGGCATGGCTGGCAGATCGGACTTGCAGCCACTTCTTGTACAGCTTGTTCAGCTCGCCATTGGCGGTGTTCCTGGCCACGAAGTCGTTCATCGTCTTCTCCAGGTCGGGCTGGCGCCTGGCGCATGGCAACGGCCATGAACTGCTGCTTGAGCACCAGCTTGTTCTCGTAGGCGTCGCCGGCGCGCTTGGCGATCTGCGCAGCCACCGTGGTGGAGCAGCCGATGGCATCGACCTGGCCCGACATCAGCGCCTGCATGGCCGACGCGTCGTCGTCGAAGCGGCGGATTTCGGTGCCTTCCGGCGCCATCGCGGTCAAGGCGGTGTCCTGGGTGCTGGCGCGGGCCACCGCCACGCGCACGCCCTTCAGATCGGCCGGCGTCTTGATCGGCGTCTTCTTGTCGCCGTAGAGCACGATGGTCGCGGCCGAGTAGGGGCGCGAGAACTGCACCTGCTTGGCGCGCTCGGGCGTCACGGCCAGCGAAGCCACCAGCACGTCGACCTTGTTGGTCAGCAGGAAGGGGATGCGGTTCGGGCCGGTGACGGGCACCAGGTTCAGCGTGACGCCCAGGTCTTTGGCCAGCAGGCGGGCGACATCGGCGTCGTAGCCATCGGGCTTGTTGGATGCATCGACCGTGCCGTAGGGCGGGAAGTCCACCAGCAGGCCGACCGATGATCGAGCCCTTCTTCTTGATCTCGTCCACGGTCTGCGCCGATGCGGCGGGCGCCCAGGCGGCGAGCAGGGTGCTGCAGGCGACGGCAGCGGTGGTGGCGATGAGGTGGCGGCGGTTGAAGCGGGTCATGGTGATGTCTCCAGGGTTGGGGGGAGGTTCAGCGCGCCTGCAAGGCGGCGCTGCGTTTCTCGATGCGTCCGGCCCAGAACGACAGGGGCCAGCACAGCGCGAAATAGATCGGCCCCGACCACGCTGAACACGATCAGCGGCTGGAAGGTGGCGTTGTTGATGATCTGGCCCGGCGCGCGTGATCTCGGTGAAACCGATGATGGCGGCCAGCGAGGTGCCCTTGATGACCTGCACCATGTAGCCCACGGTGGGCGGCAGCGCGATCTTCCAGGCCTGCGGCAGCACCACCAGGCGCATGCGGGAGAGCGTAGCTCAGACCCAGCGCCTCGGCGGCTTCCCACTGGCCGCGCGGCACGGCCTGGATGCGAGCCACGCCAGATTTCGCCCAGGAAGGCGCTGGTGTTCAGCACCAGCGCCACGCCGGCGGCGACCCAGGCGCTGACATCGAAACCCAGCACCGGCGCACCGAAGAACACCAGGAACAGCTGCATCAGCAGCGGGGTGCCCTGGAAGAGCTGGATGAAGGCCGTGGCCAGGCGCTGCGGCACGGGGCGGTCCGAGGTGCGCGCCAGCGCCACGATCAGCCCGCCCAGCGGCGCCACCGATGAAGGCGATGAGTGACAGGCCAATCGTCCACTGTGCGGCTTGCAGAATGAACCAGACGTCTTGAAGTGCCGAAGGTACGCATGCGGGCTCCTGGTTCAGCGGCGGTCGGGGTACGACAGCGCGCCGGCGCTGTATGAGCGCGGAACAGCGCCGAGAACAGCAAGGCCAGCGACAGGTAGATCAGCGTGACCACGATGTAGATCTCGAAGCTGCGGAAGGTCTGCGACTGCAGGTTGGCCGCCACCGAGGTCAGGTCGTCGGCCGAGATCACCGACACCACGGCCGAGCTGAGCATCAGCAGGATGAACTGGCTGCTCAGGGCGGGAAAGATGGCGCGCAACGCAGGCTTCAGGATGATCAGGCGGAACACCTGGTGCGGCTTCAGGCTCAGGGCCAGGCCGGCTTCGATCTGGCCCTTCGGGATGGACTCGATGCCGGCGCGGATGATCTCGGTGGCGTAGGCGCCGAGGTTGACCACCATGGCCGTCAACGCCGCCGTGTAGGGCGACCAGCGCAGGCCGATCGCCGGCAGCGCAAAGAAGAAGAAGAACAGCTGCACCAGGAAGGGCGTGTTGCGGATCAGCTCGATGTAGGCCTGAATCAGCCAGCGCAACGGCTTGGGCCCCGACGGTTTTGCCCCAGGCGCAGAAGATCGCCACCAGCAGGCCCAGCACCGTCGCCATCAGCGAGAGCTGCACCGTGATCCACGTGCCCTTGAGCAGCAAGGGCCAGGCGGCAAAGACATCGAAAACTGGAAGGTGTAGTTCACGGCGATGCACTCGAAGTTTGAAACCGGTTTCCATTGTAGGAAACCGGTTTCCAATCGCGAATTGGTGTTTTCCCTGAGAGCTCAGCCGAGGATGCCTGCGACCGCGGCGGTCAGCCGCCAACGTGGTCAGCCGGCGGCCGGCGGCTTGCGAGGACGCGCGCTGGCGACCAGCCGGCCGGTCAGCAGGACCTGCCGGGCGGCGAGGTCCTGGCCCTGGAGGCGCTCCAGCAGGCAGCTCACCGCGATCCGGCCAATCTCTTCCGTGGGCTGCTCGATCGTGGTCAGCCCGGGCCCGACCAGCGGCGCCCACTCGGTTTCGTCGATGCCCACGAAACCGATCTCGCGACCCAGCGCCCAGCCCAGCCGCGCCACGGCCGCGGCCACACGCAGCGAGGTCCGCGCGTTGCTGGCCAGCACCGCCATGGGCCGCTGGCCGCCGCGCGCTATCAGGTCGCGCAAGGCCTGGTCCAGCGCGGCATCGTCGTCTGTCGGCCGCCTCGACCACCACGGAGCCGACCTCTTTTCGCCGGCCGCTCGGCAGCACGGCCCGGAACGCCGCTGCGCGCTCGATCCGCGGGCTCACGCCGGCCACCGGCTCGGTCACGTACAGCAGCTCGCGCCAGCCGTTGTCGACCAGGTGGGTCACGGCCTGGCGCACGGCGTCGGCGTTGTCCAGCGACACGAAGTCGGCCTGCATGCCGGCGAGCTTGCGATCGACCAGCACCGCCGGTTTGCCGTGGCGGCCAGCTCGCTGGCCACCGCGGGTCGGCGCCGAGCGTGTTCAGGATGAACCCCTCCACCTGGTAGGAGGCCAGCGCCTCGATGCCTTCACGCTCGCGCGCGCCGGCGTTGCCCAGGTTGAACAGCATCACCAGGTAGCCCGGCCTGTTGGGCGGCGTTTTCGGCGCCGCGCAACACGGCCACCGAGAACGGGATTGGTGATGTCGGCCACCACCAGCCCGATCAGGCGCGAGCGCCCCCGCTTGAGCGCCTGCGCCATGGGGCTGGGCATGTAGGCCAGCTCGGCCACCGCCTTCTCCACCCGCGTGGCGATCTCCGGCGACAGCCGCGTGGTGCGGTGGTTGAGGAAGCGCGAGACGGTGGCTTTGGAGACGCCGGCCAATCGGGCCACGTCGTCGATGGTGACGCGCATCGTCGCGCTTGCTCGGATTGCAGGGGCAGATTTTTTCATGACGCGTGGATGGGAAACCGGTTGCAAGTCCAGCAGTGTATCGGCACCACTGGCATCACATCACAGGGCCAGCGCCATGCCGTCCTGACGGAACCGACCAGCGGCCTATCGGGTCAATGACAGGCTGGGCAAAACGGGGCAGCAGGGAGGCGGCCAGCGGCGTCGGCTTGAGTGCGGCGGCAATGGCCTGCGCGTCTTGACCAACCTTGGCCAGCGTGGGGCCGAGCCCGTCCAGGTAGGCGCGCAGCGCCTCGTCTGAGAACTCCGGGTGGAACTGCACGCCCCAGGCGCTGGGGCCCACCCGGTAGGCATGGTGGCGCTCGAAAGCATTGCCCGCCAGCAACACGGCTCCTGGCGGCAACTTGCGAACCGATTGCCAATGGGTGGACTGGGCCTCAAAGGCCATGGGCAAACTGCCCAGCAACGGATCGCTGGCGCTCGCGGCGTTGCGCTGCACGGTCACGGTGCCGATCTCCACGCCGTCCGGATGGAAACCCACTTCGCCGCCCAATGCATGGGCCAGCAGTTGGTGGCCGTAGCAAATGCCCAGCAGCGGCGTTTCAGCCTTCACCGCCTGTCGGAGCCAGGGCACCAGCGCTTCGCTCCAGGCTTCCCGGTCGGAAACCATGGCGTGAGAGCCTGTCAAAACGATGCCCGCCAGATTGTCGACGGGGGGCATCGGCGCTCCCGCCTGCGCATCGACCACCCGGATGTCACCCGCCCCGCCCTCGCGCAGGCCCGTCGCGATCCAGTCGTGAAAGTCGCCCAAGCGTTCGCGGATGTGCGCGTGGGCCGATCCGGTCTTGACGATGAGCAGGGGGCGGGCGATGGTCATACCCGAGATTTTAGGAACGCCAAGGCTTGGTTTTGGCGCGCTGACACAAAAAAAAGCCCGTCACAACGGACGGGCAAGAGGAGGATAAGCGGAGACTCTGAAGTCGGAAATGTCGGTCGCAGCGGGCTTCAAGCATTCAGCTTGGCGCCTCGCTTCGACCAATCTGCCGAACCGCGGAACCCGCTTCCAACGGGAGGGCGGCGTTCAGCGCGGCGGAAAATGTCAGTGCAACAAAGCCATGGGCCCCGAAGGCAGCTCTTCCGGCGCATGGTCAGGGTGATGGGCCACGAAAAACTGCAGTTTCTGGTCCAGTCGAGACACACGGTCATGCGCCACGCTTTCGCAGTGGTATTTGGAAATCAGGTTGAACAGCTTGCCGCGCAGGAACCACAGGTCCTTGGGGTTCTGGCAGGAAATGAGCGCCGCATGCAAACGCGTACGGATGGGATCCTGGATGTCGGCCATGGCTTCCTGGAATTCGTCCACAAGAAAATCCAGTTCCAGCACTTGGGTATCCCCGTAGTTGACCTTTTTGGCTTTTGAAAACCAGGGCAGCTTGAAAAACATGGTGGACTCCGTCGTGTTGAATGCTGTCTGAAGGGGCTTCTCCAGGCTCACCCAACTTTTCGGCCTCGGGGGCGTTTTCTTGAGCTTTTCAGGGCTTAAGAAATCGGCAAAAGCGACGAACGGTCGCCGCTTTTTCACAGACTTAAAGCTTGGTTGTAAACAAGCCCATTCACCGTGCCAGCAGGCTACACAAAAGCACTCACCACGCGAATCACTTCCTGCCCGTAAGCCTCGCGCTTCTTCTGCCCGATACCGGCCACGCCGTCCAGATCGTCCAGGGTTTGGGGCATTTGCGCGGCCAGCGCTCGCAGGGTCGCATCGTGGAAGATCACGAATGCGGGCAGGTTGTGCTCCCGCGCCACCTCGGCGCGCCAGGCCTTGAGCGCGTCAAGGCACTCGCGCTGGGCCAGGCTGAGCGGCTGGCCATCGGGCGCCACGTCTTTGGCCGCGCTGCGGCTGCTGCGCGAACGGCCGGGCTTCTCGCTCGCCTGCTTCATCCAGACCTGCGCGCCGCCCTTGAGGATCGCGCGGGCACCATCGGCCAGGTGCAGCGTATTGAAATGCGCCGAGTCCACATACACCGCTTCGCGCGCGATCAGCTGGCGCAACAACGCGCGCCACTGGGTTTCGGACCAGTCGGCGCCGATGCCGAAGGTGGACAGCTTGTCGTGCGCATACTGCGCCATCTTGTCGGTCTGCTTGCCGCGCAGGATGTCCATGATGTGGCCCGAGCCAAAGGCGGTGCCGCTGGCCTGCTGCACGCGGTAAATGCAGGAAAGGATCTTGCGGGCCGCTTCGGTGGCGTCGTGCAACTCGGGCGGTTTGATGCAGTTGTCGCAGTTGCCGCAGGGCTGCACTCTTTTCACCGAAAGTAGCCGAGCAGCCGAACGCGCCGGCAATCGCTGGCCTCGGCCAGGGTCAACAAGGCATCGAGCTTGCCGCGCAGCACCTGCTTGAACTCGTCGGCCGCGGGGCTCTCGTCGATCATGCGGCGCTGGTTCACCACGTCTTGCAGGCCGTAGACCATCCAGGCGTTGGCGGCTTCGCCGTCGCGCCCGGCGCGGCCGGTCTCCTGGTAGTAGCCCTCGATGTTCTTGGGCATGTCGAGGTGGGCCACGAAGCGCACATCGGGCTTGTCGATGCCCATGCCAAACGCGATGGTGGCCACCATGATCAGGCCCTCTTCGCGCAAAAAGCGGTCCTGGTGGTTTTGCCGCTTCGCGGCGTCCAGCCCCGCGTGGTACGGCAGGGCGTTGAAGCCCGCCTCCTGCAGCATGCCCGCCACCTCTTCCACCCGCTTGCGCGACTGGCAGTAGACAACGCCCGCGTCGTGCCCCTGGGCGTTGGTGTGTTCGTCGCGGATGAAGCGCAGCAGCTGTTGTGTGCCGTCCTTCTTCTCGACGATGGTGTAGCGGATGTTGGGCCGGTCGAAGCTGCTGATGAAGGTGCGCGCGTCTTCGAGTTGCAGGCGCTCGACGATGTCGGCGCGGGTGAGGTCGTCGGCGGTGGCGGTGAGCGCCACGCGGGGCACGCCGGCAAAGCGCTCGTGCAACACCACCAGCCCGCGGTACTCGGGCCGGAAATCGTGGCCCCACTGGCTCACGCAGTGGGCTTCGTCGATGGCGAACAGGCTCAGCTTGCCGCGCTCGTGCAGCGAATCGAGCAAGGCCAGAAAACGCGGCGTGGTCAGGCGCTCCGGGCGCGGCGTAGAGCAGCGTGATCTCGCCGCGCAGCATCTCTTTTTCGACGCGCTGCGCGTCTTCCAGCGACAGGCTGGAGTTGAGAAAGGCGGCGGCCACGCCCGCTTCGAGCAAGGCGCCGACCTGGTCGTGCATCAGCGCGATCAGCGGCGACACCACCACGGTGAGGCCCTTGCCGCCGCGCTCGCGCACGATGGCCGGGACCTGGTAACACAGCGATTTGCCACCGCCCGTGGGCATCAGCACCAGCGCGTCGCCGCCTTCACTCACATGGGAAACAATCTCAGCCTGCGGCCCGCGAAACGCGTCAAAGCCAAAAACCTCCTGCAACACGCCGGCACAGGTTTCCAGCGTTTCGCCCTCGGGCGCAATGTCGATCATGTCCATGCGCGACCGATCACATCTGCTCCCAGGGCAGGCCATCAAACCGCCAGCCGCTGACCGAGGAGCGCTTGAAGGACTCGTCGAGATCGCCCTCAAACCCGTGCACCACATGGGCGACGTCTTTGAACCCCGACGCTTCCAGCGCCTGGCCCGCGTCCAGCGTGCGCTTGCCGCTGCGGCAGATCAGCAAAACCGGGCGCTCTTGCCGCCCGCCTCGCTTTCAACGGCGGCAGCAAAGCGCGCCGGATCGGGCGTCAGATCGGGGTATTCGTACCATGGGATGTTTTCGACGCCCGGCGGGCGACCCACATAGAGCGATTCGATCTCCATGCGCACATCGACAAACAACTGGGCCTTCCAGACCGGCGGCATTGCAGCGCGCTTGCTCGGCTTGCAGCCAAGCCCACGCTTCTTTCGGAGACAAGTGCTTCATGCCCGCTATTGTCGGGCATGCAGGTTGACCAATCGTTCGGGCGGTCCTAAAGAGCCTTGGCCGGATCGGTTGGCCCAATGGACCCCACCGGGCCAACCTGTTGACGGGCCAGGGCCTGCGCCAGCCGAAGCGTGCCGCGAGGCCATTCAACAGCAAAGCAAGGGCGGTCAGCGCTTGTCGTAGGCGCAGCGAAAACCGATGTAGACCGCAGGGAATTCAGCGTCTTTCCAGGCGTCCACCGTGGCGCGCATTTGCGAGCCGCCGTACCACCAAGAGCCGCCCATGGTGCGCCGCTCGCTGCCGCGCTCGTCGCTCACCCACTCCCAGACGTTGGCCCCCATGTCAAACAGGCCGTTGACGCCGGCCTGGGTGGTGCCCGCAGGAGCGGCCCGCGGCCAGGCGTCGGCCCCGCTGGTGTTGGCGCCTTGCGGGCTGTCGCCTGTGGGGTATTCGTAGGTTTTGCCGGCCTGCCATGGCGCGGGTGGCGCGCTGCGCTGTTCGGTGTAGGCCGCGCTTTGCCACTCGGCGGCGCTGGGCAGCCGCCCGCCAGCCCAGCGGCAATAGGCCTGCGCCTCGCCTTGCGTCAGGTGCACCGCTGGCAGCCGCTCGCTGCGAGGTGCGCCACCGTCTGGCGAGCGCCAGGTCCAGCCGGCGCGGCGCTGCCAGCCACCCACGAACTCAAAGCCGCCGCCCTCGCGCTCGGCGCGGGTGGTGATGCCGCTGGCAGCGGCGTAGCGGGCGAACTGGCCAATGGTGACCTCGGTGCGGTCCATGTCAAAGCCAGGAAGCGCCACGCGCTCAGCGGTTTGCGCGATTGCCTCACCCGCCAGCGCAAGCGCTGCGGCCATCGCCAGGCCCGCGGCGAACGCGCCCGGCGCTCTGGCTGTGAGGCGTTGGTAGAGAGTCATGAAGCGTCCTTTCGCAAAGGGAGTGGTTGGCGTGGCGGGTTGGATCGGTAGAGCAAGCCACAGCCAAAAAATTCCCAGCCCCACGCGGGGTTGCGCTCGCTCGCCCTGCGCGCTCTGGTTCATCGCACAGCCCAAGGCGCAGTGTCCAGGCTCAGGTCCGGGTGATCGCCCAACAACTCCACGGCGAAATCCAGGAACGCGCGCCAGCGGTTGGCACCTGCTGGGCTGGTGAGTGCACCCTTCGCCCCCGCCACCATGGCCTCGAATGTCAACAAGCCAAAGCCCCTCGCCTTCGCAAGGATTCAGGGCGTTGACCGAGGCAGGGCAAAGCGCGGCCCCCTAAAGCTCACATCACAACTTTCTACAATAAGCGCATGAACGCCCCCACCTACACCCGCGCCCAGGCGCTGCCCGAGATCCTCAAAAAACGCATCGCCGTGCTCGACGGCGCCATGGGCACCATGATCCAGCGCTTCAAGCTGGACGAAGCGGCCTACCGGGGTGAGCGTTTCAAGGACTTCCACAAAGACGTCAAGGGCAACAACGAGTTGCTGAGCCTGACCCGGCCCGATGTGATCCGCGACATCCACGAGAGCTACCTGGCCGCCGGCGCCGATCTGGTCGAGACCAACACCTTCGGCGCCACCACCATCGCCCAGGAGGACTACGACATGGCCGATCTGGCGCGCGAGATGAACGTGGCTTCGGCCCGCATCGCCCGCGAGGCCTGCGACAAATATTCCACCCCCGACAAGCCGCGCTTCGTGGCCGGCGCCCTGGGCCCCACGCCCAAGACCGCCAGCATCAGCCCCGACGTGAACGACGCCGGCGCCCGCAACGTCACCTTCGAGCAGCTGCGCGCCGCCTACCTGGAGCAGATCGAGGCGCTGGTCGAAGGTGGCGCCGATGTGCTGCTGGTGGAAACCATCTTCGACACGCTCAACGCCAAGGCGGCGCTGTTCGCCATCGATGAATACTTTGAAAAGAGCGGCGAGCGCCTGCCGGTGATCATCAGCGGCACCGTGACCGACGCCTCCGGCCGCATCCTGAGCGGCCAGACCGTGACCGCCTTCTGGGCCAGCGTGCGCCACATCCAGCCGCTGGCCGTGGGCCTGAACTGCGCGCTCGGCGCGACCTTGATGCGCCCCTACATTCAGGAGCTGGCCAAGGTCGCGGGCGACACCTTCATCAGCTGCTACCCCAACGCCGGCTTGCCCAACCCCATGAGCGATACCGGCTTCGACGAAACCCCCGATGTCACCAGCCGCCTGCTGCGCGAGTTCGCGGCCGAAGGCCTGGTCAACATCGTGGGCGGCTGCTGCGGCACCACGCCGCAGCACATCGCGGCGATCCACGACAGCGTGGGCACGCAAGCGCCGCGTGGTGTGAAACGCGGCCCGTTCTACCAAGACGACGCGGTCGCGGCCTGAAGCGACCCCCTGGGGCTCAGGGAACGCGGTGTGTTGCAGAGCAACCATCCCGTTTTTTCTGACACTGCTTCCACTTGCCGGGTCAGCGACCGGCTTTGACAATCGTGCTTTCCCTTCAAGGGGAGTAGCCATTCGCGCCAGCGCCTGAGCCCTTGCGCTCGGCCGCTGCTGCGGGGAAGTTTTCGTCAATACGCCGCGGAATCCTGAAGATTGCGCGGCCGGAAACTTCGGGCGAGGCGGGATCACGCTCGATCCGCCTTGCTCCGGCAAGACCTTGCGGGGTGTTTCTCTACAACACCCAAACTGAGGTTTGTCGCTCATGGAAACCATTGCGCCCCTGTGGCTGTGGATCGTCTTCGTTGTCTTCGTGCTCGCGGCGCTGTTCGTCGACTTTGTCGTGCTCAAAAAACAGGGCGCACACGAAGTCACGATCAAGGAGGCGGTGAATTGGTCGCTGCTCTGGGTGGGTCTGAGCTTTGTGTTCAACGCGCTGTTCTGGTGGGCGATCAAGGACAGCACCGGCTCCACCGCTCTGGCCAATGAAAAATCGCTGGAATTCCTCACCGGCTACCTGATCGAGAAGAGTCTGGCGGTGGACAACATCTTTGTCTTCCTGCTGATCTTCACCTACTTCTCGGTGCCCGCGGCGTTCCAGAAGCGGGTGCTGATGATCGGCATCATCGGCGCCATTTTCCTGCGCACCATCATGATCCTGGTGGGCGGCTGGCTGCTCTCCGAGTTCCACTGGATCCTCTACCTGTTCGGGGCCTTCCTGATCTTGACCGGCGTGAAGATGTGGTGGGCCGCGGGCAAGGAAGAGAGCCTGGAAGACAACCCGGCGCTCAAGCTGCTGCGCAAGGTCCTGCCCGTGAGCCAGCACTACGACGGCGAAAAATTCTGGACGGTGGAGAACGGCAAGAAAATCGCCACGCCCTTGCTGATGGTGATCTGCCTGGTCGGGTTGACCGACGTGATCTTCGCGGTCGACTCGATCCCCGCCATCTTCGCCATCACCAAAGACCCGTTCATCGTGCTGACCAGCAACGTGTTCGCCATCCTGGGCTTGCGCGCCATGTTCTTCCTGCTGCAGGCGGCGGCCAGCCGCTTCCACCTGCTCAACTACGGTCTGGCGGTGATCCTGGTCTTCATCGGCACCAAGATGATGCTGATCGACATCTTCAAGATCCCGGTGTCGGTGTCGCTGGGGGTGGTGCTGGGCATTCTGGCCATCACCATGGTCTGGAGCAGCAAGACGGCGCCCAACACTTAAGGCACCTGGCCCTGCATGCGCACGGCAGGCTCAGTGGAGCGCCCGGATCCGCGCCACCATGGTTTCGTTCAGCGGCGCATGCAGGCCTCTCGATGCCGCCAACCGCACCACTTCTCCGCTCAGCGCGTCGATTTCGGTGACGCGGCCCAAGGCCAGGTCATCGGCCATGCTGGAACGGGCCTTGGGGTCGATGCGCAGCATGCGCGCCGCGATGCGCCGAAACAGCGGTGTGGGCAGGCGCAACACTTTCACGAACAGCCACCAGGGCATGGGCGTCAGGCGCGCTGGCTCAATACCCGCTGCCGCCAAAACCCCAAGCGCTTCCTGCACCAACGCGGCGAACTGGCGACGATGGCCAACATCCAGCAACTCGGCGAGCAGCGGCAACCCCGACAAGGCGTTGACCGGGTTGTTGAGGTTGAGCAGCAACTTGCCCCATTGAATGGACGACAAATCGGCGTGCACATCGAGCGGGATTCCAGCGGCAGCGAACACCGGCTGCCAGGCCGCCAACTCGGTGCCCCCTTGCGCGGCCAGATGGCCGGTCGTGCCTCGGTGAAAGTGACCAGGGCTCAGCTCGGCAATGTTGTAGGGCACCATGCCCGGCATGCACCGCAAGCCCGGGGCGGCGGTTTTGGCCACTTGGGCGTTGCGCATCCCGTTCTGCATCGACACCACCAGCGTGTTGAACGGCAGTTGCTCGGCCAGCTCGCGCGCGGCGTCCGCCGTGGCGGGGCTTTTCACGCACAGCAACACCAGCCCCGGCTCCAGGCCGGCAGGAACGTGTTCGTGCAAATGCAAATCGGCCGCAGGAATGTGATGCTCAGCGCCGTCCAGGTCGGTGACCCTCAGGCCATGGACACGCAGCGTTTGCAGCACCCGCGGACGGCCCACGAAATCAACGGTCACGCCCGCGGCTTGCAGACAGCCTCCGATGTAGCCGCCCACACTGCCGGCGCCCATGATCAGCACCGGGCCTGGCGCTTTCGCGGGTGCCGTTGCGATATGACCGGTCATCGAAAAACGCCTCCGGTCCAGGCGTGGATGGCGGCAATGGCGCGTTCTGTTGTGGTGGAGGAGGGGTGATGCATGGCGCGGGGAGCTTCTGATGGATGGCCCCGATCATGGGGCAGAACGGCCTTGCCGACGGTCAAACGGTGGACACGCCCAGCCACTGACCTGCCCCGGTACGGTACTATTTCAGGCGCTTGTCTGGTGTGGGCATGAGGCTGTCGATTTCACCCTGCATGGCTTTGACGAGGTTGCTGTAGACCTGCAGCTTGTGGCCACTTTCGCGCAGCCGCTCGCCCAGCCGTTGGGCCACGGCGGTCATCAGCTTGGCGGCGACGGTGGGTTGCTCGGTGATCAGCACTTCCAGCGCATCGCGCGTCAACACGGCACAGCGCACATCGGAACTCGCGATGCAGGATGCAGAGCGCGCACCCCCATCGACCAACGCCATTTCGCCAATCAGGCTGCCAGGCCCAAGCACGGTGACGGTGGCCGGATTGACGCGGCTGGCCACAACGGTTTCTACAGTGATCTCTCCGCTGAGCACCAGAACCATGAACCCCGTATCCGACACCTCACCTTGGCGAATGATGGTGGCGCCGGCCTTGTATTGGCGCGGGCGCATGAAGCCGACAACCGCAAGTGCCTCCACTGGCGTGAGCTGCATCAGCGCGGTGGGCGCGCGCAGCAACAGCGCCGCCTCATGGGCGCTGACGGAGCCGCCCACCATTTCCTGCCGCTCTGAGGGCAGCTGGGTTTCGGGAGCGTCTTCACCGAAGCGAGAGCCAAAAAATTTGCCGATCAATGACATGGGATGGGTAACAAGCAGGCAGCGCGCATCTCGGGGCTGCGTCGAAGGACATTTTGCGCGGCACACGGCACCGCGTCTGTGGTCAATTACACGGGTTTGCGCAACCAATTCGGGAAATCGCCCGCTCAATACGTAAGTAAAAGCAACGAACCCTAAACCGGCAAAGGGATGAACTCGTCTTGATCGTCGGGTGGCAAGGCAAAGCGACCTTCCCGCCAATCGGCCTTGGCCTGCTCGATGCGTTCGCGCCGGGATGAAACGAAGTTCCAGAACAGGTGCCGCTCGCCCAGCGGCTCACCGCCAAAGACCATCAGCGTGGCGGTCGATGGCGCACCGATCTGGTCACTGGCATCGCCATCGAACGCCAGCATTTGTCCGGCCTGGTAGCGCTCACCCTGGTGCTCGATCACGCCTTTGGCCACATACACAGCCTGTTCGCTGTAACCGCCTGGCAGCGCCAAAACCGCACCCGTTTGCAGTTCGGCATGCACAAAGAACAGCGGCGAATGGGTCTTGACCGGGCTGGTGGCGCCATAGGCCGTGCCAGCCACCAGACGCGTCCAGATACCGCCCTGCTGCTTTTCTGGCAAGACACTCTTGTCATAGTGCGTGAACGCGGGCTCGCACATTTCATCCGTCTCGGGCAGGGCCACCCAGAGCTGCATCAGCTCCAGGCCACCCCCGGCATAGGAATCGGGGTGGGTGAAGCGTTCCGAATGGGTGATGCCGCGCCCGGCCGTCATCCAGTTGACCTCGCCAGGACGGATGATCTGCAAAGTGCCCAGGCTGTCGCGGTGGGTGATCTGGCCACTGAGCAGGTAGCTCAACGTGGACAAGCCGATGTGCGGATGCGGCCGCACATCGGCCTTGCGGTCGTATTCGGCCGGCAGCGGCACCGGGCCGGCATGGTCCAGAAACACGAACGGGCCCACACTGCGCCGCTTGGCAAACGGCAATACCCGACGCACCTTCAAGCCATGGCCCAGATCGGCTTCGCGGGAGTTGATCACCATTTCAAGCATCGCGTTCTCCAATGTCAATATCGACGGGGTGTGCCCTGGCCCAGATCACCGCAGAACGGGTTTTGCCGGCCGCAGCGCGTCCTCGGGGGTGACGCCTCACCCGGCGCGGATGGGTCAAATCGCGCCCATCCGTCCGCTCTGGAAATCCACAAACGCCTGGTGAATTTCCGCCTCGGCGTTCATGACAAAAGGACCATAACCCACGATGGGCTCGTCGATCGGTTCGCCGCTGAGCCACAGCACCGTGGCGTCGGTCAACGCCTCCAGTCTGACGCCTTCGCCTTCCCTTGTGAACACCATCATTTCGGCATCGGTGGCCTCGGCGCCGCCCGGTGTGCGCACACGGCCATGCAAGACCAGCGGCACCGTGGTGTGGCCCTCGGGCGCAGGCAGGGTGACCGTGCTGCCGGCTTTCAGGCGCAGATCCCAGACCTGCATGGGTGTAAAGGTGTGGGCCGGCGCTTTGGCACCCATGAATTCGCCAGCGATCAGGCGCGCCGTGCCCGCGCCCTCAGGCAATTCGATCGTCGGGGTTTGATCGACCGTGATGCCCTGGTACCCGGGCGGCTTCATCTTGTCGCGCGCAGGCAGGTTGACCCACAGTTGCACCATCTCGAACGGCCCGCCCTCGCGCGCGTACCGCTCGCCATGGAACTCTTCATGCACGATACCGCCAGCCGCCGTCATCCACTGGATGTCGCCCGGGCCGATGGTGCCGCCGCCGCCCGACGAATCGCGGTGCGACACCTCGCCGTGGTAAACAATGCTCACCGTCTCGAAACCCCGGTGAGGGTGCGAACCCACGCCACGGCGCTCGGTGGTTGTGGGCTCAAAGCGCGCCGGGCCCGCATAGTCCAGCAGCAAAAACGGCGAAAAACGCTCGGGTTGATCGTTGTAGGAAAAGATGCTGCGCACCGGAAATCCGTTGCCGACCCAATGGCCGTTGGGGTTGCGCTGAATGAACGAGACTGTTTTCATCAAAAAGCTCCAGTGACCCCCATTCTCAGCCGCCCAAAGTAAACCTACCGATCAAAGGGCGGTTCTTTGATCGAACGCACAGACGTCGGCGCAGAAGAACCAAACCCGGTACACGGCCGGGGTCCGGCTCCGCTGGCTCCAGCCGTGGCCGGCCCTCGGGGACAAGCCGCAAAGCGGCGCAGGAGAAGTCACAATCTCCACCATGAACATCGAAACCCTGCGCGAGCGTCTCGCCGCGCTCGGCGCCAACCCCCGCCACCAGCAGCGTGTCATGCGTCTGTGGACCCAGGCCCTGCCTCAGCGCAGTGGCCGGCGCGAGCTTGAGCATTTTTTGCCCCACGCCCTTGTCGCCGAAATGCCCACCATTGAAGCCGAGCTGTCCGCCTTGGCCACGCTGGCTTCCGCGCACCTCGGCGAAGACGGCGCCTCACGCCTGCTGGTGAAACTCGGCGATGGCCAGATGGTGGAGAGCGTGCTGCTGCCGCGAGGCGGCCTGTGTGTTTCCAGCCAGGTGGGCTGCGCGGTGGGCTGCGTGTTTTGCATGACCGGGACCACCGGGCTGATCCGCCAGGTGGGCAGCGCCGAGATCGTGGCACAGGTGGCATTGGCGCGCCGGATGCGCCCGGTCAAAAAGGTGGTGTTCATGGGCATGGGCGAGCCCGCGCACAACCTTGACAACGTGATGGCCGCCATCAACCTCCTGGGCACAGTGGGCAACATTGGCCACAAGAATCTGGTGTTTTCCACCGTGGGCGATACGCGCGTGTTTGAGGCCCTGCCCGCTGGCCCGGTGAAGCCCGCGCTGGCGCTCTCCCTGCACACCACCAAGACCGAATTGCGCAAAAAGCTGCTGCCACGCGCACCACACATGACGCCCGAAGAGATTGTCGAGCGGGGCGAGTCCTATGCCCGCGCCACCGACTACCCGATCCAGTACCAGTGGACGCTGCTGGAAGGCATCAATGATGGCGACGACGAGATCGAGGGCATCGTGCGGTTGCTACACGGCAAATACGCGGTCCTGAACATGATTCCGTACAACGCGGTGCCCGAGCTGCCATTCACCCGCCCAACCTGGGAAAAGGCCGCCGACATCGCGCGGCGCCTGCACCGCCGCGGCATCCTGACGAAGCTGCGGCAGTCTGCGGGACAAGATGTCGACGGGGGCTGCGGGCAATTGCGGGCGCGGGCCGAAGCGCCGGCACGGCGCAGCATTCCGGTCAGAGAAATGGCGACCATAGGCCACGGCGCGGCGGGCAACGCCTGAACGCGGCGCGCGCAGGCAGATCAGGCTTCGCGAAGATCTGCTGACTGCAATTCCAGCCGAGCCAGCATCAAGGGGTCCGCATGCGTGACGACCCATCGGCCGCGCCAGGCGCGCCATACATCGCTCAGATCCAGCGTGGGACCCAGGGCCAGCGCGGTGCAGCCACTCGAAGGTGCATCGCTCAGCCAGTGAAGCAAGCTGCTCCGCTTGCCGTGGCGTGGACCGCAGCGGGTCGCCCACGCCCTGTCGTTTGTACCGGCTGTGCACAGCAGCACGGGGGGTGCATGAGGGCGGTCATCAAGCTTCGTCCAATGTGGCTGTTGCCCGAACACGGTTTGCATCACCAGCGAAACGCCCTCTTCCAGCCCGGGCGTGCACTCGACCGCCACCAGGGCAGATGGGCTCAACAGCTCACGAGCGAGCAACAAGCGATGGGAAAAATCGGAAAGCAGGGTTGCGTCGCGTTTTGGCGAAACTTGCTGGGCGTCCATTCCCTCGGACAAGGGCTGGGTGGACAGCCAAAGGAAGCCCAGCTCCTGTCGCATGCATGAAAACGGCTGTTGCCCTGCGAGCATGCCCAACAGCGCAGCCATATCGCCAGAAACGTGAAACCGCCACTTCGGCGCCTCGCTGACGTCATTGGCCGCGACCAGCCCATGGAAACACTGGCCGGGTCTCAAACCCAGGGTGTGCATGGCTTCGCTTGATCGCACGGCAGCGCAGGCGAAGATATCGGGCAATCGGCTCAACAAGGAACGGGTCATGGTCGATGCTGGTCACTGGCGGAAAGCTTCGAGTGTGCCCGGCAACCCCCTTTTGGATCCTGACCCAGTTTGGTGAATATTCACCAAAATGCAATGCCTGAAAAAGCGCCGCAAACGCTTGCGCTGTGGTATGCACGTCAAGCCAACCGCCCCCTGCAACCGGGCACCCGCTAAAATCGGCACTCACCCAAGGAGCGCTGCAGCGCCCAAGCAAGTCCGAACCGTCGGAAATTGCAACGGGCCGTCAGGCTTGGGTCACAGGGGCGGCCACCGCCCCGCCGGCTTGCCCGGCTGTCAACGGCGCTCACCAGTTATTTCATAGAACCCTGGTGAGCCTGCATGTCTGACGTTTCCACTTCCCCTGTTTCTGTTGCCCTGCCCCCGATGCTGCTGTCGGGTCTGGAGCCCGTTCTGATCGGTGAAGGCAGCCTGTTCGTCAACGTGGGCGAACGCACCAACGTCACCGGCTCCAAGGCCTTCGCCCGCATGATCCTCAACGGAGAGTTCGAGCAGGCCATTGCGGTGGCCCGCCAGCAGGTGGACAACGGCGCGCAGATCATCGACATCAACATGGACGAAGCCATGCTGGATTCGAAGGCGGCCATGGTGAAGTTCCTGAACCTGATCGCGGGTGAGCCTGACATTGCGCGGGTGCCGGTGATGGTGGACAGCTCGAAATGGGAAGTCATCGAAGCCGGCCTGCAATGCATCCAGGGCAAGGGCGTGGTCAACTCGATCAGCATGAAAGAGGGCCTGGAAGAATTCAAGCGCCAGGCCAACCTGGTCAAGCGCTATGGCGCGGCGGCCGTGGTGATGGCGTTTGACGAAAAAGGCCAGGCCGATACCTACGAACGCAAGATCGAGATTTGCGAGCGGGCTTACCGCGTGCTGGTGGACGAAGTGGGCTTCCCGCCCGAAGACATCATCTTCGACCCCAACATCTTTGCGATTGCCACCGGCATCGAAGAGCACAACAACTACGCCGTCGATTTCATCAACGCCACGCGCTGGATCAAAGAAAACCTGCCGGGCGCCAAGGTGAGTGGCGGCGTGAGCAACGTGAGCTTCAGTTTCCGCGGCAACGACCCGGTGCGCGAAGCGATCCACACCGTGTTCCTGTACCACGCGATCAAAGCGGGCATGGACATGGGCATCGTCAACGCGGGCATGGTCGGCGTGTACGACGAGCTGGAACCGGTGTTGCGCGAGCGGGTGGAAGACGTGGTCCTGAACCGCCGCCCGGACGCAGGTGAGCGCCTGATCGAAGTGGCCGAAGGCGCCAAGGGCGCGGCCAAAGACGACAGCAAGAAAAACGAATGGCGCGCGCTGCCCATCCGTGAGCGCCTGAAACACGCGCTGGTGCGCGGCATGAACGAGCACATCACCGAAGACACGGAAGAGATGTGGCGCGAGATCGAGGCCGATGGCGGGCGCCCGCTCAACGTGATCGAAGGCCCGTTGATGGACGGCATGAACGTGGTCGGCGACCTGTTCGGCCAGGGCAAGATGTTTTTGCCGCAGGTGGTCAAGAGCGCGCGCGTGATGAAACAGGCGGTGGCGCACCTGCTGCCCTATATCGAAGAAGAAAAGCGGCTCCTCGAAGCCTCGGGCGGCGACGTCAAGGCCAAGGGCAAGATCGTGATCGCGACCGTCAAGGGCGATGTGCACGACATCGGCAAGAACATCGTCACCGTCGTGCTCCAGTGCAACAACTTCGAGGTGGTGAACATGGGCGTCATGGTGCCCTGCCACGAGATTCTGGCCAAAGCCAAGGAAGAAGGGGCCGACATCGTGGGCCTCTCGGGGCTGATCACGCCGAGTCTGGAAGAGATGCAGTACGTGGCGGGCGAAATGGAGAAAGACGCGCATTTCCGCGAGAAAGGCATTCCCCTGCTGATCGGCGGCGCCACCACCAGCCGGGTGCACACCGCGGTGAAGATCGCGCAGCACTACAGCGGGCCGGTGGTCTATGTGCCCGATGCCTCGCGCAGCGTGAGCGTGGCGCAAAGCCTGCTGGGCGACAGCCGTGTGCAGACCATTGCCGAGCTCAATGCCGACTACGACAAGGTGCGCGCGCAGCACGCCAACAAAAAACAGGTGCCGATGTGGTCGCTGGACAAGGCGCGCGCCAACAAGACGCCGATCGACTGGTCGTCGTTCCAACCCGTGAAGCCCAAGTTCATCGGCAAGCGCGTGTTCAAGAACTTCGACCTCGCGGAAATCGCGAAATACATCGACTGGGGCCCGTTCTTCCAGACCTGGGATCTGGCCGGTCCTTACCCCGCCATCCTCACCGACGAAGTGGTGGGCGAACAGGCGACCAAGGTGTTCGCCGATGCACAAGCCATGCTCAAGAAGATCATCGATGGCCGCTGGCTCAGCGCCAATGGCGTGATCGGCCTGTACCCGGCCAACACGGTCAACGATGACGACATCGCGCTCTACACCGACGAGACCCGCGGCGAAGTGGCACTCACCTGGCACGGCCTGCGCCAGCAGACCGAGAAGCAGGAGATCGACGGCGTGATGCGCCCGAGCCGCTGCCTGGCCGACTTCGTGGCGCCCAAGGGCACGGCGGACGATTACGTGGGCATGTTCGCGGTGACCGCCGGTCTGGGGTCGGAAAAGAAGGAAAAGCAGTTCATCGATGCCCACGACGACTACAGCGCCATTCTGTTCAAAGCGCTGGCCGACCGCCTGGCCGAAGCCTTTGCCGAGTGCCTGCACCACCGCGTGCGCACCGACCTCTGGGGCTATGCGCCCTCGGAGTCACTGAGCAACGAAGAGATGATCAAGGAGAAGTACCAGGGCATCCGCCCCGCGCCCGGCTACCCGGCCTGCCCCGACCACACGGTCAAGCGCGCCATGTTCGAGGTGTTGAACTGCGACGACATCGGCATGGGCCTGACCGAGAGCCTGGCCATGACGCCAGCGGCCAGCGTGAGCGGTTTTTACCTGGGCCACCCGGAAAGCACCTACTTCAACGTCGGCAAAGTGGGTGATGACCAGATGGCCGATCTGGCTTCGCGCAGCGGCGTGACCGAGAGCGAACTGCGGCGGTGGATCGGTACGGGGCTGTAAAAAGCCTTCGCCTAATGCGCCGCGGCGCGCAGCGCGCGCCGATACTGAACAGCTTCGGCCACGTGCGCCGCAGTCACGTGTTCAGCCCCGCCAAGATCGGCAATGGTTCGCGCCACCCGCAAGGCGCGGTGGGTGCTGCGTGCGCTCCAGCCCAGGCGCGCCGAGGCGGTGTTCAGAAACTTGAGCGCGCTCGGATCGGCGTGCAAGTGTTCATCCAGCGCTTTGCCTGCCAAGGACTGGTTGCTCAAGCCCTGTCGAGCCATCGCGCGCGCACGCGCGGCCACCACCCGCTCGCGCACGGTTTCGCTGGCTTCGCCCGCTGCGCCGTGCAGCAAGTCGTCTGAAGCGATCGCTGGCACCTCGACATGCAAATCGATACGGTCCAGCAATGGGCCACTGAGCTTGCCCTGGTAACGGGAAATTTGATCGGGCGTGCAGCGGCAGGCCCGCGTGGGATGCCCGAGGTAGCCGCAGGGACATGGGTTCATGGCAGCCACCAGCTGGAACCGGGCGGGGAATTCGCTCTGCATGGCGGCACGCGAGATACGGATGTAGCCGCTCTCGAGTGGCTCACGCAAGGCCTCCAGCGCCGCGCGGGGAAACTCGGGCAGTTCGTCCAGAAACAGAACGCCTTGGTGCGCCAGGGAGATTTCGCCCGGGCGCGGTGGTGAGCCGCCGCCCACCAACGCCACGGCACTGGCACTGTGGTGCGGCGCGCAGGTGGGGCGCTGGCCCCAGCGCTCCAGGCTGAAGCGGCCCGCGAGCGACGCCACCGCCGCCGATTCCAGTGCTTCGGTGGTGCTCATCGGCGGCAACAGCCCCGCGAAACGCTGGGCCAGCATGCTCTTGCCCGAGCCCGGGGGACCCATCATCAGCAGGCTGTGGCCACCGGCGGCGGCAATTTCCAGGGCGCGCTTGGCCGCGGCCTGGCCTTTCACGTCGGACAGGTCCGCATAGCTGGCCACGGTGGCGGATGCCTGCGCTGCGAGCCGCACCCAACCATCGCTCTCGGGCACAGGTGAGGTTTCGCCGCCACCCTTGCTTGAGGCGGGCAAGAACTGCGCGACCACATCGAGCAGGTGGCGCGCCCGGTAGACCTGTGCATCGGGCACCAGCGCCGCCTCTTCGGCGCTGCCGGGCGGCAACACCAGGCTGACCGCCGGCCCACCTGCCTGCCCGGCCACGCGGTGCAACGCCAGGCTCATGGCCAGGGCCCCGCGCACCGCGCGCAGATCGCCACCGAGCGACAACTCGCCGGCGAACTCCCAGCCACTCAGGCGTTCGGCGCCGATTTGGCCGCTGGCTGCGAGGATGCCCAAGGCGATGGGCAAATCGAAACGGCCCGAATCCTTGGGCAGGTCGGCAGGGGCCAAGTTGACGGTGATGCGCTTGTTGCTGGGAAAGTCCAGCCCTGCGTTGGCGATGGCCGAGCGCACCCTTTCGCGCGCTTCTTTCACCTCGGTATCGGCCAGACCGACCAATGTGAAGCTGGGCAGGCCATTGGCCAGATGCACCTCGACCTGCACCGGTCGCGCCTCCAAACCCAACAGCGCACGGCTGTGCACCAAAGCTAAGCTCATGGACTCCTCCCTGTTTCGGTGCGCACTCTTGTGGCCCCGCCTTTGCACCAACGCACCACAAAGGTGCGGCCGACCGGTCCGTGACAGCAAACCGGTTTGAACAAGCCCTGGGATCATGTCACAAGGCCCGCGCTGCTTGGCGACAAGCGCTTTCCCCGCCAAAGTTTCGTTACATATTGACCGCTCTGCCACCGCCTCGGCCACTGCCCGCCCGTGGGCTGGAACAACTTGGCACGCTCTGTGCATAGGGTTGTGCACGGTGTCGTCCGGTCAGGGGTTTTTGCCCCGAACCGGTTCACATCTTCAGCGGTGCGGGTTCTTTACCGGCCCACACCGAAACCACCGACCCCGGCGCTGGCCCAGCCAAAGCGCCTTGAAGCAAACAGAGGAACCACAGCATGAAAATGGTCTCGGCCGTCATCAAACCGTTCAAGCTGGACGAAGTGCGCGAAGCACTTTCCACCATGGGCGTGCAAGGCATCACCGTCACTGACGTCAAAGGATTTGGGCGCCAGAAGGGCCACACCGAGCTGTACCGCGGCGCGGAATACGTGGTCGACTTTCTGCCCAAAGTGAAACTCGAAGCCGCCGTGTCAGACGATCTCGTCGACCGCGTCATCGAGGCAATCGAAGGTGCTGCGCGCACCGGAAAAATCGGCGACGGCAAGATTTTCGTCACCGCATTGGAACAAGTGGTTCGCATCCGCACCGGCGAGACCGGCCGCGAAGCGCTCTGAACGCCGCCACAGCAACCCAAGAAAGACCAAGCAAATGAAAAAACTGCTCCTCTCCCTCACGCTGGGCCTGGGCCTCGCCTTTGGCGGCCTGAACGCCATGGCGCAAACCGATGCTGCCGCCGCCGAGCCCGCAGCCGTCACGACCGCGGTCGAAGCGGTGGTGGAAACCGCCACCACGGAAGCGCCGGCCATGGCCGCAGAAGCTGCGCCAGCGGCAGAAGCCGCTGCGCCGGCACCCACCGTTGACAAAGGTGACGTGGCCTGGATGATGCTGTCCACGCTGCTCGTCATCATGATGGCCGTTCCCGGACTGGCCTTGTTCTACGGCGGCCTGGTGCGCAGCAAGAACATGTTGTCGGTGCTGATGCAGGTGCTGGTCGTGTTCTCGCTGATCTCCGTGTTGTGGGCCGTGTATGGCTACAGCCTGGCATTCGGCGGCGAAGGCCTCATCATTGCGGATCTGAGCAAAGCCTTCCTGCTGGGCGTGACGCCTGACTCGCTGGCCGACACCTTCAGCGACGGCGTGAAGATCCCCGAGTACATCTTCATCGCCTTCCAGGCCACCTTCGCCGGTATCACCTGTGCCCTGATCGTGGGTTCGTTCGCCGAGCGCATGAAGTTCTCCGCCGTGTTGCTGTTCTCGGTGATCTGGTTCACCTTCAGCTACCTGCCGATCGCTCACATGGTGTGGGGCACCGGTGGCTACCTGCTCGACAAGGGCGCACTCGACTTCGCTGGCGGCACCGTGGTGCACATCAACGCGGCCATGGCCGGTCTGGTGGGCGCCTACATGCTGGGCAAGCGCATCGGCTACGGCAAAGAGTCCATGGCGCCTCACAGCCTGACGCTGACCATGGTGGGTGCTTCCCTGCTGTGGGTGGGCTGGTTCGGTTTCAACGCCGGCTCCAACCTGGAAGTCCAACAGCGGCGCGACCCTGGCCTTCATCAACACGCTGCTGGCCACCGCTGCTGCCGTGCTGTCCTGGATCCTGGGTGAAGCCATCACCCGCGGCAAAGCTTCCATGCTGGGTGGCGCTTCCGGTGCCGTTGCCGGCCTGGTCGCCATCACCCCCGCTTGCGGTTCCGTTGGCCCCATGGGCGCCATCATCATCGGCTTGCTGGCTGGCTTCCTCTGCCTGTGGGGTGTGTCGGGTCTGAAGAAGATGCTGGGTGCAGACGATTCGCTCGACGTCTTCGGCGTGCACGGCGTGGGCGGTATCGTCGGCGCCTTGCTGACCGGTGTGTTCACGGCCCCAGGCCTGGGCGGCACGGGTGGCGACGACTTCTCCATCGCCAGCCAGGTGTTCATCCAGGCCGAAGGCGTGGTGATCACCATGGTGTGGTCGTCGGTGGTCGCATTCATCGCATACAAAGTGGTCGACATGATCGTGGGTCTGCGGGTCTCGGAAGAAGCCGAGCGCGAAGGTCTGGACATCACGTCACACGGCGAAACCGCCTACAACCGCTGATCTCGCTGAACAACTGAGTTCTCCAAGAACTTGGCCCCGCACTGCTCAGGCAGGCGGGGCCTTTTTTGTGGCCTGAACACTTTTTGCCTATGATCTTTTCCTGAAAGCCCAGCAATATTCAGGAGGAAGCCATGTCACGAAACCCCACCTCGCGTGTGCCCAGGCGCCTTTCACTTTTTTTGACGCCAAGCAGCGTGCTGCTCTTCAGCCTGGCCCTGGCATTGGGCAGCACCGCCTTGGCTGCCACGAAGAAGCCCACCTCCTCTGACGGCAAAAAGCTGCCCGCAAAAGTCAGCTTCATCGATTCGCCGTCCAGCGAGTCGCCCGCCGCGCGCAAGAAGCGTCTGAAGATCGAATGCAAGGGCCGCCCCAACGCAGGCGCCTGCCTGGGCATGACGCGCTGAGCAGCGTTGTGCGTTGAGGGGGCGTTATTGCAGCGCCCCGTGCAAAAAATTCAAAGCCCTTGTCAGGGTCCGGCGCTACCATGGCCGTCATGAGCTCCACCGCCCCCGACACCCCCAGTGACTTGATCGATCAGGTCAAGGCCGCCGCTGCCGACCGATCGCCCCTGCGCATCGTGGGCGGTGACACCAAAGCTTTCTATGGCAAGCCAACCTCGGGTGACCCGCTGTCCACCAGCGGCTGGCAAGGCATCAGCAGCCACGAGCCTACCGAACTGGTGGTCACCGTCAAAGCGGGCACACCGCTGGCAGAGCTCGAAGCCACGCTGGCCGAGAAGGGGCAATGCCTGCCGTTTGAGCCGCCTCGCTTTGGCACAGCGTCCACCATCGGTGGCGTGGTCGCGGCCGGTCTGGCCGGACCCGCCCGCGCAGCCGCCGGCGGCGTGCGCGATTACGTGCTGGGCCTGCAGTTCATCAACGGCAAGGGGGAGTGGCTGACCTTTGGCGGCCAGGTGATGAAAAACGTGGCGGGGTACGACGTCAGCCGCGTCATGGCCGGCAGCCTGGGCACGCTGGGCGTGATCACCGACATCTCCTTGAAAGTCTTGCCCCTCCCGACCGCCGAGGCCACGCTGGTGTTCGAGATGGGCGCAGCGCAGGCGCTGGAACAATTGCACCACTGGGGCGGCCAGCCCTTGCCCATCAACGCGTCCTGCTGGGTGAAAGACGCGAGCCAGGCCGACGCCCCTGACCTGCTGTTCGTGCGCCTGCGCGGTGCTGTGGCCGCTGTCGAAGCGGCCTGCGAACGCATGGCCAAGGAAGCCAAAGGCCAGCGCATGGACAACGCGCAAGCAGGCCCAGACTGGGCCGCCTGCCGCGACCAGACCCTGCCATTCTTCCAGCCGCCTGCGCCCGACCAATGCCTTTGGCGCCTCTCGTTGCCGCAAACCGCGCCCGTGTTGAAGCTGCCCTATGCACAGCTGATCGAATGGCAAGGCGCACAGCGCTGGCTGTGGGCGCCCGCCTCCGCTGCCTCGGAAATTCGCGGTGCAGCGGCCTCTGCCAAAGGCCATGCCACGCTGTTCCGCACAGGCGCCGACGGCGCACCGGGTGTCGCACGGTTCGACCACCAAAGCGCGACCATAGAAACCATCACCCAGCGGCTGCGCGCCGAATTCGACCCGGCTGGCATCTTCAACCCCGGCCGGATGGGCTGAACCTCATGCAAACCAACCTCTCCCCCGAATACCAGGCGCGCGCCGATGGCCGTGCGGCCGAGGCGATTTTGCGCAAGTGCGTGCATTGCGGTTTTTGCACCGCCACTTGCCCGACCTACCAGTTGCTGGGCGACGAACTCGATGGGCCGCGTGGGCGCATTTACCTGATGAAGCAGGTGCTCGAAGGGGCTGAGCCCACGCGCAAGACGCAGATGCACCTGGACCGTTGCCTGACCTGTCGCAACTGCGAGTCCACCTGCCCCAGCGGCGTGGACTATGGTCATCTGATCGACATCGGTCGCAAGATCGTGGATGAAAAGGTGGAGCGTCCGGCGGCGGAAAAAGCCGTGCGATGGCTGCTCAAGGAGGGCCTGCCCTCGCCTTTGTTCGGCCCGGCAATGAAGCTGGGCCAGATGGTGCGCCCGCTCATGCCGCAAGCGCTGAAAAACAAGGTGCCGGCCAAGCAGGACGCAGGCGCCTGGCCGACGCAGACCCATGCGCGCCAGGTACTGATGCTGGCGGGCTGCGTGCAGCCTGCGATGATGCCCAACATCAACACGGCCACGGCGCGCGTCTTGGATGCCGCGGGTATCCAGACGGTGATCGCGGCCAAGGCTGGGTGTTGCGGCGCGGTGAAGTTCCACCTGAACGACCAGGACGGCGGCAAGGCCGAAATGCGGGCCAACATCGACGCCTGGTGGCCCTACGTCGAGGCCGGTGTCGAGGCCATCGTGATGAACGCATCTGGCTGCGGCGTGACGGTCAAGGAATATGGCCACATCCTGGCCGACGACCCGGCCTACGCCGCCAAGGCGGAGCGCATCAGCGACCTCACGAAAGACCTGAGCGAATTGTTGCCCGCACTCGTGCCCACGCTCAAGCCCAAACTGGCCCGGGTGCCCGACGCCAAGAAAGTGGTGGGCTTTCATCCCCCCTGCACGCTGCAACACGGTCAACAACTCAAAGGCGGTGTGGAGCAACACCTGGGCGCGCTGGGCTTCACGGTCATGGTGGCGCAGAACGAGGCGCACCTGTGTTGCGGCTCTGCCGGCACCTACTCGGTGCTCAACCCAGAACTGTCGTACCAGCTGCGCGACCGCAAGCTCGGCCACCTGAACGAACTCAAGCCCGCCGTCATCACCAGCGCCAACATCGGCTGCATCACCCACCTGCAAAGCGGCACCGAGACGCCGGTGCGGCACTGGATCGAGTTGCTGGATGAGGCATTGGCCTGACAAAACTGGCAATGGTGCACAAACAGCGCTCTCTCAGCGGACCGGCTCAGCGAGGCGTCATGACCAGGGCGTGCAATGGGGATATGCTCGTGCGACAGAGACGTCAGCGTCCGGCTCTGTTTTTTTGTTCACGACGCCACAAAAGGATTCACCATGGGTTTCTTCAGCAACATTCTTGAAAAACTGGGCATGAAAGAGGCTGCAGCGGCGCCCGTCATCACCCCCCCAGCAGCCGTTGCACCCGCGCCAGCCCCAGCCGCTGCCGTAGCCGCAGCACCCGCCGCGCCTGCCGCGCCCGCAGCCCCGGCGGCGATCACCATGGTCGACGTGATGGGCCTGATGGCTGAAAAAGCCGCCGCCCACCCGGAAAAGCTGAACTGGAAGACGTCTAT
This sequence comes from uncultured beta proteobacterium, assembly GCA_963698635.1. Classification (GTDB taxonomy): domain Bacteria; phylum Pseudomonadota; class Gammaproteobacteria; order Burkholderiales; family Burkholderiaceae_C; genus Hydrogenophaga. Next base: position 226,796 of record CAVORS010000008.1, read on the forward strand.
CGTCGACCTGTTGAAACTGCTGGGCCTGGACAGCAGCCTGGCTGCCCGCAAGGAACTGGCCAAAGAGCTGTATTGCCCCGAGGAAAAGATGGCCGACTCGGCCCAGATGAACATGTGGCTGCACAAAAACGTGCTGGCCCACATCGCAGCCAATGGCGGCAACATCCCCGAAGAACTGCTCTGAAAATGGGGCCCCGCGGGAACACCTGGATTCGCACAGATGATTCCCGCGCTCGCTGCCCTGCTGGTGTGCCAACTGCTTGGCGAAGCGCTGGTGCGCACACTGGTGCTGCCCATTCCTGGTCCGGTCGTGGGCATGGCCATTCTTCTGCTGGCCCTGGTGCTGAGACCTTCGCTGCTCGCGACCCTCAGGCCCACTTCTCAGACCCTCCTGCAGCATTTTTCCTTGCTCTTCGTGCCAGCCGGTGTGGGCGTGATGCTGCATTTGCAGCGCCTGGGTGACGAGGCGCTGGCCATTGGCGTGGCACTGGTGATCAGCACCTGGGTGGGGCTGGCCAGCGCGGCCCTGACCATGGCCTGGTTGATGAAGCGCACGGCGCGGCGCGATGGTGGCACACCATGAACGAAGGCCTGCCGCTCGCCACTGCAAGTGCTGTTGGGCGCCTGGCCGATGTGTGGGTGTACCTGTCCACCACGCCGCTGCTCGGCCTGACCATCACCCTGCTCACCTACCACGCGGCCTTTCTGATTTACCGCCGCAGCGGCTTTCATTCGCTGGCCAACCCGGTCGCCCTTTCCGTCATCGCACTGGGCGGCTTGCTTTGGGCCACCCAAACGCCCTACGCCACCTATTTCGAAGGCGCTCAGTTTGTGCACTTCCTGCTCGGCCCTGCCACCGTGGCGCTGGCCGTGCCGCTGATGGAGCAACTCCCCCGCATCAAACGCCTGTGGCTGCCCATGCTGGGTGCGCTGGTGGTCGGCACCCTCGCCGCCACGATCACCGCGCTCGGCGTGGGCTGGACCCTGGGCGCCTCCAAGGTCACGCTGGCCTCGCTGGCGCCCAAGTCGGTCACCGCGCCCGTGGCCATGGGCATTGCCGAAAAGATCGGCGGCCTGCCTTCGCTGACCGCCGTGCTGGTGGTGTGCACCGGCATCCTGGGCGCTGCCAGCGGCCGCTGGTTGTTTGACCTTCTGCGCATCCAGGACCCCACCGTGCGCGGCTTCGCACTGGGCACCGCCGCCCACGGCATCGGCACCGCGCGGGCCTTCCAGGTGAACGAAGAGTCGGGCGCATTCGCTGGTCTGGCCATGGGGTTGTCGGCGCTGTTCAGCGCCGTAGCGCTGCCGCTGGTGGCGGGCTGGTTGCTGCGGTGGGTGTGACCGCACCCAGCGCCGCCATGTGCGAAATGTGAAGCAACTTGCTCCGTTTCCGCCTTGACCCGCACCAATCTGCCGAGCCGGCCAACCGGCGCTTTGGGCTCAGACAGGGCGGGCGCTGGCCCATGCGCTGTGACAGGTCGGCAAACAGGAACCACTGGGAAAGCAACACACCAGTGGAAATCGTGCAAATTCTTGACACTTAGCGCACGCTTTTCTGAACTCAAGCGAGGCCAGCCTTGAAGCTGCGCGCCCAAAGCGGGCATACTTCGTTGAATTGGGTAATTCATTCGTATCAGCGAGACAAAGCATGGTGAGCGCTTACACAGTCGCCCTGGTCGGGTTTGCACAGAACGAGTCGGCGACTTTCGAGTCGTTCTTTCGTCTGGCGGCGCGCCGTCCGCCGGCCTATGCCGTGCAGGACGAGGTCATGGATGCACAGCTCCTGATCGTCAATGCCGACAACGCCCAGGCGCTCCATCTGGTGCGGTACGCCGAGCTGCCTGGCAAGGTCCTGCTCGTCGGGCAAAACGACGGTGGCACCGGCTGGCCCTTGCAACGCAAGCCCATCAAACTGGTTTCCGTGCTGGGCATGCTCGACGAACTGGTCGGTGTCAAGAAAGCCGCCACAGGTGCGCAAGCCGCGCACGCTCCCGCCACAGCCATCCGCCAAGGCGGCGACCGGGGGTTCGCAGCCACAGAGCCCTACGCCAGTGCCGCTGTGCCCCTCGCCCCCGCCGGACAGGCCAGCAACCGGCGCGGCCCGAATACCGAGTTTCCCAACACGCGGCCCATGGTGCGGCGCATGGCCGCGGCGGCCAACCCTGCGCCTCCCATGCCCGTTTTGAAGCCGGCGCCTGCGGTGCAGCTCGAAAAGACCCAGGCCGCACGCCCTGGCGTGATGGGCGTGACCAATTTTGGCGGCCTTGACGAACTGCCGCTGCCGGCCGACTCGATACCGCCAGCCTCGCGCAACACACGCAGCCCACGCAGTCGCCGTTCGACCAACGAAGAAAGCAAAAAGCCGGTACCCGAGGTTCGCCGCGGCGATGTGCTGCTGGTGGCTGAAAGCCTGGTGGAAGGCCGCATCCTCCACAAACGCCTCAAGAAATACGAGTTCTCGATCGACTGGTCACGCGAAGCCAAACAGGCTTTGGCCATGATCAAAGCCCATGCCTACCGTCTGGTCGTCATCGATCGCCTGAACGGCACCCCCGATGCCTATGCCGTGTGTCGCGCCGCGAAACAACGCAAACTCGCCAACGGCACCAGTTCGGTGGTCATCATGTTCGCGCCCACAGCCGGCAGCATGGACCGCCTCAAAGCAGGTCTGGCCGGCAGTGACGCCTACCTCTCCCGGTCGGTGGCCGAGTCGGAGCTCTACAAGGTGCTGGCGCAGCACCGCCTGGTCAGCCTCGACGGTTTCCAAAAGACCAACGTGGGGTTTTAGCCCTGCCCTGCGCCGCAGCTTTGGTGCGGCACCCCATCATGGGGGCAATGCTGGTGGACCGGCAAAGCCGGATCCACGGCGTTCTGGGTTCTGGCGGCCTGCGGACCACTCGATCCAAAGGCACCGCGAACTGGCTTCGCCAGGGCGCCAGTGCCGCCCCCTGGGGGGTGACGCGCTGCAAGCGCGGCTCGGGGGGGGGGTCAACCGTGAAGGTCGTCGCGGCGCGCAATCTCCATCAACCGCTCCAGCTCGTGGGGATGGGTGCGCAGGTTGTACTGGTGCCACTTCATGATGACCCACATGAAGCCGCTCACCACCAAACCGAAGGCCGTGATGGCCAGCATCGACGATACGCCTGCCGCGGTGGAAGCGCTGTAGGCAGCGCCCAGGAACAGGATGCAAGCCTGCTCGTTGAAATTCTGCACCGCGATCGAGCGACCTGCGCCCATCAGGTTGTGGCCACGGTGTTGCAACAGCGCGTTCATGGGCACGACCAGGAAGCCCCCCAGGCCGCCGAGCAGGACCAGAAAAGGTGCGGCTACCCACACGTTATCGATGAAGTTCATGCCGATCACCAGCACGCCCATGGCAATGCCCAGCGGCATGACGCGGGTGGCCTGGTCAAGCCTCATGCGCATCGAGGCCACCACCGCACCCACGGCGGTGCCCAGGGCCACCACGCCCACCAGGCTGGACGCCTGGGTGGTCGAGTAACCCAGCGCCGCACCGGCCCAGGCCAGCACGATGTACCGCAGGTTGCCAGAGACGCCCCAGAACAGCGTGGTTGTGGACAACGAAATCTGCCCCAAATGGTCGCGCCACAGGCGCATGTTGCAGCGCCAGAAATCGGGCAGCAAAGCCAGGGGATTCTTGGGCATCGGCCGCGGGGTCACGCCTGAGAGCGGGATGCGCAGGTTGAACCAGGCCGCCAGGGCATAGATCGCCACCAGCGCGGCGATTGCCGCCTCGGCCGGATGGTCGATGCCGGTGTTCACGCCTGGCAAATCAATGGCCAGCAACATGCCCGAGACCCAAGGCGCGACCAGCTGGCCCCCCAGCAGCACGCCCAAAATGATGGACGCGATCGTCAGACCTTCGATCCAGCCATTGGCCTTGACCAGTTGAGAGGGTGGCAAGAGCTCGGTCAGGATGCCGTACTTGGCTGGTGAATAGGCCGCAGCTCCTAGACCCACCAATGTGTAGGCGAGAAGTGGGTGCACACCCACCAACATCAGCAAACAACCCACCACCTTGATGGCGTTGCTGATGAACATGACCTGGCCCTTGGGCTTGGCATCGGCAAAAGCGCCCACAAAGGGCGCCAGCAACACATAGAAGAGCGCAAACAACGGCACGAGCGCAGCGGCCTGCCAACGCGGTTCGCCCTGGCTGCGCAGCAGCTCGATGGCAGCCACAAACAGCGCGTTGTCAGCCAGAGAGCTGAAAAACTGCGCCGTCATGATGGTGTAGAAGCCGCGCTTCATGCAGATGATTTTGTAGGCCGCGAGGGTGCAAGCGCAGGGCTTGAGGCGGCTGTTTTGTGCGAAAGTTCGGCGTACGGTCTCAAGGGTTGCTGGTTATAGCACGCCATTTGTGACCGCTTGTAATACCTACGCACTCCGAATCTGTGCGCGCACGGGTTTCCTGCGCTGCTGGATGCGCCCAACCCGCCTGCTGACCCAATTTTTCATCCCAAATGCCACGCCCTATCCTTGCCACCGTTCACCTCGACGCCCTGCGCCACAACCTGAACCAGGCCCGCCTTCGCGCGCCAGATGCGCAAGTTTGGGCGGTGGTGAAGGCCAACGCCTATGGACACGGCATCGAGCGCGCTTTCGAAGGTCTGCGCAGTGCCGACGGCTTTGCCCTGCTGGATCTGGAAGAGGCGCAACGCATCCGCGCACTGGACTGGCGCGGCCCCATCTTGTTGCTCGAAGGCGTGTTCGAGCCACGCGACCTGGAACTGTGTTCGCGCCTGGGTCTGTGGCACACCGTGCATTGCACAGAGCAGGTGGACTGGCTGGCCGCCCACAAGACACAAGTGCCGCACCGCGTCTTCCTGAAACTCAACAGCGGCATGAACCGACTGGGCTTCACCCCCACCGCCTTTCGCGCGGCCTGGGCGCGCCTCAACGCCCTGCCTCAGGTGGAAGAGATTTCGCTGATGACGCATTTCAGCGACGCCGACGGCCCACGCGGTATCGCGCACCAGGTGGCCGCCTTCGAGGCCGTCACTGCCGATTTGCCAGGCGAACGCACGCTGTGCAACAGTGCCGCCATCCTGCGCCACGCTGGCAGCCCATTGAAGGGTGAGGGGGCGGTGACCACGCTGGCGGCCGACTGGGTGCGCGAGGGCATCGCGCTCTACGGCAGCGCCCCGGACCACCCGGAAAACACCGCCGCCAGCTGGCGCCTGCTGCCCGCGATGACCCTGTCCACCAAGGTCATCGGCGTGCAATCGCTGCAGGCAGGTGATACGGTGGGCTATGGCTCGGCGTTCACGGCCGATGGCCCCATGCGTGTGGGTGTGATCGCTTGCGGGTACGCCGACGGTTACCCCCGCCATGCGCCCACGGGCACGCCAGTGCTGGTCAACGGGGTGCGTACGCGGGTGGTTGGCCGGGTGAGCATGGACATGATTGCGGTGGACCTGTCGCCTCTCGATGCTTCGGTGGGGGTGGGTGCCGAGGTGGTTCTGTGGGGGTATCCCCCGCCACAGGGGCTGTGTTGCCGGTGGATGAAGTGGCGGCTTCGGCAGGCACGATCGCTTATGAACTGTTGTGTGCTGTGGCGCAGCGCGTGCCTTTCGCCGTGGTTTGATTTTGTGGGTTTCGGGGCTTTTGCAGGCTGGGTCTCCGCCCGGCCTGCACCCCATCAAAACAACAAATAGCTTGTACCCCAGGGGGTATGTATATATACTTCCACAGGTATAGGAGCAAAACCATGTTCGCCCAATCATTTTTCCCAGCCCAACATCCCATCAAAGCCGCCCTGGTTCTGGCCATCAGCGCCACGGTCTGGAGCGCCAACGCCCTCGCTGAAACACCACAGGTGCCTGTGGTCACGGTCGGCGCGCAAGCCGTCAGCGCCGGGCTGGAACTGGACGGCAGCCTGCAAGCTGTGCGCCAGAGCACCCTGTCGGCACAGGCCAGTGGCCGCATCGCCGAGTTGAACGTCAAGGCAGGCGACCGCGTGAAGGCCGGGCAGGTGTTGGCCGTGATCGACGACCGCGCCACGCGAGCGGGCGTGGCACAGTCGCAGGCGGGCGTGGCGCAGGCCGAAGCCCAGTTGACCAACGCCCAGGCCCAGTTCGACCGCACCCGCGACCTGCGCGCCAAGGGTTTTGTGGCCCAGGCCGCGTTGGACACGGCGCAATCTCAGCTCAAGGCCGCACAGGCCGGCCTCGCTGCGGCGCGCGCCGGTCAGACCCAATCCTCCCTGGCCCAAGGTTTCACCCGCCTGACCGCGCCTTACGACGGCTGGGTGCTGCAGACCCATGCCGAGGCGGGCGCTCTGGCCATGCCGGGTTCACCGGTGTTGACTGTTTATGCGCCGCAACCCATCCGCGCGGTGGTGTACGTGCCCGCCTCGCAACAGGCCATTGCGCAATCTGCCCAGCGGGTGGAAGTGCAATTGCCCGGCAGCGGCGCATGGGTGGTGCCCGCCAGCCAGATGCGATTGCCCGCTGCGGATCCGGTTTCTCAAACCGTGGAATGGCGCCTCGATCTGAGCCGCGATGACGGTGCCGATCAAACCCCTGGTGCCCAAGTGCGTGTGCGTTTCGTCGACACCGCCGCCGCCAAACCCCAGAGCGATCGCCTTGTGGTGCCATCCTCGGCTTTGCTGCGACGGGGTGAGTTGACAGCGGTCTACGTGGTGGCGCCCAAAGGGAGCGACAAGCCTGAAGGTTTTGCCCTGCGCGCAGTGCGCACGGGCAACTCGCACGGCGACGCTGGCATGGAAGTGCTTGCGGGCCTGAAAGCTGGCGATCGTGTCGCGCTGGATCCTGTGCGCGCTGGTTTGGCGGGCGCCGTGCCCGCCGCCAAATGAGGTCATCGCCATGAGCCACACCCCTCACAACGAGAGCGCCCAACCCCTGGAAAAGCTGGGCTTCTCCGGCTCGGTGGCCCGCGCCTTCCAAAGCAACGCGATCACGCCGCTGCTCGCCCTGGTGGCGCTGTTGCTGGGCATGTTCGCCGTCATGGTGACGCCGAGGGAAGAAGAACCGCAGATCAACGTGACCATGGCCAACGTGTTGATCCCCTTCCCCGGGGCATCGAGCGCTGACGTCGAAAAGATGGTGGCCGCACCGGCCGAGCACGTGCTCTCGCAAATTCAGGGCATCGAACACACCTACTCCGTGGCCCGCCCCGGCGTGGCCGTGCTCACCGTGCAATTCCAGGTCGGCGTGCCGCGCACAGACGCCTTGGTGCGCCTGTACGACGTGCTCAACGCCAACCAGGACTGGCTGCCCAGCGGCCTGGGCGTGCTCACTCCGATCGTGAAACCCAAGGGCATTGACGATGTGCCCGTGCTCGCCGCCACGCTGTGGACCAAAGACGCCACCAGCGCGCTCGATCTGGAGCGCGTGGCGCACTCGGTGGAAACCGAACTCAAACGGGTCAAGGGCACGCGCGAAGTGGTCACCATCGGTGGCCCAGGCCGTGCGGTGAACGTTTCACTGGAGCCCAACAAGTTGCGCGAGCGCGGTGTGAGCGTGCAGGCTTTGTACGGTGCCATCGGCTCGGCCAATCAGGCCATGCCATCAGGCTCGGTGGTCAATCCCAACCCTGCGCCGGGTGAGCCAGGCATGCTCAGCGTGCAGACCGGCGAATTCCTGCAAAGCGCGCAAGACGTGGGCGATATCGTGGTCGGCGTGAGCCAGGGCCGTCCGATCTATCTGCGCGAAGTGGCCACGGTAGAAGCCGGCGCGCAACAACCCCAACGTTATGTGTGGTTCACGCCAGGCGCCGCAGGCGACGCCGCGATGGAAGGCCAGAAGGGCCAGAACCACCCCGCCGTGACGATCACTGTGACCAAGAAGCCCGGCGAAAACGCCGTGGATGTGGCCGCAGGCGTGCGCGAACGGCTCGATTCGCTGAAAAATTCTGTGATCCCCGACGACGTGGAAGTGGCCATCACCCGCGACTACGGCGAGACCGCAGCGGCCAAAGCCAACAAACTGATCCAGAAGCTGATTTTCGCCACCGCCAGCGTGATCATTCTGGTGGGCCTGGCGCTGGGCCGCCGCGAAGCGGTGATCGTGGGCGCGGCCGTGATCCTCACGCTGACCGCGACTCTCTTTGCCTCCTGGGCCTGGGGTTTCACGCTCAACCGCGTGTCGCTCTTCGCGTTGATTTTTTCCATCGGCATCCTGGTGGACGACGCCATCGTGGTGGTGGAAAACATCCACCGCCACCGCCAGCTCACGCCGGATGTGCCGCTGTCCATCATCATCCCGCGCGCGGTCGACGAAGTGGGCGGCCCCACGATTCTGGCCACCTTCACCGTGATTGCGGCGCTGCTGCCCATGGCCTTCGTGACCGGTCTGATGGGCCCTTACATGAGCCCCATTCCGATCAACGCCAGCATGGGCATGGCGATTTCCCTGGCCATTGCCTTCACGGTCACGCCGTGGCTCGCGCTCAAGCTGACCAAGACCACCGGCCACATCGACCATGGGCCGGGCAAGATCACCAGCGCCCTGCAAAATTTCTTCACCCGCACGCTCACGCCGCTGCTGGCCAGTGCGCGCAAGCGCTGGCTGCTGACCATCGGCATCCTGATCGCTCTGCTGCTCTCGGTCGGTCTCACGCTGATCCCTACATCTGGCCTGGGCGTGGTGCTGAAGATGCTGCCGTTCGACAACAAGAGCGAGTACCAGGTGGTGCTCGACATGCCCGCCGGCACGCCGCTGGAAGACACCACGGCCGCGCTGCAAGACATGACCGCCTTCCTGGCCGCGCAGCCCGAAGTGGCCAACGTGCAAGGCTACGCCGGCACGGCCAGCCCCATCACCTTCAACGGCCTGGTGCGCCAGTACTACCTGCGCGCCGAGGCCGAGAGCGGTGACCTGCAGATCAACCTGATCGACGCGCACCACCGCAGCGAGAAGAGCCATGCCATCGCGCAACGCCACCGCCCCGAGCTGGAAAAGATCGCAGCGGCGCACGGCGCACGCATCAAAGTGGTGGAAGTGCCGCCTGGCCCGCCCGTGATGTCGCCCATCGTGGCCGAGGTCTATGGCCCTGACCAGAAAGGCCGCGCAGAGTTGGCTTTGAGGGTGGCCGAGGCCTACGGAAAAACGCCCGACATCGTCGGCATTGACACCACGCTGAAAGAAGCCGCACCGCGCGCCTTCCTGCGCATCCAGCGCCAGCGCGCCGAGTCGCTGGGCATCCCTGTGCAAGTGATCGCGCAGACGGTATACGCTGCCCTGTCGGGCTCCGACGCTGCCTATCTGCACGACGGCAACGCCAAGTTCGCCGTCCCGGTTCGCCTGCAGTTGCCGCTGGACAAACAGGTCGGCCTGGACAACCTTTTGGCCCTGCCCATGCAAGCGGCCAATGGCGCCATGGTGCCGCTCTCGGAACTGGTGAAAGTGGAGCGTGGCGTCATCGACCAGCCGCGCTACACCAAAGACATGCTGCCGGTGACCTATGTGTTCGGCGACATGGCCGGCAAGCTCGACTCGCCGCTTTACGGTCTGGCCGACATCCGCACCCACATGAAAGAAGCCGCCCTGCCCAACACTGGTGAGCTCGGCGAATACTGGATCAGCCAACCCAAAGACCCCTACCGCCAGTACGCGGTGAAGTGGGACGGCGAATGGCAGATCACGTTCGAGACCTTCCGCGACATGGGCGCCGCCTACGGCGTGGGCCTGATCCTGATCTACCTGCTGGTGGTCGCGCAGTTCAAGAGTTACCTGACGCCGCTGATCATCATGGCGCCAATCCCGCTGACCATCATCGGCGTGATGCCGGGCCACGCCCTGCTGCACGCGCAATACACCGCCACCTCCATGATCGGCATGATCGCGCTGGCCGGCATCATCGTGCGCAATTCCATCTTGCTGGTGGACTTCATCGAGCTGGAAACGGCGCGTGGGGTGCCGTTTGCGCAGGCCGTGGTGCAGTCGGCCGCGGTGCGCGCGCAGCCCATCGCGCTGACGGGTCTGGCCGCCATGATGGGCGCCTTCTTCATTCTGGACGACCCGATCTTCAACGGCCTGGCCGTCTCCCTGATCTTCGGTATCGCCGTGTCCACCATGCTCACCCTGGTGGTGATCCCTGTGCTTTATTACGCCGTGTACAGGAAGCGCTATGAAGGCGCTTCCATTGCGGCTTGAGTTCCTGTTTCTTTGTGTTTTTTCTAGGAGATTGACATGACTGTTGAACGCTACATCCGAATCATGGCCGGTTTTTTTGTCATGCTGTCGCTGGCCCTGGGTTTCCATGGCAGCCCCATTTTCGTGAGCGAGTGGTTCCTCGCTTTCACCGCCTTCGCCGGCTTCAACCTGTTCCAGTCGGGCATCACCGGCTTTTGCCCGCCCGGCATCCTGCTGAAAAAGCTGGGTGTGCCCGAAGGCAACGGCGCCTGCTCCAGATAAGTCGCCCTGCACTGGCTATCACCTCGACCTTCATCGCATCATGACCAGCCCCACCCCGCTCAAATTCCTCATGCCCGGCTGGTTTTCGGTCGTCATGGGCCTGTGTGGTCTGTCGCTGGCCTGGCACCGTGCCAATGGCGTGCTCGGCGGCATGGCCGATGGCATCGCCCTGGTGGCAGGTGGTTTGGCAGCGCTGGTTTTTCTGGTGTTGCTGGTGGCATCCGTTCAGCGCGCCTTTCGCTACCCGGCGGCACTGGCCGAAGACCTGAAACACCCGGTGCGCCACGCTTTCGTTGCCGCGTTCCCGGTGGCCACATTGCTGGTAGCGGCAGTGGGCGTGGCCCTGTTGGGCACTCACCCGCTGCTCAACGCCTTGTGGTGGTTCGGCGCGCTCACACAGCTGTGGGCAACCGTCTGGGTGCTCGGCCGGTGGCTGGCCCCAGTGACCAACGCCAGCGCCGGGAACACGGGCCTGTGGCCCGCGGTCACGCCTGTGCTGCTCATCGCGGTGGTGGGCAACGTGGTCGCACCGTTGGCCGGCTTGCCGCTCGGTCATGACACCTGGTCGGCCGTGCAAATGGGCATCGGCACCTTCTTCTGGCCCATCGTCCTTGGGCTCATTCTGGTGCGCCGCATCGCCCACAGCCCACTGCCCGACCGCATCCTGCCCGCCTGGTTCATCACGCTGGCGCCGCCAGCGGTGATCGGCGTGGTGTTCACCCAGTTCCAGGCGCCGCTGCCCGTGGCGCTGGGCATCTGGGGCATCGCGGTGTTTCAGCTGGTGTGGCTGTTGCCGCTGGTCAAGCGCATCGCCAGCCAGCCTTTTGGCGTGGCGTTCTGGGGCCTGTCGTTCCCCATGGCCGCCTTTGCCACGCTGACGCTGCGGCTTGCCGAGCTGAAGGCCGGCCCGGGCTTCGAGACCCTGGGCGTGCTGCTGCTGGCCATCGCTTCCATCGTGGTGCTGTGGCTGGGCTTTGCCACGGTGCGCGGCCTGCGCGACGGCTCCCTGCTGGCGCCTGAACCCATCGCCAACATCCAGCCAGTGGCCGCCTGACCGAGGCCATCACATGACCGCGCCCGCCTGCAACACGCCGTCCGATCGCCTCAGCGACGAGCGCAAAGCCGAGCTGCTGCACCGCTTGCGGCGCGCCGAGGGGCAGGTGCGCGGTTTGCAAAAGCTGCTCGAAGGCGATGCCGACTGCACCAAGATCGCCCAGCAACTGCTCGCCACGCGGCATGCGCTGGACAGCACGTACGTGCGCCTGAACCTCTCGGTGGCCGAACAGGAACTGGCCCAGCCCGAGGGCGAAGCGAACAGTGTGGGTGAAGTGTTGGACCGGCTGCAACACAAACTCGGCCGCTCGAGATAGTTGGCCCACCCCGGCCGTTCTGCGCACCCCCCATCAAACGTGCGATGCGTGTGGCCCGGCAGAGCCGGTTCCAGCGCACCGCGGGTTGAGGCGCCTCCCGGCAAACAGTTGTGCCCGCCGTGATGGCAATGGAGCGCTGGCCGCGCGGAATAATCGCTGCATGGACTTTCTGACCGCTTCGCCGCTGCTCGCCGCAGCCGCCTTTGCCGCCGGCGTGCTCAACGCCATCGCTGGCGGTGGCAGTTTTCTCACCTTTCCAGCGCTGGTCTTCGCCGGCGTGCCGCCCATCGTGGCCAACGCCACCAGCGCGCTGGCGGTGAGCCCAGGCTATCTGGGCAGCACGCTGGGCTTCAAGCCCGAGTTGCGCGAACTGCCCCGGCGGCGCTTGTGGCGCGAGATGGCGATTTGCGCGCTGGGCGGCGTGGCGGGCGCTTCACTGCTGCTGGTCACACCGGCCAAGCTGTTTGCCGGCATCGTGCCCTGGCTGCTGCTGTTTGCGACGCTGTTGTTCGCCGCCGGGCCAACGATTGCGCGCTGGGCCAAAAGTCAAGCCGCCCCTGGCGCAGCCGCAGCCTCAGAGCCGCGCTGGCGCGATGTGGGATTGCTGGTGGTGGCGGTCTACGGGGGCTATTTCAATGGTGGCCTGGGCATCTTGTTGATGGCGCTCTACACGGTGGCAGGCGAATCGCGGTTGAACGTGGTCAATGCGCTGAAGAACCTCAATTCGCTGGTCTTGTCGTGGCTGTCGGTCGGCGCATTCGTGGTGGCAGGCGCCATCGCCTGGCAACCGGGTGTGCTCATGATGGTGGCGGCGACCGCCGGCGGCTTCTTCGGCGCGCGGTGGTCCAAGCGCTTGCCGGCGCCATGGGTGCGCGGGGGCGTGATCGCCACCGGGCTGGTGATGACAGCGTTGTTTTTCCTGCGCGGCTGACAAGCGCGGTGTGGCTTTCCCTGGCATGCGCCCCCGCCCGAAGGCCGGGGCGCATGTTCCTCAGGTGGCAGCGCGGTAGGCCATCGGCGGCTTGGGGCGCCACGCCATGGCCATGGCTTCGAGCAGTTCGACCTCACCATCGGCCAGGTGGCCATCCGCCGTCACGATGGCTTCGCAAAGGCGCCGCACCTCGGCTTGCACCCTGGGGTTGCGCACCTCGTTGAGCAAACGCTCCCGCAGCGCCGGCTCCAGATCTGCCGATCCGCGCCAGACGCCGCGCTGTGCGTGCATCAGCTCTTCACAAAAAGTGTCGATCACCGTTTTCATGCCCTGCGGTGAGAGACCGAGTCGCCGGGATGCGTCGAGGCGGTCCAGCGTCTTGAGCTCACAGGGAGCGTAGTGGCCGTCGGCCACGAGGGCCATGGCGAGCAGCCGCGTGGCGGCTTGTGGGCTGTCGATGGGATATGCACGCATGTCAGTCTGCTCCGTCACACAGGTTGAAGAATCAGTCGCTGCTGCCCACGCCCATCAGGCTGAGCAGGCTCACGAACAGGTTGAAGACCGAAACAAAAAGCCCCACCGTGGCCAGCACATAGTTGGTCTCGCCGCCATTGACGATGCGGCTGGTCTCAAACAGGATCAGACCCACCGACAGCAGCGCCACCAGGCCCGAGACGGCCAGACCCAGGGCCGGCAGGTTGAAGAAGACCGCGCCCAGAGCCAGCACCAGGGCCACGACCATGCCCGCGAACAGGAAGCCACCCATGAAGCTGAAGTCTTTCCGCGTCGTCAGACACGTAGGCCGACAAGGCCAGGAAGGTGGCGCCGGTGGCCCCCAGGGCGGTGACGATGGTTTGCGCGCCGCCGGGCAAGGCCAGCGTGGCCGCCAGCATGGGGCCCAGGGTGTAGCCCATGAAGCCGGTCAGGGCGAACACGGTGGGAATCGCCCAGCCGCTGTTTTGCAGCTTGTGGATCGCAAACAGCAGGCCAAAGTAGCCCACCAGCGTCACCACCAGACCGGGCGACGACCAGCCAAAGGCCACGCCCGCCGAGGCCACGCCCGCGCTGAACAGGAGCGTGAGCGATAGCAACGCGTAGGTATTGCGCAATACCTTGGCCGCGGCGGGGTTGTCGGTGCGCAGCGAGCGCTGCTCGCCGCTGCCCCAGGCGCCGCCGCCTGAGGGCAAGGTACGGGTTTTGTTCAACGGGTTCATGTCTGGGCTCCTTTGGAGAGAGGATCTGAAAAGAGAGGCTGAGGGACTGGCGCTATCAGACGGCTTGCATCTCGGGCGCGAGGCGTGCGGTGGCCCGCAACGGGCGGCGACGGCGCTGCCACTGGCGCACCAGCGTGCGGGCCGCGCGGCGCAAAGCCGCATTGAGCGCGGCCACCGGGTGGGCCTGGACGGCGGTGACCACCACCTTGCCGTGGGCTTCGGTGTCCAGCTGGAGCTGGCACAGCTGATCGACCCCGCCGCGCGGCCCATTCACATCGATCAGGCGAATGTGCACATGGATGATCTCGTTGCGCAAACGGCGCATCACGAAGCGCACCCTGCGCTCGGCCAGGCTGCGCCATTCCGACGGCGCCATGGAAGGGGCTTGTGGATTTTCAATCTGGATCTGCATCGCGAACTCCTGAAAAAAACAGCACGAGTCCGCACGTTAGTTCGCCCGGCCCCGCCGACAAAGCGCGCAGAGCGAGAAGGTCTCTTCGGAAAAAACGAAGTTCGATGGCCTGAATATCATTTTTTTATGGCTCTCTGCCCTCTGCAGCAGGGGAAAATTGGACAATAGACCACATTTTTGCTGCACTGCAACAAAAAACTTGCATCGTCTCGGGTTTACCCTATAATTCAACTCATGCTGCACTGCAACATAAATCCAGAGACGAGAGTCCAAGGGGTTTCATGAGAGCAGTGAATCTTTTAATCCACTCTTTCTAGGAATCACCATGAACAAAGTTATCGACACCATCACCTCCGCTCAAAAAGCCAACCTGCAAGCCGCTGAAAGCCTGGCCACCAAGACCTACGCTGGCGCAGAGAAGCTGGTTGAACTCAACCTGGCCGCCACCAAAGCCGCCGTGAGCGAGTCCTTCGGCCACATGCAAGCCTTGATGGGCGCCAAAGACATCAAAGATGTCGTGGCCCTGCAAACCGCTTTCCTGCAGCCTTTGGCTGGCAAGTCGGCTGCATACATGCAGCACGTGCAGACCATCGCCACCGACAGCACTGCCGAATTCACCGGCGCCATGGAAGCCAAGATGGCCGAAGCCCAAAAGTCTTTCGGCGCTGCCGTTGAAGGTCTGGCCAAGAACGCACCTGCCGGCTCCGAAGCCGCTGTGGCCGCTTTCAAAAGCGCCGTGACCGCCAGCCAGAACGCCATGGAAACCGCACAGGCTTCCATGAAAAAGGCCAACGCTGCTGCACAAGCCCAGTTCGCCACGGCTTCCAAGCAAGCCATGGACATCGCCAAGAAAGCCACCAAGGCTTAATTGCCCCGGTGAACCAACCAGCCCCGGCGGCTGACTGGTCTTTCTCTCAAAAACGGCACCCTCGGGTGCCGTTTTTGCGTTGGCGGCACAATGGCCCATCGAAAGCCGCACTGCGCCATGAACCAAGACCTCAACTACAAGCACCTCTACTATTTCTGGGTCACCGCCAAAGAAGGCGGCATGTCACACGCGGCCGCCCGGCTGGGCATGGCGGTGCAGACCGTGAGCGCGCAGGTGCGGCTGCTGGAGCAGTCGCTGGGCGCGGCGCTGTTCAAGCCGTCCGGACGCGGCCTCGCCCTGACCGAAGCCGGGCAAGCGGCCCTGCAGGTGGCCGAGCAAATCTTTCAACTGGGCGAACAGTTGCACACCGTGGTGCACGACGCCTCCACCCAGGCCAGCGTGCGCCTGGCAGTGGGCATCTCCGATGGCCTGTCCAAACTCGCGGTGCGCGAACTGTTGGGCCCGGTCATGGACGAACCCCACCTGCGCCTGCTCTGCCATGAGGGCGAGTTCGATGACCTGCTGGCCGATCTGGCCCTGCACCGGCTCGACGTGGTGCTCTCCGACCGCCCCGCTCCCGCCAACCCCAACCTCAAGCTCTACAGCCACGCCATGGGCCACTCGCCGCTGGGCTGGTACGCGCCCAAGGCCTGGCTGGCGCAGGCCAGAGCGTCGTTCCCCCACAGCCTGCAAGAAGTGCCGGTGTTGCTGCCCACGGCCCACGCCTCGGTGCGCCTGCGGCTGGACCAATGGTTCGAAGAACAGGGCGTGGTGCCGCGCACCGTGGGCGAGTTTGAAGACAGCGCCCTGCTCACCACCTTCGGCGGCAGCGGCATGGGCGTGTTGCCCGCCTCGGAACTGATGCGCGACAAACTGGCCCAGGGCTACGGGCTCACCTGGTTCGCGCCCTGCGAAGGCGTGCAGGAACACTTCTTTGCCATCGGCACGGCGCGCAAAGTGCAGCACCCGCTGGTGCAGCGTCTGCTGAACCAGCAGGTCCAGCTTTAACCCGAACGGCCCTTCAGGCGCCAGCCCGCGCCGCCTGGGCCTGCAGCATGGCGCCCATCTTCTGGTGGATCAGGTTGACCGCCTTCAGCGGGCGCAGCATCACCTTGAATTCCGTGATCTGGCCGGCCGCGTTCCAGCGGATCATGTCCACGCCATTGACCGCAATGCCATCGATCTCCACCTCGAATTCGAGCACCGCGCCGCTTTCATCGCTCACCTCGCGCACGTAGCGAAAGCTGTCGTTGAAGAACACCTGGAAGGCGGCGTACAGGTATTGAAACGTGAGGGCCTTGCCCTCTTGCGGTGTGTGGACCACGGGCGACCAGAAGACCGCGTCATCTGCCAGCAAAGCGTTCAGCCGTTTTGCGTCGCGGGCCTGGGCGGTGGCATGCCATTCGGCGAGGGTGGGATGGGTCATGGTGGCTCCTTGATAGGCACAAGCCCATGTGGCTTCGCCAAAGCACCGGGTATACAGCAGCGCTCCACAACGACCTCGTCACTTGGGCGATAAGGCCGGACGAAAGGTGGCTTTCGGCAGAGGCCGTGTGAAAACACGCGCGCTGTGTCTCCGGCGAAAAGTCGACGCTTCAGATCGCACCAGGATCGTTTTTTCCGGTACTGGCAAGGGTCGACGCACCCCGGAAATCACCTTTGGCCCGACTTTTCGACACAGCCTCGGCCAATTGCGGTCGGGGGCTCATTGAGAAAGCAGTCGTTCAACGCTGAAATCAGCGGCGCTGCACGGCGTTCCGACAATGACCGGTTAGACCTCGACTGCGCTCCGAAGCGCGAGTAGTGCCAGAAAAAGTCCGGCGCCGCAAACGATGCACGACGACAGAGAATGCCTTGGTCGATGCCAGCGGCCGAACCACCATAAGCTTCCAGCCGACGAACACGATCTTGCTGTCGCGGGGAGACGCTAGAGCGCTGCGAGGACAGACACGTGCCACGCAACATAGATGGGCTTCCCCGAGCAGCACGTCATCGCATAGGTTTGCAAGCCGCGATGCAAGCCTTGCAGAACCGTTACTCAAGGCACCGACGCCATAGCTGAACAGCTCTTCCAGTTATAGAAATCTCTTGAAAAGTTGTTTCAAATGCAACATGCTGCGCGCATCTTGCTTCGGCGACGAGAAGTTTAACAGAATCGACAAACCCGGCAGCGTCCAACCTATGGCTCTCTGCCCAGCGAGAGGCCTGAGTCGTTGCGATCTGTCTGCTTTCTGGCGGATCAATTGGGTGACCGCTTGGGGTCGAATTGCGTCCTTCACCCCGGCATTTCGTCAAACCCCGGCAGCTCCTTGCCATTGCACGACCAGGCAGCCCGCGAGCCCTGGAAAATCCGTGCCTGGGGTTCGATGCCGGGGTCGACGTCCAGCGATCCCATCGGGATCATGACCATGCCCGACCCGGCGGCCGAGCGCGGCACCCGTCCACCACATTCACTGCAAAACGCATTCGTGAACCGCTGGGCTTCGGGCACCTTGAACTGATGAACCAGCGCCTCGCCGGCGTCCCAGGTGAGCGTGCCGGCGACGAACAGGTTCGTGGCATGACCGGTTCCGGTCGCTTTGCGGCACCGCGAACAGTGGCAGTGGAGGGCGCGTTGCGGCTCGCCTTGCACGGTGTAGCGAACGCTGCCGCACAGGCAACTGCCTGTCAGGGTCTTGGTTTCCATGGGAAAGGCCTCTCCGTAAGATTGAATGAACACTTTACTGGCAATCGGTTGGCCCAATGGTTCGCCATGACTGACCCGGTGAATACCTAGGGCGCCGAGCGCGGGGCCAGCGCGCCTTTGCGGCACTCATCGGGCGTCACGCCCATGAGTCTTTTGAACATGGCGATGAAGGCCGAGGCGCTGCCGTAGCCCAGGTCCAACGCGATGGCTTCCACCTTTTCCCCTGCCTCCAGCAATGGCAGCGCGCGCACCACCCGCAGGCGTTGGCGCCATTCGGTCAGGCTCATGCCCAGATCGCGCTCGCAGCGGCGCGACAGCGTGCGCTCGGTGGTGTTGGCCGCCTGGGCGAATTCGGCCAGCGTGCGGTTGTCGCCGGGCTGGGCATGCAAGGCGTCCAGCACCGGTCCCAGCAGGCTGTCGCCCGAATGGGGCAGGTAGCTGTTCGCTCGCGAGGCATTGGCCAGCTGGTCCAGCAACACCAGCATCAAGCGCTGTTGTTCATCGCTGGGCGCCAGCGAGGGCGGCTGGTCGCGCAGATGCTCCATCAATGACCGCAACAGGGGGCTGACCGTGAGCGCGCAGGGCCCGGGTGGCAAGCGGTCGCTCAAGAGTGGCGACACATAGAACGAACAATGGTGCGACTCTTGCCGGTTCAGGCCCTCGTGCGCCACCAGTGGCGGCAACCAGATACCGTATTGCGGCGGCGCGAGGTAATGGTGGCCGGCCACTTTCACTTCTTGCACGCCGCGGAAGGCATAGACGAACTCACCCCAGGCGTGTCGATGGTGAGGATACAAACCATCGGCTGGCGCCACGGCGCTGCGAAACAGCAAGGGGGTGGGCAGGTCGGCGCTGGTGAGCGGGATTTCCAGCTTGGGGCTGAGGATGGGCATGGCGCAATGGATGGGCGGTTGGCGGTTGGCGGCTATGAATTGTCAGTTTCAGACTATATCCATCATTTCGGTCAGTTGCACAATGCAGGCACCCATTGCATCCACAACTTCACCCCCCCACAACCCGCCTGCCGCCCATGGACTCCCGCAAATCCCTCGACGCCACCGCGATCGGCCTGATGCTGGTGCTGTGCCTGATCTGGGCGCTGCAGCAGATCGTGCTCAAACACACCGCCGAAGACATCGCCCCTATCTTCCAGATCGCGCTGCGCTCGGGTTTGGCCGCTTGCCTGGTGGCGTTGTTCATGCGCTGGCGCGGAGAGCGCATGCGCTTCTCCGACGGCACGGCATGGCCCGGCGCCATCGCCGGCAGCCTGTTCGCGCTGGAGTTCTTTCTGGTCGGCGAAGGCCTGCTGCACACCAGCGCGGCCCACATGGTGGTGTTCCTCTACACCGCGCCCATCTTCGCCGCGCTGGGCCTGCACCTGCGCCTGCCCTCGGAGCGCCTGGCCCCGCTGCAATGGGTGGGCATCGTGCTGGCTTTTGCGGGCATCGCCATCGCCTTCTTCGGCCGCGAGCAAGGCGCCACGCCGGCGCCGGGCAACATTCTTTGGGGCGATTTTCTGGGTCTGATGGCGGGGGCCTTCTGGGGTGCAACCACCGTGGTCATCCGCACGACGAGCTTGTCGCGCGCGCCCGCTTCGCAAACTTTGATGTACCAGCTGCTCGGTGCCTTCGTGTTGCTCACCGCCCTCTCCATGGCCACCGGTCAGGTGCGCTTCAACCCCACGCCGCAGGTCTGGGCCAGCCTGGCCTTTCACGCCGTGGTCGTGTCCTTCATCAGCTTCATGGTCTGGTTCTGGCTGCTGCGCAACTACATGGCTTCGCGCCTGGGTGTGTTCTCGTTTCTCACGCCCCTGTTCGGCATCTTGCTGGGCGCCTGGCTGTTGAATGAGCGCATCGAGCCCAGCTTCTTGATGGGCGCATTCCCGGTGTTGCTGGGCATCGTGCTCGTGAGCGGCCACGGCTGGATCGCGCAGGCTTTGGCCAGAGTCACCGGTAAAACCGCAGACAAACGCGCCAAGACTGGCACGCCCTGACCGTCAGCTTCGTTTCTCGAGCTGTTGCTGCACGTGGCGCAGCAGGCCCGCGCAGCCGTCTTCCACCAGATCGAGCACATGCTCGAAACCCTTGGCGCCGCCCTGATAGGGGTCGGGCACCACCGGGCTGTCGTGGTGTTGAAAGAACTCGGCCAGCCGGCGCACCTTGCGCTGCTGCTCCGGCGGGCAACGCTCCTGGGCCAGGGCCAGGTTGTCCCAGTCCATCGCCAGCACGAGATCGAAGTCGGCGAAGTCTTGCGGCGTGAGCTGGCGCGCGCGCTGACCGGAGAGGTCGTAACCGCGCTTCAACGCGTGTTCCTGGCTGCGCCCATCGGGCGGCGCGCCCACGTGGTAACTGTGCGTGCCCGCCGAATCCACCTGCACGCGGTCGGCCAGTCCGGCTTGCTGCACCATGTTTTCGAACACGCCGTGGGCCGTCGGGCTGCGGCAGATGTTGCCCATACAGACAAAAAGAACGCGATAGGTGGGTGGAATAGAAGGGTTCATGCCGGGCATTTTGCAGGATTCAAGTCTTGACCCGAACCGCCGATCAAGTGTCTGATGGCGCATCAGAAATTCTGTTCACAAACCGCCCAAAAGCAGGGGAACAGTCACGCCAAGGCACCAGCATTTCACACGCGGATGGAGCGATTTCGCACTATCCTAGGTAACCGGCGAGCGCGCAGGGCGCCGCCTCACGGAGAACACATGGCAAGCGATTTGGACACGGTACGGGTGATGCGCGCCCTTTTCAACGACATCCCCCGGGCACCGCAAGGCCTGAGCCACGAAGACACCATGGCCTGGATCAGCAAGTCGATGCAGGACTTCCCCGGCGGCGATCTGGCATACACGATCGAACACGTCACGCGCAACTCCATGCTCGACATCGTGCTGCGCCTGCGCGAAGATGGCCACCTGCAAGACGACGCGCAGTTCGAATCCACGCTCATTCAGCTCTCGAACGACGAAGGCCGCAAACAGTTCATGGACTGGTGCATCAACGCGCAGAAAAGCGTGGATGCCACCTCGCGCCTGCTCAACCGGGCCAAGCCCAGCTGGAGCGAGCCCACGCCGCTGTTCAGCGTGGCGCCTGAACAGGTGCGCCGCTTTGTGGCCGGCGAAGCCACGGGCCCGGGCGC
>CAVORS010000009.1:0-137210 GCA_963698635.1 uncultured beta proteobacterium
TTCCGCACCCGCCGGCGCTGCGCCCCCTGAAGTTTTCTCGACAAGCCTTTGAGCAGACTTTGAAAGCGCGGCGCCAGGAGCGCCCCCTGCGCGCCCGGCGAAACCGCCCTGGCCGCCCTACAGACCGTCCAGCGGCTTCTGGTCTTTCAGCTCGGCGAACTTGGCCGCCATGGTCGGGTTGCCCCGGGTGAGCTTCTTGATGGTCACGTCTTGCGCCTTGTCGTTGGCCAGGCGCAGGTTGCGGTCGGTGCCCAGCAGGGCTTCCTTGGTTTTCTGCAGGTGGTCGATGGACTTGTCGATCTCGTCGATCGCGGTCTGGAAGCGCCTGGACGCGAGGTCGTAGTTCTTGGCGAAGGCGCTCTTGAAGGTTTCGAGATCGGCTTCGAAGTTCGTGATGTCGATGTTTTGCGCCTTCACCAGCGCCAGCTCCGACTTGTACTTGAGCGAGTTCATCGCGGCGTTGCGCAGCAGCGTGATGATGGGCAGGAAGAACTGCGGGCGCACCACGTACATCTTGGGGTAGCGGTGGAACACATCGACGATGCCGGTGTTGTAGAGCTCGCTGTCGGGCTCCAGCAGCGAGACCAGCACGGCGTATTCGCAGCCCTTCTCAACGCGGTCCTTGTCGAGCTCTTTCAGGAAGTCTTCGTTCTTGTTCTTGGTGGCGGTGCGGTCGCTCTCGTTCTTCATCTCGAACATGATGGAGACGATCTCGGTGCCGGCTTCGTCGGCGTCGCGAAAGATGTAGTCGCCCTTGCTGCCGGTGCGCGCGTCGTTGTCTTTCTCGAAATAGGCGCGGGGAAAGGCGGTGGCGCGGATGCGGTTGAACTCGATCTCGCAGTGCTGCTCCAGCGTTTCGCCGACCATCTTGGTCGACAGCTGGGCCTTCATGTCGCGCAGGCGCTCGATGGCGTCGTCGCGGTCCTTGATCTGGGTTTCGTACTTGTCTTTGAGCGATGTTTCGGCCAGCTGCTTTTCCAGCGCCGCGCGGGCCAGGCCGCTCTTAGTTCGTCGCGCTCTTTCTCGACCGCGCTCACGGCCTCGATGGTGGCGAGCTTTTGCGACGCGGCCAGGGCCTCGATCTGCGTCTTCAGGGCCTGTATCTCGGCGTCTTTCTTGGCGGCGGCATTCTGCAGCTCGCTCATGCGCTTGGCCTCGGCCAGCTGGGCGGCGGCCTGCTGGTCTTGCTGGGCCTGGGCGAGCTGGTTGGCCAGCGCATCGCGCTCCTTTTCGACCGCGCCCAGCGCCTCGGCCACCGCGAGCCGGCGCGCGGTTTCACCGGCGTCGAGGCTGGCTTTCAGGGCCTGGATTTCGGCGTCTTTGGCCGCAGCGGCCTTTTGCATGTCGCTGGCCACCCTGGCCTGCGCCAGCTCGACGGCGTTGCGCTTGTCCTGCTCGGCGAGCTCCAGGCGCTCGTGCAACTGGGCTTCAAACTCGCCGTCGCGCACCTGCTTGACGATGTCGGCATAGCCGGCTTCGTCGATCTTGAAGGCTTTGCCGCAATGCGGGCAGATGATTTCGTGCATGCCTGTGTTCCTCAATGCTGCTCAGCCGCTGGTTGCGTCTTTCGGGGATCACGCCCCATTGACGCCAGCGTGCGATGTGCGCCAGCTTGGCGCCGGCTGCAAGCAATATAAGCGAGAGCCCTGAAGTGGTCGGGTGAAAAAGGAGCTGCTCGGCTTGCATGCGAAAGCGCAGTTCACGCCAAAAACAAAAATGCCGCCCGAAGGCGGCATTTTTTGGGGCCAGCGGAAGGCCTCCGCTTCCAACCCAGCACAACCTCAGGACCTGAGCGTGGCCGATCCGTTGTAGGAGATCTTGCAAGTCACACCTCCTTCTGAGGCCATCACCGCGAACCCAGCGCCGAAAACGCCGGGCGTCGCGGTCGCACGGTACACCATCGTGGTGGTCGTGGGTATGCCTTCGATGGTTTGCTGCAACGAGGTTGAGAACCCACCGTTGTCTGGGTCCACGGTGCCATTGAGGGTGACCCCATTGCTCAACAACACAATGCTGCGCCCATCCTGACTGACCGACTGCGCCACTGATGTTGACGCTGAAAACCCGAGGCTGCAGGTGTCGGCTGTTTTGGTCATTTTGACGTCGTAGGTACCCGCGAACGAAGGCACAGGGCCTGAAGCCACCTCGTCACTGCTGCCACCGCCACAGCCCCCCAGGGCCAGGGTCAAAGCCAAGGCGGCCGTCAGCGCGCCTCCCTTGAAGATCATGAGGCGGCTGATCATTTCGTCTCCTGTGTTTTGCCGGTATCGGTCGACAAACCAGCAGCCTGCCCCTGAGCGCGCAGAGCGGCCGCGGCCTGGGTGGATACCTGGGCGCTGGACTTCGCCGTGGTGGTCGCTATGGGCGCGGCCTTGGCCAAAGACTCTGCCAATTCCATCGCACGCTGGTCTGGCTCCATGGCAAAACTGGTGGCGGAGACCGCCAGCAGTGCGGATGCAACCGCGGACATTTTTACGCTAACCATTGAGTTGAACTCCCTTTTTTGAATTGCTGACGAAACGTCGCCATGTCGCACCGCCTTGGCCCCAGGGGGACCGCAACGGATACTGCAAATTCTTTCAGAAATACAGCCATTTCCCCTGCCCACTTTGCTAAAAAGTACTGTTTATTCGTGAATAGCGGGCTGCATTCATGCTCTATGCGACAACTCTTCTGCACCTTCTCATTTGAAGGACGCGCCCACAAAACGCCTCTTCGGCGCAGGTTCATGCATCGGAGATCACGCCCACCTTGGGCACACCAAATCAAAAGGATTGGTGCCACCAGCAAAAGACCGCTGGCACAGGACGCGGAGGCCCAGCTAGCGCTGCAAAGCAAGCAAATCAATCGTTGGCAGCACACCCAGACGGGCAGGCAGCCCGATGGTGCCGATGCCTGGCGTCACGAAGACGGGGCCGACCGCGACTGGTACCGGCCGTTCCACCAGGGCTGCTCGCTGTTGGTGTGGCGCAGCCACCAGGGCGTGAACCCGGGAATCCAGATCTGGCCGCCATGGGTGTGCCCCGCGAACGACGAGAAACGCCGCACCCTTCGGGCAATCAAGGCGATGGTGTCGGGCTGGTGGGCGATCACGAGCCGAATGCTGGGCCGTGAAACGACGTCATCGACCGGCGGCCACAGGCGGTTGACCTGCGGCACCGGATGAGCCACCCCAGTGGTCATCCAGCCCGACCAGCTCCCAGCCCTTCCAGGGCACCACACGCCCTTCGAGCAGTTGCACGCCATGGGTCTGCAAGCGCCGCGCGTCAAGGGCTCGGTCAAGCGGCGGGCCGGGCGACTCCACATCGTGGTTGCCCAGCACGGCAAACACCGGGTGGCGAATCTTGGCCAAGCGGCGCCAGACCGGCTTTCAAGATCGCGCGTGGTGGTTCGTGCGTCCAGTCGCCCGCCACCATCACAGCGTCCACATCCAGCGCGTTGAGACGGTCCACCAGATCCACCAGCTGGCCATCCCGAAAAAACAGGCCCCAGTGGATGTCGGCAATCACGGCCAGCCGCACCGGCTCGGCCCCGGCAGGAATACCGCTGAACGATCGGTTTCGCGCACCCGCACCATGCCGGGTTCGATCAACGAAGACCACAGGCCGATGAGCACGCACCACGGACAACACAGCGGCCCGCCAGCGCCGAAACCCGCATGTTCCACCACCGCGTGGCTCAACAAGCCCGACAGCAGGAACACCCCAGCCAGCCGGGGCGACCAGTACAGGGCGTGCATGACCAGGTTGCGCACCCAGTAGCCCGGCGTGCGCCCAGCGCCCGAGGTAGTCCACCAGCGTCACCGCCAGGGCGACCGCCATGGCCACCCAGAAGCAGCGCCACGACCAGCGCTCGACGGTGCGAGCGCCCCATCAAGCCCGACGGCCCGATCAGGCTTCGCGGCGCAGCGCCGGGAACAGGATCACGTCGCGGATGCTGGGGCTGTCGGTCAGCAGCATCATCAGGCGGTCGATGCCGATGCCGCAGCCGCCGGCGGGCGGCATGCCGTATTCGAGGGCGCGGATGAAATCGGCATCGAAGTGCATGGCTTCGTCGTCACCGCCGTCTTTGCTGGCCACCTGCGCGTGGAAGCGCGCGGCCTGGTCTTCGGCGTCGTTCAGCTCGGAGAAGGCGTTGCCAAATTCGCGGCCGGTGATGTAGAGCTCAAAGCGCTCGGTCACTTCCGGGTTCTTGTCGTTGGCGCGGGCCAGCGGCGAGATTTCGGTGGGGTGGTCCATGATGAAGGTGGGGTTCCACAGCTTCTCTTCCACCGTCTCTTCGAAGTACAGGACCTGCAGGCTGGCCAGGCTGCGGCTGCTCAGCTGGTGCTTGGCCTCGGACATGCCCAGCTTCTTGAGCTGGGGCAGCAGCCACTCGGCGCTGGTCCACGCCGTCGCCGGCGTCGGTGTATTTCAGGATCGCTTCGCGGATGGTCAGGCGCTCAAACGGCGCCATCACGTCCACCGGCTTGCCGTTGTAGCTCAGAGGCGTGTCGCCGTGCACCTGGCGCACCACATGGCGGATCAGCTGCTCGTTGAAGTCCATCAGGTCCTGGTAGTTCCAGTAGGCCGCGTAGAACTCCATCATGGTGAACTCGGGGTTGTGGCGAACGCTGATGCCTTCGTTGCGGAAGTTGCGGTTGATCTCGAACACGCGGTCAAAGCCACCCACCAGCAAGCGCTTCAGGTACAGCTCGGGCGCGATGCGCAGGAACATTTCCTGGTCGAGCGCGTTGTGGTGCGTCTCGAACGGCTTGGCGTTGGCGCCGCCCGGGATCGGGTGCAGCATGGGCGTTTCGACTTCGAGGAAACCATGGCTCACCATGAACTCGCGGATGCACGACAACGCCTGGCTGCGCGCCATGAAACGCTTGCGCGCGCCTTCGTCGGTCATCAGGTCGACATAGCGCTGGCGGTACTTGATTTCCTGGTCGTGGATGCCGTGGAACTTGTCGGGCAGCGGGCGCAGGCTCTTGGTCAACAGGCGGATGCTGTCGGCGTGGATGGTGAGTTCGCCGGTGCGGGTCTTGAACAGCACGCCTTCGGCGGCCACGATGTCGCCCAGGTCCCAGTGTTTGAACCCGCGTGCACGTCTTCGCCCACGCTGTCGTTGTTCAGGTAGATCTGGATGCGGCCACCGCTCTCGCCCAGGGAGGCGTCTTGCAAGCGTAGCGAAGCTGGCCTTGCCCATCACGCGCTTGAGCATCATGCGGCCGGCCACGCTGGCGCGAACCGGCGTGGCTTCCAGCGCCTCCTTGGTGGCTTCACCATGGGCCGCAAACAGGGCGGCGGCCTTGTCGGCCGGTTTGAAATCGTTGGGAAACGCCACCGCCCCACCCTGCTGCTGCGTCTCGCGCATCGCCTTGAGCTTTTCACGGCGCTCAGCAATGAGCTGGTTTTCGTCAACGGCGACAACGACGGGCTGGGCTTGTGGGGTGTTGAGCTTGTGTCATGGTGCAATGAAAAACGGGCTGCACATCCGCAGACATCTGCGTAGTGCAACCCGTGATTGTAAGTTTTCAGCAGCGCCCCGTTTCGGAGCAGTCGGGCTCTCCTCTCAGGGTGCCGCGGAACTGGCTCTGCCAGGCCGCCAGCACCGCCCCTTGAGGGGTGACGCCGCAGGCGGCGCGGGGTGGGCCGCGTCAATGCCCCAGGTAGGCCTCGCGCACCCGGGGGTCGACCAGCAGGTCTTTGCCAGAGCCGGTCATGGTGATTTCGCCCGAGTCCATCACGTAACCGCGGTGCGGCGATCTGCAGCGCGCGCTGGGCGTTTTGCTCCACCAGCAAGAATGGTCACGCCCTCGGCCGCCACGTTGCGCACCACTTCAAAAATCTTGTCCACCATGATGGGCGAGAGACCCATCGAAGGCTCGTCGAGCAACAGCACCTTGGGCTGGCTCATCAGCGCGCGGGCCATGGCCAGCATCTGCTGCTCGCCACCGCTCATGGTGCCAGCCAGCTGGTCTTTGCGTTCGCGCAGGCGCGGGAAGATGTCGAACATGCGCTCGATGTCCTTGGCGATGCCGTCTTTGTCGGTGCGGATGTAGGCACCCATCTGCAGGTTTTCGGTGATGCTCATGCGCGTGAACACGCCGCGGCCTTCCGGCACCATGACCAGACCCTGTCGCACCAGATCCCAGGGGCCCTGGCCCTTGATGCTCTGGCCCAGGTATTCGATGTCGCCAGCCTCGAAGCCCAGCGAGCCGGTGATGGCCTTCATGGTGGTGGTCTTGCCCGCACCGTTGGAGCCGATCAGCGAAATCAGCTCGCCTTCATGCACCTCCAGGTCAACGCCCTTGACCGCCTTGATACCGCCGTACGCGACCTTCAGGCCGGTGACTTTGAGTAATGTGTTTGCCATCTTCAATTCCTTGTTCATTGCGAAGGCGAGTCGGTCGCCGAGCGAGGTGCCTTATCCCAGGACGCCGCCGATCCGGCTTGGCCGGGCCGCCAGCATCGCCCCCTGGGGGGTGACGCGCGCAGCGCGGCGCGGGGGAGCCACATCTAGCCGCCGCCGCGTGCCCAGGTAAGCCTCGATCACCTTCGGATCGTTCTGCACCTCGGCGGGCGTGCCCGACGACAGCTGCTTGCCGTAGTCCAGCACCGTCACGCGGTCGCACAAGCCCATCACCAGCTTGACGTCGTGTTCGATCAGCAAAATGGTGCGGTTGTCTTTGCGGATCTGGTCGATCAGCTCGCGCAGTTGCACTTTCTCGGTGGCGTTCATGCCGGCGGCAGGCTCGTCCAGCGCGATCAGCTTGGGATCGGTGGCCAGGGCGCGGGCGATCTCCAGGCGGCGCTGGTCGCCGTAGCTCAGGTGCGCGACTTGTAGTCGGCGAATTTGCGATGCCCACGTACTCCAGCAACTCGTGCGGCACGGGCCGCGATCTCGGCTTCTTCGCGCTTGAAACCCGGCGTGCGGAACACCGCGCCCAGCAGGCCGGAGTGGGTGCGCACATGGCGCCCCACCATCACGTTTTCCAACGCGGTCATTTCGGGGAACAGCCGGATGTTCTGGAAGGTGCGGGCAATGCCGGCCTTGGCCACTTCGTGCACCGCCGTGGGTGTGTAGGGCTTGCCGGCGAGTTCAAACGAACCGCTGTCGGGCGTGTAGAGACCGGTCAGCACGTTGAAGAACGTGGTCTTGCCAGCACCGTTGGGGCCGATCAGGCCATAGACCTGACCGCGCTTGATTTCAATGCCCACATCGCTCAACGCTTGCAGACCGCCAAATCGCTTGGAGACGTTGGCTACTTTGAGAATGGTTTCGCTCATACAGTCAACCTTCTTATTTGCTCAACGATTTGCCGTGTTCGGGCGAAGGCCACAAACCCTTGGGACGCAACAGCATCACCAACACCATGGCCAGTGCAATCAGCAGCTGGCGCAGGATTTCAGGCGCCAGGCGGCCATCGGTCATTTGCGACAACGGGCCCGCCACATGGCGCAGCACTTCGGGCAAGCCCGGCCAGCAGCAAGGCACCCAGGATCACGCCCGGAATGTGGCCGATGCCACCCAGCACCACCATGGCCACCACCATCACCGACTCCATCAGGGAGAACGACTCGGGCGACACAAAGCGCTGGAAGGAAGCAAACAACACGCCGGACACACCGCCGAAAGAGGCGCCCATGCCGAAAGCCAGCAGCTTCAGGTTGCGGGTGTTCAGACCCATGGCCTTGGCGGCGATTTCGTCTTCACGAATGGCCATCCAGGCGCGACCAATGCGCGAGTCCTGCAGGCGGTACGACAGGATCACCGCAGCGACCACAAAGATCATGAACAGGTAGTAGTACATGGTCACGGGCTGGAAGGTGTAGCTCCCCACCGTGAGCGGCCGCGCAAAGTCGATACCGAAGGTATTGATGGCATCAATCTGGCTGATGCCTTTGGGCCCGTTGGTGATGTTGATCGGGCGGTCCAGGTTCAGCAGGAAGATGCGGACGATTTCGCCGAAACCCAGCGTGATGATGGCCAGGTAGTCACCGCGCAGCTTGAGCGTGGGCGCACCCAGGATCATGCCCGACGATGCCGGCCACCACCGCCGCCACCACCATCACGATCCAGATGCTGACGTGGGTCCCATCCGGGAACATGGCCTTGATGGCCGGGAAGGTGTCCACCAGGTGGTTGGAGTCGAACAGCGCGTAAATGTAGGCGCCGACCGCGAAGAACGCGATGTAGCCCAGATCCAGCAGACCGGCGTAGCCCACCACGATGTTCAGGCCCAGGGCCAGCAACACATAGAGCAGCGCCAGATCGACGATGCGCACCCAGGAGTTGCTGCCGGTGGCCTGCAACAGAATGGGCAGGATCAGCAGCGCAATCGCGGCGAGCATGAAGGCAATGATTTTGCCGGTTTTCGTGTTCATCATGATGTAACGTCTCCTTCGGCTTCAGGCGCGATCGGCCACGCGTTCACCCAGCAGGCCCGATGGCCGCAGGGTCAACACCAGCGCCAGCATGATGAAGGCGAAAATGTCCGAGTACTGGCTGCCCAGCACACCACCGGTGAGCTTGCCGAGGTAACCGGCGCCCAGCGACTCGATCAGGCCCAGCGCGATACCACCGACCACGGCGCCGGCCAGGTTGCCGATGCCACCCATCACAGCGGCCACGAACGATTTCAGCCCGGGCATGAAGCCCATGGCGAACTGCACCGTGCCGTAGTTCGAAGCCCACATCACACCGGCAATCGCCGCCAGCATGGCGCCGATGATGAAGGTGGCGGAAATCACCACATCGGGCTTGATGCCCATGAGCGCCGCCACGCGGGGGTTTTCTGCCGTGGCACGCATGGCACGCCCGAGGTTGGTGTGATTCACCAGCCACATCAGCAAGGCCAGCGTGATGGCGGTGGTGGCCAGAATCGTCACCTGCGTCACCGAAATCACCGCACCACCCACGTGGAACGGCTCGGTGGACAGCATCGATGGGTAGGAGTGCGGCCGGGGCTCCCAGATCATCATGGCGATGGTCTGCAGCAGCAGCGACATACCGATGGCCGTGATCAAGGGCGCCAGGCGCGGCGAATTGCGCAGCCGGCGGTAGGCCAGCTTCTCAATGGTGAAGTTGAGCACGCCACACACCACCATGGCGATCAGGGTGGCGACCAGCAAGATCAGCCAGCCCGGCATGCCCGACCAGGCTTCGGTCATCCAGCCGATCACGGTCCAGCTGGTCAGCGCACCCACCATGAGCACTTCGCCGTGGGCGAAGTTGATCAGACCAATGATGCCGTACACCATGGTGTAGCCCGAGGGCCACCAGCGCATACATACTGCCCAGGACCAGACCATTGATGATCTGCTGCAGCAAAACTTCCATAAAAGGTTCTCCGAGTTCTGAGAGGGCTGTGGCCGTTATCCAGAAACGAGCCGGTTTCAACTATTAGCAAAAAACCCGCCAGACACCGATCCTTGGGCAGGACAGACTGCGGGTTGGTGCGCGATTGTAACGACCGACTACAGGCGACTTCAAGCGTGTAAGCCCCTAGCAAGCTCGGGTTAACCCGCAATGTTCGGGCCAGACTCACGCTGCATCAGCAGGATTGCCTGAATCATTAGTCAGATTGATGATTGCGTTTTTTAAGCTCGCGCAGCTTATCGGCTATGCGGATCTCCAGCCCCCGCTCCACCGGGCGGTAAAAGTCCGGCGCGGCCATGCCCTCGGGCAGGTAGTTTTCACCCGCGGCAAAACCGTCGGCCTCGTCGTGGGCGTAGCGGTAGCCTTTGCCGTAGTCCAGCTCTTTCATGAGCTTGGTGGGCGCATTGCGCAGGTGCATGGGCACCGGGCGTGTGCCGTCTTTCTTCACAAAGGCCTTGGCCTCGTTGAAGGCCTTGTAGACCGCGTTCGATTTGGGTGCGACCGCCAGGTACACCACACACTCGGCCAGCGCCAGCTCACCCTCGGGCGTGCCCAGCCGCTCGTACACATCGGCTGCGTCCAGCGCCATGCGCAAGGCGCGGGGATCGGCCAGGCCGATGTCTTCGCTGGCCATGCGGATGAGGCGCCGCGCCATGTAGCGCGGCTCTGCACCACCATCGAGCATGCGCACGAACCAGTACAGGGCGGCATCCGGGTCGGAGCCGCGAATGCTTTTGTGCAGCGCACTGATGGTGTCGTAAAACTGCTCGCCGCCTTTGTCGTAGCGGCGCATGCGCTCGCCCAGCACGCGCATGAGCCAGTCGTCGGTCACCTCGTCCAGCTTCTCGCGGGTGGCCGCCACAGCCAGCGTCTCCAGCGTGTTGAGCAATCGCCGGGCATCGCCGTCGGCGTAGGCGATCAGCCGATCGGCCGCTGCCGTTTGCACCACCGGCACCGCACCCAGCGCCTGGGCCCGCCCAAACAGCTGGCGCAAATCTTCTTCACCCAGCGGCTGCAGCACGTAGACCGCCGCACGCGACAGCAGTGCCGAGTTCACCTCGAAGGAGGGGTTCTCGGTGGTCGCACCGATGAAGGTGAACAGGCCGCTTTCCACATGCGGCAAAAAGGCGTCTTGCTGGTTCTTGTTGAAGCGGTGCACCTCGTCCACAAACACGATGGTGCGCTGGGCCATCAAACCGTCGCGGGCCAGCTCGGCCTTGTCCACCGCTTCGCGGATGTCCTTGACGCCGCCCAGCACCGCGCTGATGGTGATGAACTGGGCATCGAACGCATCGGCCATCAGCCGCGCGATGGTGGTCTTGCCCACGCCCGGCGGCCCCCAGAGGATGCAGCTGTGCGGCTGGCCCGACTCGAAGGCCAGCCGCAACGCCATGCCCTCGCCCAGCACCTGCTGCTGACCGATCACCTCGGACAGCTTGCGCGGCCGGAGCCGCTCGGCCAGGGGCTGGTGCACCGGGGGCGCAGCGGCGCTCACGGCATCAGGGCCGGATGACGTCCGCGCCCGCAGGCGGCTGGAACTGGAACCGCTCGGCCTTGAGCGGCACGTTGCCCTTCCAGTCGCCGAAGGTCAGCACCGAGCGCTGCCCCAGGCTGTCGACGAATCTGCAGCTCGGCGAGCTGCCCCGCACGGAAGCCCACGCGCACGCTTTTCAGCTGGCCATCTGACTGGCGCGGCTTGGCATCCACCCATTCCACGCCATCGACTGGCGGGCGCGGACTTGCAGCTCGAACGCCTGCCCCAGCGCCGTTGAGGTCGGTGCCCGAGGCGATCAGGGCCGCGGGCGTGCTGCCCAGCACGTCTTTTTGCTGGCGCGCCGTGACCTGGTTGAGGTCCACGTCGTACAGCCACAGGGTTTCGCCGTCGGCCACGATGGTTTGCTCAAAGGGCTTGGTGTATTCGAAGCGGAACCGGCCGGGCCGCAAAAACTCGAAGCGCCGCTGGACGTCTTGCTGCGTGCCACGGTTTCGCTCGCCCGCTTGGGCGAGGTCACCACCTGGGTGAAGCTGGCCTGGGCGCTGCTCACCTCGCGCAGGAACTGGTCCAGCTCGGCCAGGCCGTCGGCCTGCGCAGGCAGGCGAGACCAGCGACAGCGGCGGCGGACATGGCCACAGCGGACAGGAAGCGAAACAGGTTCATGGTTGGTCTGAGTCGGCATCGAGCCGACGAGGTTCCGTGTCCGCACCGTAAAGCAACGGTGTACTCGGATCCTGGCGCGAGGCACCAGAATGTCGCGCTGACCGCTGGAGGTGAGCGCGCTCACCATGCCGGCATTCTCCATGTCTTCCAGCAGACGGGCAGCCCGGTTGTAGCCGATCTTGAGCTTGCGCTGCACGTAGGAAATGCTGGCCTTGCGGTCCTTGAGCACGATCTCGACCGCCTGGTCGTACAGCGCATCTTTCTCGCTGCTGTCGCCGCCTTCGCCAAACATGTCGCCGCCCTCACCATCACCGCCCAGGTCGCTCTCCAGCACGCCCTCGATGTAGTTGGGCTCGCCGCCCTGCTCTTTCAGGTAGGCCACGACACGGTGCACCTCGTCGTCGCTGACAAAAGCGCCGTGCACCCGAATCGGGAAGCCCGTGCCCGAGGGCAGGTACAGCATGTCGCCCATGCCCAGCAGGCTCTCGGCACCCATCTGGTCCAGGATGGTGCGGCTGTCGATCTTGCTGCTCACCTGGAAGCTCAGGCGGGTGGGAATGTTGGCCTTGATCAGGCCGGTGATCACGTCCACGCTGGGGCGCTGCGTGGCGAGAATCAGGTGGATACCGGCGGCCCGGGCCTTTTGGGCCAGGCGCGCAATCAGCTCTTCGATCTTCTTGCCCACCACCATCATCAGATCGGCCAGCTCGTCGATCACCACCACGATGTAGGGCAGGCGCTCCAGCGGCTCGGGCTGCTCCGGCGTCAGGCTGAACGGGTTGCCGATGATCTCGCCGCGGGCCTTGGCCTCGTCGATCTTGGTGTTGTAGCCCGCCAGGTTGCGCACGCCCATCTTGCTCATGAGCTTGTAGCGCTTCTCCATCTCGCCCACGCACCAGTTCAGGCCGTTGGCCGCGTGCTTCATGTCGGTCACCACGGGCGCCAGCAGATGGGGAATGCCTTCGTAGACGCTCATCTCCAGCATCTTGGGATCGATCAGCAGCAGGCGCACGTCCTTGGCATCGGCCTTGTACAGCAGCGACAGGATCATGGCGTTGATACCGACCGACTTGCCCGAGCCGGTGGTACCGGCCACCAGACAGTGCGGCATCTTGGCCAGATCGGCCACCACCGGCAAGCCGCTGATGTCCTTGCCCAGGCCCATGGTCAGCAGGGAGCTTGGCGTCGTTGTAGACCGACGGAGCCCAGGATCTCGCTGAGCTTGATCGTCTGGCGCTTGGCGTTGGGCAGCTCCAGCGCCATCAGGTTTTTGCCCGGAATGGTTTCGATCACGCGGATCGAGATCAGCGAGAGCGAACGCGCCAGGTCGCGGCTCAGGTTCACCACCTGCGAGCCCTTGACGCCCGTGGCCGGCTCGATTTCGTAGCGTGTGATCACCGGGCCCGGGGCGGCCGCGACCACGCGCACCTCGACGCCAAAGTCCTTCAGCTTCTTTTCGATCAGCCGGCTGGTCATCTCCAGCGTCTGGTTGTCCACACCGATCTGGTTGGCTGGCGCCGCGTCGAGCAGGTCCACCTGGGGCAACTGGCTGTCGAGCATTTCGGAGAACAGCGGTTTCTGACGTTCCTTGGCCACCCGTTCACTCTTGGGCACCTCCACCACGGCAGGCTCAATGAAGACCGGTGCCACATGGTGCTCTTCGATCTCGACCCGCTCGACCTTCACCACTTCCTCGCGCTCACGTGCCGCCTTTTCACCGATGCGGTGGTCTTCCACCGCTTCGCGCTTCTCGCGCCGGGTCTCAAACCAGCCGTCAAACCGCGCGCCGATCATTTCGGCCCAATGGCCCCAGGAGAACTGGAACACGCGCGGCAAGGTCAAGACCATCAATCCGAGCGTCACCACTGCTGTGCCCGTGAAGCCCAGCCAACGCACCACCCATGGGCCCAGCATGGCCCCGAGCACACCACCCGAAGTTCCTGGCAGCAAGTGCCTCCAAACGGTACAAGCGACTCCACTCCAGAACACCGCTGGCACACAGCAGCACGATCAGAGCCAAGGCAAAGGCTGCCCGCCGCGCAGCGCGCCCGCTGCCACCAGGCGACAGGATGGTCCCACTGGTGGCGCAGCCGCAGCGCCCGAGCGAAGACGCAGCGCCAGCACCGACAACCAGGCGCGCAGCCCCGCAAAAAAGCACCACCAGACCGACCAACCCAGCAGGTAATAACCCACATCGGCCAGCAAGGCCCCGAGACGGCCACCCAAGTTGGACACATCGGATTGCGTTCCTGAAGTGCTCCAAGCAGGATCGGCTGCGGAATAGCTCAACAAGGCCAGCAGCCAAAACGCCAGCGCCACTGCACCCAAAATCAGCAGCGCCTCCTGGCTCAAGCGGGCCAGGGGCCCTTGGCCAGCTTGGGCCCGATCGGCATTGAGAGTGTTCAGTGAATAGGTCATAGGCCTCGCGTCATTGCGACGCCAAGCTTAACGCAGCAAAGTGCCACGCCCGGGCAGCGATCGAAGAAGAGAAGTAACAAGGCCACGAACTCAGCGTGGCCTTAAAGAACGCCTTGCAACGGCAAACGCGAAGGTTTCAGCCAATCGAATTCAGGCGATCCTTGATCAAGGTCGAGCCATCTTCGCGCAGTTCGATGAAACCCCGGTCCTCCAGGTCTTTCATCACGCGGCTGACCATCTCGCGCGAAGCGCCAATCATTTTGGCGACGTCCTGGCGCGACACGCGATCGCGAA
The DNA here is from genome assembly GCA_963698635.1 of uncultured beta proteobacterium. Lineage (GTDB taxonomy): Bacteria > Pseudomonadota > Gammaproteobacteria > Burkholderiales > Burkholderiaceae_C > Hydrogenophaga. The sequence continues at coordinate 14,237 of CAVORS010000009.1, forward strand.
TCACCAATTCGTCGTCTTTGTCGGGTTGCGCAAACTCCAGCAGAGCGCGAGCCACCCGACCATACACGTCCATGAGCGCCAGCGATTCAATTTTGCGGTCGGCATGGCGCAAACGTTGCACCAAACCCTTCATCACCGCGTAAGCCATCGAGGTATTTTCCGGAAGACAACGCGCAAATTCGACGCGGCCCAGAATCAACACATCGGTCTGCACTTCGGCGCGCACAGTGGCCGAGTGGGGCTGGTTGTCGATCAGGCTCATTTCGCCCACATAGTCACCAGGATTCATGGTGGCCAAAATCACTTCGCGCCCACGGGTATCGGTGGTGACCACGCGGGCGCGGCCTGTCAGCACGATGGCCAGCATGTTGGACTTCTTGCCCTGCTCGACAATGCACTCTCCACGCTTGAAACGCTTCTTGACGACCGCATCTGCCACAGACTCGGCCTGCGCCTGAGTCAGCGTTGAGAACAGCGGCACCCGGCGGATCAAATCCAGATTGGACAAGATCGACATCGTTATATTCCTTGGCTGGCGCAGCACATGCAAGCGCTCTTTCATACAATGACAGCAAAACGAGACCGCAATGGCCTTCCGCAACTGGCGGCGGCCAGCAGATCTGCGTGAACTTTCCTAACTCTAAACCACCCGCAACGAAATTCGAATCGGGGTTTGCAATATGAAGCACACAAAAGTACTTATTCTGGGTTCAGGCCCTGCCGGTTATACCGCAGCCGTGTACGCCGCGCGAGCCAACCTAAAGCCCATGCTGATCACCGGCATCGCCCAGGGCGGTCAACTGATGACCACCACCGATGTCGACAACTGGCCTGCGGACGTGGACGGCGTACAGGGCCCCGAGCTGATGCAACGGTTCCAGGCCCATGCCGAACGCTTCAACACCGAGATCGTGTTCGACCACATCAACACCGTCGATTTTTCCAAGCGCCCTTTCATTCTCACCGGTGACAGCGGCCAGTACAGCTGTGACTCGCTGATTCTGTGCACAGGCGCTTCCGCCAAGTACATCGGCCTGCCTTCAGAAGAGGCCTTCATGGGCAAAGGTGTATCGGCCTGCGCCACCTGCGATGGCTTCTTCTACCGCAACGAGATTTGCAGCGTGATCGGCGGCGGCAACACCGCCGTTGAGGAAGCGCTTTACCTCTCCAATATCGCCAGCAAGGTGTACCTGGTGCACCGCCGCGACACTTTCAAGGCCGAAGCCATCCTGGTGGACAAGCTGATGGAGAAGGTCGCCGCAGGCAAGATCGAACTGAAATTGCACAGCACACTGGATGAAGTGCTGGGCGACCAAAGCGGCGTGACCGGGATGCGCCTGAAAAACGTGCAGACCGGCGCGACCGAAGACGTTGCCCTCAAAGGCTGCTTCATCGCCATCGGCCACAGCCCCAACACCGATATTTTCAAAGGCCAGCTGGAGATGAAGGACGGTTACATCGTCACCCAAGGCGGCTTGAACGGCATGGCCACCATGACCAGCGTGCCCGGTGTGTTCGCGGCCGGCGACGTGCAAGACCACGTCTACCGCCAGGCCATCACCAGCGCTGGCACAGGCTGCATGGCCGCGCTCGATGCACAGCGCTTTTTGGAGCAGAACGAGGCCTGATCCGCCTCGTGACGGGCATCCCAACGGACAAAACTGACCATAAAACTTGGCAGCAGGCTATAATCCAAGGCTTTGCTGCGAACAGCGTGCCTCTGGCCCGACCGATTCGCACAATGTGTTCCCAGGGTTACCGCCACCCTTTTTTTGGCGAGGTGAGGCTGGCCGAGCAGGCAAACGTGGGCAATCGAGTCCTCGAACCCCGCTCGCTGGCTGTGAAAAAGTATCGGAGTGTCCACATGGCACGCGTCTGCGACGTAACGGGCAAGAAGCCCATGGTCGGAAACAATGTTTCCCACGCCAACAACAAAACCAAGCGCCGGTTCCTGCCGAACCTGCAATACCGCCGTTTCTGGGTCGAGACCGAGAACCGTTGGGTGCGCCTGCGCGTTTCGAGCGCTGCATTGCGCTTGATCGACAAAAATGGCATTGAAGCCGTGCTCGCAGACCTGCGCTCACGCGGCCAGGCATAAGGAGCACACACCATGGCAACCAAAGGCACGCGCGAGAAGATCAAGCTGGAATCCACCGCTGGAACCGGCCACTTCTACACCACGACCAAGAACAAAAAGACCACGCCGGACAAAATGCTGATCAAGAAATTTGATCCCAAAGCCCGCAAGCACGTGGACTACAAAGAGATCAAGCTGAAGTAATTCGGCGAATTTCTCCCAACAAAAAACCCGCTGCGATCACAGCGGGTTTTTTGTTGTCTGGAAGTTGGCTGCTTGACATAGGCCTCGACCATGTCCACTGCCGCCTCATACATTCCGAAACAAGGCCTCTGCAATCAATGCATCCCGATGCGCGGTGAGTCAACCTCCCAGGATGCCGCCGGACCCTGCCAGCATCGCCCCTTGAGGGCCTCGCGCGTCGACGGCCTGCTCGCAGGGGTTGAAAGTCATGCCCGAGCTGAGCGCAACTGAATGGAGAAGTCGCGCAATGCCGCAATACCGCTCTCTTCGGCGCGGCGACACCAAGCCTGGAGATCCACGGCCAACTGTTCGCGGGTCGCGTTCGTGCTCGACCACAATGCTCTGAGCTCTTCGCGCATGGTGACCATTTTGTCGAGTACCGGGTGTTCGGCCCGGGCTTGGGCCAACTGAGGCTTGACGCTGGCAGGCACCTTATCGTCGTCGCGGTGCAGCCAGCGGCGAGCGGCGGCCATCACGGCCACGTCGCCACTGCGCGCCTGCAAGGCTTGCATTTCACGCTTGCACGCGGCGCGCATTTCCTGGGCATAACCTGCCATCACTTCGTAGCGATTGGCAATGATGGCCTCCAGCGTTTTTTCATCAGCCACGGGACGCACGTCGCCAAATGCCAGCTTGGGCGGCGTTTTCTTGACCGTGGCCAGCCCCACCATTTCCATCAAACGGATGTACATCCAGCCGATATCAAACTCGTAAGGCTTCACCGACAACTTGGCCGATGTGGGATAGGTGTGGTGGTTGTTGTGCAACTCCTCGCCACCGATCAGGATGCCCCATGGTGAGATGTTGGTGCTGGCATCGGTGGCTTCGAAATTGCGGTAGCCCCAGTAATGAGCCGCCCCGTTGATGATGCCGGCTGCCGTGATCGGGATCCATGCCATCTGCACAGCCCACACCGTCATGCCGGCCACACCGAACAAAGCGACATCGATGATCAACATCAGGGCCACGCCTTGCCACGAAAAGCGCGTGTACAGGTTGCGCTCGATCCAGTCGTTGGGCGTGCCGTGCCCGTAACGGTCCAGCGTCTCCAGGTTCTTGGATTCCTTGCGGTACAGCTCGGCACCGGTCAGCAACACCGTTTTGATGCCATGCACGTGTGGGCTGTGGGGATCTTCGGCCTGCTCGCATTTGGCGTGGTGCTTGCGGTGAATGGCGGCCCACTCCTTGGTCACCTGACCTGTGGTCAACCACATCCAGAAGCGGAAAAAATGGGAGGCGATCGGGTGCAGATCCAGCGAACGGTGGGCTTGGTGGCGGTGCAGGTAGATCGTGACACCGGCAATGGTCACGTGGGTCAGCGCCAATGTGACCAGAATCAGTTGCCACCAGTTGGCGCCTGTCAGTCCGTCGGACAAAAACCGCATCAAGCCAAACCACAGGTCCGACATCGTCAAGGTATCGCTAGCAATCATTGAGTTCCTATTCAGCCACCCCGAGAGGGCGCCTTCCATCCAAGCCCGGCCGCTCAAACACAGCTTTAGGCAACACGACATTTTATGGTCGGGACGGTGTTTCACCAACCCTTGTCTTCATGATGCGCTCAGTTCGCGCTGCCAATACGGCAAAAGATGCCCGTTAAACCGGCCTTTTTTGCCAGACAGCGGCAAAAAATCCGTCTGTTCCATGGCGATGAGGCCACAGGCGCAGCACGCTTTGACCACCATCGCCAGCCACCAACGCTTCCGCCTGCGACACCTGGGCGCCTTGCAAAAGCCCTTTCACATCCATGGGTTCAAACTCAGGGTGCGCCTGACCAAAGGCTTGCACCACGGCCTCATCTTCTTCACGCAGTGGACTGCAGGTAGCGTAGACCAGTCGTCCGCCGGGCTTCAGCAAGCGCGCTGCGCTGTGCAAAATGGCCGCCTGCAGCTGGGCCAGTTCGGCCACAGTCTCTGGCGTTTGGCGCCATTTCAGGTCGGGACTGCGCCGCAAAGTACCCAAGCCTGAACAAGGTGCATCCACCAAAACACGGTCAATCTTGCCGGCCAAGCGTTTGATCCGCTCATCGCGCTCGTGGGCAATCGCCACCGGGTGCACGTTGGACAGGCCGCTGCGGGCCAGACGCGGCTTGAGCGCGTCCAGTCGGTGGGCCGAAGTGTCAAAAGCGTACAGGCGCCCACTGTTGCGCATGGCCGCACCCATGGCGAGCGTCTTGCCGCCGGCGCCTGCGCAGAAATCCACCACCATCTCACCGCGCTTGGCATCCATCAGCAAGGCCAGCAGTTGCGAGCCCTCGTCCTGCACCTCCACATCGCCCTGCATGAACGACGGCAGTTTGGCCAGCGAAGGCTTGCCCTGCAAGCGGATACCCAAAGGGGAATACGGCGTGGGATCACAAGCCAAACCGGCCTGGCGCAAATCGGCCAGCACGGCATCGCGCTTCTTTTTGAGCAGATTGACGCGCAAATCCAGCGCCGCCATTTGATTCAGGCTGGCCACCAGCGCGTCAAATTCGTCCCCCACCTGCTCGCGCAGCGCCGAAGCCAGCCATTCAGGCAGGTTGTGGCGATGGGGCGCCAGCAGTTCGTTGCCTGAAGCGTTGAGGCAGTTGTCGAGCCAGTTTTTTTCCTGATCGGTCAGCGCGCTTTTGAGGAAGTCCCGGTCGCCCGGAAACCCCAGGATGGACAGCTTGCGCCACTTGGAGCCGCTGCCCGAGCGCGCAAACCATTCAAACTTGAGCCGCTCGCGCAGCGCGGCGTAAACCGTGTCCGACAAAGTGGCGCGCTCGCGCGGCCCGAGTGACCGGTTCTCGCGAAAAAAACGTGCAACCACGGCATCGGTCGGGTGGTCGAACTTGAAAACTTGTTCCATGAGGCTGGCGCATTCGTCCAGCAGAGCTTTTGGGTGCATGGCGGTATTGTGACTCCCCCCTGCGCCGCCTTCGCGTCTTCCCCCCAGGGGGACGATGCTGGCGGCCCGGCAAAGCCGGTTCCACGGTATCCTGTTGGCAAGGCATCGCGCTCCGGACGCTGCTTCAGGAGCGATGCCTTTTCCAGCCCGGACACCGTGCAACCGGCTTTGCCGGGGCACTGGCATCGTCCCCCTGAGGAGGCAAGACGCCGAAGCGGCGCAGGGGAGAGCCAGCACCAGCGATAATCATGGGCTATGTCCGAAATTGCCAAACAAGTGCGCCGCCGGCGCACCTTCGCCATCATTTCCCACCCCGACGCGGGTAAGACCACGCTCACGGAAAAGCTCTTGCTGTTCTCGGGCGCAATCAACATCGCCGGCAGCGTAAAGGCCCGCAAAGCGGCGCGCCATGCGACCTCTGACTGGATGGAAATCGAGAAGCAGCGTGGCATTTCGGTGGCCTCGTCGGTGATGCAGATGGAATACCGCGACTGCGTGATCAACCTGCTGGACACACCCGGTCACCAGGACTTCTCGGAAGACACCTACCGCGTGTTGACGGCCGTGGACGCGGCCTTGATGGTGATCGATGCGGGCAATGGCGTGGAGCCCCAGACCCGGCGTCTGCTGCAGGTTTGCCGCGCGCGCAACACGCCCATCCTGACTTTCGTCAACAAGATGGACCGCGAGGTGCAGGCCCCGCTGGACCTGATGGACGAGATCGAGCGAGAACTGGGCATGACCGTGGTGCCGTTCACCTGGCCGGTGGGCATGGGCAAGACCTTCCGCGGCGTGTTCGACCGCCGCACCGACCAGATGCGCGTGTTCAGCGCCGGCGAAGACCGCCGCGGCGGCGAGGAAGAAGCGCTGGTCGGCCTGGACAACCCCGAGAGCGTGAAGCGCTTCGGCAGCGATTTTGAACAGGCCAAAGAGGAACTGGAGCTGGTGGCCGGTGCATCCACCGCTTTCGACAAAGAAGAATTCCTGGCCGGGCGCCAGACGCCCATGCTCTTCGGCTCGGCGGTGAACAACTTCGGCGTGCGCGAGGTGCTGGACGCCCTGGTCGATCTGGCGCCGCCCCCTGGCGACCGGCCAGCCATGCAGCGCGTGGTGCACCCGGAAGAGCCCAAGTTCACCGGCGTGGTGTTCAAGATCCAGGCCAACATGGACCCGGCCCACCGCGACCGCATCGCCTTCGTGCGCCTGGCCAGCGGTCATTTCCAGCGCGGCATGAAGCTCAAGGTGGTGCGCTCGGGCAAGGACCTGCGGCCCAACACCGTGGTGTCGTTCCTGTCCCAGCGCCGCGAGCTGCTGGACGAAGCCTATGCCGGCGACATCATCGGTATTCCGAACCACGGCGTGCTGCAACTCGGCGACACGCTCGACCGAGGGCGAGAGCCTGCAATTCACCGGCCTGCCCTTCTTCGCGCCGGAAATCATCCGATCGGTCGAAGTCGCCGATCCGCTGCGCAGCAAGCAGTTGCGCGCCGGTCTGACCCAGTTGGGCGAAGAAGGCGCCATCCAGGTGTTCCGCCCGGTCGCCGGCTCGGTGCTGCTGCTCGGCGCTGTGGGCCAACTGCAGTTCGAAGTGGTGGCGCACCGCCTGGAGCACGAGTACGGCGTCAAGGCCCGCATCATGGGCAGTCCCTATCAGGTGGCGCGCTGGGTGACCTGCGCGCCCGAAGACGGCGGCGAGATCGAGCTCAAGAAGTTCATCGATGCCAACAGCCACCGGGTGGCACTGGACGCTGTGGACGCACCCACGCTGCTGGTCGACCACGCCGCCACGCTGCGCGCGGTCGAGGCCAACTGGCCCAAGATCAAGTTCCACGCCATGCGCGAACACGCCGGCCTGGTGTTCCACCAAGGCGTCTAAGCATGCGATGTCACCGGAGCATCTGGAGCGCCTGTTCACGGTCGAGATGCCGTTTGGCAAATACAAGGGCCGCGCCATCGCCGATCTGCCGGGCAACTACCTCAACTGGTTCGCCCGCGAAGGCTTTCCCAACGGCGAACTGGGCAAACTGATCGCCCTGATGCACGAGATCGACCACAACGGACTGGAAGACTTGCTGACACCGCTTCGCGAGCGGTTCAAACCTTAGGCAAGAACCAGCCGCTCGACCACGCGAGGAAAAATGCGGTGTTCCTGCGTGAGCACCCGCTCTGCGAGCGATTCGGCCGAATCGCCCGGCAACACCGGCACCACGGCCTGCTCCAGAATTTCGCCGTGGTCCAGCTCGCTCGTCACCCGGTGCACCGTGCACCCAGTGAACTTGCAGCCCGCGTCGATGGCGCGCTGATGGGTGTTCAGGCCGGTGAAAGCAGGCAGCAGACTGGGATGGATGTTGATCAACCGCCCTGCATAGTGGTCCACAAATTCAGGGGTCAGAATGCGCATGAAGCCTGCCAACACCACCAAGGCCGGTTCAAAAGCGTCGATTTGCGCCATCATGGCGGCGTCGAAGGCTTCGCGAGAGGCAAACGCCTTGTGGTCCAGGGCAACGGTCGCCAAGCCCTGGGCCTTGGCCCAAGCCAGACCGCCTGCGGCGGCCTTGTTGCTCAAAACAGCCACCACCTCGGCGCCGTGCTTTTCGCGCCAGTCGCCGCGCCGCGATGCTTCGACGATGGCGGCCATGTTCGAGCCACCGCCCGAGATCAGGATCACAATGTTTTTTCTGGGGTTCACGCCGAATTCCATCCGCACAACAACCAGCGATTTTAATGAACCAAGATACCCTGCCCCACCGCCACAACATCACCGAACGCCCGTTGACCGCCATTGAAGCCCGAATTCTGGGTTCGCTGATGGAGAAGGCGCGCACCGTGCCCGACAGCTACCCGCTCACGCTCAACGCCCTGTCCAGCGCCTGCAACCAGAAATCCAGCCGCGAGCCGGTCATGCAGCTGGCCGATGCGCTGCTGGTGGAGGCACTGGACGAACTGCGAGCGCTCAATCTGGTGTTCGAGACCAGCGGTGGGCGCGTGCCCCGCTACGAACACAATTTCATGCGGGCCATGGGCGTGCCCGAGCAATCGGCCGTGTTGCTCGGCATGCTGATGCTGCGCGGCCCGCAGACGGCGGGCGAGCTGCGCCTGAACACCGAGCGCTGGTACAAGTTTCTGGACATTGCCTCGGTCGACGCATTTCTGGAAGAGTTGCAAGACCGGTCGCCAGAAAAAGGTGGGCCAATGGTGATCAAGCTGCCCAAAGCCCCTGGCGCCCGCGAGCAGCGGTGGGCACATCTGCTGTGTGGCCCGCTGGATCTCGCTCAAATGGCCAACGCAGCTGCGGGCGGCAGCAACGCCACAGAAGACGAGGTGATCCACCTGACCCGGCGGGTGGCCGCGCTGGAAGAACAGGTGGCGGTGCTGAGCGATCAACTGCAAAACCTGCACGAACAACTTGGTCTGTCACAGCCCGGACAGGCATAAAACGAACGGTCGTGCGAAACTGAAAAGCGTCGTCGGCGCATTGAGCGTCGGCCCACAGCAACAGGAGACATCCCATGGATTTGGCATTCACGCCCGAAGAGCAGGCGTTTCGCGAAGAGATTCGCGCTTGGGTCAAAGAAAATTTGCCCGAAGACCTCGCCCACAAAGTGCACAACGCCTTGCGCCTCACGCGTGACGACATGCAGCGCTGGGCCAAGATTCTCGGTAAAAAGGGCTGGCTGGGCCACGGCTGGCCCAAGGAATTTGGCGGCCCGGGCTGGACCGCGGTGCAAAAGCACCTGTTTGAAGAAGAATGCGCACTGGCCGGCGCCCCCCGCGTGGTGCCGTTTGGTCCCGTGATGGTGGCACCGGTGATCATGGCCTTTGGCAACAAGGAGCAGCAAGAGCGCTTCCTGCCCGGCATTGCGAGCGGCGACGTCTGGTGGAGCCAGGGCTACAGCGAACCCGGGTTCAGGCTCGGACCTGGCATCGGTCAAGACCAAGGCCGAGCGCCAGGGTGATCACTACATCGTCAACGGCCAGAAAACCTGGACCACCCTGGGCCAATACGGCGAGTGGATCTTCTGCCTGGTGCGCACCAGCAACGAAGGCAAGCCCCAGACCGGCATCAGCTTCCTGCTGATCGACATGAAGTCGCCTGGCGTGTCCGTGCGTCCGATCAAGCTGCTCGACGGCGAGTGCGAAGTCAACGAAGTCTGGTTCGACAACGTCAAGGTGCCGGCCAACAACCTGATCGGCGAAGAGAACAAGGGCTGGACCTACGCCAAGCACCTGCTGAGCCACGAGCGCACCAACATCGCCGATGTGAACCGCGCCAAGCGCGAGCTCGAGCGTTTGAAGCGCATCGCCAAGACCGAAGGGGTTTGGGAAGACCAGCGCTTCCGCGACCAGATCGCCTTGCTGGAGGTCGACGTGGTGGCGCTGGAGATGCTGGTGCTGCGCGTGCTGTCGGCCGAAAAATCGGGCAAGAACTCGCTCGACATCGCCGGCCTGCTCAAGATCAAGGGCAGCGAGATTCAGCAACGTTACAGCGAACTGATGATGCTGGCCGCCGGCCCGTTTGCCATGCCCTTCATCGAAGAGGCCATGGAAGCCGGCTGGCAGGGCGACTTCCCGGGCGGTGTCACCGCCAACGCACCGCTGGCTTCCACCTTCTTCAACATGCGCAAGACCACCATCTACGGTGGCAGCAACGAAGTGCAACGCAACATCGTCGCTCAGACGGTTCTTGGTTAAAGGGATTCAAAAATGGACTTCGATTTTTCTGACGACCAGGAACAATTGCGCGACGCGTGCGGCAAGTGGGTCGAAAAAGGCTACGACTTCGAACGCCGCCGCGCCACGGTAGCGGCTGGCGGTTTTGACCGCGGGGCATACAACGAAATGGCGGAGCTGGGCCTGACGGGCCTCTACGTGCCCGAAGACCTCGGCGGCATGGGCATGGGCCCGGTCGAAGGCATGGTGACGCTTCAAGAGCTGGGTCGCGGCATCGTGCTCGAACCCCTGGCCCAGGCACTGATCAGCGGCGCCGTGTTGGCCGGGTACGCACCCGACACCGTCAAGACTGGCTGGTGCGGCAAGGTGGCCTCGGGCGAGGCACTGGTGGTGCTCGCGCACACGGAGCGCGGCTCGCGCTACCGCACCGACAGCTGCAAGACCACTGCCACGCAAAGCGGCGACAGCTGGACCGTCTCAGGCAGCAAGAGCGTGGTACCGGTTGGCGACCAGGCCGATGCTTTCCTGGTACCCGCTTCTGTCAACGGCACGATGGCCATGTTCCTCGTTGAGCGCAGTGCCAGTGGTGTGACCGCCAATGGCTACGGCACGCAAGACGGCGCACGCGCGGCCGAAGTGTCATTCAAGAGCGCGCCCGCCACGCTGCTGACCCTGGACGGCCAGACCGCGCTCGAACACGCGGTGGACATTGGCATCGCCGCCACCTGCGCCGAAGCCGTGGGCGTGATGGACAAAACGCTGGCCATTACCGTGGAGTACATGAACACCCGCAAGCAATTCGGCGTGGTCATCTCCAGCTTCCAGGCCTTGCGCCACCGCGTGGCCGACATGAAGATGCAGCTGGAACTGGCCCGCTCCATGAGCTACTACGCGTCGCTGAAGCTCAATGCCCCAACCAACGAGCGCCGCGCTGCCATGGCCCGCGCCAAGGTGCAATTGGGCAATTCCATGCGTCTGGTGGCCAAAGACGCGGTGCAGTTGCACGGCGGCATCGGTGTGACCGACGAATACATCGTGAGCCACTACTTCAAGAAGTTGACGGCGATGGAAATGGCATTTGGCGACACGCTGCACCACTTGGGCGAGGTGTCGGCTCGCATGGGCGATACGGCGGGTGTCTTTGCCTGATCAGACTCCCTGATTTCGCCACGGGGCGAGATCAGGGGCAAGCGCGCTCAAGTTGCAAGCATGGGCAGTGCAGATCGCCTGCTGCCCGAAGCATTCGGCATCTGGAAAATGAGGGTGCCCTGATTTTCCCTAAGCCTCAACCGACTGGCTCGCCACAATGGCCTTCAACGCGCCGATCATGGCTCTTGTGGACTGTTGCAAAGGTTGACCGCTCGCGATGAGGCTTTCTGCGTCTGGATAGCGCGCTTCGTTGACCGCATCTGCTGCGCGCCCCAACTCCTGATGCACGATCTTGTGATGGCGCAACATCTCTTGGAAGTTCGGCGCATGGCTGCAACGCTGTCCCGCTGAACTGCCCAGCCAAGCACCCAGCTGGCAACAATCTTCCCGCCGCAAACGATCGGCATCCAAGCGCAATTTGCGCAAGACAGCATTGCGCACATCCACCAATCGGTTCTGGTGCTCGCTGAGCACGGCCGTCGGGTCAATCATGTCGCCGTGCAGACCGGGCTCCTTGGCCTCTTTTCGCAAAGCGACCGCATCGACCTCTGCCAGGGTGACGTCGTCAGGCGTCAGGCGGAAAACGCGAATGGAGTCGTGCACCTGCTGCACCTGGTAATTCAAGGACTGGGCAGCCGCAGCCAGCTCCTCGACCATGGCCGCATTCTGTTGGGTGATGCCATCCATGTCCATCAAGGCGACGCTTACCCGGGAGACACCTGTCGACTGCTCGTTCGTGGCGTGGCTGATTTCTTCCAGCACCGTCGCCACACGCTGCACCGACTGCATCGCTTCATCCATGCGGCTCTGCGCTTCGATCGTCCGCGAAGAACCCGCTTCCACGCGACCGCGTGATGCCTCGATCAAGCCGCGAATCTCCTTGGCAGCAGACGTGGTCCTCTGGGCCAGCGCACGCACTTCACCCGCCACCACGGCAAAACCGCGGCCATGCTCACCGGCACGCGCCGCTTCCACCGCCGCATTGAGCGCCAGGATATTGGTTTGGAACGCCACGCCTTCAATGACCTGAATGATGTCGCCGATCTCGCGAGATGAATCAGATATGTCTTGCATGGTCTGAGCCACAGCCAGCACGGCCTCATGACTGCGTTGCGTCACACCTGAAGCCTCGCGCGCCACGCCTGCGCCGTCGCTGGCCAGTTGCGTGGTTTGCTGGGTGGTACCGTTGATTTCTTCCATGGAGGAAGCGGTCTGCTCCAGGTTGCCCGCCTGCGACTCGGTTCGGGACGACATGTCCTGGTTGCCGGCCGCGATTTCCTGCGTGGCCCCGCGCAAGTTGGCCACTTCATGGCGCACATCCCGAACCACCGTTCGAACCGACACCACCAACTGGGCCAGGGCCAGCTGCAACTGACGAATCTCACTGCGCCCGTCGACGGTCACGGAACGGGTCAGATCGCCACTGGCGATCAGGTTGGCGGTCTCCACCACCGCATGCAAAGGATGCAGCACCAATCGGATGCCCAGCAAGGCACCCGTACCGGCGGTGAAAGCCGCAGCGGCCAATACCGCCCACATCGGCGCGTCCATGACAGCGCCGACCAGCGGTCCCAAGCTGGACCAGGCGCACAGCGCAAGCAGCTGCCCACGCAATCCAGGCCGGAACAGCCGACCGGCCCAACCCCGCAAACCCGATCGAACAACCTCACCATGCACCAGGCGATGCCGCAGCTTCCCGGCGCTCGCCTCTTCGCGCATCAGGGCGTAGAGCCGATCTGCGGCCGAGACTTCCTGCTCAGAGGGCTTGGTCCTGACCGAAAGGTAGCCGACGATACGGTCACCGCTGCGAACCGGCGTTGCATTGGCCCTCACCCAATAGTGGTCGCCAGACTTGCGCCGGTTCTTGACCAGCGCGGTCCATGGCCGTCCACCGTCGATGGTCTCCCACATGTCCCGAAATGCCTCTTGCGGCATGTCGGGGTGGCGAACGATGTTGTGCGGTTGCCCCATGAGCTCTTCACGGGTGAAGCCGCTGACCGCGACAAAGTTGGCATTGCAATACGTGATGCGCCCTTTGAGGTCAGTGACCGAGATCAGCGTCTGATCCGCAGGGAAATCGTATGCTTTCTGACTCACAGGCACATTGCTTCTCATTCTCAATTCCTTTTTTCCCCAAGGTTCATGTTCACACTCTTCTGCGCTGGTATGCCAACGCGAAAGAAAAGGCAACGTGCTTTCACGCCCGACATCGGTTCAATCGCTCAAAGTGGGCTCGGCCAGCAAACGCGCACACTCCTGCGCAGCGGCCGGCAAGTCCATGGCATCCATCAATGCACCCAACGGCGCAAAACGGCTGCTTTCACTTTGAGGACAGGTCGCCTGCCATTGCTCGAAATGGTCGATGGCTGCCATATCGGCACTTTCAAGCAGTGGCTTGAGTGCCCGCAGACCGTCCACACATGACCGACCACTTTCTGGCGACGCGTCATCCGCTGCGTGCGAGGCGGCGTCAATGCTGTTGAGCACAGACGCCATCCCTTCCCCAAAGGCCTCGCGCGTTTCGCGCAACAGGCTTTCAAGCGACCACAGCAACGCGTGACCACTGCCGGGCCCACCACTGCCTGTTGCGCCTCGCAACCGTGCTTCAGCGTCACTGCAGTCCCGCGCCAGATGGTCCGCACCTACCGTCGCCGCACTGCCCTTCAGTTGGTGCATGGCATCGGCCGCTTTGTCCCATTCGCCACGTGCAGCACATGCCTGGGCATTCTTGAGCTGCCCCTCTGCGGTGGCCAGAAAGCGCTCGCGCAATTGCGCCAGCAAGGCCTGATTGCCACCCAGGCGCCGCAGGCTGGCTGCGTCCTCTCGCAAGCCCAAGGCCCGCTCGAGCGGTTCTTGGCACTCGCCTTGTCGAGACCCCGCCTCATCGGCTGACCCGGTACCGACGAACTGGCGAATCAAGGCGACCACGCGATCGATATCAAACGGCTTCGCAATGTGCGCGTTCATACCCGCCTGAAGGCATCGCTCACGGTCCGATTCCATGGCATTGGCGGTCATGGCCAACACGGGCAAATGAAGCAGGCGAAGCTCATCACGGATCTTCTCGGTCGCCAGCAAGCCGTCCAGCAAGGGCATCTGCATGTCCATCAACACCAGGTCAAAGTCTTCTGAGTGAGCCCTCAGGATGTCGACCGCCTCTTGACCGTCGCCAGCCAGCGTCACGATAGCCCCCTCGCGCTGCAGCATGGACATCGCGACCTCCTGGTTCAGCGGGTTGTCCTCCGCCAGCAACAGGTGCACGCCACGCAGCCGCTCACCGACAGGACTGCTCAAAGCGTCGACTGTTTCGGGCACATCGGAAAGCGCGCCTTCTTCCAAATCGATTTCGAAAGCGAACGTGCTTCCCACACCCGGTGCGCTGACCAGCTCGATCTGACCGCCCATCAAGCCCACCAGCCGCTGACTGATGGTCAGGCCCAGGCCTGACCCGCCAAAACGTCGGCTCGTGGACGACTCTGCTTGTGAAAAGCTGTCGAAAATGCGCGCCTGCTGTTCCGGCGCGATACCAATGCCGGTGTCCTCCACCTCGAATCGGATGCGCACCCGCCCGCTCACTTGTGAGCGCAAAGTCCAGCGCAGTGCAACATGTCCGCGACTGGTGAACTTGATGGCATTGCCCCCCAAGTTGATCAGCACTTGCTTGAGCCGCACCACGTCGCCCACCACCACAGGCGGCAGGCTGGAGTCCACATCAAACCGCAACGGCAATGCCTTCTCACCCAGGGCGCCGCCCAGTATGACTTCCACCTCACGGTGCAGGTCAGCGATCCGAAACGGCAGCGCGTGCAAGGCCATCATGTTGGCCTCGATCTTCGAGTAGTCAAGAATGTCGTTGAGAATCTCCAGCAGCGAACGGGTGGCGGTTTGGGCCTTGTCGAGCATCACCGCCTGTTCTGCCTCCAGGCGCGTGTAGGCCAGCATTTGCAACAAGCCCGTGATGGCATTGATGGGGGTGCGAATTTCGTGGCTCATGTTGGCCAGAAACTGCCCCTTGCTCAGCGCAGCGGCATCGGCACGGATCAGGGCGTTCTGGAGCTCGGTCACGTCGTACCGAAAAACCACTCGGTGGCCATCGGTCGTGACCCGGTCGATGAAACGGATCCAGCGCCCATCCTCTCTTTGACGCACCCGATCAGGCGCCGTTTCTCTCGGTGCACGCAGAATTTCCTGCACCCATTCAGCCTCCCGACCAACAGCCTCCTTGAAGTCGCCACGATGCGCAATGAACTGCAGAACCTCCTCATGGCTTATGCCCTCCAGAGGCTCCTTGCGTTCGGGCAACCAGGTGGCATAGTCATCATTGAAATACAAGAGCCGATCGTTCTGGTCGTACAGCGCAAAAGCCTCGCCCACGGCATCCATCGCGCTGTGCAGTATTCGCTGATCTTCGATCGTGCGTTGTTGTGCCAGCACCTGCTGTGTGTGGTTCTGAACGGCGCCGATGATGCGTCCGGGGAGGCGATCAACGGCACCGGACTCCGGTTCAACGACATTGGCCACCAACCGAACCCATCGTGCCTTGGCATGCGTCGAAAACCGCACCGGCGCAACAAAGTCAACCTCGCTCCGAAACCCTCGGATCAAATCCGTGAGCTGCTCGCGCGCCACATGCCGCGCACCCGCCTCAAAACACAGCCAGATGTCATCAATGGAGCAAATCTCGCCCTCCTCGACGCCCAAAAGGGCACGGCATTCCGAAGTCATGGTCAGACTGCCACTGTCCAACATCGCATACCAGCCGCCAACGCCCGCCAGCTCGCTGGTTCGGGTCAACAGCGCCTGGCTCTTGTTCAGCTCGATCTGCGCCTGCCGGTGATCCGAGATGTCCGATTGAATGGCCACGTACCCCTCGATACGGCCATCCGCGCCCACACACGGAGCGATCAGCGTCTGCACCCAATACAGACGTCCGTGCTTGCCTCGGTTGCACACCTCGCCTCGCCAGGAATGGCCTGAAACAATGCGCTCCCACATACTCTCCCAGAAAGACGCCGAGTGCCAACCGGACCCCACCACATCGAAAGTGCGCCCGATCAACTCGGACGCGTCATACCCACTGATCTTTTCAAAACGTGAGTTGACGCTGGTGATGCGACCCTGTGCATCCGTCTTTGCCATGATCAGATAGGTTTCCAGGGTCTTCATGACCGCCTCGTTCAAACGCGAGCCGTGCCACCGAACCTCTCGCTCTCGAACCTTCTCATCGGCGTCGTTCAGCGTCATCACAAAGCCGCAAAGTTCACCGCTTTGACTTTGCTGCGCTGTCAGGCGAACCGACACCCAGCGGTCCTGCCCATTGCCATAGCGCACCAGCAGCTCGTTCGAGGTATCGGACCATGCATCCGCGACATCGTTCCAGCGTTCCGTCGACAAAGGATCGGCCAGCGGCGAGCGCAGCCGCTCCTGCGGCCGCCAACCTTTCAGATCCTCCAGCCGATACCCCGTTTCTCGCACGAATGCAGGGTTGCACCCCATCACCTTCTGCGCGTTGTCGAGCAACAGCATGGGGATTGGACTGTCCAGCGCAACCTGCGCCAATGGCGGGCAGTTCAACGGAAACGGGCGGTTCATCGGCACGAACCTGACGCGCCAACCAAACTTGCAGCAGCCCCACAAACAGGCACCCCACACCCGCTGGCCACAACCCACGGAAAATTGCCCCACCAACCGCTTGCGACCCCAAAATACCCACAGCCAGCAGCAGCGCACCAATGGCCAAGGCCACCGTGGGCATGTGCCTGCCGGGCGACGACACTGCCCGACTCATCGGCGTGTTTGAAGGGCTGAAGAAAGGGAGTCCACGTCCATGGGCTTGATCAGATAGCCATCGGCACCGACACTCTGATAAAAAGACCAGTTGGCACCCAGATCATCACCACTGACCAGTATCACGGGAAGCCTCGGGTAGAGAGGGCGCAGGCGCTTCAGTGTCTCGACGCCATCGAGCACAGGCATGCGCCTGTCCATCAACATCACGTCAAAAGCCTGTTTGCTCAAGAGATCCAGGGCGGTTTGTCCACTGGAAGCCAGCGCGCCCGTGTGGCCGAGCGAGCGCAGCAAGCGCGCTGCCGCCCGCAATTGAATCGGGTCGTCATCGGTCACCAGAATCCGGAGGGCATGGGCACAGGACATGCCCGTCATGCTAAGCAAGCCTGAGCGATTCAATCGTTTGAAAAGCGCCCGCTTTCCCCGCTGAGCCAGGCCTTCAGCGTTGCTCAGGCGTGGAGTCTGGAGCTCTTGGGCAGGTGGGTCATCAAAAACGCCATCTGGTCCGCCAGAATGCGGCGGTTGCGCAAGATGAAATCTTCCCAGAGGCTGGGCACATAAGGCGCATAGAGCAGCGGCATGTGGGCCTGCTCGGGGGTGCGGTTGCCTTTGCGGTGATTGCACGATTTGCAGGCCGTGACCACGTTCATCCAGTGGTCCTGCCCTTTTTGACCGATGGGCCGGATGTGTTCGCGGGTCAGCACGTCTTCGTGGAAATGCTGGCCGCAGTAGGCACACACGTTGCGATCGCGCGAGAACAGCTTGCTGTTGGTCAGCGTTGGGCGCAGGTCGAACGGGTTGATGCGGGGCACGCCCTGGGTGCCGATGATGGAGTTGACAGCGATCACCGACTGAAGGCCCGTGACCGCGTTGTGGCCGCCGTGAAACACGGCCACTTGCGCCCCCATTTCCCAGCGCACTTCATCCGCCGCATAGTGCAAAACGGCTTCTTCCAGGCTGATCCAGGACTGGGGCAGCCCCTGCGCAGACAACTTCAAAACCTTCAAGACCCACCTCCATGTTGAGAAACAACCGGACAATCTGTCTTCCTGCCGGGCCGCTTTGCCAAGCGTGGCCCAGCACGGGTGTGTCAATATACCGTGGTTCTGTGACAAAACGCGCTCTCGATCCGCCGCCGACACTTCCATGAAAATCATCCGAGGCCTGCGGGCTTCCGCTTCTTCCGCCAACCCCTCCGAGGCGGCGACCGGCTGCGCCATGACCATCGGCAACTTCGACGGTGTGCACCGCGGCCACCAGGCCATGATGGCGCTGCTGATCAACGAAGCGCGCCACCGTGGCGTGCCCAGTTGCGTCATGACCTTCGAGCCCCATCCGCGCGACTATTTCGCCGCCCTGCACCAAAAGCCCGAGCTGGCCCCGGCCCGCATCGCCACCCTGCGCGACAAGCTGCTGGAGCTGGAGCGCTGTGGCGTGGACCAGTGCGTGGTGCTGCCCTTCAATGCGAAGCTGGCCAACCAAAGCCCTGAATCGTTCATTCAAGACACGCTGGTCAACACCCTGGGCGTGCGCTACCTGCTGGTGGGCGACGACTTCAGGTTCGGCGCCAAGCGCGCGGGCGACTACGCGATGCTCGACGCGGCCGGCGGGCGGCTGGGCTTTGACGTGGCGCGCATGCAGAGCTATGAGGTGCACGGACTGCGCGTGTCGAGCTCGGCCGTGCGCGAGGCACTGAGCGAGGGCCGCATGGACGACGTGGCCGCCCTGCTGGGCCGGCCTTACAGCATCAGCGGCCATGTGGTGCATGGGCGCAAGCTCGGGCGCCAACTCGGCGACAGCCGATCCCGGCGCGGGCGACGGCTTTCGCACACTGAACCTGCGCTTCTCCCACTGGAAGCCTGCCGCCAGCGGCATTTTCGCGGTGCAAGTCACACGGGCTCCTGCCCGATGGCCAGCCTCTGCCCGGCGTGGCCAACCTGGGCGTACGCCCATCGCTGGACCCGGCCGATGTGAACGGCGGACGGGTGTTGCTGGAAACCCATTGCCTGGAATGGCCCGACGCCATGGCGCCAGCGCCTGCCCGGCGGCGAGGCCTACGGTAAAATCATCCGCGTGGACCTGCTGCACAAACTGCACGACGAACTGAAATACGACAGTCTGGACGCCCTGACACCAGGCATCGCCCAGGACTGCGACGACGCGCGCGCCTTTTTTGCCACCCTGCCCGAGCAGGCCTACGGACAGACCCACCGCCAGACCACCCGCGATCGAATTTAGAGCTGCTCAGCGCTCGCCGCTTGCTGCCCCACGACTGGCTCAGGGCAAGCGGTTTCCACCCCTCAGATTCCCACTCCCCGTTCGGGCTGAGCCAGTCGCTGCCCTCACCGAGCCGATCCCAACATGTCCGACGAAAAGAACCCCTCCGCCCCCACCAAAGCCGGTGGCAAACCCGAAGGCGCCAACGCCTACCGCGCCACGCTGAACATGCCCGACACGCCGTTCCCCATGCGCGGCGACCTGCCCAAGCGCGAGCCCGCCTGGGTGGCCAACTGGAACGCCAGCGACGATGGCGAGGGCCTGTACATGCGCCTGCGCGAAGCCCGCAAAGGCGCGCCACTGTTCGTCCTGCACGACGGCCCGCCCTACGCCAACGGCCAGATCCACATGGGTCACGCCGTCAACAAGATCCTGAAAGACACCATCGTCAAGAGCCGCCAGTTGGCAGGCTTCGACGCGCAATACATTCCCGGCTGGGATTGCCACGGCCTGCCGATCGAAAACGCGATCGAGAAAAAGCACGGCCGCAAACTCAGCCGCGACGACATGCAGGCCAAGAGCCGCGCCTACGCCACCGAGCAGATCGACCAGCAGCGCGAAGACTTCAAGCGCCTGGGCGTGCTCGGCGACTGGGAGCGCCCTTACCGCACCATGGACTTCGCCAACGAAGCCGGTGAAATCCGCGCCTTCAAGCGCGTGATCGAGCGCGGCTTTGTCTACCGCGGCCTGAAGCCGGTTTACTGGTGTTTCGACTGCGGCTCTTCGCTGGCCGAGTTCGAGATCGAATACGCCGACAAGAAGAGCGACACGCTGGACGTGGCCTTCGAGACCGACGATGCGGCCCAACTGGCCGGCGCCTTCGGCCTGGCCGCCCTGCCCGCCGGCAAGAGCGCCTTCGCCGTGATCTGGACCACCACCGCCTGGACCATCCCGGCCAACCAGGCGCTCAACGCCCACCCCGAATTCAACTACGCCCTGGTGGAAACGCCCATGGGTTGCCTGGTGCTGGCCGAAACCCTGGTGGAAAAATGCCTGGAGCGCTTCGGCCTGGAAGGCACGGTGCTCGCCACGACCACCGGCGACAAGCTCGGCGGCCTGAACTTCCGCCACCCGCTGTACGACGCCGACGCCGGTTACCAGCGCCTCTCGCCGGTGTACCTGGCCGACTACGTGAGCGACGGCGACGGCACCGGCATCGTGCACTCGGCGCCGGCCTACGGCGTGGACGACTTCAACTCCTGCATCGCCAATGGCCTGGCCTACGACGACATCCTGAACCCGGTGCAGGGCAATGGCGCCTATGCGGCCGACTTCCCGCTGTTCGGCGGGCTGCACATCTGGAAAGCCGTGCCGGTGATCCTGGAGGCGCTGAAAGCCGCTGGCCGCCTGATGGCCACCGAGCCGATCACCCACAGCTACCCGCACTGCTGGCGCCACAAAACGCCGGTGATCTACCGCGCCGCCGCCCAGTGGTTCATCCGCATGGACGAGGGCGAGGGCGTGTTCACCAAGGACAAAGCGCCGAAATCGCTGCGCGAAATGGCGCTGGCCGCCATCGACCACACCAGCTTCTACCCCGAAAACGGCCAGGCCCGCCTGCGCGACATGATCGCCAACCGGCCCGACTGGTGCATCTCCCGCCAGCGCAGCTGGGGCGTGCCCGTGCCTTTCTTCCTGCACAAAGACTCCGGCGAGTTGCACCCGCGCACCATGGAGATCCTCGACCAGGCCGCCGAGATCGTGGAAAAAGGCGGCATCGAGGCCTGGAGCCGCGTCACCGCCGAAGAAATCCTGGGCGCCGACGACGCGCCGTTCTACACCAAGAGCTCCGACATTCTGGAGGTCTGGTTCGACTCCGGCTCCACGTTCCAGCACGTGCTGCGCGGCAGCCACGCCCAGTCCTACCCCAACGGCGCCTTCCACGCCGACGGCCCCGAAGCCGACCTGTACCTGGAAGGCCACGACCAACACCGGGGCTGGTTCCACAGCTCGCTGCTGCTGGGCTGCGCGCTCTATGGCCGCGCGCCCTACAAAGGCCTGCTGACCCACGGCTTCACGATCGACAGCCAGGGCCGCAAGATGAGCAAATCGCTCGGCAACGGTCTGGACCCGCAGGAAGTCAACAAAAAGCTGGGGGCCGAAATCATCCGCATGTGGGTCGCCGCCAGCGACTACTCGGGCGACATCGCCGGCGATGAAAAAATCCTCGCCCGCGTCGTCGACGGCTACCGCCGCATCCGCAACACGCTGCGCTTCCTGATGGCCAACATCAGCGATTTCGACGCCACCGCCGACGCCGTGCCGCTGGACCAGATGCTGGAGATCGATCGCTACGCGCTGGCCCGCGCAGCCGAGTTCCAGGCCGAGGTGCTCAAGCACTTTGACGTCTACGAGTTCCACCCGGTCGTGAGCAAGCTGCAGGTGTATTGCTCGGAAGACCTGGGCGCCTTCTACCTCGACGTGCTCAAGGACCGCCTCTACACCACCGCACCGAAGAGCCTGGCGCGCCGCAGCGCCCAGACCGCGCTGCACCAGATCACCCACGCCATGCTGCGCTGGATGGCCCCCTTCCTCAGCTTCACCGCCGAAGAAGCCTGGCCCATCCTGGCGGGCGAGGCCAACCAGGGCTCGATCTTTTTCGAAACCTTCGCCGCCCTGCCCTCGCCCAACGAGGCCTTGCTGGCCAAATGGGGCCGCATCCGCGCGATCCGCGACCAGGCCAACAAGGCCATCGAGGAGCTGCGCGTGGCGGGCACCGTGGGCGCCTCGCTGCAAGCCAACCTGACCATCACCGCCGGCGCCGACGATGCCGCGCTGCTGCGCTCGCTGGGCAATGACCTGCGTTTCGTGACCATCACCTCGGCGGTGAACGTGGTCGATGGTGCCGAACTGGCCATCTCGGTGGCGCCCAGCACCGCGGTGAAGTGCGAGCGCTGCTGGCATTACCGGGACGACATCGGCGTGGATGCCGCTCACCCGACCATCTGCGGGCGCTGCGTGGCCAATCTGTCGGAGGCGGCTGGCAACGGCGAAGGTGAAACCAGGAGCGTTGCTTGATGGCCAGATCCAACAAATCCAGTTTCTGGCCCTGGCTGGGGCTGGCCGCGGTCGTCTTGCTGGCCGACATGCTCACCAAGTTCTGGATCCTGAAGAACTACCAGCTGGGCGACAGCACCTTTGTCACCGGGTTCTTCAACATCGTGCGCGCCCACAACAGTGGCGCCGCCTTCTCGTTCCTGGCCAATGCCGGTGGCTGGCAGCGCTGGATGTTCACCGGTATCGGAGTGGCCGCGGCCATTTTTATCGTCACCATGCTGCGCTCGCACAGCGGCCAAAAGCTGTTTTCCTTCGCGCTGGCCTGCATTCTGGGCGGCGCCATTGGCAACGTGATCGACCGCGTGGTGCATGGCTATGTGATCGACTTTCTCGACTTCCACTGGTCGTTTCTCAGCGGTGTGTTCCATGGCGGCCACTTCCCGGCTTTCAACATCGCCGACGCGGGCATCACCGTGGGCGCTGTCGCGCTGATACTCGACGAAATCTTGCGCGTACGGCGCAGCAAATAGACCCCGCCCGGCCGCCCAAACGGCGGGGCTTTTGCCCCTTTATTGGCCCCTCGCCAGGTCTCTGGCTGTGCTAATCTGATCTGTCCAACAACTCAGATCGGAGACCCACCCATGCCCGGATTGCTGCCCAACATCGACCCCGATGGTCTGCTCGAGTTTTCGGTCGTCTACACCGACCGCGCGCTCAACCACATGTCCAAGCGCTTCCAGGGTGTCATGAACGACATCTCGCGCATGCTCAAAGACGTCTACGGCGCCCATTCGGCGGTGCTCGTTCCCGGCAGTGGCACCTTCGGCATGGAATCTGTCGCGCGCCAGTTTGCCCAGGGCAAGCATGTGATGGTGATCCGCAACGGCTGGTTCAGCTACCGTTGGACGCAGATTTTCGAGATGGGTTCGATCCCCGCCAGCCACACGGTGATGAAAGCGCGCCGCATCGAAGACGGCGCGCAGGCAGCCTGGGCGCCCGCGCCCATCGAAGAAGTCACCGCAGCCATCGCCAAGGAAAAGCCTGCCCTGGTCTTCGCGCCCCACGTGGAAACCGCCGCCGGCATGATCCTGCCTGACGATTACCTGAGTGCTGTGGCAGACGCGGTGCACGCCGTGGGCGGCCTGTTCGTGCTCGATTGCATCGCTTCTGGCGCCATGTGGGTCGACATGGCGGCCACGGGTGTGGACATCCTGATTTCAGCGCCACAAAAAGGATGGAGCAGCTCACCTTGCTGCGCCATGGTGATGCTGAGCGAACGCGCCCGCAAGGCCATCGACGCCACCCAGAGCACGACCTTCGCCATGGACCTGAAAAAGTGGCTTCAAATCATGGAAACCTACGAAGGCGGCGGTCATGCCTACCACGCCACCCTGCCCACCGATGCGCTGCAACGCCTGCGCGACACCATGCTGGAAACCGAAAAGTACGGTTATGCCCGCGTGCGCGAAGAACAAGTTGCATTGGGCAAGGGCGTGCGTGCCCTGATCGAGCGCAGCGGCTTCCCCAGCGTTTCGGCCCAGGGTTTTCAAGCCCCTGGCGTGGTCGTGAGCTACACCACCGACCCTGACATCCAGTCGAGCAAAAAATTCCTCGCTGTTGGCCTGCAGGCGGCCGCTGGTGTACCGCTGCAATGCGACGAACCCGCCGATTTCCGCACCTTCCGCATCGGCCTCTTCGGGCTCGACAAATGGCACGACGTGCCGGCGACGGTTGAACGGCTGGAAGCCGCACTGGCCCAGATCGCTCCAGCCACGGCTTCGGCCTGAGATTCGTTGGCCCCATGCGCCGCAGCCTGCCCAAACTGTTGCTGCTGGCCTGCCTGACCGGCGGGTTGGCAACCGCCCGGGCAGAAGACCTTCAAAAAGCGCCCACCCTGGCCGACCACCCCCCCGCCTTGCTTGACAACGCGCAGGCCAGTGCGGCCGCGCTGGTGGAGCGAGGGCAGATGGCCATGTTTGACATGAATTTCGATCTGGCGGCCCAAAGCTACTGCCATGCGGCCCAGCTCGGCGACGTGGAAGGCCATTACCGATTGGGGCGCCTGCTGCTTCAGCAGCGTGGTCTGCGGCGGGCACTGGGGCAGGCGCGCTTTGTGCTCACCCAGGCGGCAGCGCTTGGCAATGCAGAAGCGGCGCTGCTTGTGTCCAGCAACGCCGCCTTTGCCGGTCAGGCTGCGGTGCGTCCCGACCTGCCTTCCCGAATCCGTACGGGTGGCGGCCCAACCCCTTGGCTGGGTTCCTGCGTCCTTCGACCCCAAGGCCAAGGCCATCAGCCCGGAAGAGGTCGAAAAATACGTGAGCCAGCTGAATGTGGAGCGTCGCACCTGGGCCAAGCGGGTGCAAGAACGGGCGCCTTTTTTCGGTGTGGACCCGGGCCTGGCGGTTTCGCTGGTTCGGGCAGAGTCCAACTTCGATCCGAATGCACTGTCTTCGGCGAATGCACAGGGCCTGATGCAGCTGATTCCCGAGACCGCAGAGCGGTTTGGGGTGAACAACCCCTTGGACCCGGCGCAAAACATCGAGGGCGGTCTGGCCTATCTGCGTTGGTTGCTCAAACGGTTTGACCACGATGTGATCAAGACCACGGCAGCCTACAACGCTGGCGAGGGCGCGGTGGACCGCTACGAAGGTGTACCGCCCTACCCCGAAACCCGGGCTTATGTCGAGCGCATTCTGCGTTTCTACCGCGCTGCGGTGCACACCGCGCCGCCTGTGCCCAAGTCCCAGCGGGTCAAGCTGGTGAACAAAGCGCCCGCCCAGACCGCGGGGCTGAGTCCCCGCGCGACACTTTGCACGGCCAGCGCTGGGCCGCGCCAAGACAACCCCACCCATGAAGACAGACCCGCCGACAGCGGCGCGATCGGTCGCTACAATCGCCAGGCTTTACTGTTACTAAAGTTCCCAATTTGTTGTGTAAAAATTGATTCTAAAAGTCTATTTTCATATCGAATGGCTTGAGCCGAACAGAGCCCTGGTCGCGCACCCGCCGCGCCTTGCACCACAACACAACACCCACTCTGGAGTTCCCATGAAAAGAATGATCCCCCTGCTCACCGCCGCCACGCTGGGCCTGACCGCGTTGTCCGCTCAGGCGCAGGCCGTCGAGAAAAAGGCCGCCGCTGGCGTGGCCAAAGGCGAAGGTTATGTGTCCAAGGGCTTGAAATCCGCCGGCTTTGACAACCATGAGCTGTATGGCGAACTTGGTCTGAGCCTGCTGAGCTACAAAATTTCAAGCTATGGCATTTCCTCGCGGCCCGTCATGCTGCGCGCCATCGCCGGCTACGACTTTCACCCCAACCTGGCACTGGAAGGCATGCTCGGCCTGGGTTTGGGCGGTCGCAGCGGCGTGGGCTACTACGGCAGCACCTACAACGTGAGTGCTGGCACCATGATCGGCGCCTATGCCAAACCCCGCCTCACGATGGGCAACATTGAGATGTTCGGCCGCGTGGGGGTGACCAACACGTCCTCCAGCGCGCGCGGCTACAACGGCACCGATGGCGGCGCCAGCTTCTCCTACGGTGCGGGCGTGAAATACATGACCCAGTGGGCTGCCATGGGCAAGCGCGACATTTCGATCAACGCGGATTACATGTCGTACTACAGCGGCAGCGGCCTGAAGTACACCGGCCTGACCGTCGGCGCCGGGATGCAGTTCTGATCGGCTGGCCGCGCTGATCGGCCAAAACGGCAAGGCCGCCTCTGAAGGGCGGCTTTTTCACGCGCTCAGGCAAACACCAAGCATCGCCCGTTGACCGCGAATGCCGTCATGGCCAACCCACGAATGGCGCGCAGACATCAACGGGAATCGCCAAGCGCTTTGACACCTTCTTTACGCCTACTTTGCCGACTCACCGGTCTGCGCTGGATAGAATCGACAGGCAAAAACAGTAGCACCAATGTCTGTCCAGACGCTGCAAACCCCTTTACTTTGGAGAAAATCATGATGAAAAAAATGTTGGGTCTGGTGGGTATCGCAACCCTCTCACTCGCGGCCAGCGCTGTCCAGGCGCAAAGCGTGTATGGCGATATCGCCTACCAAATGATTGACGCCAAGCTCGATACCAATCCCGCTGTTGTGCGCGGTATCGTGGGCTACCAGATCGCACCCAATGTGGCCCTAGAGGGCATGGTCGGCCTGAATGCCCGCGATGGCAAAGAGTCGGCATATGGCATCACGGCAACGGCAAAAGTGGATCGCCTGGTGGGCGTCTATGCAAAATCCAACTACACGGTCGGCGATGCATTCGAGCTGTATGGGCGCATTGGCGCGGTCAACTCCAAGGTTTCGGCCTCCGCTGGCCCCATCAGCGATTCAAATTCAGGCACCGACTTCTCTTTTGGCATCGGCGCGGGCTACAAAGTGACACGCGATCTGTCCATCAATGTGGACTACATGGATTTCGGCGACCTTGAAGGTGGTGTGGCCGTCGGCATGAAATTCAATTTCTAAGCATTCCTTTCGCGCACAAAAAAAGGCCACCGAGGTGGCCTTTTTCAATGGCGACAGACGCTTCAAGGCAGCAAAACGGTGCAGCCTGTGGTGGCCCGCGCTTCCAGACTCTGGTGGGCCTTTTGCACATCGGCCAGTGCGAAGCGCTGGTCGATGCGGATCTTGACCGCGCCGCTTTGCACCACAGCAAACAGATCATCGGCCATGGCCTGGGTCCGATCGCGGCTGGTGATGTGGGTGAACAGGGTTTGCCGGGTCACGTAGATCGAACCCTTGGGGCCCAGGATGCCTGGCGCGAACGGGGCCACCGGCCCGCTGGCATTGCCAAAGCTCACCATCAGGCCAAAAGGCATCAGGCAGTCGAGCGACTTGTCGAAGGTGTCTTTGCCCACCGAGTCGTACACCACCTTCACGCCCTTGCCCCCTGTGATTTCCTTGACCCGGGTGGCGAAATCTTCGGTGCGGTAGTTGATGGAGTGGGCCGCACCATGGGCTTTGGCCAGCGCACATTTTTCATCGCTGCCCGCCGTACCAATCAGTTGGAGACCCAGTGCCTTGGCCCACTGACAGGCAATCAGGCCGACCCCTCCCGCGGCCGCGTGAAACAGCACGAAATCGCCAGGCTCCAGCCCCTCCACCGGGCGACACTTCTTCAGCAGATATTGGGCCGTCAGACCCTTGAGCATCATGGCCGCCCCCGTTTCGAAGTCGATACCGTCGGGCAGCCTGCAAACATTCATCGCAGGCATCACCCGCACATCGCTGTAACTGCCGGGCGGGTTGGCAGCGTAGGCGGCGCGATCACCCACTTTCAAGTGACCAACCCCTTCACCCACCGCCTCAATCACGCCCGCGCCCTCCATGCCAAGGGCCAGGGGCAAGGCATTGGGGTACAGGCCGGTGCGCTGGTACACGTCGATGAAATTCAGGCCGATCGCATGGTGGCGAATGCGCACTTCGCCAGGGCCGGGCGCGCCCACCTCGACGGTGTCGAGCACCAGTTGTTCGGGTCCGCCATGGGCGTGAATACGAACGGTGCGGCTGGCGGTGGTGGCTTGTGTCATGTTGTTGGTCTCCAGATGGTTGTTTGAATCAGATCAGATGCTGCCATGAATTCTGCGCGCACCCAGGCGCTCATGCAGGAGCCCCCAGAGACACCCGGTGCTGCACAGCGTTGTTACAGTCCACGCCATGTCAGCAGACCTCCAACACCGCCTCACGCCCAGCACCGTCGCCCTGCTGATCATTCCACCGCTGATGTGGGCGGGCAATGCGGTGGTGGGGCGGATGATGCAAGGCGTCGTGCCGCCGATCACGCTGAATTTTCTGCGCTGGCTGCTGGCCTTTGCCATTTTGCTGCCCACCGCGGGCTGGGTGCTGCGCCCGGGCAGCGGGCTGTGGCCCCATTGGCGGCGCTTTGCGGTGCTGGGTTTGCTCGGCGTGGGCCTGTACAACGCGCTGCAGTACATGGCGCTGAAGACCTCCACGCCCATCAACGTGACCCTGGTGGCCGCAGCCACCCCGATCTGGATGTTGCTGCTGGGACGGCTGTTCTTCGGTGTGGCCATATCGCGCAGAGCGGCCACGGGGGCGGCGTTTTCCCTGGCCGGCGTGGCCACCGTGTTGTCGCGAGGAAACATCGAGCAACTGCTGCAAGTGAAACTGGTGGCGGGCGATGCCTGGATGCTGGCCGCCACCCTGGTCTGGGCCACCTACAGCTGGCTGCTGGCCCGTCCCAAACCCGGCTCCGAACCCGCGGCCATCAAGGCCGATTGGGCGGCCTTCCTGGTGGCGCAAATGGCCATTGGCCTGATCTGGTCGGGCAGCATGACCGCAGGCGAATGGCTCTGGCTGAGCAGCGAAGGGCATGCGGCCAGCCAGATCACGTGGGGCTGGCCATTGGCAGCGGCGTTGGTGTATGTGGCCATCGGACCCTCCCTGCTGGCCTACCGCTGCTGGGGTGCTGGCGTGGGGCGGGTGGGGCCGACGATTGCCGGTTTTTTCTCCAATCTCACGCCTTTGTTCGCGGCCGTGCTGTCGGCCACGCTGTTGGGCGAGATGCCCAAGGCCTATCACGCCCTGGGCTTTTTGCTGATCGTCAGCGGAATTGTGGTGAGTTCGCGGCGCTGATCCAGCGCTTTGCGCGTTGACGACGCAACGGCGGCTCGCTAACATTACTGACCCATCAGTCACTAATATGAGCCCCACGTCCACCACCGTCAAGCGCGAACGGCGCAAAGAAGCGCGCCCGGGCGAACTGCTCGATGCCGCCCTGTCGATATTTGTGGCCAAAGGCTTTGCCGCAACAAAGGTTGAAGAGGTGGCCGCGCGCGCTGGCGTCTCGAAAGGCACGCTGTTCCTCTACTTTCCGAGCAAGGAAGAGCTGTTCAAAGCCGTGGTCCGGGAAAACATCGCAGGGCGTTTCCCGGAATGGAACGACGAGCTCACGCAGTTCGAAGGCGACAGCGCTGCGCTGCTGTCCCATGTGATGCACGCCTGGTGGCAACGCATCGGCGTGACAGAAGCCTCAGGCATCACCAAGCTCGTCATGAGCGAAGCGGGCCAGTTTCCTGAAATCGCCAGTTTCTACCAGCAAGAGGTCATCGAGCCCAGCCACGACCTGCTCAAACGCATCCTGCAGCGCGGCATCGACCGGGGCGAGTTGCGCCCGCTCAATCTGGAGTACGCGGTCTACAGCTTGATCGCGCCCATGATCTTCCTGCTGACCTGGAAACACTCCATGGCGCCTTGCTGCCCCGCCTCGCAACTGATCGACCCCATCGGCTTCATCGACTGCCAGGTCAGCCTGCTTTTCAACGGCATGCGCGTCCAGCCGGCCGCTCCCCCCGCACCTCCATCCTCTCCTGTCTGAACCCCATGACAAAGTCTCGCCCCTCCTGGTTGAAGTGGTTGCTCCTGGCTGCGCTCCTGATCGCGCTCGCCCTGGGTGTCACCCGCGCTCTCAACAAGCGCAAGACCCAGCAAGCCCAGGCCCAGGCGGCCGCGTTGGCGACGCAAAAGGAACGCCGAGTTTCAATTGACTTCCAGCGACGTGGTGACCCTGCAACCGCAACGGTTGGCCCAGGCGGTCGGCGTTTCCGGGTCGATCAAAGCTGTGCAAAGTGCCTTGATCAAGGCCAAGACGCCCGGGGAAATTTCAGGCCTGAGCAAACGCGAAGGCGAAACGGTCGCAGCAGGTGAAATTCTGGCGCGCATCGACAGCACCGAAGCCAAAGCGCGGGTGCGCCAGGCAGATCAGCAGGCAGCCGCGCGCCAAAGCCCAGCTGGGCATCGCCCAGCGCGCTCACGAAAACAACCAGGCGCTGGTGCAAAAAGGCTTCATCTCGGCCACGGCGCTGGAAACTTCCAGCGCCAACCTCGCGGCCGCCCAGGCCAATCACCTTGCCGCGCTGGCTGCGCTCGATATCGCACGGAAGTCGCTGGGCGACACCATCCTGCGTTCACCCTTGGCAGGCCAGATTTCGGCGCGCATGGTGCAAAACGGCGAACGCGTGGGCATTGATGCGCGTATCTTTGAAGTGCTGGATCTGTCGGCATTCGAGCTGGAGGCCGCGCTGGCCCCGGCCGACGCGGCAGCCATCCAGGCCGGACAAACAGCGCAACTCACAGTGGAGGGCCTTGAAGCGCCCGTCAGCGCAGAAGTGAGCCGCATCAATCCGAACGTACAGGCAGGCAGCCGCAGCGTGTTGGTGTACTTGCGTGTGCCCACCGCCAGCGGCATGCGCCAAGGCCTGTTTGCCCAAGGACAGATTCTGACGGGCGAGATCGAGGGACTGGCTTTGCCGCTGTCATCGGTGCGCAATGACAAGCCGCAACCTTACGTGCAGTTGGTGCGCGAAGGCCGTGTGGCCCACGTGACCGTTTCGCTGAACCGCCAAGGTGTGTTGAACGGCGAGCCCATGCTGCTGATCGACGCGGGTCTTCCGACCTCAAGGCGGGCGACAGCCTATTGCGCGTGACAGCCGGTGCCATTCGCGAAGGCACGCCGTGGCGCTGACCCAGGCCGCCGCCCAAGCCGCGAACTGAGCGCAAGAGCATGTGGTTTACCCAAGTTTCGTTGCGCAACCCTGTGTTTGCGACCATGGTCATGGTCGCGCTCATGGTGCTGGGCGTGTTCTCGTTCCAGCGGCTGAAGATCGACCAGTTTCCCAACATCGACTTTCCCAGTGGTGGTGATCACCACCGAGTACCCGGGTGCCTCACCCGAGATCGTGGAATCCGAAGTCACCAAAAAAGTGGAAGAAGCGGTCAACGCGATTTCCGGCGTGAACGCGCTGAGCTCTCGCAGCTACGAAGGCCAGTCGGTGGTGATCGTCGAGTTCCAGCTGCACGTTGAAGGGCGCAAAGCGGCCGATGACGTGCGCGAGAAGATCGCCATCCTCAAACCCACCTTCCGCGATGAAGTCAGCGAGCCGCGCGTGTTGCGTTTTGACCCAGCGAGCCGCTCGATCTGGTCGGTGGCGGTGATCCCCGACAACACAACAGGCAAGTCCCCCTCTGCGGTGGAACTCACCACCTGGGCAGAACAGACCTTCAAGAAGCGCCTGGAAAACGTGCGCGGCGTGGGCTCTGTCTCTCTCGTGGGCGGCACAAGGCGCGCCATCAATATCGACCTCGACCCAGCGGCCATGGAAGCGCTGGGGATCACCCCGGAACAGGTCAACGCCGCGGTGCGCAACGAAAACCAGGACCTGCCGGTCGGCACGCTGAAGAGTGGCAGCCGCGACAGGGTCGTGCAGGTGTTGTCGCGCGTGAAGAACCCGCAAGACTTCGGCAACATCATCGTGGCCCGGCGTTCGGGCAACGCGGTGCGGCTGAACCAGGTGGCGCGCATCAGCGATGCAACGGAAGAGGTGGAGAGCCTGGCGCTCTACAACGGCGAGCGCACCCTGCTGCTCGCGGTGCAAAAAGCGCAAGACGAAAACACCATCGCTGTGACCGACGGTCTCAAAGCGGCCGTGGCCAACATGCAAGCCGAGCTGCCCCCCGGCATCCGTTTGGAGCAGATCGCCGACGGATCGCGGCCCATCCGTGTCTCGGTCAACAACGTGCGCCAAACCCTGATCGAGGGAGCCATGCTCACGGTGCTGATCGTGTTCCTGTTCCTGAATTCCTGGCGCTCCACGGTCATCACCGGGCTGACCCTGCCCATCGCCCTGATCGGCACCTTCTTTTTCATGAACCTGTTCGGGTTCACGATCAACATGATCACCCTGATGGCGCTCACGCTGTCGGTGGGCCTGCTGATCGACGACGCCATCGTGGTGCGCGAGAACATCGTGCGCCATGTGCAAATGGGCAAGACGCCTTATCAGGCAGCCATGGACGGTACGCAGGAGATCGGCCTGGCCGTGCTCGCCACCACGCTGTCCATCGTGGCGGTGTTCCTGCCGATCGGTTTCATGGGCGGCATCATCGGCAAGTTCTTCCACGAATTCGGCATCACCATGGTGGCTGCCGTGCTGATTTCGATGTTCGTCAGCTTCACGCTCGACCCCATGCTCTCCAGCATCTGGCACGACCCGGAGATCGAAAAACACGGCAAGCACGCCGCGCCGGTATCGCTCTACGACAAAACCATTGGCCGTGTGACCGGCTGGTTCGACCGCGTGCAAGACGATCTGGCCGACACCTACCAGGACGCCCTGCGCTGGTCGCTGAAACACAAGCTGATCACGCTGCTGCTGGCGTTCTCGACTTTCGCCGGCAGCATCTTTCTGGTGCCCATTCTGGGCAGCGAATTCGTGCCCAAAGCCGATTTTTCCGAAACTTACCTGGATTTCCACACGCCTGTGGGCTCATCGCTGCAGGCCACCGAGGCCAAGGTTCGCGAGGTCGAAGCGGTATTGCGGGAGTTCCCGGAGGTGAAATACACCTTGTCCACCATCAACACCGGTGCCGCCCAAGGCACCATGTACGCGGGGGTGTTCGTCGGCTGGTGGATCGCAAGGACCGCAGCCTGAGCGTGGACGCCATGTCGGCCCAGCTGCGCGAGCGCTTGCGCAACGTGGCCGGTATCACTGTGACCCACGCCGGCCTGCGTGATTCGGTGGGCGGGCAAAAACAGGTGGAGTTCTCCATCCAGGGAGACGACCTGGTGGAGCTGGAGCGCTTGAGCCAGGAGGTTTTGGCGCGCATTCGCCCCATCGTGGGTCTGGTGGATCTGGACGCCAGCATCAAGGCCAACAAGCCCACGGTCGATGTGGTGCTCAAGCGCGAGTTGGCCTCTGACGCCGGGCTGAGCGCTGCCAGCGTGGCGAGCGGTCTGCGCACCCTGGTGGCAGGCCAGACGGTCGGCAACTGGCGTGCCCAGGACGGCGAAAGCTACGACGTCAACGTGCGCCTGGCCCCCGACCAGCGGGCACGCACCCAGGACCTGATGCGTCTGCCCTTCGTGGTTGGTACCTCGCCCGATGGCAGTGCAAGGGTCGTGCGGCTGGCCCAGGTGGCCGATGTGATCGAAGGCACCGGGCCCAACCAGATCAACCGGCGCAATCTGAACCGGGAAGTCGCCATCAATGCCAACGTGTACGGCAGGTCGGCGGGCGAGGTGTCCACCGAGATTCGCAAGGTCCTCGACAGACGTGCGTTTTCCGCCGGGTTACCGCTACGAATTTGGCGGCTCCACCAAAAACATGCAGGAATCGTTCAGCTATGCGATCTCGGCACTGGCGCTGGCCATCATCTTCATCTACATGATCCTGGCCAGCCAGTTCCAGAGCTTCCTGCAACCGCTGGCCTTGATGAGCGCCCTGCCGCTGACGCTGATCGGCGTGGTGCTCACGCTGATGATGTTCGGCTCCACCATGAGCATGTTCTCGGTGATCGGCATCGTGCTGCTCATGGGTCTGGTGACCAAGAACGCCATCTTGCTGGTCGATTTCGCGATTCGGGCCCGCAACGGCCTCGATGGCGAAGCCCCGCTGCCCCGGGAAGCGGCGCTTGCTGCTGGCGGCCAAGGTGCGGTTGCGCCCGATTCTCATGACCACGCTGGCCATGGTCTTCGGCATGGTGCCACTGGCCTTCGCGCTGACCGAAGGCGCGGAGCAACGCGCGCCCATGGGCCAGGCGGTGATCGGCGGCGTGATCACCTCATCCGTGCTGACCCTGGTCGTCGTCCCTGTGATGTACTGCTACATGGACGATCTGGCCAACTGGTTCCGCCGCCTGGCGGGCTTGCCACCGGTCGCGGGAGCCCCTTCCGCATGCAGGGATTTGAAAGCGACGCTCGCTAAAATGAACCAACATCGGCTAATATACCCACCGGAGTATCAAAAATGACTTCCATCCAAACCGCCAACGACCCAAGCCCGATTCAACATGATCGAGCAGCAAATCCGCCCCTGGGAGGTGCTCGACCCTCAGGTGCTGGCTTTGCTCGACCAGGTCAAACGCGAAGATTTCGCACCTGCAGCCCATAAAGCGCTGGCCTTCACCGACATGGCCCTGCCCTTGACGCAGCCAGCCGTCGAGGGCCAGGCCATGCTGCCACCGCGGGTGGAGGCCCGCATGCTGCAAGACGTGGTCGTGCAAGCCACCGACAAAGTGCTGGAAATTGGCACCGGCAGTGGCTACATGGCGGCGCTGCTGGCCAAGCTGGCCGAGCGCGTGGTGTCGCTGGAGATCGATGAATCCCTGGCCGGTGTGGCGCGCAGCAATCTGCAGCGCGCCGGCATCAGCAATGTCGAAGTGCGGGTGGCCGACGCCGCGGCCAACGGGTTTGCTGGCTTGCGCCACCGAAGCACCCTGGAATGTGATCGTGCTCAGCGGTTCTGTCGCAGAGGTACCTTCGGCTTTGCTCGACATGCTGGCCCCCGGCGGACGCCTCATCGCCATCGTGGGCCACGAACCCGTGATGCGCGCCACCGTCATCACCCGCACCGGTGATGCCTCGTTCGCCACCACCCAGCCCTGGGACACCGTGGCACCTCGCCTGCGCAACATGCCTGAACCTTCCCACTTCAAGTTCTGAAGACAGCTTCAGCGCCCCACGCCATGATGTCCATTCATCCCGCCCAACTGAACGATTGGCTGGCCAGTGCCCAACAAGAGTGCTTCGGCCGATCGCCTGCCCGTGGTGCTCGACGTGCGCGAGCCCTGGGAGCTGCAAACCGCCACCGTCAAGCCCGACGGGTTTGAGCTGGTCGCCATGCCCATGCGCAGTGTGCCCGCCCGCTACCTCGAGCTGGACCGCGACCAGCCCATTGCCTGCCTGTGCCACCACGGCGCGCGAAGCGCACAGGTGGTGCATTTCCTGATGCAGCAAGGGTTCACCCAGACGGTGAACATCCATGGCGGCATCAACGCCTGGTCGCATGAACGCGATCCGGCCGTACCGGTGTACTGATCCTCAGGCCACCCCGAACGTCCCGAGGAAACTCCATGAACCACGCCCACACTCTCCAACCCTCCCTGCGGTCAAGCGCAATGCCTGCGCCACGCTTCAAGCCAGCGGCGTTGGCAGCGTTGTTGGCGATGGGCATGTTTTCTTCGGCACAAGCGCAGAGCTTGGTGGATCTGTACAAGACCGCTCAGCAAAACGACACCACCCTCCAGGCCGCCGCAGGCCCAGTACGATGCCGCGCAGGCCAAAGGCGAGCAGGCCAAAGCCGGGTTGCGTCCCGCAGGCGGGCCTGGCCGCAGGCGCCAACTGGGCCAACGTCAATACCAGCCTGGCATCCGGGTCTACGGCGGTCAACAACCAGAATATTGGCGTCAGTGGCAAGCCAGCCCCTTTACCGGCCAGTCAACGGCTACACCGAAGAACAGGGCCAGCTTGGTATCGATATCGCCCGCGCTCAACTGACTGCGGCCGAGCAAGACCTGATCGTTCGCACCGCGCAGGCCTACTTCGATGTGGTCGCGGCGCGCGACACCCTGAGCGTTCGTGCAAGCCCAGAAGAAGGCGGTGGCCGAACAGCTCGCATCGGCCAAGCGAACTTTGAGGTCGGTACCACCACCGTCACCGACTCGCGCGAAGCCCAGGCCCGCTACGACCTGGTCGGCGCACAGGAAATCGCGGCGAGCAACGATCTTGCGCGTCAAGAAGCTGGCGCTGGACCAGTTGGTGGGCAAAACCGATGTCGATCCCAAACCCCTGGCCAACCCAGTGAGCCTGCCCGAGGTGCAGCCCGCCAACGCCGAGGAATGGGTCGATTCGCAGCCTGCGGGAACACCCGCTGGTGCGCCAGCTCGACAAGAAATTCGATATCGCTGAAATCGAAGTCATGAAGGCACAGGCGGGTCACAAGCCCACGGTGGACCTGGTCGGCCAATACCAGATCACCCGAGCACCCAGTCGAGTTCCTACCCCGCGGCCGGCAACTTCCGCACCAATACCGCCAGCGTCGGCGTGCAGCTCAACATGCCGCTGTTCGCTGGCTATGCGATCCAGAATCGCGTGAAGGAAACGCTTGGCACTGGTCGAACAGACCCGGGCCGAGCGCGAAACAGCCCTGCGCAGCCTGACGCAGGGTGTGCGCACGCGCGTTCTACGGTGTGCAATCGGGCCAGAGCCAGGTCAAAGCACTGGAAGCGGCAGAAGCTTCGAGCCAGAGTGCGCTGGAGGCCAACCAGCTGGGCTACGAAGTGGGTGTGCGCATCAACATCGATGTGCTCAACGCGCAGAGCCAGCTGTTTCCAGACCAAGCGCGATCTGGCCCAGGCCCGCTACAACGTGCTGGTTGGTCAGTTGCGCCTGAAACAGGCCAGCGGCGTGCTCGACGGCCGACGACCTCCAGCCCATCAACGCCTTGCTCGCCCCCTGAGCAAACGCCGAACAAATCGATGGCCGGGTGCCCACCGCTGGCAGGCGATCGCTGCGCTAAACTGCAGGCCTTGCTGCGTGGGCATTTGGCCCCACTCGGCAGGCTTCAGAGAAGGGTCATTCATGCAAGAAGCGGTCAATGTGCTGTGCATCAAGTGGGGCAAAAAATACGGCCCCGACTACGTCAACAAACTGCACAACATGGTTCGCCGGCACCTGCACCGGCCCTTCCGCTTTGTCTGCCTGACCGACGACGGCGAAGGCATCGACCCAGCCATCGAAGTCAAGCCCATTCCCATGGTGGGCTTTGACGAATTCGACCAGCGCAAGCCCTGGACCTTCGGCCACGGCTGGCTCAAGCTGACCAGTTTCACCGCCCCGCTCTACGACCTGACCGGGCGCACCCTCTTCCTCGATCTCGACATCGTCATCGTTGACAGCCTCGACCCGTTCTTCGAACGCGAAGGCGAGTTTGTGGTGATCAAGGAATGGGACAAGAAGGATGAAACCGGCAATACCTCGTGCTACGTCTACACCATCGGTGCCCACACCGATGCGCTGGAGCACCTGAAGAACGACTACCCGGCCTCGGTCAGCGCTGTGCGCAATGAACAGGAATTCATCACCCAGTTTCTGGCCCGCCAGGGCAAGCTCAGCTACTGGCCCGACCCCTGGTGCCGCAGCTTCAAACGCCATTGCCTGCAGCCCGGCATCATGGGCTGGTTCAAGCCACCCACCATACCCGAAGGCGCCCGCATCATCGCTTTCCACGGCAAACCCAACCCGCCCGACGCCATCGCCGGCGTGAGCGGCAAGTGGTACCGCCGCATCTTGCCCACCCAGTGGGTCGCCGACCATTGGCGTTGAGCGCACCGAACTGGCCGCACCGGGCTACCGCCTGCTCATGCGTGCCTAAGCCCCGTCGCGCTGGCGTGGCTGTGGTGGCGGGGTCGACAAGACGCCGGTTACCGTGAAAACCTCGGACAACGCCTGGGCAAGATTGAACCCACGCCAGCGTCGATCCATGGCCTTTTGATCCACGCTGCCTCGGTTGGCGAAGTGCAAGCGGCGCAGCCCTTGATCGCCGCCCTGCGCACGGTCTGGCCCGACCACGCCATCACGGTCACCACCCAAACGCCCACCGGTGCCCGGGCGCTGCGCCAGCAATGGGGTGATGCGCTGCAGCACCTGTTCTTCCCGGTCGACACGCCCGTGGCAACCGCCCGCTTCCTGAATCGCCTGCAACCGCGCCTGGTGGTGATCATCGAGCGGGAGATCTGGCCAGAATGGCTGCTGCAATGCCAGGCCCGGGCCATTCCGGTGGCTTTGGTCAATGCGCGCCTTTCCGAGACGGTCGGCAAAAAGCTACTTGCGACTCAGCGAGCTGATGGACGCCAGCGTGGCGCAGCCTGACATTGGTGGCAGCGGCCGAAGCGACAGCGCGCAACGCCTGATGCAATTGGGCGTCACGAGCAGAGCGCACGGTGGTCACCGGCAACCTGAAGTTCGATCAGACCCTTCTGCCGTCACCAGCAGCCAGCCCCCTTGCCGAACACTCGGTCGCCCCATGGTGGTTGCGGCAGCACCCACGAGGGTGAAGAATCTGCCCTTCTGGGCGCCTGGCCCACTCTGTTGGCGCAACACCCCACAGCGCTGCTGGTGATCGTGCCAAGGCACCCGGAACGGTTCGATGAGGTGGCCAGGCAAATCGACCAGCCGACGGACTGTCACTTTTGCCCGACGCAGCCGCAATGAAATGCCCGATGCGGACACCAGCGTCTGGCTGGGCGACACCATGGGCGAACTCGGCCATTGGTATGCCCGCTCCAGCCTGTGCTTCATTGGCGGCACCCTGATTCCCATCGGCGGCCACAACCCGCTTGAAGCCCTGTCCGCGGGCAAACCTGTGCTCTATCGGGCCCCACACCCAGAACGCGGCAGACGTGTACGCCGCCATCACCGCCACCGAAGCAGGTCAACCCGTCGGATCTGCCAACGAAGCCATGGCGATCGCCGCGCAATGGTTGAAGCATCCCGATGCACTGCAGAAACGCGGTCAAGCGGCTTCGGCGTTCGTCGCGCAACAGCAGGGCAGCAGCGCCACAACGCTGCGGGCTTTGAACGAACTCTGGGCGCCGCTGATGCCTCAGCAACTCCAGCCCATTGACGAACTGCAAAGCGGTGACACCACAGTCTGGTGCAACACGGCGCTGTTGGCACGCTCGAAAACGCAAGAACCGCCTTTGACCCACCAGGCAGCAAAGCCTAGTTGCTGGCCACGGGCAGTGGCCGTGGCCAGGCCCAGCGCCTGACGATCAACGGACGGGATGTGGTGCTGCGCCACTACAGGCGCGGCGGCATGGTCGCGCGCTTCAATCCTGACCGCTACCCCCGCAGCGCGCCACGCGACAGCCGCGCCATGCGCGAATTCAGCTTGCTGCGCTGGATGGTCGCGCGAGGCCTTCCGGTTCCAGCGCCGGTGGCTGCGCGCCAACAGGTGACCGGGAAAAGCTACACAGCCGACATCATCGTGGCCATGATCCCCCAGACGCGCAATCTGGTCCAACGCCTGACTGAGGCGCCGTTGGACAAAGCACAGTGGCTCGCCGTGGGCCACGCCATCAAGGCACTGCACGGTGCCCAGGTATTCCACTCCGACCTGAACGCACACAACCTTTTGCTGGACGAAGCGAGGGTGCGCATGGGTGGTGGACTTCGACAAGTGCGACGTTCGCTCAGGCACCGAATGGAAGCAGGCCAACCTCGACCGCCTGAGACGCTCACTGCGCAAAGAGAAGGAACGCTTGCCCCAGTTCCATTGGGACGAAGCCGATTGGGCGGCGCTGCAAGCCGGCTACACCAGCGATGTACCGGCAGCCTGAGACATCACCGGCGGGCGCGATCAGTCTGGAACAGGCTTTGAGCGAGGCGCGATGGGTTGCCCGGCGGCGCGCGATGCCGAAGCCATCATCAGCGCGGTCATGATCACAAAGTAGTGACTCTCCGTGGAGAGCCAAAACGAGCTGTGGGTCATGTTCGACACCACCATGATGGTCACAAAGCCCAGCATCAGTCCGCGATGCACTGGGGTCACCTCGAATGCCCGTCTGGCGATGGCAAAGATGTACCAGAAGAACAGGGCCAGACCCAAGAGACCCAGCTCAAAATAGAACAGCAGAAATTGGTTGTGCGGGTGTGGGCACACCACGGCGCAAAACGCAGGGTCTTTGAAATACGACCGCGCGAAGACGGGGTAGGAACCTGTGCCAGCGCCCAGGAAAGTCATCTTTGTCGAGCTGCTGGTCATGAAGCGCCATGTCTCGATCCGCGCGCCAATGGAAGTCACGGCATTCAGGCTGCTGCTGTGGGCCTCTCTCGAGCGCCAGATTGGTGCGCTCCTGGAACTGGGGTGACACGGCATACACCACCACCACCAGCATGGCCGCCACCGTGACCGCACACATGGCGGCCTTGATGCGCCCGCCCAGAGCCGACAGCGCAAACACCAGCGCCGCAAAGAACACCCCCAGGTAGCCGGTTCGCCCCTGGGACAACACCAAAATACTCATGGCCGACATGGCACACACAAACCACCACAACAGGGCCCGGCCGCGGCTCTCGGCCTTGATCGCCCACATGGCCGTGAGACACACGAACAGCGACATCATGATGCCTTGCGCGATGTGGTCTTTGAACACGGTATGGTCAACGCCAAAACCCTGGTTTCGGGTTTGCGACCACGGCAGATCGATCCAGACGTTCAACCAGGTCGACACCAAGGTGATCAGCATCGCCACGCCAAAGGCCTGCCAGCAACGCTGGCGAACTTCGCCCTGCACCAGCAACGCCATGAAGACTGGCAGGAACAGAAATTTCGAATACTTCTTGAAATAGCCCACGATTTCCGGGCCCGTGGCGGGCGACCAGAACGTGGCCACCACCACCAGCAACGCCAACAAAACCGCCGGTTTGGCGACCGGGTTGCGCCAGGCCTGGGCAAAAAACGGTTTCCAGTCCGCCCAACGCATGCTGACAAACCACAACAGCACGGCCAACGCCATGGTCACATTGGCCAATGCGACCGAAATGGGAAAGGCGAAAAACATGGCGACCAGCGACCATTGCGCGGCTCGCCGGGTCCATGAGGCCTGGGCAGCCGATGGCACAGGATTCACCTCGTCACCCATGTCTTGGCGCTCAAGCATTCGCACTCCATTGGAGAAGCCCCATCCATCGGCCTACCATGCGGGCGAGCAACTTGGGTGAAAAAAACAAGGCGCGAAAGGGAATGTTGATGGTCGTCGTGAACAGCAGCCAGCGCCGCAGCCCCAGTGCCTGGGCGCCAGACTGGTGCTTCTTGGCAAAAATCAGTTTCGACTGCGCGTGGTGAAACCCACGGCCATATTCGCTTCGCCACGGGTGGGCTCCGCGCACCGAACCGCGTGAATGGTGCACCGCTTTGACCTCGGGCACCACAACAATGGGGCGTTGCGCATTGAACAGGCGCAGGCACAGATCATCGTCTTCGTAATACAGAAAGAAGTGCTCGTCGAAATAGCCCACGTCGTCAAAGCGATCACGCCGCATCAGCATGGCCGCCCCGCACACGAATCCTACACAGGCCGGGCCTGTGGCCGCACACCCCTCGGAGGTCCACAACGTCTGAGGCCATCGGTAGTTCACCTCGGGCTTGCCATGCACGCTGACCAACTGTGGCGCCAGAATGGCGAACTCAGGGTTTTCCTTGGCCATATCCACCAGCTGCAGCAAGCCCTCTTGACTCATTTCGCAGTCGGGGTTGAGCAAAAACACCAGCGGTGTGCTCACCCGCACCAACGCGCGGTTATTGGCCGCACCAAAGCCGAGATTGCGTTTGTGCGACAACACCTGTGCATGGGGCCACAGGCGAGCAGCTTCTTCAGGCGTGCCATCGAGGCTGCCATTGTCCGAAATAATGAGGTTCTTGCACCGCGCCAGCAAGTCATTCAACGCCGACAGGCAGTGGGCGCTCTCGTGGGTCACCACGATCACCGTCACCGGGTTCAGCGCTTCAGAAAACGAACGGCCCGCTTCTGCGTTTGGGGAAACACTCATTGCCAACGTTGTCCGCTCAATGTGTGCTCGCACCGATCACGGCGTCGGGCTTGACTTGGTTGAGCAAAGCCAACATGGCGGCATCTATGCGGTGCAGCGCCTCAAGCGTTTGACCTTCGAACCGCAACACCAGAACGGGAGTGGTGTTCGAAGCTCGGACCAGTCCAAACCCATCGGGCCAATCCACGCGCACGCCATCGATGGTCGATACCTTGGCCGGCGCATCGAAACGGGCCAAGGCCACCATGCGCTCGACCAGCGCATGGGGCTCGCCCTCTGCGCAAGCAACATTCAATTCGGGCGTGCTGTGGCTGGTGGGCAACGCGTCCAGCACCGCACTGGGATCTGCACTGCGGCTCAGGATTTCCAGCAAACGGGCACCCGCATAGGTGCCATCGTCAAATCCGAACCAGCGCTCTTTGAAAAAGATGTGACCGCTCATCTCACCGCCCAACGGGCTGTTGAGTTCCTTCATGCGTGCTTTGATCAGCGAATGGCCCGTTTTGTAAATGTGGGCAACACCCCCTGCCGCCTCGATGGCGGGCGCCAGGCGCTGCGAGCATTTCACGTCAAACACAATGTCGCCCCCCGGCACGCGGCTCAGCACATCCTGGGCGAACAGAATCATCTGCCGGTCGGGGTAAATGTTGTTGCCCTGTTTGGTCACGATGCCCAGCCGGTCGCCATCGCCATCGAAAGCCAGTCCCAATTCTGCGTCGGTTTCTCGCAAGGTGCGCATCACATCGGCCAGGTTCTCCGGCTTGCTCGGGTCGGGATGGTGGTTGGGGAAGTTGCCATCGACCTCGCTGAACAGCTCGATCACCTCGCAGCCCAGCGCGCGAAAGATGTCGGGGGCTGAAGCGCCCGCCACGCCGTTGCCGCAGTCCACCACGACTTTCATGGGCCGAGACAGTTTGACATCCCCCACGATGCGCTCACGGTAGTCGCTCAACACATCCACCTGGCGCACGCAGCCACCGGTCTTGACCTGACCAGTTTCCGCTTCCATCATTTTGCGCAGGCTCTGGATGTCTTCACCGTAGATCGCTCGGCCAGCCAGCACCATCTTGAAACCGTTGTAATCTTTAGGGTTGTGGCTGCCGGTGACCTGGATTCCGCTGGTGCACAAGGTGTGGGCAGCGAAGTACAACATGGGCGTGGTCGCCAGCCCGATGTCGATGACCTCGACGCCTGCGGCCACCAGACCACGGATCAAGGCCGATGACAGCGCAGGCCCGCTCAGGCGGCCGTCGCGCCCCACCGCCACTGTGCGCTCACCCAGGGCCAAGGCCTGCGTGCCAAAGGCCAGACCCAGCGCTTCTGCAACGGCTTCGTCGAGCGACTCGGGAACGATGCCACGAATGTCATAAGCCTTGAAGATGGAAGCCGCGAGTTGCATGAAATGTCAGGGGTTGTAGACGATCCCTCCATTGTAGGTGGCGAGGGGACTCTTGGCGGCGGGCATAGGTCCGAAAACGGCCAGTAATAACCCCCGCAAAGCCCTACCATCGGGCCATGCCCCCTCCAAAACCCCGCATTGACGACGACGCCTGCTACCGCGCGCTGTGCGCACACGATGCGCGATTCGACGGGCGCTTCTTTACCGCTGTGACCTCGACCGGCATCTATTGCCGCCCGGTTTGCCGGGTGCGCACCCCCAGACGCGAGAACTGCCGCTTTTTTGAGCATGCGGCCCAGGCCGAGCAGGCGGGGTTTCGGCCATGCCTGCGCTGCCGCCCAGAGCTGGC
The DNA here is from genome assembly GCA_963698635.1 of uncultured beta proteobacterium. Lineage (GTDB taxonomy): Bacteria > Pseudomonadota > Gammaproteobacteria > Burkholderiales > Burkholderiaceae_C > Hydrogenophaga. Next base: position 57,411 of record CAVORS010000009.1, read on the forward strand.
GCCGCTGGACCGCCATTGGTCCAACGAAGACGCCAGCACCATTCTTGCCCACCAGGCCACCCGCTGGCTAGACGACCCGAGAAACTGGGCGGGCAGCCTCGAGCCCAGCGGCAACATGGCTAGGCTGGCTGCGCACCTGGGTATCAGCGATCGTCACCTGCGCCGCATCTTTGACGCGCAAATGGGCCTCTCACCCCTGCAATACCTGCTCACCCGCAAACTGCTCACAGCCAAACAACTTCTGACCGATACTGCCCTATCGATCACCCAGGTGGCGCAAGCCAGCGGTTTTGCCAGCCAGCGGCGCTTCAATGCTGCATTTTTGGCCCATTACCGCCTCCAACCCAGCCGGATGCGTCGGTTGCCCTCAACAGACAGGGGGCAAACAGATCTGGGTTGCAAGCCCGTGATGCTCGCCTGGCGTCCGCCACTCGACAGCAACGCCCTCATGCGCTTTTTTGCCCTGCGCCAAATAGGCGGCATGGAATGGATCGATCAGGGCGACAACCCCAGCCTGCGCCGCACCCTTGAAATCAAATTCGGTGGCGTCTCACATCGCGGCTGGTTTTCCGTGCAAATGGTTGCCGGGCGAAACAGGGCAGCCCTGCATGTCAGCGACAGCCTCCAAAGCGTGTTGCCAGCAGTGACCTGGCGGGTTCGCTCGCTGCTGGACCTGGACGCCGAACCTTCGGCCATCAATGCAGCGCTCAGCGCCCACTTTCCCGAAGGGGACGGGCTGCGTGTCCCGGGCTGTGTCGATGGCTTCGAACTGGCCACACGGGCCATCCTTGGGCAACAAATCACAGTGGCTGCTGCGCGAACGCTGGCGCAGCGCATGGTCGAAAGACTGGGCGAACCCATCAACACACCATTCCCGGAACTCCACCGCCTCTTTCCCACGCCCGAAGCCATCGCGACCGCGTCGGCCGAAGCGCTGGGTGGGATCGGCATCGTCCGGCAAAGACAAAGAGCCCTGCAAGCCTTGGCCCAAGCCGTCATTTCCGGCACCGTCGATCTGAGCCCACACACCAAACCCGAAGCCACGGTCGCCGCTCTGCAAGCCCTGCCTGGCATCGGTCCATGGACCGCGCAATACATCGCCATGCGAGCGCTGCGCTGGCCCGATGCCTGGTTGGTGGGCGATGTGGCGCTCACCAAAGCCCTGGGCCTGCCCGACCACCGCGGCCGCGAGGCGCAACGCGAGGCCGAGCGCCTTTCACAAGCTTGGCGCCCGTGGCGCAGCTACGCAATCATCCGCGCTTGGTCATCGCCCAGGGCATCAGAGGCAACGAACAAACCTGAAAAGGAATCACCATGAAATGGCCTGTCCAAGCCGTTCTATCCACCTGTGCTTCGCCATTAGGGCCTCTGCGCCTGTGTGCAACGGCCAAAGGTTTGGCGGGCGTGTGGTTCCACGACCAGCGTCAATTGCCACCTGAAACCACCTTTCAACAGTGGCCGACACACGTCAACGATCCTGTGTGCCTTGAGGCCCAAAAGCAGCTGCACGCCTATTTCGCGGGCAAGCTCAAGCGCTTCGATCTGCCGCTCGATCTCTCCTCAGGCACAGCTTTTCAGCGTGAAGTCTGGCAATGCCTGCTCTCTATCCCTCCAGGGATGACCCAAACCTACGGCGCCATCGCACAGGCTATCGGCCGCAATGCCGCGGTTCGCGCGGTGGGCGCGGCTGTCGGGCGCAATCCGGTCAGCATCATCGTGCCTTGCCACCGCGTACTGGGCGCCAACGGCTCCCTCACAGGCTACGCAGGCGGCCTGGCACGCAAGACGCACCTGCTGCAATTGGAAGGCATCCGTCTCAAGTCAACTTGAGCATCTGCACCAATACCCGCCTCACAATGCATCCAACCAGCGCGCTGAACCACCGCGGCTCGCGTCGATTCTCTTCATACTCCCTGCATGACACCATTGCTGATCGCCGAGTTCGTCTTGCTGGCTTCGCTGTGGGGCGCTTCGTTCCTGTTCATGCACCTCGGGGCAGCGGAGTTCGGCGCCCTGCCCACGGCTGGCCTTCGCGTGAGCCTGGCCGCGCTGTTTTTGCTGCCCGTGTTTCTGGTCAAAGGCGTGTGGGCCGATTTCAAAAGCCGCATGCTCAAAATTTTGTTGGTTGGACTGCTCAACTCGGCCCTGCCCTTCGCGCTGTTTTCCTATGCCGTGCTGCACATTGCCACTGGCCTGACCGCCATCCTCAACGCCACCGTTCCCCTCTCTGGCGCGCTGGTCGCGTGGCTCTGGCTGAAAGACAAGCCCGATGGCTCGCGCATCTTGGGCCTGGTGGTGGGCTTTCTGGGCGTGGCTTTGCTGGTGCTCGGCAAATCGGGCTTCAACCTGCCCGCCTCTGGCCAGGCCGACTCGGAGACCACCACCATGATCGCCATGGGTGCGTGCTTGCTGGCAACGCTGTGCTATGGTCTCGCCGCCAGCTTCACCAAACGCCACCTCACTGGCGCCCACCCCCTGGCCACCGCTGCTGGCAGCCAGATCGGAGCCAGTCTGGGTCTTGCGATCCCGATGTTCTGGCTCTGGCCCACCCAGCCCGTGAGCAATACCGCCTGGGTCGCCGTGGCCGCCGTGGCGCTGTTGTGCACGGCCATCGCCTACATCCTCTTTTTCCGCATCATTGAACAAGCTGGCCCTGCAAAGGCGCTCACGGTCACTTTTTTGGTTCCCGTGTTTGCGATGCTGTATGGCGCAGTGTTTCTCAGCGAATCCATCACGCCTTGGACGATGGGCTGTGGTGCGGTGATTCTGGCGGGAACGGCTTTGTCCACCGGCTTGCTGCGCTTGCGCGGGCTGAGCGCTGTGGGCTGACGAGCCCCGATCTGCCCAGGGGTTCCCGAAAGGCGCCCATGAAAAAGCCGCTCAACCCTTGCGAATTGAACGGCTATTCGTTTTCTGGCGGAGTGGACGGGACTCGAACCCGCGACCCCCGGCGTGACAGGCCGGTATTCTAACCAACTGAACTACCACTCCGCAGTGGTGCAGCTTTTGCCTGATGCCGTGAAGCTTCAGGCCAAGTGCCACAAACTTGGCGACCCTACGGGGATTCGAACCCCGGTACTCACCGTGAAAGGGTGATGTCCTAGGCCTCTAGACGATAGGGTCAAAACCTTGGAACTTACCGAACTCGGAATTCTAGCATCGCTGAACGCGATGTTTTGAACTTCAAGTTAAATTTTGGTGGAGGTAAGCGGGATCGAACCGCTGACCTCTTGCATGCCATGCAAGCGCTCTCCCAGCTGAGCTATACCCCCACAGGGTTTGCATCTTCATGCTTCGAGTTTTTCAACTCTTGGTGTGAATCAGCAAGCCTCAAATTATAGACCACTTTTTAAAGTTTTTGAAGCCTGGTCCAAAACAGTTTGTTGATTTTGCAGTTCCAGCACCGCGTCCAGGGATGGCGTCTGGGCCGTGCCCATGACCAGTACGCGCACCGGCATCGCCAGATGGGGCATCTTGATGCCATGGGCCGTGATCGTTTCCTTGATGGCGGCCGAAATGCTGGCTTTGTCCCATGCGCTTGCAGCAAGCTTCTCGACCAGCGTCGCCAATGCAGGGCGAATGGCATCTGTCACGTGCTGCGCTTTTTCTTCTTCAGTCGGCACAACGTCTTGGTAGAAAGCCGCAGCCCAGCTGGCCAGGGCCACAGTGGTGTCGCAACGGTCTTTGAACAGACCGCAGATGCGTGGCAAACGGTCATCGGTCGTGATGCCTTTTTTGCCCAGCTGAGCGCCAACCAGCTCGCCCAGCGCCACGTCGTCCATGGCTTTCAGATGTTGCGCGTTGACCCAGCGCAATTTGGCTTCATCGAACTGCGCCGCACTGCGCCCCAGATGGTCAAGGTTGAACCACTCGAGGAACTGGGCGCGGCTGAAAATCTCGTCGTCGCCGTGGCTCCAGCCCAGGCGTGCCAGGTAGTTCACCATGGCGTCAGGCAGGTAGCCCTCCTCGGCGTACTGCGTCACCGGCTTGGCACCGTTGCGCTTGCTCATCTTCTCGCCCTGCTCGTTGAGCACGGTGGGCAGATGGGCATAGACTGGTGGCTCTTTGCCGAGGGCGCGGAAAATGTTGATCTGGCGTGGCGTGTTGTTCACGTGATCGTCGCCGCGCACCACGTGTGTGATCGCCATGTCGAGGTCGTCCACCACCACACAGAAGTTGTAGGTCGGCGTGCCATCGGGGCGCGCGATCACGAGATCGTCGAGCTCGTCGTTGCGGATTTCGATCAACCCCTTGACCTTGTCTTCCCAGGCGACCACGCCGCCCTGCGGATTCTTGAACCGCAGCACCGGCTTCACGCCTTCAGGCACTGGCGGCAGCACCTTGCCCTCTTCGGGGCGCCAGGTGCCGTCGTAACGCGGCTTCTCCTTGTTGGCCATCTGGCGCTCGCGCAAGGCATCGAGCTCGGCCACGCTCATGTAGCAGGGATACACATGCCCAGCCGCCACCATTTCCGACCAGCACTGCCTTGTAGCGGTCCATGCGCTGCATTTGGTAGAACGGACCTTCGTCGTGGTCCAGGCCCAGCCACCTCATGCCTTCGATGATCACGTCCACCGCGGCCTGCGAGGAACGCTCCACATCGGTGTCTTCGATGCGCAGCACAAACACGCCGCCGGTTGCGCGGGCAAACGCCCAAGGGTAGAGCGCCGAACGGATGTTGCCCAGGTGGATGAAACCGGTGGGCGATGGGGCGAAGCGGGTGCGTACGGTGGTGTCATGTTCAAAGCGTGGTGAGGCCGCGATCGAGGTCGGCGCAAATGTCTTGCAGGTGCTCCAGGCCAACGGCCACGCGGATCAGACCCTGCGTCACGCCTGCATCGGCGCGCTGCCCGGGTGTGAGGCGACCGTGCGAGGTGCTGGCGGGATGAGCCACCAGGGTTTTGGTGTCGCCCAGATTGGTCGAGAGCGACAACACAGCGCATGCTGTCGAGCACATGAAAGGCGCGTTCGCGCGCCTGCTCTTCGCTGCCTGCCTTGCACTTCAAACGACAACACCGCGCCACCCAGACTGCGATTGCTGCGCCATGGCCAGCGCATGTTGCGGGTGACTGGCGAGTCCTGGATAGAACACGCGGGCCACTGACGGCTGGCTTTCCAGCCATTGCGCCAGAGCCATCGCACGGGCGGACTGGGCCTGCATGCGGATGTCCAGCGTCTCCAGGCCCTTGAGCACCACCCAGGCGTTGAAGGGTGCGAGTGTCATGCCGCCGCTCTTGAGCACGGGCAGGAAGGTCTTGGTGACCAGCGCTTCACTGGCGCACAAGGCTCCGGCCATCACGCGGCCCTGTCCATCGAGGTATTTGGTGCCCGAATGCATCACGATGTCGGCGCCCAGCGCCATCGGGCGCTGCAATGCAGGCGTGGCAAAACAGTTGTCCACGCACAGCAAAGCACCCGCGTTGTGGGCAATGTCGGCCAGCGCGCGGATGTCGCACACTTCGGTGAGCGGGTTGGTCGGTGTTTCGGCAAACAGCAGCTTGGTGTTGGGCTTGATCGCGGCTTGCCATGCGGCCGCATCGGCCTGAGGCAGGAAGCTGCTTTCCACACCGAACTTGGCCAGATCGGAACCGATCAGCTTGATGGTCGAGCCGAACATCGAGCGTGAGCACAACACATGGTCGCCCGCCTTCAGCAGGCCCATGCACATCATCAGGATGGCCGACATGCCCGATGCGGTCGAGATGCAGGCCTCGGCGCCTTCCAGCGCGGCCAGGCGCTGCTCGAAGCTGGACACGGTCGGGTTGCCGTAGCGGCCATAGGTGAAGCCGTCTTCTTCGCCGGCAAAACGGCGTGCAGCGGCCTCGGCTGAGGGCTGCACATAGCCGCTGGTCAGGAACAGCGCTTCGGAGTTCTCACCGTAGGCGGTGCGCTCGACCGCCGCGCGCACGGCCAGGGTGTCGCGGTGCAGGTCGGCGTATTCGGGTGGGAGCGATGGCATGTGCTCAGCAGATCCGGTCAGGCGTTTTGGGAATTCGGCAGCGCCAGGCGTGAGGTGTCTTCTTCGCCCTCTTCCGCCTGGTCACGGCCTTGGTTGAGGCGAAGAATGTCGTCGGCCGTGATGTCGCCGGTGACGTACACGCCGTCAAAACAAGAGGCATCAAAACCTTCCAGCGCCGGATTGAGCGCACCGATCACGTTCTTCATGGCGTCCACGTCCTGGTAGATCAGCGCGTCACAACCGATGCTCTCGCGCACCTCTTCGAGCGTGCGGCCGTGCGCAATCAGCTCCTGCGGCGTGGGCATGTCGATGCCGTACACATTGGGGAAGCGCACCGGCGGCGCAGCGCTGGCCAGGTACACCTTGCGGGCGCCGGCGTCGCGCGCCATCTGCACGATCTCGCGGCTGGTCGTGCCGCGCACGATGGAGTCGTCCACCAGCAACACGTTGCGGCCCTTGAACTCGCTGGCCACCACGTTGAGCTTCTGGCGCACCGATTTTTTGCGCACGCCCTGGCCCGGCATGATGAAGGTGCGACCCACGTAGCGGTTCTTCACAAAACCTTCGCGGTAGGGCAAGCCCAGCAGCTGCGCCAGCTCCATGGCGCTGGGGCGCGACGACTCGGGAATGGGAATGACCACGTCGATCTGGCTCGGTGGCACGGTGGACACCACGCGCTTGGCCAGCGTCTTGCCCAGATTGAGGCGGGCCTGGTACACCGAAATGCCGTCCATGACCGAGTCGGGGCGGGCCAGGTACACGTATTCAAAAATGCAGGGGTTGTGGCTGGTGGTCTCGGCACACTGCTGGAACTGCACCTCACCCTGGGTGTTGATGAAGACCGCTTCACCAGGCGCCACATCGCGCAACAGGTCAAAGCCATTGCCATCCAGCGTGACCGACTCGCTGGCGACCATCACGCCGCCGTCTGGACTTGCCCACACACAGCGGACGAATGCCAAACGGATCGCGGAATGCCAGCAAACCGTGGCCGGCGATCAGGGCGATCACGGCGTAAGAGCCCTTGATGCGCTGGTGCACGTTTTTCACCGCCGCGAACACCTCGGCGGGCTTGAGCGTGATGCCACGGGAAATCTTCTCGAGCTCGTGAGCCAGCACGTTGAGCAGCACCTCGGAGTCGCTGTCGGTGTTGATGTGGCGGTGGTCGGTCTGGAACAGCTCCTGCTTCAGCGCCTGGGCATTGGTCAGGTTGCCGTTGTGCACCATCACAATGCCAAACGGCGCGTTCACGTAAAACGGCTGCGCCTCTTCTTCGCTGTAGGCGTTGCCCGCCGTCGGATAACGCACCTGGCCCAGGCCGGCGTTGCCCGGCAACGCACGCATGTTGCGGGTGCGAAACACATCGCGCACCATGCCCTTGGCCTTGTGCATGTAAAACTTGCGGTCCTGCTCGGTCACGATACCGGCGGCGTCTTGCCCGCGGTGCTGCAACAGCAGCAACGCGTCATAGATCAGCTGATTGACCGGTGCCTGGCTCACCACGCCCACGATTCCACACATGTTGGGGTCCTTACGGATTAAAAAACAACGATATTCTTCGACTCAGGGCAGGTACTGCCCCACCGCGACCGGCAACACCGGTTTGATGGCACTCAGGCTTTGCGAGAGGCCCGCGGCCACGGGCGAGGCCACCCAGGCCGGCTCGGAGCGCATCGGCGTCATGCTGACCACCGTCGCAACAGCCAGCAAGATCAGCACGCCACGGGCCACGCCAAACACGGCACCCAGCACACGATCCACAGGACGCAAGCCCACCGACGCCACCAGCTTCTTCACCAGCCACGACACCAGACCCGCAGCAAAGGCCACGCCGATGAACACCAGGGCAAATCCGGCAGCCAGCCGCAACGCAGGCGCAAAACCCTCCATGGGCAAGAGCGCAGCCACGGGCTCGGCATACCGCTGGGCGGCGATAAACGCCACCACCCAACCCGCCACCGACAACACCTCGTACACCAGACCACGCCACAAGCCCGAGCAGGATCGACAGCACCAACACCGCCACCAGGGCGACATCCACCCAATTCATGTCAACGACCCCGCTGCTGCCAGCTGACCACCCATCACAGCGACAGGATCCGGGCAGGCAACCCCATCGCCTTCACCTTGGCCGCGGCCTTGTCGGCCTCGGATCGCGTGGAGAACGGCCCCACCCGCACACGAATGAGCTTGCCGGCCGAGGTTTCGGCCACATGGGTATAGGTCTTGAATCCGGCGCGCTCCAGCTTGAGGCGCGTGGCGCGGGCGCTTTGCGCTTCCGCAAAGGCGCCCACCTGCACCACCAGGCGCTCCGATCCCGCTGGCGCTCTTGCTCTCCAGCAAGGCCTTTGCCCGGGCAGACTCGGCCGCAGCGGCTTTGCTGGCGTCTTGCTTTTGTCCCTGGCGGCCACACGAGCGGCTTCCTTGGCGCCTCCTTGGCCCTGTCGCTCCTGGCAACCGCCGTGGTGACCGCCTCAGCGCTGACTTGTCGGACTTGGGCGCGGCTTTGGCAGCGGTATCGGCGGAGGGCTTGTCCACAGGCTCCATCACCTCTTCTCGCGCGTCGAGGCTGTCACCGGCGGCCACGGAAGTCGGCTCTGCACCGGCCGAAGTCGGCGCTTCGACTGCAGCAGGTGCATCGACCGTGACCGAGCCAGACGCCACGGCTGGCTGCCGCGACTCGGCCTCGGACAACGCCGGCGTCGTGCCACGCGCAGGAATTTCGATGGGAATGTCGCCCGCCACCGGCCGGGGCTCGGTGTCAAACAGCATCGGGAAACCCGAGCACGCCCAGCAACACGAGCACCGCTGCACCGATCAGGCGGTGGCGGGCGCGGCGCCGCACCACCTCGATGGTTTGTGGCGCGGGCGGTGCGGAGGAACTGCCTGAGGAGCCTGAGCGGGATGTGAGCATGCGAGGTTGAACCTGGTCGCCTACAAGGCCGGCGAATGGGCGCTACACGCCATCGTGAACGGGCGCGAGCGAGGTGTCAAACAGAGACGTGTTTCGCAGACAGACGGGGCACGCCATCCTGCAAAACGCCACCCACGGTGATGGAACGAGCCAAAGACCACGATTCTATCAGCGGGGTCGGCTGCGGCCACGGCCGCTCTGCAGGGCCTCCATGGGCGAGGCATAGCGCCCGGCCACCCGCGACACGCCCCTTGGGCGCCGTGGCCGGGTGTGCCGTCCAGCTGGTCGGCCAGCGCCTCGGCGGTGCTGGCCCGCTCCAGCGGCAAATCGGTCACATACCAGCGGTCGATCAGCGGCGCAATGCGCTCCAGCATGGCCGGCAGGTCTTTGTCGGCCATGGCACCAAAAACGGCATGGGTGGTCGGGAAAAAACCCATGGCATCGAGGTTTTCGGTCAGCGCGGCCACCGAATGCGGGTTGTGCGCCACGTCCAGCACCAGCGAAGGCGTCGCCGGGCACGATCTGGAACCGCCCGGGCAACTCCACCATGGCCAGCCCGTTGCGCACGGCCTGCGCCGTGACCGGCAGGCGCGGGCCGCAAGGCTTCGAGCGCGGCCAGCACGCCCGAGGCGTTCACCAGCTGATTCGCGCCGCGCAACGCCGGATAGGCCAGCCCGGCATAGCGCCGCCCGCCATGCGACGGGTGCATGGCCCAGCCCCATTGCTGCTGGTCGCCCGCGAAATGAAAGTCCTTGCCCAGGCGCCACAGGTCGGCGCCCACTTCCATGCGCGCGGTCCAGCACGCTTTGCGGCGGCACCGGATCGCTCACGATCACCGGCCGGCCCGTGCGCATGATGCCCGCCTTTTCATAGCCGATCGCCTCGCGGTCGGTGCCCAGCAAGGCCGTGTGGTCCAGCGCGATGCTGGTGATCACGGCGCAATCGGTGTCGATGATGTTCACCGCGTCCAGCCGCCCGCCCAGGCCCACCTCCAGAATCGCCACATCGAGCTGGCTTTGCGACAAGCGTGCGCAGGATGGCCAGCGTCGTGAATTCAAAGTAGGACAGGCTGATCTCGCCGCCATCATCGTGCCTGAAGCCCCCTGCCCCAGCCGCGCAGCCTCGACCTCGGCAAACGCAGGCAACAGCGCATCGGCCGCCACCAACTCGCCCGCCACACGGCAGCGCTCTTCAAAATGCACCAGATGCGGCGAGGTGTACACCCCGGTCCGAAAGCCCGCTTCGCCGTACACCGCCTCCAGCATGGCGCAGGTGGAGCCCTTGCCATTGGTGCCGGCCACCGTGATCACCGGGCAATTCATGACCAAGCCCATGCGCTGGGCCACGCGTTGCACGCGGTCGAGCCCCATGTCGATGGTGACGGGGTGCAGGCGCTCGCAGTGGGCGAGCCAGTCGGAGAGGGTGGTTGGATTCATGGCGAGAGCATTGTCGCCAGGGCCAGTGCCGAGCAATCCCTGACCACGTCAGCCAGACGGTCGCCATCGGCACCGACTCAAGCAGCAAACCGGTCGGTCGCCTCCAGCAGCCGCGACAGAATCCCCGGCTCGTTGAACGCATGACCGGCATCGCCCACCAGGTGAAACTCCGCCTGCGGCCAGGCCTTGTGCAGCGCCCAGGCGGTGTGGGCGGGCGTGCACACGTCGTAACGGCCTTGAACGATCACGCCCGGAATGCCCGCGAGCTTGCCGGCATCGCGCAGCAACTGCCCCTCTTCCATCCAGCCCTCGTGCACGAAATAGTGGTTTTCGATGCGCGCAAAGGCCAGGGCAAAGGCATCGTCCGCGTGTTTGGCGGAATTCGCCGCGTCGGGCAACAGCCGAATGGTCTGCCCTTCCCACAGGCTCCAGGCGCGGGCGCAGGCCATTTGCTCGGCGCGGATCGTCGCCCACCAGGCGTTTGCGGTAGGCCGCGATCAGATCGCCGCGCTCGGCCTCGGGAATCGGCGCCACAAAGCCTTCCCACAAGTCCGGAAACAGCCAGGAAGCGCCTTCCTGGTAGTACCAGCGCAACTCTTCGCGACGCAGCGTGAAGATGCCGCGCACGATCAGCGCCGAGACACGCTCGGTGTGGGTTTGCGCGTAAGCGAGCGCCAACGTGCTGCCCCAGGAGCCGCCGAACACCAGCCATTGCTCCACGCCCAGCATGGTCCGCAAGCGCTCGATATCGGCCACCAGATGCCAGGTGGTGTTGTTCTCCAGCGAAGCGGCGGGCTTGGAGCGGCCGCAGCCGCGCTGGTCAAACAGCAGCACGCAATAGCGCTCGGGGTCGAACAGGCGCCGATGATCGGGCGAACAACCCGAGCCCGGCCCGCCATGCAAAAACACCGCGGGCTTGCCTTCGGGGTTGCCGCTCAGCTCCCAGTAAATCTGATGGCCGTCGCCCGTGTCGAGCATGCCGCTCTTGAAGGGCTCAATCGGGTGGGTACAGCTCGCGGAAGCTCATGTTCTGAATCCGTTGTGAAGGGCAGCGGCACACATGCCAGAATCTGCACATGACCACACTCTACGGCATCCCCAACTGCGACACCGTCAAAAAGGCCCGCGCCTGGCTCGAGCGAGCACGGCGTCGAATACGCCTTCCACGATTTCAAGAAGCAGGGCGTGCCCGGCGACGAGCTGGACGGCTGGTTGAAGGCCGTGGGCTGGGAAACGCTGGTCAACCGCAAGGGCACGACCTGGCGCAAGCTGGAAGAAGCTGAGCGCGCCGCAGTGGTCGATGCGGCCAGCGCCAAGGCGCTGATGCTGGCCCAGGCCAGCGTGATCAAGCGGCCGGTGGTGCAGTGGGCCGACGGGGCGGTAACGGTGGGTTTCGACGCTGCAGATTGGGAACAAAGGCTGTAGGCTCCTGTCTTACCCTCTCAAGTCAACGGTTTTCGCGCCACTCATGGCCTGCGATCACAGCCACTCTTCGTTGTTGAATCGCGACACTGCTCAAAAAGAGTTCTTTAGTTCCGACAGATGGCGCAAACAACTGGGTGAAACCGCCCTAACATCGCTCTGGCGCAAATTCCATAGCAACTTTGCGCCGGAATTCGGGCTCTTTGGGCGCAGCACCACGTTCGCCAAAACGCTACCCCTGTCTCGAAATACGCATCCAGCGGACCCCTCAATGAACATGAAACTCACAACAACGGGCCTGATCCTTGCTGCGGCTGGCATTCTGACGGCTTGTGGTGGCGGCAACTCAGGTTCGACCGCTACCGAACAAAAATCGGCGACAACGGCAGCTGCCAAGCGGTGTCGGCAGCAGCAACCACAGAACCCTTCCCTGGTGGCCGACGAGCGATGAACAGCAGCGATGCCCACGTGTTGACCATCGGAACGCCGCGCAACTCGTGCTGAATCTGGACGCGCGATCGTGAAGTCGGTTCCTGTGGTTTCGCGCAACCTCTCGCGCAAATGCAAACCATCGATCTGGGCGCATGCCCGCCGCAGAGCTCGCCAAGCGCGAACGCAACAACCGGCCAAGCGCGGCCACGCCCGTCGCCAAAGCCTATCAAATCGGTATTGGTCGCGCCATCACGGCGACCAGCCAGGCCAAGAGCTTCCAGCAAATGCTGACCTGGAGCCAGCTGCCCAGGGGCACACACAGCCGGCACGGCCCGCTTTTCTTCACCCGATGCGTACGGCATCCGCCTGGGCTGCTGATCGACCAGCCTTCCCGACAACGCCGTGGTGCGGGTACTCCAGCACCGACGCCGATACCGCTCTGGAGATCTCCGGCGCTGCCATCAACCAGGCCATCGCGGCCAACGTTGCCGCCGATGGCGACACCGCCAACGCCCGCACCTACTGGTTGCCCATGACAACCGGCTCCGACCGCAGATCTGGTGATCGAACTCCCTGCAGGCGTGAACGCCGGACAGCGTCTCGATCTGCGGTGCCCTCGCTGGTGCACATGCTGGAGTCGACGCCGCAGGCCGAGCTCAAGGAGGCCAGCCTGAAAACCGCTTGCCCAGCATTGAACCCAGACCCGGTTTGCACCGCGGCTGCCACCCGCGGCCAATGCCGTGGCCACCTACGACTTTGTCGATGGCGGCGACACTACGTGTGCACCGGCACGCTGCTGGCCGACAAAGCCGCCTCCAACCAGCCGTATTTCCTGACGGCCAACCACTGCATCGGCAAGCCAGACCGTGGCGAGCACCATGGTACAACTACTGGTTCTACCGCTCGTCGGCCTGCAACAGCACCACGCTCAACCCCAACTGCGACGTACACAACGCTTGGCGGCGCCACCCTGCTCTGGACCCGTTCGGACATCACCAGCAACACCAAGAAACCCGGTCGGCACCGACACCTCGTTCATGAGGCTGAACGCGGCAGCCACCCGCTGGCGTCATGTTCGCGGGCTGGACCACCACCCGCCAGGCCATCAGCAACGCGGTGCGCCATGACAGGGCTGCACCACCCCGGCGGAGACCTCCTGCGCCAGAGCACGGGCACCATCTCCAACATGGGTGTTTACCTGTCCAACGGCAGCCTGATTTCCACCGCAGACACCACCCAACCCATGTACCAGACGTCCTGGAGCGCGGGCATCACCGAAGGCGGCAGCAGCGGGTCGGGCCTGTTCCTGAATGGCACCACCACCAACCCCCAGCTCGTGGGGCAATTGTGGGGCGGATACTCCTCGTGCACAGCCCCCACCCTGCCCGACTTCTACGGCCGCTTTGACCTCGCCTACCAGGATGGCCTGATCAACTGGCTGAATCCGGGCTACAACATGGTGTTCCGCTTCTACAACACCAACAACGGCTCCCATTTCTTCAGCGCCAACGTGGCCGAACGCGATACCGTGCGCAGCACCATTCCATCGTTGGCTGCACGAAGGCCCCGCTTTCCTGGTGGCCCCGGCCGCAGGCAGTGGTCTGAGCCCGGTTTACCGGTTCCTGAACCGCATCCACAGGCGTGCATTTCTACACCATCAACGAAGCCGAAGTGACAGCGGTGAGGAACATGCCCAATTTCAATTACGAAGGCATTGCCTGGTACGCACGCAAGGCCAGCAGCCCGGCGGCAGGCACCATCGAGGTCTACAGGTTCAGCCGGCTCGCCACTGGCACGCACCTCTACACCACCAATGTCGCCGAGCGTGACAACATCCGGGCCAATCTGACAAGTTCCTACAGCTATGAGGGTGTGGCCTATCTGGCCTGGCCAGTGAACTGAGGCCCTGATCACGAGTTGAGCAACCTCTCAAACCAACAAAGGCTGAATCCGCAAGGGTTCAGCCTTTGGTGCTTCTGGACGGTGCACCGCCCTGTAGAGGCGCCCTGGGTTCCCCCGCCGCCACTGGCTTGCGCAAGCGCCCGTTTGAACGAATGAACCGCTTCTGGCGCTCAGAGACTCCACGCGCAAACAGGCGGCTGTGGGTCACAACGTCAGGCCGCTGCGACAGGGCACCATGCCAACCGAGCGGTGGCGCGGGCTCGGCATGAAGGCAGGAAGCTTGGCCTGCCTGCACCAAGCCCAGGCGTTTACCAGGGGCGCGTTCTGCGACGCACCACCAGGGGCGAGACGGCCCGTGGGTCAAACAAGCAGCGAAGAACGACGGCCACTGCGGAGCAAGGTGTGTTTCAACCCTGTTGATGCACCGCCTGTTGAGCCAAAGGCAGGCAGATCAAGGGTGCACCCAATGGCGGCGTCACAGGGTTGGCTGCAAAGCCGCCCACACAGTTTCCAACACCCGAGGCTGGGCCGCAGTCCTTGAGGTGCACCGAATCGGGGTGGTAATAGGTGGGGTTGGCAGGCACATTGCCGGTACCGTTGATGTAGGCCGTCTGGTTGTCCGTCGCAACGCCCTGGTACATCGCCGTCATGCCCTGCCGGTAGGCGGTGCCCTTGGGGAAGAAACGCAAACTCCATGACATACACGTTGGCAGCCGATCAGCTTGCTGGCCTGCACCATGTTGGTGAGGTTGGCGATCATGGAAGCCACGCCCCGGTTTTGCCACGCATCGTTGGTGCCCTTGCGCCAGGATCACATGGGTGGGCGCATATCGGTCGAGCCAACCTTGAATACCATTGGCACCTTCGACCGTGCGCATGCCACCCACGCTGACATCCACGACCGTGTTGCAGGTGCGTTGGTGCGGGTCTTGATTTCGGTGGCCAGCCGTTCTGTCCAGACCTGGCCAGGGGTCACGAAGCCTATACCGTGCCGCCGATGGATCGTTCCGTAACCCTCGGCCAGTGAATCACCCACCACCAGCACCGGGAAGCGCAGGTTGGCCGCAGGCGGATCGGACACCGCATTGGCATCAAACACGTAGTACGCGGGGCCTTCGTATCGGTACGCACAGGCGTTTGAAATGAGCTCATCGCGCTCGGTATAGAGCGCCGAGTAGAAATGAAAGTTTGTGATTCTGCTGGTAAAACCGGTACAGCGGCGTGAGCCCAGTGCCGCCGGTCTGGCTGGCGTAATAGGCCACGCCCTCCAGCTCATACACCGGCAGACTGCTTTGGATCAGAGCCCGCTCTGTTTCACTGATTGTGTACAAATGCACACCGGTACTGGTGTTCACAAAGCGGTACACAGGGGCCAGCCCCGCTTGGGGAACCGGGCTGACCATAAATGCGGCGCCTTCGTACTGAAAAGCCGATGCCGAAGCAATCAACAAATCGCGCTCGGCCTCATTGGCGGTGTAGAAATGGGCACTGGTGCCGCTGTTGTAGAAGCGGTAGACCGGTACAAGGCCTGTGAAGACGGCCTTTCGCCCACCCGCAGCCTTGCGCTCTTGCGCTGCCTTGAGAGCTTCGCGGTTCAGACGCGCAGCTTTTCCCATCAACGCCTCTGCAGGATCTGCGGCCGTCGGAACATTCTGAGCAACGTCTGGGTCTTCGTATCCCTGCCACTCGTCCAGTATGGATTTTTGTCCAGCGGGCGCGGGGTTCGGCGATCCCCCTTCGCCGGAAGACACCGAACCCGGCAGTATGCCGGCAACTGGGCGCGTTTCATCCGCCGATCCGCCGCCACCGCAGCCGACCAGCCCAGCCATGATCAACGCCACGGCACCCAAACCCCATTCACGAATAGACCCACGCATCTTCATCTTTCTACCAGCAACCCGTCAGTCGCACAGCCCATGAGCATACTTCGGAAGAAGTTGATCGCCAAACACCGTCTGCCAGCGGACGATGGGTTGCTGCACGGAGTGGTGCGCAGACCACGCAGAGTCATGCCGAGCGCTTGGCCACAGCGATGCACAGACGCCTTGTCTTTGCCCACCATTGACAGGAGCGCTACTTGAAGTCGCGCACCAGCAACAGGCCCAGCGCGTGTACCCCTTCCGATGACACACCGGGAATTTCAGGCGGCGGCACCTGCACCTCGGTCACCGCAAGTTGCCAGTCTTCTGCCATGTGGCGAAAGTGTGCATGCCAGATCACGGGGGCGTTCACAGTGGGCTGGCTCATTTGGATGCGTTGACCTGGCGAAGCTTGCTGCAGCGCAAACGCAACGCCATCGCGCATCAACACCCAATGTTGCTGTTGCACTTGAAACACCAACTTCACGCCATCGATCAGGCCCATGCCCGAACGATAGCCCTTGGCTTGCACCACCCGGGGCAAGGTCTCGCCCGACGCCATCCATTGGGTGATGACGGTGGATCCAGCCGGATCGTGCATATGCCGCTCAATGGGTTGAAGGCCTGCCGCCGCTGCCGTGATTTTTGGCTCGACCAGGAGTGCGCCACAGGCTGCCCCCTGAGCGCTACCGAGCAGGCAGCCGGCCAACAGTGCAATGCGCAGAACGTCACTGGGCCTCGGAGGGGCAAAGTCCACAGGCATCTGAGCTTATTGGCGAAGCGCCGCCTGGCCAAACCAGTTGCGCATCTGGCCACGCTTGTTCAAAACGCCGCTGCCGCTGGCCCTCGCAGGCCCACAGGTGATGACAGTGGGACCACGGTCGTCGGTGAGCGGGTTGGGAACGGCGGCACCGGTTGATGGCACCTTGGCCGCCTTGCGGTGAGAAACTGTTTGCGTCGACTTGGTAAACAACTGACCGCCGAAGGACTGTACAAACGGCAGGCTGATATTCGCCCAATCGTTGTGATCGGTGAGCTGGGTGAGTTGGCCATCCTGGTTCAAATCTCTGGCGATCGGCGTGGTGGTGAGGCTGCCGTTCTCATCCCAGTCGGCATAGACGCCAGGCAAAGCCCCTCGGCCCACGTTTGCACTTTCATACAAGATGCTCTCATTCAGAGGCAGTCCACCCCCCTCGGAATAATTGAACGCATAGGGCAATTGCGCCGCGCAATTGGAGTTCGTGCTGCCCGCTGGACACACGTACATGCCTGCCGAATTGCCAAAAGCGTACTTCCACTTTCTGAAGGGCCAGACAGAGTTCGCCTGGGGCGGGACATGCCATCCATACAAGTAGTTCATGACGCTGAGGTAGTTGGGCTTGTACTGCATGTCCTCATCGCCGCCATGTCTCAACCCCAGGTTGTGACCCAGCTCATGCATGAGAACGCCCACATTCCCACCACCACCAGCCCCTGAGGTGACCGAAAAATCATTGCCAAAAAGCTCTCCACGCCCGCCCTCGCCTTCGGCCGCAGCGTCGCCAATCAAGCCATAGTGAAAGATGGGACGGCGCCTGACGTCAAAGTGTTGCCATTTCCAGTCGTAGATCGTGCGGTAGCTGGCTGATGAGTTGCCTGGACAATCGCCGACCGCCCAGCCCAGACAAGCTTCATAGGGCACCCTGCCAGTCCCCTGGCCCATGTTGAATTGCGCCGGATTGAATCCTGCAGAAAACACACTTCCCACATCCAGGTGCAGTGCAAACCCATGTGCCGCAAACACATCTTTCAGGGTTTGCATGGCGGCTATCTGGGGAACCAAGTCGACCGTTGCGCTTTCCATGTGGTCGAGTTCAACAAAAATATCCCGCTGGTTCACCCGCGCGCCCATGGAATACAGGTCCAGCCCGTTGTAGGTTGTTCCCGGCATTTCGTTGGGATCGGGCAGACCATCGTTATCGGCATCCGCCGATCCAGGCGCGACATCATTTGGTCCTCCCGGCGTCGCGTATTCGACCATCACCCATTCACTTGCCGACTGGGTGTCCTGATTGGCCATCAAGCTCGCGGCCGTCCGAACCAGCGCCCTGGAAGAGTTGGTCGATTGCGCCGTGAAATCCGACTGAACGCCAGGGCCGCTCCACTGACCCGCCGTCAAGGGTTGTGGCGCAACAGAATTCCCGAACCGAACGGCATCCACGGTGGCATTGGTCGCCAGGGACACCAACTCGACCAGGCCATTGCGGCTCAGTTGGCCCTGTCCAGGGTAATAGCTTTGCGCCCACCTCGGAACGCTGCTGGCACTCCCAACCATTGCAACCTGGTTCAACGGAGTCATGGGCGCCACCGAGTTGAGGCGTGCAGCAATGACCTGGTATTGGCCAGGTGCAACCACCATGGCGGGCAGGGCAAAAACCTCCGCGGTCCACTCACCTGCTCTGAGGCTGTAGGAGGCCAGGTTTCTCGCAGATGCCGTTGGGTTGAAGACCTCGAACCAGCAACTTTCATTGGTCGATGGACAACTGCCCACTTCGGAAATCACCAAATCGGTCAGCTGGTTGTTGACACACTGCACGCCCACATTGCCAACCGCCGCATTGGCTGTACCGGTGGCGTTGCTCACGCTACAGGTTTGACCGTTTGGCTGTGTTTTCACACCCACCACATAGGCCGAACCTAGCGGCGTTTTGCTGGCAAAGCTGAAGGCACCATCGGCGCCGAGCGACAAATCGCCAGCCCCATTGAGCGTGAGCACCACCGGGTTGCCAGCGCCCAAGCCCGAGACGCTGCCACCCACCGAAACATGGTCCACGCAAGTCACAGACACCGTACTGACCTGACCGTTTACCGTGCCCAGTCCATTTGCCACGCTGCAGGTCTGGTCAAGAGGCTGTGTCCTGATACTGACCGCATACGCCATGCCGTAGGGAAGCAGCTGGCTAAAGCCGAAGTTGCCGTTTTGTGTTCGGGTCAGGTCGTTGCCCGCATTGTTCTGCAACGTGACGGTCTTGCCAGGCCCCAGGCCCGTGATACTGCCGCCCACACTGTAAGAGTTCACCGCACAGAGCACCAGCACATTGCTCACATTCGCCGAGACAGTGCCACTGCCATTGGTCACGCCGCAGTTCTGCCCCAGTGGCTGGGTGTGCACGGTGACGCTGTATGCGCTGCCATAGGGCAAGGTACCGGCAAAAGTAAACGCGCCCGTTGTGGTGCGGATCAAGTTGCTGCCACCGTTGTTCTGCAAAATCACTGATTTGCCCGCTGCCATGCCCGCCAGGTTGCCGCCCACGGTGTATTGGCTTGTGGTGCAATTCACCTGCACGTTGCCCACATTGGCTGTGGCCGTGCCACTGCCGTTGACCACGCTGCAGCTTTGCCCAGCCGGTTGGGTTCTCACGGTGACGGCGTAAACCGATCCATGGGCCAAACTGCCCGTGAAGGCAAAACCGCCGTTGGCCGAACGACTGAGATCGCTGCCGCCATTGTTTTGCAGCACAACCGATTGGCCCGGTGCCAGGCCTGTGACCTCGCCGCTCAAGGCATATTGACCGGTCTCGCAAACCACCTGCACGCTGCCCACCGAGGCAGAAGCCGTGCCAATGCCGTTGCTGACACTGCAACTTTGGCCAGTCGGCTGGGTTCTCACCGTCACCCGGTAGTCGCCCCCATGGGCAACGTTGGATGCAAAAGCAAACGCCCCGTTGGCCGACAAGCTGAGATCGTCGCCCCCATTGTTTTGCAGCACCAAGGACTGACCAGTCGCCAGCCCCGTCAATGCTCCGCCCACCGTGAACCCCTGCGACGGCAATGGCGAGGGCGATGCAGATAGGAAAACGTAGTACCCCACGTTCTCGAACAGATAGACAGGCAGCGTGGCCCGAATGCGGTCTTTCTCTGCCTCTCTGGCCGAGTAGAAATGAAAGCCCTTGGTCGATACATAGAAGCGGTAAAGCGGCGCGGCGCCTGCAATGGCTGTCTTGCTCGCGTAGTAGGCAATGCCTTCGTAGTAGAACTCGGCAAAGTTGGCTTCAATGAAGGCCTTTTCTTCGGCGCTGATCGAATAGAAATGGACCCCGGTCTGCAGGTTGTAGAAACGGTAAACCGGGCTCAAACCTGCATCGGCCGTAGCGCTCACATAAAAGGCCTCGCCCTCGTAGCTGAACACCGGCATGGTGCTGCGAACCCGCTCGCGCTCGGCCAGACTGATGGTGTAGAAATGTGCGGCCGTTTCGGTGTTGTAGAAGCGGTAAACCGGGGTGCGGGCCGAAGCCTTGCTGAGCGCATGGTGTTCGTTCGCACCGCCTGCCGAGAGTGATGCGGCAACGGCAAGGGTCTCGGTGTTGATCAAGGCCGCTTTCTGCCAATGCAAAGTCGCTGGCCGCTCCATTGAACCAGCAGCAAAGACCTCATTGGTGGTGGCTGCCAACGGCTCATCGCCCGAACCACCACCGCAAGCCACCAGACCGCTCAACGCAAGTGCCAGCGCACACAACCGCACAAAAGAAGAAACCCGTCGCCAAGCCAGCATTCCAAGGCTCCTAAAAACCACTACCGGGCATGTCATGACCTAACGACCTGCGGCGCCACATCCAGAGCACGGAGCCCTCGACACAGCTCATTGCGGCGTGAGCAGGTAGGCGTATTTCGTCCCACACGCCTCGCTCAAAGCGTTCAGACTGGTCGCCACGTTACAGGCCAGTTCCACATTGGCCAGTATCTGCATGTTGTCGTTGATCTTGAGGGGGAAGATGTGGGTTCCGGTCTGGTTCAAGGCGGGAACGCGGCCTTTCAGTGGCGTGGCGACGCCATCACTGGTCATCAAAAAGCCATCCACCGGCAAAATCGTTGCAGGGGCCACGGCATCCACAATCTGAATGCTGTGGCCTACCGCCACCAGCTTCTCGTTGACATCCAGCGGCACGCGGTTGTCAAAAACCACCTCCTGGTCGGCGCGGTATTTCATGAATCCGGTGATCTTTTCGACAACCGGCCAGCCTTGCGAGATGCCCACCACCGCGCGCCGATTGTTGACCATATTGATCTTCTGACCTTCAAGGATGTCATAGGGGAACCTGAAGCTCCATTGATCAACCAGCGACTCCCCAACCATCCACTTGATACCCTCGTTGGTCTGGCTGGCCAATTCGATGCCGTAGCCACAGTGGTTGACCGCTGCAGGGGCTTTGCCCCTGTAGAGCCGGTCAGATGTCTTGCCGATCACCGCCCCGTCCAGGTAACTGGGCGCGCTGTTCCAATAGAAGTACCGGCTCGTGTGGTCCGGTGGGCTGGCAACGTCGACCGCTTCCAGAAATGAAAACCGGCCTCCGCGGTGAATCAACCCGCGGGGGATCTTCAAGCCTGGTGTGGTGGCCGAATTGGCGCCAGACAGGATCGACGTGGTTTGAGGCATCGCGCTCAAGGGCATGGAATACTGGCTGTTGACATCGACAATGTCTGAATTGACCAAAAGATCGCCAGCGCTATTGAGCGAGAGCAATTGAAACGTGCCTGTACCTGCTGGGTACCACTGCCGGGTCGTCGCCGCACCGAACGGTTTTGCGTACACCACGGTGCGCCCCAGCATCGAATCCTGACCGCTGAATGCCACATCCCCCTGGTTGTTCAGGAATGCCTCCGCAACTGACGCAGGCCCCACCAGCGCGGCCGCGTAGCTGGCGGGAAGCCCGGTGGCCAACACCGGTGCAGGAAAAACCTTGCAACTGTCTGGGATGGCCAGTGGCGTAAACACCTGGCTGGTTTGCCTCACGTAGTACGCAATACCTTCGTACCGAAATATGGGCTGGTTGTTTTGAATGTTGCCCGCTTCGATGACGTCGGCGGTATAAAAATGGGTGCCAGTCGTGGTGTTAAAAAAACGGTAGATCGGCCTCCACCCTGCCCCGGCACCACTGCTGGCATACCAGGACACGCCTTCAAAATTGAAGATGTCTGACAGCTTCGCGATCACCTCATTGCGCTCAGCAACGTTGACGGTGTAGAAATGGGTACCGCTCACCTTGTTGTAAAAGCGGTAAACCGGCGCCAGCGAGTCATCACTTGAAGGCAGGGCATAAAACGCCGCGCCTTCGTAGTTGAACCATTTCAGGTTGGCTATCACCCAGTCGCGCTCTGCAGGCGACACGGTGTAGAAGTGCACCCCCGTCTGGGTATTGAAAAACCGGTCAACCGTTCGGGGCGTGAGGCTCACGGGAACAGATTTGACCCCGGTCTTGACCGCCGAAACGCCGCCCAAATTCGTCGTGGCCACAGTGCCCGGCAACATTTCGGGTTGCTGGGCGTACCGCCCATCAAACACCTCTGCCAAACGCTTCGCCATCGCAGAAATGGCTTCGGTATCCTGGGGCTTGCCATAGTCCGCGGAGAGCGAATCAACGCCGATCAAGAGACCTTCACTTGCCAAGTCGGCGACCGCATTCTGGCTTGGGGTCAGTGCCAGCGAGCCAGCCGAGGTATTGGCCGCGGTGCCGGTGGACGAGGCTCCTCCACCGCAAGCGCTCAAAGTGAGCATTGCCACCAGCGCCAAGCACCTCCCCGCAAGTGAGCGTTTCCATTTTTCTCTCATTTCTCTCCCCGGACAGTCATATTGTTAACGCAAAAATATAGCTATTTCTTTTCATATTGATGATATTCCATCAAGGTCAATAAGGCGACTGAAGCATTTTTAATGCTCAAAGTTGCGCGCAAGGGAAGGTCTGCACAACACCCGCCAAAGTATGAGTGGGTGCGTCCGACTCCAGATGACGACGATTTCGAATGCGCACGGTCCGCTTGGCGGCCGAATTCAACCCGATTTGAAGTCCGCTGATCAACTGCGGGCGCACTTATTCCCACAGCTCCGGCCGCAACGTGCGCCGCACGATCCAAAAGTTGGACCGCGTGAACAGAGCTTGCAGTTTCGCCGTGTTCTAGACCAGAGCCCGATAGCGCACCTTCACGTTCCCGCACTTGCGCTTGATCACCCGAAACGGGAGGTCGACCTTGGCAGGAGTACGCTGCCCTGGTCCAGCACCTTGCGCTTGCCCGCTCGCATGGCCACATACCAGTTACCCGAGATGCCTTGCACCGCCTCCCGAATGCACATGCCCTGGTAGCCCGCGTCGGCAAATGCATCGGCTTCCTCACCGTTCAGCAGCGCGTGCGCCTGCGTTTCGACGTTGAAGTTGGCTGCCGTGTCCACCACTGTGCGCACCAAGCCCCAGTCGGCCTCAACCCCAATGTGCGTCTCACCCTAAAGTGCCATTGGTTGTCCTTCTCGGTCTGATGTATTTCGAGATCGCGCTGACCGCATGATTTTCTTGGTTGAAATCGGCGTTGAGGTGAGCGTGGCATCGCTACCGTGCCGCTCTTCACGCGCAGCCATTTGGAAGCCAGAGTGGCGTTGAGCGTAGCCTAGATCTCAAGAATGAGGTCATGCGTTTCAAGCAAGTGGCGGAACCGAAGAATCGTGCTCCCGTCGGGCAGGTTGCCTTCGCCGGCATCAAAGCCCACCCCGCCCCAGAAAAGCGCCACTTCGTACAGCGCCTTTTCCTTTCCCATCACCGGGTTTGATAGGTCGAATGACTGCTGGATGAAGTGGATGCGCGGCATGGTCCCGAAGGCAAAAAGCGGGGCGCCCTACCTTGGCGCCGGGTGCTATCGCACGGGCGGCGATCAACGTGACCTGCTCGCCCCAGGGCACCACAAGGTTCATCTCGCCCAGGAACTTGCGCTTGTGCGTCCGCTTGGTCTTGCGTTCGAATCCGCTCGCACCCGCGTGTACTTCGGCTTCTTGGAGGTCACCAGCGTGGCCTATGCGGTCATCGGCAACCGGTTTTGCAGGCCTCAACCACGGCATCTACTGGACCAGCCTACCGCAGTAAGCTCGGAATTGGTTGCGTATGCACAGCCTAAAATAACGCGTTACGGGGCTCCACTGGGAGCCCCGCTCAATTGAACCGCCCCCATGAGCACCTCCCACCACCCACCTCGACGGCGTGTCCGTCTCGACGCAAGCCAGCGTCTATTTCGACGGCAAGTGCGTCAGCCACAGCCTCACCCTGCCCGACGGCACGAAAAAGTCGGTCGGCGTGGTCTTGCCCGCCGCCCTCACCTTTGGCACCGCCGCACCCGAAATCATGGAATGTGTGGCGGGCGGCTGCGAATACAAACTGGCCGGCTCCGACAATTGGGTCGCCGTCAAGGCGGGCGAACAATTCAGCGTGCGGCGCCAACAGCAGCTTCGACATCCGCGTGAGCGAAGCGTTCCACTACATCTGCCACTACGGTTAAAGCACATCACAACATGGCCACCATTCTTCAAAACCTGCCCCTGCATCAAAAAGTCGGTATCGCCTTCTCTGGCGGCCTGGACACCAGCGCCGCCCTGCTCTGGATGAAGCAAAAGGGCGCGATCCCCTACGCCTACACCGCCAACCTCGGCCAGCCCGACGAGCCCGACTACGACGAGATTCCGCGCAAGGCCAAGGAATACGGCGCCGAGCAGGCCCGCCTGATCGACTGCCGCTCGCAGCTGGCCGCCGAAGGCATTGCCGCGCTGCAGTGCGGTGCCTTCCACGTGACCACCGCCGGCGTGACCTACTTCAACACCACGCCGCTGGGCCGCGCCGTGACCGGCACCATGCTGGTCTCGGCCATGAAGGAAGACGACGTCAACATCTGGGGCGACGGCTCGACCTACAAGGGCAACGACATCGAGCGCTTCTACCGCTACGGCCTGCTGGCCAACCCCAGCCTGAAGATCTACAAGCCCTGGCTCGACCAGCTGTTCATCGACGAACTGGGTGGCCGCGCTGAAATGAGCGCCTTCATGACGGCCAACGGCTTTGGCTACAAGATGAGCGCCGAAAAGGCCTACAGCACCGACAGCAACATGCTGGGCGCGACGCACGAAGCCAAGGACCTGGAGTTCCTCAACAGCGGCATCAACATCGTCAAGCCCATCATGGGCGTGGCGTTCTGGAAAGACGAAGTTGAGGTCAAGCGCGAAACCGTGACGGTGCGCTTCGAAGAAGGCCAGCCGGTGGCGCTGAACGGCCAGACCTTCGACAGCCCGGTGGACCTGATCCTCAAAGCCAACGAAATCGGTGGCCGCCACGGTCTGGGCATGAGCGACCAGATCGAGAACCGCATCATCGAAGCCAAGAGCCGCGGCATCTACGAAGCCCCCGGCCTGGCCTTGCTCTACATCGCTTACGAGCGTCTGGTGACGGGCATCCACAACGAAGACACCATCGAGCAGTACCGCATCAACGGCCTGAAACTGGGCCGCCTGCTGTACCAGGGCCGCTGGTTCGACCCGCAGACCCTGATGCTGCGCGAAACCGCCCAGCGCTGGGTGGCCCGCGCCATCACCGGTGAGGTGACCATCGAACTGCGCCGCGGCAACGACTACTCGATCATGAACACCGAAAGCGCCAACCTGACCTACGCGCCCGAGCGTTTGTCCATGGAGAAGGTGGAAGACGCGCCGTTCACGCCCGCCGACCGCATCGGCCAGCTCACCATGCGCAACCTCGACATCACCGACACCCGCGCCAAGCTGGGCATCTACGCCAAGACCGGCCTGCTGTCGCTGGGCGAAGGCGCCGACATGCTGAAACTGGAAGGCAGCGACAAGAAGGACTGATTCAGCGACGCTGAGCAAACCAACGAAAAAGGCCTGAGGGGAAATCCCTCAGGCCTTTTTCAATGCGTTTCCCTGCAAGAGGATCGGCTCAATGATCGACTGCACCCGCCTGCGCATCAGGCACAGTGTCAACCCGCTCAAACCGCCGCTCGATCAAATCGGCATCGTCAAAATGCCTGCGCCCCACAAAGGCCGTGGCATGGTGGCCCCACTGGCGCTGCGCACCCGCGTCTCGCACGCCCATGGGCCAGAAGAAATAGCGCTCGCCACGCTGTGAACCCGGCACGATGCCATCGGTGCCATACAGGCTGCGGCGGTCTGCGGAATCGCCCAACGGCAACGAGCGCAGCGTCGAAGCTGGCAGGCTTTGGTAGGGCCTGCCGCTGAAATCTGCGGTGGTTGAAACAGCGCTGAGGTAATGGGTGCGGGGAGCGAGTCTCAACACCACCCGTTCGCCAGGCGCCAAACTGGGCGCTGGCGCAGGCATGAACGCCCACTCCATGCCCGACTCGGGCGAAGGCTTGGGCCGCAATGCCGGCGCGGGGAAAAACAGGTGGTAGCAGCCACAAGCATGCGCCGAATCGTACAAAAGTGGTTGGCCCCGCTCATCCAGCGTCACGCGCCACATCACGCCATCCAGCGCCCCACCCAGCAAATCAAATGGACCGGTTTTGGGCCGCTCGGAAAACCAGTACAGGTAGATCAGTTGAACCAGGGTTGAACCGCCAAAGCGCGTGAATGCCACACGGCGGTACACCACCGGCTTCTCTGGCTTCACCGCAGCGAGGCCCTCTGGCGACAGCGTCAGTTCGCCAAAACGGTCGAAATCGCCTTGCGGTGACAGCGCGATAACCGGCGCATGCCCGTCGAGCAACCGTTGCTTCACTGCTGCACTCACAAGGGGCACGCCCAGAGCGTCTCGTGGTGCGAGCGCCAGCGCCGAAGCGGGATCGTCTGCGGTGGCTGCGTGCTCCGGGACGTACCTCTGCACCGGTCCAGCGAGCGCCTCAGGCCCCGCTGAAAAAACGGCTTGCGTTTCATCTTGCCAACGGCTGACGCCGGCACTGAACGGCCAGCGTGTGACCGCATACAGACCCAGCACCCGGGCAAGCGTGGAATAGTTGTCGGGTACACCCGCCTGGGCCAGCAGGATTTCGCGCCGCTCGCGTGTCGAGAGGTCAAACTTGCTCAACACATCGGCGCATGCGCGGGTTTTGGCCATCGCCGTGTCGCGCGCATGGTCCCCACTTTCAGGAAAAAGGGCGCGCCAGCCCCTTTCGGGCACGTTGGCCATTTCCACCGCGGTGCCCTCATCGCCCAAAGCGCGCATGTGCGCATACCAGGCGTCAAACGCCGCACTGCTGTGACTGGCCTGCTCGCGCAACGATGCCACGAAGCGCGACTGCCGCAGTTGAGGGAAGCCATCCACTCGCCTGTCTTGCACATCCCGAGCCTCGATACGGTCAACCATGGTGCCCAAAACGGCATACCAGCGACGGCAGGTATCGACTGGCGCATCGGCCTGCAACGGCTCACCCCGGGGCGCCGATGCACAACCCGCCAGCACTGAAGCCAGCAACAACGCCACCCACGGCCCTGCGCGTCGCCAGACGCTGGCGCATGGATGGTCGGGACACACTGCGCTCATGGCGTCACTGCACCGCTTTGGCGCGGCGCTCCATTTCCTGCACCAGGCCCTCAAAACTTTTCTTCAGGTTGCTCACCAGCAGCGGCTGGGCCACAAAGCCCGGTACCGCGGCCGCCAGCTCCAGTTGGCCCTGCCAACGCAATTCATAGCGGGCATCGCTATCGCCCAGCTTCTTCAGTTCGTAAGCGCCTTTCAATTGCTTGAAGTCGCCCCGAACCAGCTTGACCTCAATACGGTCGGGCGGCAGCTCTTGCACATCCACCACACTGTTGATCGCCAGATGAAAGAACAACACGTTGGCGGAACCGCGTTGCTCCACGATGGCGCCGCCTTCCTTGCGCTGAAGCACCACGCTGCGCTCCATGCCGGGCACCCATTGGGCCGTGTTGTCGTAGTCGGTCAAGACCGCCCAGATCACCGCGTGGGGCGCAGCGACCGTGGTGCGGATAAGCAGATCGACCCGCCCGGCTTCCCGCGTGGCACTCAATTCAAGAGGCGCGGCCATTGCACTGGACACGGCGCCGGGCACGCCCCACCACAACCCTGCGAGAACGGCAGCCAGGCGCAGCCACGGATGCGGCAGGAAGCGTGGGCATTGAAGCATGGACAAGATGCTACAGCGCCAAGCACGATCCGACAGGTTTGGCAAAACCCGACCGACAGCCTCCCAGGGCTTTCTCAGACCACCACCGGCTCAGGCTCCAGCATGATGCCAAAGCGCTCGTAGACACTGGTCTGTATCGCCTTGGCCAGCGTCATCACCTCGCCGCCGGTGCAAGGGTGCTCGTGCCCACCCTTGTTCACCAGCACCAGCGCCTGCTTCTCGTACACCGCCGCGTTGCCCACGCTCTTGCCCTTCCAGCCGCAGGCATCGATCAGCCAGCCGGCGGCCAGCTTGATGCTGCCGTCGGCCATCGGGTAGTGCACCACCTTGGGGTCGCGCGCGATGATGTCGGCGCATTGCTCCGGGCGTGACCGTGGGGTTCTTGAAAAAACTGCCGGCGTTGCCGATCACCGCCGGATCGGGCAGCTTGGCGCGGCGGATGGCCACCACCCAGTCGAAAATCTGCTGCGCGTCGGGCTCGCTGATGCCCGTCTCGGCCATCTTGCGCTCCAGATCGAGGTAGCCCAACACCGGCTTCCAGGGCTTGGGCAACAGAAAACGCACGCGCGTGATCACGGCGCGCCCGGCCAGGCCGAAGCTGCGCTCGTCGGACGGCGCGTGTTTGAACACCGAGTCGCGGTAGCCAAACCCACATTGCGCGGCATCCAGCGAAAAGGCCTGGCCGTTGCGCAGGTCGATGGCGTCGAGCGAATGGAACCGGTCTTGCAGTTCCACGCCGTAGGCGCCGATGTTCTGCACCGGCGACGCGCCCACCGAGCCCGGGATCAAGGCCATGTTTTCCAGCCCGGGCCAGCCCTGCGCCAGCGTCCAGGCCACAAACGCGTGCCAGTTCTCGCCGGCGCCGGCCTCGACCAGCCAGCCCTTGTCGGTCTCCTCGATCAGCCGCCGCCAGGCACCTCCACCTTGATCACCAGCCCCTTGATGTCGCCGGTGATCACCAGGTTGCTGCCGCCGCCCAGCACCAGGGCCGGCGCCTCGACCCGCCAGCCAGGCCGAGCAACTGCGGCGATATCGTCCTCATCGCGCACGCGGGCGAGGCTTTGCGCGCGCGCGGCAATGCCAAAGGTGTTGAGGGGCTGGAGCGCCACATTGTTCTCGACTAACATGATGGGATTGTCTCATTCACTTCATGCAGGATTCAGCACACCATGCCCTCTTTTGACACCGTTCTCGAAGCCGATTTTGTCGAAGTCAAAAACGCCGTCGACCAGGTGGCCCGCGAAATCGGTACCCGCTTCGACTTCAAAGGCACCAGCGCCGCGCATCGAACTGAAAGACAAAGAGATCACCCTGTTCGGCGATGCCGACTTTCAGCTCACCCAGGTCGAAGACGTCTTGCGCAACAAGCTGACCAAGCGCGACGTCGACGTGCGCTTTCTCGATGTCGGCAAGGTGGAAAAAATCGGCGGCGACAAGGTCAAGCAGGTGGTGAAGGTCAAAAACGGCATCAGCACCGAAGACGGCAAAAAGATCCAGCAGGCCCTCAAGGGCAGCAAGCTCAAGGTGCAAGGCGCCATCCAGGGCGACGCGGTGCGCGTGACCGGCGCCAAGCGCGACGACCTGCAGGCCGCCATGGCCCTGATCCGCACCGAACTGAAAGACCTGCCGCTGTCGTTCGACAACTTCAGGGATTGAATGAGGTTCCCCCTCGCCGTCGCTGCGGCGCTCACCCCCAGGGGACGGCGCTGGCGGGCCGGCGGAGCCGGACCCACGACATCCTGAGACAAAGCCATCCATGCGCAGATTTTGCGCGTTCTTCTTGTCCTGGCGCTCTGCTTTGCGGGCCGGCAGCGTCTTTGCCCAGTCGGTCGCGCTGTCTGGCGTGTCGGGCAGCAAGGCCTTGCTGACAGTCGATTCGGGTGCGCCTCGCTTCTTGAGCCCGGGCCAGACGCCATCAAGGGCGTGACGCTGGTGAGCGTCGACGGCCAGTCGGCCACGGTGAAGATCGATGGCAAGCGCCAGACCCTGCGCGTGGGCGAAGCGCCGGTCAGCCTGGGTGGGTCGGCGCGGCTCCGGCGGATCGGGCCAGCGCATCGTGCTGACGGCCGATGCCCGGGGCCATTTCATGCCGCAGGGCATGATCAATGGCAAGTCGGTGCAGTTCATGGTGGACACCGGCGCCACGGTGATGGCATCGGTGAGCCCGAGGCCCGGCGCATCAACTTGAACTACGAACAGGGCCGACAGGTCAGATCAACACCGCCAATGGCGCTGTCATTGGCTACGAGGTGAAACTGGAATCACTGCGCATCGGCGATGTGGTGGTCTACGACGTGCACGGCCGTGATCACGCCCCAGGCCATGCCCTTTGTGTTGCTGGGCAACAGCTATCCTGACCCGCTTTCAGATGCAGCGCACCAACGACCAGATGACGCTGGAGAAGCGGTAGCACTGGCCCCCCCGCGCCGCCTTCAGGCGTCACCCCCCAAGGGGCAACGCTGGCCGACCGGCGAAGCCAGATCGGCGGCGTTCTGGGTTCGCGCCGGCTTCCTCAGGCCCGCCGACGGCTTCGGTTCTGCGGACCGCGCTGCGCCGCGGTGACCACGATTTCAATGTGCCAGGCAGGATCGGCCAGTGGGGCTTGCACGGTGGCGCGCGGCGGCGCTGCACCTGGCACCACCCAGGCATCCCAGACTTCGTTCATCACACCGATGTCAGCGATGTTGGTGAGGTAAATCTGGGCACGCAGGATGCGCGATTTGTCGCTGCCGGCTGCCTGCAGGCGCTGCTCCACTTGCGCCAAGACGTCTTCAGTCTGACCACGAATGTCGGTGTCACCGCGCTCGGGCACCATGCCGGCCAGGTACACGACGCCATTGAATATGGCGGCTTCGCTCAAACGCGCGCCCACGTCATTGTCGAACTCAGGTCTTGTTCATGATTTTCTTGGCTCCCAGTTTGCTTTCTTTGCCTGCGATCAGGCGGTTGATGTTCTCGGCGTGGCGCCAGACCAGCAGCAGACCCATCACCGCCAGGCTCAGCACCAGCGCGTTGGGCGCTTCCCAGACGCTGCCGTCACCCAGCAGAAAGAAAAAGGGCGCAAACACCGCCGCCACGATGGAGGCCAGCGACGAATAGCGAAAAAAGCACGGCAATGATCAGCCAGGTGGCCAGCGCCGCCAGCCCCAGCCAGGGTTGAAACCCAGATGATCACGCCGGCCGCCGTGGCCACGCCCTTGCCGCCCTTGAAACCGGAAAAACACCGGGTACAGGTGGCCCAGAAACGCCGCCAGCCCCACCAGCGCCACCGTGCCATCGCCCAGCCCCCAGGCGCTCGCCCCACCAGTTCACGGCCACCACCGGCAGCCAGCCTTTGAAGGCATCGAGCAACAGCGTCACGATGGCCGCGGCCTTGTTGCCCGAACGCAGCACATTGGTGGCACCGGGGTTGTTGCTGCCGTAGGTGCGCGGATCGTTCAGCCCCATGCTGCGACTCACCAGCACGGCAAACGACAGCGAGCCGATCAGGTAGGCCACCAGCGTGGCCAGCAAGGGATAAACAGAGGACAAAACCAGCTCCTAGAAAACAGAGGGGCCTATTCTGCCAGCGCGCAGGTCACCGGCCTGGCACCCAGCGGACCCGTGAGCACCGACGGCGCCAGAGGCCCACCAGGTAACCGCGCCGACCACCGTTGATCCAGATGGCGGGCAACGCCAGCACGGAGGCCTCGACCCAGACCGGCATCTCGCGCTTCAGCCCGAACGGCGACGTGCCGCCCACCAGATAGCCACTGTGGCGGTTCGCCACCTCGGGCTTGCAGGGCTCCACCGACTTGACGCCGATCTGGCGCGCCAGGTTTTTGGTGGACACCGTGCGGTTGCCGTGCATCAATACCGCCAGCGGCTTGGCCGCTTCGTCCTGCATGATCAGGGTTTTGACCACGGCAAACGGGTCCAGCCCCAGCACCTGCGCACTGTGCTGCGCGCCGCCGTGCTCCAGGTATTCGTAGGGGTGCTCGGTGTACACCACGCCATGCGCCTTCAGCCAGGCCGTGGCGGGTGTCTCACTCACATGATTTTTCTTGGCCATGGAAAGATACCAATGCTGAACGAGGTGCGCACACCCGGGGCATCGCAGATCCGGCTTCGCCGGCCTGCCAGCGCCGCCCCCTTGAGGGGGTGACGCGCCGCAGGCGCGGCGCGGGGGTGGTCGACATCACTGCGCCGGATCGCGGACTTCCCAGCGCAGCTTGTCAATTTCTCCCAGCAACTCGGCCGACAACTTGGTGCCCCAGGCATCCAGACACTGGTCCAGCTGGGCCATCGACGTCACGCCAATGATGGTGCTGGCCACGCGCCAGTTGGTGTAACAGAACGCCAGCGCCATTTGGGTGGGCGACAAACCGAAGTCGCGCGCCAAGCGCGTTGTAGCGCCGGGCCGTTGCCAGCGACTCGGGGCGGCCCCAGCGCTGCTTGTGCATCGACTCGTACAATGGCCATGCGCCCGGCGTCGCCCACCAGCCCGGTGGTGTCGTACTTGCCCGTGAGCAAGCCAAAGCCCAGCGGCGAATAGGCCAGCAAGCGAAACGCCCAGGCGGTGGCAGGTTTCGTCGAGCGCGTTTTCATGGCTGCGGTTGATCAGGCAGTAGGCGTTTTGCACCGTTTCCACCCGCGGCAAACCCGTGCTGCTCGGCCAGGCGCACGAACTCGTGCACACCATAAGGCGTTTCGTTGGACAAGCCGATCGCACGCACCTTGCCCGCCTTGACCAGCTCGGCCAGCGCCTCCAGTTGCTCGTGGATCGTCGGACAGCGGCCTGTCACGCGACGGATCAAAGTACAGGGCCCCGAACGTGGGCAGGTTGCGCGCCGGCCAGTGGATCTGGTAGAGGTCGATCACATCGGTCTGCAGACGGCGCAAGCTGGCTTCGCAGGCTTCGATGATGCCGGCCTTGGTCACCTCGCCGCCGAATCCAGGGCATGCCCCGCGCAGGCCCGGCCACCTTGGTGGCCAGCACGCAGCTTCTCGCGCGCACCCGGGCGTTGGGCAAACCAGTTGCCGATGATGGTTTCGGTGGCGCCACAGGTCTCGGCCTTGGCTGGCACGGCGTACATCTCGGCGGTGTCGATGAAGTTGACGCCACGCTCCAGCGAGCGGTCGAGGATGGCGTGGGCATCGGCCTCGTTGACCTGCTCGCCAAAGGTCATCGTGCCCAGGCAGATCGGGGTGACGTGCAGAGCCGAGGAGCCCAGGGTGAACAGTCTTCATGTGGTATCGCTCCAAGCTCAAAAGAACGACAGGGCACGGCGACCCGAAGCAGCAAGTTTAGGTCCAGTCGATCCAGACGGTGGTCCAGCGCACCGCAAACCCATCGAATGGGTTGCAGCTGTCGCGAAGACCGCCTCGCGAACTGGCGCTTCAAACGTGTAACCGAAATGAGCCTTTAGACCAAACAAATCGGCCGATAACCCGCAAATTTGGTCAAAAGAATTACATGCATCGCGAATGTCATGCATCATCTGGGGGTTGTTCAACGCCACCATCGAGCGTTGCCCTTCGCGGGCCGCACCGATTGAGTCGGTTGCATTCAAAGCAGCCGTCGGCAAACTGCCGACAGGGATGAAGCGCAGGGGTTCAGTCCATCTGTTCGCCACGCGACCATTTTTAGGAGGAACAGATCCGTGCCAACACCCACCCTACTTTCGCCAAGCTGCCACCCTGCGGTCTGGCCCTCAGCTGCGTATGGCTGACCGCCTGCACCACCCCTCCCGGCGAGGCCAACGGTACCGACAAGGAGCTGCCAGCGCTGGCAGAACCCGCGGCAGCACCTGCCGCCGAACCAGCCGGCTGACGGCGCAGCAAGCGAGTTGCGCAACGATCTCGCAGCCGGGGCTGGAAGTCAGCACAAACCGCCGAAGGCCGCATCAAGCTGAACATCCCTTCAGACGTTTCGTTTGGTCTGGGCAGCGCAAACCGTCAGAAATTCGTCCGCCAAAGTGCTGACGTGTTCGCCGACAGTGCTCAACAAACACCCCAACAGCGCCATCGAGATCATCGGTCACACCGACGCCACAGGCTCCGATGCGATCAACCTGCCCCTGTCGCTGAAGCGCGCCGACAGCACGCGCGACTACCTGATCGGCGCAAGGTGGCCGCCGAGCGCTTCACCACCCAGGGCTGGGGCCCAGACCAGCCCATCGCCGACAACAAGACGGCGCTGGCCGTGCCATCAACCGCCGCGTGGAAGTGTTCATCACCGAGCAATGACACTGCAAGCCGAGGCGCACCGGGGGTTACGCCTGGCCGCGCGCCTCCTCCTGCAGGCGCAACACCCGTGCGCTGCACCTTGCCCGTGGTGGTCATGGGCAGCGCGTCGACGTATTCGATCTCTTTGGGGTATTCGTAAGGCGCCAGCTTGCCCCTTCACATGGGCCTGCAGCGCCTTCAAGTTGGCTGCCGTTCAAAGCGCAGCGAGTTCACCAGCATTGCTGACGCCTGCGACATCCAGGTATTCCTGTGCCAGCACCACATAGGCCTTGACCACCGCGCCGCGCTCGGCATCGGGCTTGGGCACCACGGCCGCGTTGGCCACCGCCGGGTGTTTGACCAGGCAGTTTTCGATCTCGCTCGGTCCGATGCGGTAGCCCGCGGCCTTGAACACATCGTCCGACCGCCCCTGGTACCAGAGGTAGCCATCGGCATCGCGGGTGGCCATGATCGCCGGTGCGGCACCAGCTGTTGGCGGGGTCGCCCGTGTACTTGGCCGCGCGTGGCCTGCTCATTTTTCCAGTAGCCCAGAAAAAAGATCGGGTCAGGGTCGCCATGGCGATCCAGCCGGTGCACCGCCACATCGCCAGGCACACCCACCGCGACATTCCTTGCCGTCGTCGTCGATCACCGCCACCCGATGCCCCGGATAGCCCTTGCCCATGGAGCCCGGCCGCGCCGGGTACAGCCGCGCGCAGTTGCCCACGATGTAGTTGATTTCGGTCTGCCCGAACATTTCGTTGACCGTCACACCCAGTTGCTGCTCGCAGTAGGCGAACACCGCGTCGCCCACCGCCTCGCCTGCGCTCATGATGGCCTGCCAGCCGCAGCCGGTACTGGCGCTTGCGGCTCGGGCACCGCCTTCATCATGGCCTTGAGCGCGGTCGGGAACAGAAAGGTGTGGGTGACGCCATGGCGCTCCATCAGCTCAAACGCCACCTGCGGACTGAAGCGGCCATTGAACGCCACGATGGGCCGACCGAAATACAGCGTTGGCAACAAGGCGTCCATCAGACCCGCCCGTCCAGGCCCAGTCGGCGGGCGACCAGAACACCGCCTCGGAAGGTTCGCTCGCATCGAAAGGATCAAAGCCAAACCAGTTCTGGCTGCACACAAAGCCCGTCAGGTTGCCGATCAGGGCCCGGTGGGGAATCAGCGCGCCTTTGGGATTGCCGGTGGTGCCGCTGGTGTAGATCAACACGGCTGGCTCTTCGGCCAGGGTATCGACCGGCTTGAAGTGGCTCGACTGCCGAGCCAGCAGCGCTGCCCAGTCCAGCGCCGAGCCGCCCGACTGCGCGGCACCCACGCCGATCACCGTTGCAGCGCAGGGCATCGGCCACTCACCGACTGCACCGCCGCCAGCGTGCTGCCATCACACAGCGCCACCTGGGCCTCGCTGTCTTGCAGGCGGAACGCCAGCGCTTCGGGACCAAACAGCTGCGACAACGGCATGCCCACCGCGCCCATTTGCAACACCGCCATGTAGGCCACGGCGGTTTCGAAGCGCTGCGGCATCACGATGGCCACGCGGTCGCCGCGCCGCACGCCCATGGCATGCAGGGCATGGGACAGGCGGTTGGCCTGCTCCTGCAGCTCGCGGTAGCTGTGGGCACCGGTGATCTGGGCGATCGCCACAGTGCGATCACGGCCATTCGATCTGCGGTGGCCGCGATTGTCGGCCCAGCGCCGGGCGCAGACCTCGGCCATGTTGAAGCGCTGAGGCACCGACCAGCCAAAACCGGCGTGCAGCGCTTCGTAGCCGTCCGGCGGCGCTGCCATGCGCGAACGGCTTCGCAGGTCGCGCCGCGGGCGGACCTTGTCTCTGCCATGACTCTTCTGCATCGCCGGTCTCCATTGGTGTCTTTATGATGGATCGAATGTACCAAGCCCTGAAGCCTTCGCGCAGCTCGTTTGTCCCTGTACGGGACCACAATACCATGTGCTTCAATGGGGCGAACCCCAGCCCGAACAGGCCCCGCTGGTGCTGGTGCACGGCTGGATGGACGTGGCCGCATCCTGGCAGTTCATGGTCGACGCTCTGCAACGAAGAACGCTGGATCATCGCGCCCGACTGGCGCGGCTTCGGCCAAAGCCGCGGCTGGACGACCACGACCCAGGCGCGACCTCCCATCGTGGACAGCTACTGGTTCCCCGACTACATGGCCGATCTCGATGTGCTTGCTCGACCACTTGGGTCGGCGATGCCGCCTGTGGATCTGGTGGGCCACAGCATGGGCGGCAACGTGGCCATGATGTACAGCGGCGTGCGCCCGCAGCGCATTCGCCGCCTGGTGAACCTGGAAGGCTTTGGCCTGCCGGCAACCCGCCCCGCACAGGCGCCCGAGCGCTACGCCAAATGGATGGACGAGACTCAAGGCCGTGCGCCGGGCGACAAGGCGCTGAAAGACTACGACGTCGGTGGACGGCGTGGCCCGCCGCCTGATGAAAACCAACCCCAGGCTGGGCGAAGACAAAGCCGACTGGCTGGCCCGCCACTGGGCCGCACCCGATGCCGAAGGCCGCTGGGCCATCCAGGGCGAACCCGCCCACAAGATCAGCAACGCCAACCTCTACCAGGTGGAAGAAACCCTGGCCATCTACCGCCGCATCAGCGGCGCCCGTGCTGAGCGTCACCGCCAGCGACGACAGCCTGTCGCAATGGTGGAAAGGCCAGTTCACCCTGGCCGAATACCTGGAGCGCCTGACAGAACGTGCCCCGGGTGGAGAGCGCGGTGATCGACGATGCCGGCCACATGCTGCACCACGACCAGCCCCAGGCGCTGGCCGCGCTGCTCGAGCGCTTCTTCGCCGCCTGAGGCGGCGTCAACCCGGCGGCGCTCGCAGGTCGCACGGATATCGCGCCACACCTGGTCGTATCGCCCGGTAGGATCGGTGTGCAAATTGCTGTGCCCCAGCGGCCATTGCACCCAGGTTTTGGGCTCTGGTGCCCGCTTGAACAGGCGTTGCCCAAGGCGCATGGGCACGGTGTTGTCGTTCTCGCCGTGAAGAGACCACACAGGCGGCTTCACGCTGGCCATCAACACCTCGGCATCCATGCGTTGTTCGCCCATCGCCACCAGCCAGCGCCCTGGCCAGCCGGCGGCCTCATAGGCCACATCGGAAAAACTGGTGAACGAACTCTCCAGCACCAAAGCGCAATACGCATGCTTCGCCGTTCAAACGGGCCGCCAGCGCCACCGCCACCGCGCTGCCCATCGAATGCCCGTAGATCACCCAGCGCACCGGCCGACCGTTGCCTGTTTGGAGCATGGCAGCTTCTTGCAGCGCCTGCCAGACGGCCAGCGCGTCTTCATTGATCGAGTGCTTCACTCGGCAACAACGGGCTCGAGACACCCCAGCCCCGGTAGTCGGGCACGAACACGGCCAGGCCCGCCGCTGCCATGGGCGCGGTTTTGGGCAGATTCCGGAACGCGTGGCGAAAGGTGCCGTGCAGGTACAAAACGCGAACTGTCGACTGCGGTCACCACGCCTTCGGCTGGCGGCACGCTCAACACCGTGATCCGGTCGTTCCCGATCGCCCACAGGCAACCTCCAACGTGCGTCACGTCAGGCCGGGTCGCCAACAAGTTCTTTCCAGGACCTGTCGATCGCTGATCGCGCGTGGGTCTGTACACTTTCGCCCTACCCCACTCATCAACGCTGGCACAACCCGCCGTCGCCAACAGCCCCAGACCCAGCAGCGCGCGCCGCACAGCACGCCGCAGCCCACGCAGCCCCAGCCAGCGCGCATTCGATAACAGTTTGATCCTGTTTTCCATGGCACCGCATCCTAGGGCATTCATCCCCACCTGTTCTGGCTCAGCGCCAGCGCATGCGGGCTCGCCACCACCGCCCATGCCGAAGACACGCCTCTGCCCGGGCTCTGCCAGCGCCTTGAGCGAGCCGCCAGGCTCGGCGAGCCGGGAAGTGTTTGTGTCGAACTACACCAGACACTGGTCGCCTTCCGACGAACACAGGCGGGTGCTCGCAATGAGCGCTCCAACAAAACCTGAGTGGACCAGCGCTTCTGCGGCTTCAGCCTGTTCACCAACTCGTTTCGGGCAACCGTCGGTGTACGTTTTCGTCGGGCAAAACCTGGCCCAACCCAGTGCCGCCATGCCCAAGCTGTTTGCGTCGGTCAGCGCAGGCGTGCTCTATGGCTACGTGTCAGCCCCTACCAAAACAAGGTGCCCATCAACGTGGGCGGTTTCTCGCCGGCACTCGTGCCCACGTTGGGCTACCAGATCACCCCCGAACTCGCCACTTCAGACCCAGTGGCTGGGTTTCGCTGCGGTCATGATCGGCGCCAGCTTGCGCTACTGATGGCTTCTGCCGGCTGAACCCGGCTGCACAGCGGTGCCATCGTGCGCATGAGAAAATCCTCTCTTTGAACACACACATCAGGAAAGCCCATCATGGAAGCCGAACGCACCAACACCATCCGCAACTCCCTCGCCGACCTGACCGAGCGGGTGGCCGAGTTACGGAGGTATCTTTGACTACGATGCCAAAGCATCCAAGTTAAAAGAAGTCGAAGCCGCGCTGGAAGACCCCACGGTCTGGAACGATCCCAAGCGGGCGCAGGACCTCGGCCGCGAGAAAAAATCACTGGAAGATGTGGTGGTCGTGCTCGACCGCCTGACCGGTGAGCTCGCCGACAACAGCGAGCTGTTCGAGATGTCTGAGGCCGATGGCGACGACGCCGGGCTGATCACCATCGAAGGCGAAGCCGCCAAGGTGGCCGCTGAAGTCGAGAAGCTCGAATTCCGCCGCATGTTCAGCAACCCGGCCGATCCGCTGAACTGCTTCCTGGACATCCAGGCCGGCGCGGGCGGCACCGAAGCCTGCGACTGGGCCAGCATGCTGCTGCGCCAGTACCTGCGCTACGCCGAACGCAAGGGTTTCAAGACCACGATCGAAGACGAGTCCGAAGGCGATACCGCGGGCATCAAGGGCGCCACGATCAAGATCGAAGGCGAATACGCCTTTGGCCTGCTGCGCACCGAAACCGGTGTGCACCGCCTGGTGCGCAAGAGCCCGTTCGACTCGTCGGGCGGCCGCCACACGTCTTTCGCCTCGGTGTTCGTGTACCCCGAAATCGATGACTCCATCGAGATCAACATCAACCCGGCCGATGTGCGCACCGACACCTACCGCGCCTCGGGCGCTGGCGGTCAGCACATCAACAAGACCGACTCGGCCGTGCGCCTGACCCACATCCCCACCGGCATCGTGGTGCAGTGTCAGGACGGCCGCAGCCAGCACGGCAACCGCGATGTGGCCTGGAAACGCCTGCGCTCGCGCCTGTACGACCACGAACTGCGCAAGCAGCAGGAAGAACAGCAAAAGCTGGAAGACACCAAGACCGACGTGGGCTGGGGTCACCAGATCCGTTCGTACGTGCTCGACAACAGCCGCATCAAGGACCTGCGCACCAACGTGGAAATTTCAGCGACGCAAAAGGTGCTGGACGGCGATCTGGATGCCTTCATCGAAGCGTCGTTGAAACAAGGGGTCTGATCCCCATCGCGCTGGCCGCTGCCGCTTTAGCGACGCGGTCGGCGCGATCCCACATTTGAAATGGAATACAGCATGAGCTCACTGCGCGAAGGCAATCCCGGTCACGGTACGCCGCGAAGACTACGCCGCCCCCGCCTACTGGATCGACACCGTCGATCTGAGCTTCGACCTCGATCCTGTGAAAACGCGGGTGCTCAACAAGATGCGCCTGCGCCGCAACCCCGATGTGCCCGGCGCAAGCCGCTGCGGCTGGACGGCGAAGACCTGAACCTGGCGCGCGTGCTGGTCAATGGCGCAGGCTGCTCGTTCAAGATGGACGGCGAAACGCTGGTGCTGGAAAACCTGCCCGAAGGCCACTGAGCCCTTCGACGCTGGAGATCTTCACCACCTGCGCGCCCGAGAAAAACACCCAGCTCATGGGCTTGTACGTGAGCCAGGGCACCTTCTTCACGCAGTGCGAAGCCGAAGGCTTCCGCCGCATCACCTATTTCCTCGACCGCCCCGATGTGATGGCGAGCTACACCGTGACGCTGCGCGCCGACAAGGCCAAGTTTCCGGTGCTGCTGTCCAACGGCAACCTGGTCGAAGAAGGCGAGTTGCCCGATGGCCGCCATTTCGCCAAGTGGGTCGACCCCCACAAAAAGCCCTGCTACCTCTTTGCCCTGGTCGCCGGCCAGCTGGTGTCGCGCAACCAGCGCATCACCACGCGCTCGGGCAAAGACCATTTGCTGCAAATCTACGTGCGCCCCGGCGATCTGGAAAAAACCGAACACGCCATGAACGCGCTGATCCACAGCGTGATCTGGGACGAAGCGCGCTTCGGTCTGCCGCTCGATCTGGAGCGTTTCATGATCGTCGCCACCAGCGACTTCAACATGGGCGCGATGGAGAACAAGGGTCTGAACATCTTCAACACCAAGTACGTGTTGGCCAGCCCCGCCACCGCCACCGACGTCGACTTCTCCAACATCGAGTCGGTCGTCGGCCACGAATACTTCCACAACTGGACCGGCAACCGCGTCACCTGCCGCGACTGGTTCCAGCTCTCGCTCAAAGAAGGCCTCACGGTTTTCCGCGACCAGGAATTCAGCATGGACATGTGCGCCGAGCCTTCGGCGCGCGCGGTCAAGCGCATCGAAGACGTGCGCGTGCTGCGCACCGCGCAGTTCCCCGAAGACGCCGGCCCGATGGCCCACGCGGTGCGGCCCGATACCTATGTGGAAATCAACAATTTCTACACCGTCACCATCTACGAAAAAGGCGCCGAAGTCATCCGCATGGTGCAGACCCTGGTCGGTCGCGAAGGCTTCGCCCAGGGCCTGAAGCTCTATTTCGAGCGCCACGACGGCCAGGCCGTCACCTGCGACGATTTCATCCAGGCCATGGCCGACGCCAACCCCGGCACCGAGCTGGCCCAGACAGCTGCCGCAGTTCAAGCGCTGGTACAGCCAGGCGGGCACGCCCGTGGTGAAGGCCAAAGGCCGCTACGACGCGCCCAGCGCACACTACACGCTGGAGCTCAGCCAAAGCTGCGCCCCGACCACCGGCCAGGACCAGAAAGAACCCTTCGTGATCCCGGTCGACACTGGGTCTGGTGGATGCCTCGGGTGCGCGCCATCCGCTGCAGCGGCCAGCGACGACGCAGACCTGCTGGGCTCAACCACACCTTGGTGCTCAGCGAAGCCAGCGAGACGCGTCACCTTCGCCAACATCGACGCCGAGCCCGTGCCCTCCATCCTGCGCGGCTTCTCCGCGCCGGTGGTGCTCGACATCGACCTGACCGATGCGCAGCTGCTCGACCCTGCTGGCCCACGACAGCGACGCCTTCAACCGCTGGGAAGCCGGTCAGCGCCTGGCCCTGCGCCTGGCGCTGGCCGCCGTGCGCAGCCGAAGGCCCGGTTCCCGCCGAGCCGCTGGACGCGGCCTACCTCGACGCCATGCGCAGCCGTGCTGCGCCATGCGCGATCTCGATGCCGCCTTCAAGGAACTCGTGCTCACCCTGCCCAGCGAGACCTACATCGCCGAGCAACTCGACGTGGTCGACCCGCAGCGCATCCATGCGGTGCGCGAAACCATGCGCGAGCAGCTGGCGCTGAGCGCTGCAAGACGACTGGGCCTGGGCCTTCGAACCACCACCAGGACAACGGCGCCTACCAGCCCGACGCCACCAGCGCCGGCCGCCGCGCGCTCACCGGCCTGTCGCTCACCATGCTCTGCCTGGCCGCGCGCGAAAACGGCAGCCCGGTCTGGCCCGGCAAGGCCTTGCAGCGCTTCAAAGACGCCAGCAACATGACCGACCGCTTCAACGCCCTGCTGGCGCTGGTGAGCAGCGGCCAGCCGCTGGCGCAAGACGCCCTGGCCCGCTTCCACGCCCTGTTCAAAGACGATGCCCTGGTGATCGACAAGTGGTTTGCCCTGCAGGCCGGCGCGCCGGACCGAGGCGGCAACATCCTGCCCGCTGTGCGCCAGCTCATGAAGCACGCCGATTTCCAGATGAAGAACCCCAACCGCGCGCGCAGCGTGATCTTCAGCTACTGCAACGCCAACCCCGGCGCGTTCCACCGCAGCGATGCGGCCGGCTACGTGTTCTGGAGCGAGCGCGTGATCGAGATCGACGCCTTCAACCCGCAAGTGGCCGCCCGCCTGGCCCGCGCACTGGACCGCTGGAAGAAGCTGGCCGAGCCCTACCGCAGCGCCGCCCGCGAATCCATCGCCCGCGTGGCCGCCAAGCCCAACCTCAGCAACGATGTGCGCGAAGTGATCACCCGGTCACTCGCGGAATGACGCAGCCCGCTCGGTCTGAACATTCATCCTCAAACAGGAACCACCATGAGCAAAAAGATCTCTCTCTCCCGCTACCTCGTCGAACAACAACGGGTCGACGGCCACATTCCCGGCGATCTTCGCCTGCTGCTGGAAGTGGTGGCCCGCGCCTGCAAAAGCATCAGCCAGGCCGTCAACAAAGGCGAGCTGGGCGAAGTCATGGGGTCGGCCACCACGGAAAACGTGCAAGGCGAGATGCAGAAGAAGCTCGACATCATCGCCAACGAGGTGTTGATCGAAGCCAACGAATGGGGTGGCCACCTGGCCGCCATGGCCAGCGAAGAAATGGAAGGCATCTACGTGGTGCCCAACCGCTACCCGCAAGGCGAATACCTGCTGCTGTTTGACCCCCTCGATGGCTCTTCCAACATCGACGTCAACGTCAGCATCGGCACCATCTTCAGCGTGCTGAAAAAGCCCGAAGGCGCGCGCGGTGTGACCGAAGAAGACTTCTTCCAACAGGGCTGCAAACAGGTCGCCGCCGGCTACTGCGTGTTCGGCCCCCAGACCACGCTGGTGCTCACCGTGGGCGACGGCGTGGCCATGTTCACGCTCGACCGCGAGCAAGGCTCCTTCGTGCTGACCAAGGAACACGTGGAGATTCCCGCCGACACCCAGGAATTCGCCATCAACATGAGCAACATGCGCCACTGGGATGCCCCGGTGAAGCGCTATGTGGACGAATGCCTGGCCGGCAAAGAAGGCCCGCGCGGCAAAGACTTCAACATGCGCTGGGTCGCCAGCATGGTGGCCGACGTGCACCGCATCCTCACCCGCGGCGGCGTCTTCATGTACCCCTGGGACAAACGCGAACCCGGAAAGCCCGGCAAGCTGCGCCTGATGTACGAAGCCAACCCCATGAGCTGGCTGATCGAACAGGCCGGCGGCGCAGCCACCAACGGCCGCGAACGCATCCTCGACATCCAGCCCACCAAGCTGCACGAACGCGTCAGCGTGGTTCTGGGTTCAAAAAACGAAGTCGAGCGCGTCACCGGCTACCACACCGGGCTATAATCGTAGGATTGCCGGTGTAGCTCAGTCGGTAGAGCAGCTCATTCGTAATGAGAAGGTCGGGTGTTCGATTCATCTCTCCGGCACCAATCTTAAAAGCCCCTCGTTGTCACAACGAGGGGCTTTTTCTTTGGGCACGCGCTGGCTGCTCCATACATTGGCCTTTTGCCAGGCCAAGGTGAACGCCCGTCACTGGTTGACGCGCCTCTAAAGCCGCTGCAATACGTGCCGATAAGGCCATGAAGAACGGACGTACTGCCATCGTCCAACCATTTAACGGCTTCATGCAACCTGCTGCCCCAACCGCCAACCCACTGCTCACCTTGCTCGACCTGGTGGAAACCCCCTTGCTTCTCTTTAATCCTGAGGGCCAAGTGGTGTTCACCAATCGGGCGGCCAAGCGCATGGATACGCGCCCCGGCATGGCTTTGCCGGGAGACCCCAATGTGCGCCAACTGGTGCAGCAAGTGGGTCAAAACAAGGTCGTGTTGCAACTGGACATGGTGGTCGAGGTCAACTCTGATCAAGGCATGACCCAACTGCGCTGTCAATGCGCTCCAAAACCGATTGCCGGTCTGGTCGCCATGATGGTGACCCAGGTTGCGGTGCCAGAGACTGCAGTGCCGGACTCCGCTGGGCCAGCACCTCCCGATCGGTTGAGTTTGCAGCAGATCGTCGAATTGATTGGCGGCGATCTGATGGAACCTATTGAAGCGGTGCTTGCTCAGGCGCAGGCTTTACCTGCCGCTTCAGTTGCTCCCATGACCGATGCGGTGCATTCGCTGAAACAGCGGCTTGAGCGGTTGAGCGATCTGGTCACCGTTTTCGGGGAAGACGTCTTGATCGGCGATGAGCGCATCTTGATGCCCGAGCTGGTGCGCTCAGTCTGCGAGGAACTGACGCCGCAGGCGCGTGCGAAGGCTGTGGAGTTCGTTCTGGATGGCGATCGCGGTGACCTTCCACCTGTCTATGGCAGTCGAAAGTTGATCAGGCGAGCGGTGCAAGAGTGCCTGGGCAATGCTGTGAGCCATGCCCATGCACCCGCCAACGGCAATCAGTCGGCAGGGGTAAGGGTGAGATTCAGGTCGTCTGGCCACCACCTGATTCTCAACGTGGCCAACCTGGGCGTACTGACCGAAAAGGACTTGAATCAACATGCCAAATCGATCTTTCGATCCGGGCCATACGAAGCAGGCGGCGAACCTTCCTCCGCACCGGAAGCACTGCAAATCGGACTTCCGTTGACCCATCGAATTCTTGAATTGCACGGCGGACGCCTTCGCATCGATGAAGCCGATGACGAAGTCGACGTGATGCT
Source organism: uncultured beta proteobacterium (assembly GCA_963698635.1). Classification (GTDB taxonomy): domain Bacteria; phylum Pseudomonadota; class Gammaproteobacteria; order Burkholderiales; family Burkholderiaceae_C; genus Hydrogenophaga. Next base: position 102,136 of record CAVORS010000009.1, read on the forward strand.
GGAACTGCCCACGGGAGCTCCATTGAAAAACACCCACCACCTGGACCTGCTGCAGGCCCAGATCTACGCAGAAGACCTGTCCACCCTTTTGGCCCGAGGCCGCAGCCGGAGCAAAGCATGACCGCGCGAATTTTGATTGTTGACGATCAACCCGATATCCGTAAGCTGATCAAGCTGACTCTTCAGCACCTTGACGATGCCGAGTTGTTCGAGGCCGATAACGGAGCCGAAGGTTTGCGCATGGCGCTCGATGTCAAGCCTCATCTGATGCTGCTGGATGTGATGATGCCTGGCGCACTGGACGGCTATCAGGTTTGCGAGAAGGTCAAAAAGGATCCTCTGCTGGGCGGTCAGATAAAGGTGATTTTGCTGACCGCCAGGGCCCAAAAGGAAGACCAGGAACAGGCTGTTCGGGTCGGCAGCGACGCCTATCTGACCAAGGCATTCAGTCCACTGAAACTGCTCGACCTGGTCGACAACATGTTGGGGCGCACAGCATGAAGGCGACCAAATGGATTCGCTCATTGCTAAACGCTGCACTGGCCGGTATGGGCGCAATGGCCCAAGCTGGCACCACCCCTCCTCTGGTTCTGGGCGTGGTCCCTCAATTCACAGCAACCGAGACGCAGTTGCGTTGGACGCCGATCATCGAGCAACTGCAGACCGCTTGCGGCCGGCGCTTCCAGCTGCAACCCAGCCGCTCGATTCCTGCCTTTGAGGCCGGGTTTCTGGCCGGCAGTTTTGACCTCGCCTACATGAACCCGTACCACGCGGTCATGGCGCAACGCGCCCACGGTTATATCCCGCTGGTGCGAGACAACAAAAAGCGCTTGAAAGGCGTCCTGGTGGTCGCTGCCGACAGCCCCTATCGCAAACCTCAGGACTTGCAAGATCAGGCCATCGCGTTCCCAGCACCCAATGCATTTGGCGCTTCATTGCTCATGCGCGCCGTTTTGGAGCGCGAGCAGGGTGTTCGATTCACCCCGCGCTATGTCAAGACCCACAGCAATGCGTACCGACAAGTGCTGACCGGCCAAGCGGCGGCGGCGGGCGGCGTTCAAGCCACACTCCAAGCCGAACCGGACGATTTCAAGGCCCAGCTGCGCGTGCTCTTTGAAACAGCTCCATCAGCGCCCCATCCTTTGGCGGCACACCCTCGCGTGGACGCGGCCACGCGCACTTGCATCACGAATGCGCTGCTCCAGGCGATCCAATCGCCATCAGGTCAGACCGCGCTGGAAGGCATCCAGATGACCGAGCCCGTCACAGCCGTTTATGCCCGGGACTACGCACCCCTCGAAAGGCTCTCACTGGAGTCCTACGTGGTGCCTGCGCCTCCAAACTGACAGCCATGCTGCGCGTTTACTTGCTGGCTGCAGGCCGCTGGATTTCCAAACGGACGCTGCAAGTTCAGTTTCTCTGGCTGTTCTTGGGCGCGACTCTGGGAGGGGGTCTCGTGGTGGGCTGCATCTCGTATCAGCGCAGCGTGGAGCGCACAGTTGAAGAGAACCATACATGGGCTCAAGCGCTGGCCAACCTGACCGTTCGGTCCGCTGTCACCCCCCTGATGGAGCAAAACTTTGCAACACTGGAGCAAGTGGTACGGGAAGTGGTCACGATGCCAGGGGTCAAAGCCATTCTGGTGGTGCGGCCCGGTGGCCAAAAGGTGCTGGGCGTGTGGAAGCAGCCGGATGACCAACTCAAGACCACTTTTTTCCGACGCGAGCAAGCCGCATCCCCCGAACAGTCCGAAACGCTGGGCGATGAGCGCATCTGGATGTATACACCCATCCTCAATGGGTTGCCCGCTGCAAGCAGCGAATCAATGGATTGGCAGAAAAGTGGGTGGATCAGCCTGGAATTCGACTATGCCCGCAACATGGGGGTCGCCCGAGCAGCATGGCTCAACGGCGCTGCGATCACACTGGCTCTGGTGGCGTTGACCTTGAGCATTGCCTACCGCTTCCTCCACCGCACCATCTACCCCATCCGCCAATTGGCTGCATTCGCGACCGAACTTAGCCGAAAGCCGGGCGCGACCTTGCGCATGCGATGGGGCAGCCAGGAAGTGAGGGAGCTGGGCCGGGCGCTGAACTGGTCATCGGCAGAACTGGCTCGCCAGGTCGCGGAAACCCAAAGACGCCTGTCTCGCCAGCGCGCCATTCTGGACACCGCCGCAGACGCCATCATCGGGGTCACCGCTGACGGGTTGATCGACAGCGCCAACCCCGCTGCCGACCGCATGTTCGGCCTTCAGAGCAGTGACATTGTTGGGAAACCTCTGGCCAACTTCCTGCAAGGTTTGGATGCGGCAGCTCTGCACGAAGCCATGGAAAACGGCATGCTGATTTTCAGTACCCAAAGCCGCATTGGCCGCATCGAGCTCAATGCGTTGCGCCAAGACGGTACGGCATTCCCCACCGAGGTTTTGCTCGGAGAAGTCATCGATGACCCCGATATCCGCTATACCTGCATCGTGCGCGATCTCAGCGACTCCAAGATCGCAGAGGAATACCTCACCTTGTATGGCCGTGTGCTCGACTGCACGCTCAACGGCATTTCCATCAGTGATGCCCGCCGCTACCCTCAGCCCATTGTTCACATCAACCCAGCCTTTACCCGCATCACCGGCTATGCACCCCATGAAACGCTCGGGCACGACGGAAGCATTCTGGAAGGGCCCCTGACCGACCCGACAGATCTCGCCATCTTGGCCCGCACGTTGCAAAGCGGTGGCGAGAGAACAATCACGCTGAAAAATTACAGAAAGGACGGCTCCGTATTTCACAACAAGCTCTCCGTATCGCCCGTTACGGACTCCGCTGGTGAGATCACGCACTACATCAATGTGATCGAAGATGTGACGGGGCAAATTGAAGTCAAGCAACGCCTGATCGAACGCACCGCCAGGCTCAACGCCACTTTCGACCTCAGCCCTGATGGCTTTGCTGTGTTCGACGGCAACGGCAATCTCATCACCACCAACCCCGCCCTGCGCGCCATGATTGGTGACATCGCGCCGTCGTGTTCTTTGGAGCGCTTTGACCAATGGCTACAGGAGCTCTGTGATGATCAGAGCGACTACCGCTCAGTGCTTGAGGCCCGTCAAAACAAAGACAAAGACACCCTGGTTCTAAGCCGCCCCTCGCGCAAGGTGTTGGAGCGCGACATCCGCCAGAACGTCGGTGGCAACGGCGAGACCTTTTTCTACTTCCGCGATGTCACTCACCAATACGAGGTGGACCGCATCAAGAGCGAGTTTCTCGCCACTGCGGCCCATGAGCTGCGCACGCCACTGGCCAGCATTCTGGGTTTCACCGAGTTGATGCTGCATCGGAACTTCTCCGAAGAAAAACGCAAAGATCTGCTGGAAACGGTGCACCGCCAGGGAACGCTGCTGTCCAACCTGATCCAAGAATTGCTCGACCTCTCGCGGATTGAAGCGCGCCAGGGCAAAGACTTTCACATCGAACCCACGGCGCTTCACAAGATCGTCAAAAACGCGGCAGCAGCCGCGCGCAACCCCCAGCGAACGCTCACGCTGGATGCGGCTCCCGACTGCTGGGTGATGGCCGACGCCAGCAAGATCGAACAGGCGCTGATCAACCTGCTGTCCAACGCCTACAAATACTCACCCCATGGGGGCGATGTCCGTCTATGGGCCCAAAAAGTTGAACGCGACGGGAAAGAAATGGTCGCCGTTCACATTGAAGATCAAGGCATTGGCATGACGCCTGAACAGGTGGAGCGCGCTTTTGAGCGCTTCTATCGCGCCGATGGTTCTGGCAATATTCCAGGCACCGGTCTGGGTCTGAACCTCGTGAAAGAAATCGCTGAAATCCATGGCGGTACGGTGACGCTGATCAGCGAACACGGCGTAGGCACCACCGCCACCCTATGGCTCGAATTGGCACATTCCCCGGAGCCTGCCCTCGAATGAAAATCATTGCTCAGGCAAAAACAAAGTCTGAAGATCGCTCAAAAAATCAAAGCCATGCTCGGTGGGAACCACCTGAGATCCCTCGCGCTTGACCAGGCCACCTCGACTTGCTTTCTGAAGAGCCTCCTCCAAACTGGAGACTGGTAAGCCTGTGCGGTCCAGGAAGTCCTGCAGGTCAAACCCTTCGCGCAAACGAGTGGCGTTGAGCATGTATTCGAAAGGCAGGGCCTTGCGGTCCACGGTCTTCCATGCCCACCACCGCGTCGCCAGCCAAGGCTTTGTCCATGTACAGCTGAGGATCGCGAGCGCGCACGTGGCGCACCACGCGGTGGGCAAAACTCAGTTTGCTGTGGGCGCCTGCGCCCATGCCCAGGTAGTCGCCAAACTGCCAGTAGTTCAGGTTGTGCCAGCAGCGGTGGCCGGGCTTGGCGAAGGCCGAGACTTCGTAGCGCTGCATGCCTGCTTCGCCTGTGAGCTCTGTGATGCGGTCGAGCATGGCGTAGGCGTCGTCGTCTTCGGGCAGCTTGGGCGGGAACTTGGCGAAGTAGGTGTTGGGTTCCAGTGTGAGGTGGTAGATCGAAATGTGGGGCGGCTGGAAGCCCAGCGCGGTGCGCATGTCGGTCTTCGCATCTGGGCCAGGCTCTGGCCTGGCAAGGCGTACATCAGGTCGAGGTTGAAGGTGTCAAACGAGCGCGCGGCCTCTTCCACCGCCGCCATGGCCTGCGCGCGGTCGTGCACGCGGCCCAGTGCTTTCAGGTGGTCATCGTTGAAGCTTTGCACGCCAATGGACAGGCGTGTGACGCCCGCCTGGCGAAAGGCGTTGAAACGGTCTTTCTCGAACGTGCCCGGGTTGGCTTCCAGCGTGATTTCGGCGTCGGCATCGAGCCGCACCAGCGCGCGCACATCGCCCAGCAAGCGGTCAATCGCTTCGGGCGAAAACAGGCTGGGCGTGCCGCCGCCGATGAAAACGCTGTGCACGCTGCGGCCCCAGATCAGGGGCAGCGACGCGGTCAGATCGGCCCGCAAGGCATCGATGTAGCGCTGTTCGGGCAAGGCCTGCCCCGGCTGTGCCCGGGCGCTCCATTCGTGCGAGTTGAAATCGCAATAGGGGCACTTTTTGATGCACCACGGCAAGTGGATGTAGAGCGCCAGCGGCGGAAGACCATTGAGCTGCAAGGTACCAGGGCGCATCCAGTGCGCCACGTCGCTCCAATGCGGCTCGGTCTGGGCCTTGCTGCTCGCGGGCAAGGCCACGCGCACACCTTTCGGCTCGCTCATGGCTTCGCGGGTGTTGCGGCGAACCACCGTTCGCGCATCAGCGCCAGCATCTGCTGCGCCGCTTTGCCGCGGTGGCTGTTGGCGTTTTTGTCTTCGGTGGACAACTCGGCAAAGGTTTTGCCGAACTGGGGCAAGAACATCACCGGATCGAACCCAAAGCCGCCATCGCCGATCGGCGCTTGCGTGATCAGGCCGGGCGCGCGGCCAGTGGCGATCAGCGGCTCGGGGTCTTCGGCGCTGCGCAAGGCCACCAGCGTGCTCACCAATGCGGCGCGCCGATCGGTCACGCCTTGCAGTTGCTCCAGCAAGGCGCGCACATTGTTGTCATCGCTCTTGGCGTAACCAAACTGGGTGGCGTAATAGGCCGTGTCCACCCCGGGCAAGCCGCCGAACGCCTCCACGCACAGGCCCGCATCATCGGCCAGCGCCGGCAAGCCGCTCACTTTGGCCGCGTGGCGGGCCTTGGCCAGGGCGTTTTCAACAAAAGTGCAGTGCGGCTCTGGCGCCTCGGGAATACCCAGATCGGCCTGGCGCACCAGCTCCACGCCCAAGGGCGCAAACAGGGCTTGCAGCTCGGCCAGCTTGCCGGCGTTGTTCGAGGCGAGAACCAGTTTCATGCCCACGCTCTCGACCATCAGGCAGCCAGCGCCTGGGCCTGCAGCTTCACGAGTTCGCCAATGCCTTTTTCGGCCAAGGCCAGCAAAGCGTCCATTTCCTGGCGCGTGAAGGCCACGCCTTCGGCCGTGCCCTGCACTTCCACAAAATGGCCGGCGCCGGTCATGACCACGTTCATGTCGGTGTCGCAGGTGGAGTCTTCGACGTACTCGAGATCCAGCAACGGCGTGCCGTTCAGGATGCCCACCGAAATCGCGGCCACCGGGCCCTTGATGGGCGACGCGGCAATCAGCCCGGCCTTCGAGCAGCGTAGCCACGGCATCGGCCGCGGCCACGTAGGCGCCGGTGATGCTGGCGGTGCGCGTGCCGCCGTCGGCCTGCAGGACATCGCAGTCGATGGAGATGGTGCGCTCGCCCAGTGCTTTCAGGTCAAACACGGCGCGCAGCGAACGGCCGATCAGGCGCTGAATCTCTTGCGTGCGGCCGCTCTGCTTGCCTTTGGCGGCCTCGCGCGAGCTGCGGGTGTGGGTGGCACGGGGCAGCATGCCGTATTCGGCCGTGACCCAGCCTTCGCCGCTGCCGCGTTTGTGCGGCGGCACCTTTTCTTCCACCGAAGCGGTGCACAACACCTTGGTGTTGCCGAACTCGATCAGCACCGAGCCTTCGGCGTGCATGGTGTAGCCGCGGGTGATGCGCACAGGGCGCAGGGCATCGGTGGCTCGGTTGTCGGGGCGTGTGGAAGCGGTCATGGGTAATCTCAGAAAAAGTGGTTTGAATGAATAGCCGGTCCAGGGGAGGCATTGGCCGGTGGCGAGGGCATCAACCCAGGGCGCCGCGGAACCGGCTTCGCCGGGCCGCCAGCGCCGCCCCCTTGAGGGGGTGACGCCGCAGGCGGCGCGGGGGTGGGTCAAATTCAGGCGTTGCGCTCGGCGGTGCGGCGAATCGCCTCGTTGATTTCAGCGATCGATTTTTCGATCGCCTCGTCGTCCAGGTCTTCGATGGTGGGATCGGCCACGCCCGACTGGATGGTGGAGGCAAAAACGCCTTCTTCGATGTCTTCGGTGGACACCCGGGTGCTCTGGAAGTCGCCTGGCGTTTCCCACTCCATGGCGAGCACGGTCACGTTGTCGCAACGCGGACCGCCCCGCTTGAGCGCCATTTCCACCAGCTCGGGCACCGACTGCTCCAGCGGGTTGCTGGCCAGCTCGGCCGCGATTTCACAGTCCTTGACCGTGCCCCACAGGCCGTCGGAACACAGCAGCACGCGGTCGCCCTGCTGCAGCTGCACCGGCCCCGACAGATCAAACACCGGCTTGGCAGGCGAGCCCAGGCAGGTGAACAGGATGTTGCGGTTGATGTGTTGCGTGGCTTGCGGCCCAGATGGGCCTGCTGCTCCATGTAGGAGTGGTCGCGCGTGCGGGTGAGCAGCTCACCGTTGCGCACCAGGTACAGGCGCGAATCGCCGCAATGCACCCAGTGCATGTTGCCGCGCTCCATCACCGCCGCCACCAGGGTGGTGCGCGGCGTGTCGAGCATGCCTTTTTCGGCGGCGTAGCGGATGATCTGGTGGTGCGCCGCCATCAGCGCGCTCGACAGAAACTCCGGCACCTCACGCACCGTGGGGTTGGCGGCTTTCTGGAAGTAGGCCGAAATGGTCTGCAAGGCCAGCTGCGCGGCCATGGCGCCTTCGGGGTGACCACCCATGCCGTCGGCCAGCACAAACAGGCCCGACTCCCGCGTGTAGGCGTAGCCCATCCGGTCTTCGTTGCGCTCGCGGCCGCCTTGGCGGCTGATCTGGTAGACCGAAAATTTCATCGAAACTTGGTTCCGGCCGCGGTCGATTTGCGGGGCTGACTTCTTGTTGTCCGACACGATGTTGTCAAACTGCAAACGCATCTTTTCCGCCACGGTGAGCTTGGTGTAGCTGCGCTCGGTCTCGCGACTGAGCTCCTTTTGAAGCGCAAACACCGACTGCGGACGCGACAGCGGGTCGAGCGACATGCACCATTCCACCACTTCGATCAGGTTGTCCGAATACACGCCGCGCAAGCGGGAGAGCGCGAGCGACAGACGGTCTTTTTCCAGGCGCTGCGGCGCGTCGTTGGGCGGATAGCCCTGCATGCTGGCGTAGATGCAGGCGCCGATCGCGTAGATATCGGTCCAGGGGCCCATGCTCGAATCGCGGCGGTACATTTCGGGCGCGGCGAAATCCGGGCGTGTACATCGGGCGGATGAAGTTGCCCTCTTTGCTCAGCACTTCGCGCGCCGCGCCAAAGTCGATCAGCACCGCACGGTTGTCGTCGGTCACGAAGATGTTGGCGGGCTTGATGTCCAGGTGCAACATCTTGTGCTGGTGCACGATGCGCAAGCCCCGCAACACCTCGTCGTACAGCGAGCGTATGGTCGACTCGCGGAACACCTTCTGCTTTTTCAGGTCGCGCGCGGTGATGATGAATTCCTGCAGGGACGAGCCCTCCAGGTAATTCATGACCATGTAGACGGTTTCGTTTTCCCGGAAGAAGTTGAGCACGCTCACCACGGAAGCGTGGGAGATCTGGGCCAGCGCCCGGCCCTCTTCAAAAAAGCTCTTGAGACCCAGGCGGTACAGCGACAGCTTCTCGGGCTGCACCTGCGGCAGCAGCTCGCCAGGGCCTCGGCTGGCCAGGGACGAGGGCAGGTATTCCTTGACGGCCACCTGCTGGCCTTCGGTGTCCACCGCGAGGTAAACAACACCAAAACCACCGGCGGCAACCTTGCGCACAATGCGGTAGCCACCGATGACGGTATCGGGTGGCAGCGGGGCGGGTTTGACCTTTGACATAATTCGGATGGGTTCCGGAACGCCTCGTTTTGGCCCACTCCAACTGATGGGACACAGCTCGATGGCAGTTTACAGCATGACCGGCTACGCCACAGCCCAAAGCGACGGCCCCGCCGGCGCAGACGGCGGCGACGCCAAAACCAGGCCTGGGATTGGAGATCCGATCGGTCAACAGCCGATTTCTCGACCTCACCTTCAAGCTCCCCGACGACCTGCGCGGCACCGAGCCGGCCTTGCGCGATTTGCTGGTGGGCCGCCTCAAACGCGGCAAGGTGGAAGTGCGCGCCTGGGTCGAGGGCAAGTCCGACCAGGGCGCCACGCGCGCCCAGCGTGGCCGATATCCAGAAACTGGTGGCCTGCAAGACAACGTGCGCGCCTGGCTGCCCAGCGCGGCCCGCCCTCACCGTGGCCGAAGTGTTGCAGCTCACCAGCCGTCCTCAGAGCCCGCCCGGGCGAATGGCACGACCCCCTGATCGCCCTGGCCAAAACCGGGCTGGACAAGCTGCTGAGCGCCCGCGAACGCGAAGGCCAGCGCCTGGCCACCATGCTGCTGGACCACCTCAAACAGCTGCGCACCCTGGCCAAAGACGCCCAGCCCCTGATTCCCCAGCTGGTCGAGCAACAGCGCCAGCGCTTCATCGACCGCTGGAACGAAGCCCTGAACGCCTCGGCCAGCGCCACCGGCAACGCCATCACCAGCGACATGGCGCGCGACCGCGCCCTGACCGAAGCCACCGCCTTCGCGATCCGCATCGATGTGGCCGAAGAGCTCACCCGCCTCGACTCCCACCTGGTCGAAATCGAGCGCCTGCTGAAAAAGGGCGGCAGACATCGGCAAACGCCTGGACTTCCTGATTCAGGAGTTGCACCGCGAAGCCAACACCCTGGGCTCCAAGTCGTCCAGCCTGGAGCTCACCCGCATTTCGGTGGACATGAAGGTGCTCATCGAGCAAATGCGCGAACAAGTGCAGAACATCGAATGACGAAGTAAGCCCCTCGCTCCGCCGCTGCCCTGAATCGAATCAACCCCGGAAACCTGTTCGTCGTCGCAGCCCCCAGCGGAGCCGGCAAATCCAGCCTGGTCAAGGCCTTGATGGAGCTCGACACCCGTGTCGTACCGTCCATTTCCCACACCACCCGACCGCCCCGAGGCCAGGAGGTGCATGGCCGCGAGTACTACTTCGTATCGAACGAAACCTTTGACCAAATGGTCATCCAGAATCGTTTCTGGAATGGGCCAAGGTGCACGGCAACCGCTACGGCACATCCAAACACACCATCGAACAGCGCATCGCCCAGGGGGCCGACGTGGTGCTGGAGATCGATTTTCAGGGCGCCATCCAGGTCAAACGCATTTTCCCCAACGCCGTGCTGGTCTTCATCCTGCCGCCCAGCTGGGAAGAGCTGCGCTCGCGCCTGGAGCGGCGTGCAGAAGACACGGCCGAGGTCATCGAAGCTGCGCATCCAGAACGCTTCTTCCGAAATGGCCCACGCCCACGAGTTCGATTTCGTTATAATCAACGAGTTGTTCGAGCGGGCCTTGTTTGATCTCAAGGCCATCGTCCATGCCCAGCGGCTCAAGTTCGCCGCCCAGCGTATCGCCCGCAGCGATACCTTCAAGGCACTCAACATTCCCTGAACTAAAAGCCACCTGGAGCCCGAAAATGGCACGCATCACCGTCGAAGACTGCCTGGAAAAAATCCCCAACCGCTTTCAGCTCGTGCTGGCCGCAACCTACCGCGCCCGCATGCTGAGCCAGGGCCACGCGCCCAAGATCGAGAGCAAGAACAAGCCAGGCGTCACCGCCTCTGCGCGAGATTGCCGAAGGCAAAGTGGGCATCGAAATGCTCAAGAAAGTGCCGCTCTGATCATTGCTTGATCCGTCCCCTCATGAAAAAGCCCGCAGCTGCGGGCTTTTTCGCGTCTGGCCTTTTGACCTGAAACTCAGGCCGCACCGATATTGGGTACCAAAGCCCCTGCATCTTTGCCACCGCGCTGTGCCGCTGTGAATGCCAGCATGCGGTCGATGGGCAGCAATGCGCGGGGAATCAGGGACGGGTCCACATGGATCTGGTTGAGATTCTTCTCCAGCACCTGCGCCACACCGGCCAGCCCGTTCATGGCCATCCAGGGGCAATGGGCGCAGCTCTTGCAGGTGGCGCTGTTGCCAGCCGTGGGAGCCTCGATGAAGACCTTGCCCGGGTTCTGCTGGCGCAGCATGTGCATCATGCCGTTGTCGGTGGCAACGATGAACTCGTGTGCATCGAGTTCGCGCGCTGCTTTCAAAATGGCCGAGGTTGAGCCCACGGCATCGGCCAGCTTGACCACATCGGCCGGACTTTCGGGATGCACCAGGACTTTGGCCTTGGGATGCTCCTTTTTGAGCGCCTCCAGCTCAAAGGCCTTGAACTCGTCGTGCACGATGCAGGCGCCGTTCCACATCAGCATGTCGGCCCCGGTTTCGCGCTGGATGTAACCGCCCAGATGGCGGTCGGGCGCCCACAGGATCTTGTGGCCCTTGGCCTTCAGCGCGCTCACGATGTCGAGCGCGCACGAGCTGGTCACCAGCCAGTCGGAACGCGCTTTCACCGCCGCGCTGGTGTTGGCATACACCACCACGGTGCGGTCGGGGTGCTGATCGCAAAAGGCGCTGAATTCGTCGATCGGGCAGCCCAGATCGAGCGAGCAGTTCGCATCCAGGTCGGGCATGAGAATGGTTTTTTCAGGGCTCAGAATTTTGGCGGTTTCGCCCATGAACTTCACGCCCGAGACCACCAGTGTCTGCGCCGCGTGATCGCGGCCAAAGCGCGCCATTTCCAGCGAATCGCTCACGATGCCGCCAGTCTCGATCGCCAGATCCTGCAGATCGGGGTGCACGTAATAGTGCGACACCATCACCGCATTGCGCTCTTTGAGCAACTGGCGAATGCGCTCTTTCAGCTCGGCGCGTTGCTTGGGGCCGGGCTCCACGGGCACACGCGCCCAGGCGTGCTTCGTCGGGCAGGCAGGCTGCTCGTACTCGACGTCGATGACGGTACTGTCGGTGGTTGAAATGCTCATGGCTTGCCTCTTGGTTCTCGAAGTCGAATCTTAAAAGGCATCAAATCGCATCGAAAAATCGATGGCTTTCACGTCTTTGGTCAAGGCACCGATGGAAATGCGGTCCACACCGGTTTCGGCCAGTGCGCGCACCGTGTCCAGATTCACACCGCCAGACATCTCCAGAACGGCACGCCCTGCGTTGCGGCGCACGGCCTCTTGCAAGGTGGGGATGTCCATGTTGTCCAGCAAGACCATGCGTAGCACCACTGTCCAGCGCTTCGTCAAGCTGGGCCAGTGTTTCCACCTCGATCTCGACAAAACGGGCCTGAGGCGCGGTTTCGGCCACGCGCTTGAGCACCGCAGGCACACCGCCCGCAGCGGCGATGTGGTTTTCCTTGATCAACACCGCGTCGTACAGGCCGATGCGGTGGTTCACGCCCCCGCCGGCCTTCACGGCGCACTTTTTGTGCCAGGCGCAGGCCTGGCAGCGTCTTGCGCGTGTCCACGATATGCGCCTTGGTGCCCGCGACCGCCGCCACAAACAGCGCCGTCTTGGTGGCCACGGCCGACATCATCTGCATGAAGTTCAGCGCGGTGCGCTCGGCGGTGAGCAGTGCCTGGGCATTGCCCTCGAATTCCACCATCACCTGGTCCGCCTCGCAACGCTGGCCCTTCGGCCACGTGCCAGGTGAATTCGCGCCGCAGGGTCGCAGGCCAGCACCGCTGCCTCGACCCAGGGCACACCACAGATCACCGCCGATTCCCGCGCCAAGATCGCGCGCCCGGGCGGTGACGCTGGCGTCCACCAGCGCTGCGGTGAGGTCACCCTCGCCCACGTCTTCGGCCAGGGCGCGGGCCACATCGGCGCGCGCCAAGTTCCGCGATATCCGGCGCGGAGAATTCAGAGAGGTGTTTCATAGACTCGAAGCATAACGGGATCGAATATAGTGCCCTGCATCCGAATGCCGAAAACCGAGGAGCACACCATGACAGCCAGCAACACCCCGACCGGAACACCCTACGGCACTTTGCCTTCGGCCTCACCGCTGCCGCTGCGCAAAGCCGGTGAGTCTGCCGCGTTTGCAGGAGATGCGTGACCGCGGGCGAAAAAATCACCATGCTCACCGCCTACGACGCCACCTTCGCTGCGGTGGCCGACGCGGCCGGCGTGGAGTGCATTCTGGTCGGGGATTCTCTGGGCATGGTGTGCCAGGGACTCAACAGCACGGTCGGCGTCACGCTCGACACCATGCGGTACCACACCGAGAGCGTGGTGCGCGGCTTGCAGCGCGTGCAAGCCACCACCTGGGTGATCGGCGACCTGCCCTTCGGCAGCTACCACGAAAGCAAAGAGCAAGCCCTGCAAAGCGCTGCTGTGCTGATGCGCGCGGGCGCGCACATGGTCAAGCTCGAAGGCGGTGGCTGGACCACCGAGACCGTGCGCTTCCTGGTGGAGCGCGGCATTCCCGTGTGCGCCCACCTGGGCCTGACACCCCAGACCGTGCACGCACTGGGCGGCTACCGGGTGCAGGGGCGTGGCGATGCGGCGGCCTTGCAGCTGCGCCGCCAGGCCATCGAATTGCAGGACGCCGGCGCTTCCATGCTGGTGCTGGAAATGGTGCCCGCCGCCTTGTCGACCGACATCACCACCGAACTCAAGACCTGCCACACCATCGGCATCGGCGCGGGCAACGGCACCGCCGGCCAGGTGCTGGTGATGCACGACATGCTGGGCGTCAATCTGGGCAAAAACCCGAAGTTCGTGCGCAACTTCATGGAAGAGCGCCGACAGCGTGCGCGGCGCCATGGCGGCCTATGTGGCCGCTGTCAAAGACGGCAGCTTCCCGGACAACGCCTTGCACGCCTGGTAGGCAAGGCTCACCCACGCAGCGCCTTCGGTGCTCACCCCCAAGGGGCGGCGCTGGCAGCCCGGCAAAGCCGGTTCTGCGGCGCCCTGATTGAACAACACCTCCTCGCCCTCCTATGAAACTCGTTCACACCATTGAAGACCTGCGCGCCGCGATGCGCCCCTACAACTCGCCGGCTTTTGTGCCCACCATGGGCAACCTGCACGACGGCCACCTGAACCTGGTGCGCAGCGCCAAACCGCTGGGCGATGTGGTGGTGTCCAGCATTTTCGTCAACCGCCTGCAGTTTGCGCCCAACGAGGACTTCGACTCCTACCCGCGCACTCTGCAGGCCGACTGCGACCGGCTGGAAGCAAGCCGGCTGCGACATCGTGTTTGCGCCGCTGGAGAAAGAGCTGTACCCGGTGCCGCAGGTGTTCAAAGTGCACCCGCCCGGCGAGATTGGCGACATTCTGGAAGGCCATTTCCGACCCGGCTTCTTCATCGGCGTGTGCACCGTGGTGATGAAGCTGTTCCAGTGCGTGTTCTCCGAAGCCAAAGGCGACCGGCTATGCCCTGTTTGGCAAGAAAGACTACCAGCAACAACTGGTGATCAAGCGCATGGTGCAGCAATACGCCATGCCCATCACCGTGATCGCCGGCGAAACCCAGCGCGCGCCCGACGGACTGGCCCTGAGCTCGCGCAACAGCTACCTGAGCGAAGCCAACCGGGCCGAGGCGGTGCAGCTGTCGCTGGCGCTGCGCAGCCTGGCGCGCGATGCGCTGGCCACCGGCGAGGCCTTGCCGCACCAAGCTGCACTCACTCGAATCCCGCGCCATGCACGCCTTGGCCACCCGCGGCTGGCAACCCGACTACCTCACGGTGCGCCGTCGCGCTGATTTGCAGGCACCACACGCGGCCGATGCCGTCACGCCGGTGCGCTGGTCGTTCTGGGTGCGGCTCGCCTGGGCAGCACGCGGTTGATCGACAACTTCGAGGTGTGAGCGCACCCGCACCGGGCCAGCGGCGAGGCCTGTCCCCTCTCAGGGGGGCGACGCTGGCAGACCGGCGACACCAGGTCTGCCACGCCCTCGGCTGGTGAGGCACACCCGCCGAAAATTCGGCGGGTTGCCAAGGCGACCTAAAGGGCTTCGGACTTGGCGTCGCGGCCCATCAGGGCGGCCACGGCCTCCACGGGCCGGGTCTCCCCTTCCAGCAGGGCCACCACGCCTCGCTGATGGGCATGTCCACACCCAGCGAGCGGGCGCGCTGCACCACGGTGCGGGCGCTGTAAACGCCTTCGGCCACATGGCCCAGCGAGGCCACCGCTTGATCCAGGCTCATGCCCTTGGGCCAGCAGTTGGCCCACCTTGCGGTTGCGCGACAGGTCGCCGGTGGCGGTCAGGACCAGATCGCCCAGACCGGAGAGGCCCATGAAGGTTTCGGCCTTGGCGCCCAGCGCCAGACCCAGACGGGTCATTTCGGCCAGCCCGCGGGTCACCAGCGCGGCGCGGGCGTTGAGGCCGAGGTTCAGGCCATCGCACAGCCCGGTGGCGATGGCCAGCACGTTTTTCACCGCCCCACCCACCTCCACGCCCACGATGTCTTCGTTGGCGTACACGCGCAGATGGGGCTGTGAAACGCCGCCACCAAGGCTGTCGCGCACCGCGGCATGTTCGCTGGCGGCCACCAAGGCCGTGGGCTGACCCTGGGCCACCTCCTGGGCAAAACTGGGGCCACTCAAGATCCCGGCACGCAAATGGGGGGCCACCCGCCGGCAGACTTCGTGGCCCAGCAAGCCCGAGCCAGCCGCTGGCCAGACAGCGGCGCCTCAAACCCCTTGCACAGCCAGGCCACCGGCGCCGTCGAGGCCGGCAAGCTGGCCTGCAGCATGGCGCGCAGTCCCGCCATGGGCGTGGCAACCATCACCAAGGCAACACCTGACAAAGCCGGATGGGTCCAGCGCACCTCCCAGAACCGAGAGACTGGGCGGAAAGGCAACGCCGGGCAGGTAGCGGCCATTGACCGCTGGCCTGCATCGCGGCCGCTTGTTGTGCGTCCCGGGCCCACAGCGTCACCTCGTGGGAAGCGCCGCCGCACTGATGGCCAAGGCCGTTCCCCAGGCACCCGCACCCAGCACCGCGATGTTCATGATCGTTGTGGCCTGACAGCGATGAAAGGCGATTTATTGCGTGGGAGCGCTTCGCCGGCGGCCTGTGGCCTGCTGCTGCTCGTACATGGCCTGGAAGTTGATTTCGGCCAGGTGCACAGGCGGGAAGCCGCCACGCTGGATCAGGTCGGCCACGTTGCCACGCAGGTAGGGGTAGACGATCTGGGGGCAGGCGATGCCCATGATGGGGCCCATCTGGTCTTCAGGCAGGTTGCGGATTTCGAAGATGCCGGCCTGCTTGGCTTCCACCAGGAACACGGTCTTGTCTTTGATCTTGGTCTGCACCGTGGCGGTCACACAGATCTCATACACACCTTCGGCCACCGGATTGGCTTCCACACCCAGCTGGATGTCCACGGAAGGCTGCTCCTGCTCCAGCAGGATGGCGGGCGAATTGGGTTGCTCCAGCGAAGCTTCCTTGAGGTAAACGCGCTGAATCTGGAAAGAGGGATCTTGATCGGCCATGATGTGCTTTCAAAAAGGTCGGAAAAACCAAACCCGCCGGGGACGAAAGCTCCCGCAGCGGGCACTGGCATGATTATCACAGCACCGGCGAGCGGTGCTGAAAACGGCCATCAGGCCTGGAGCAAGGTTTGCAACCCGCCGCGGGCGTCCAGCGCGTGCAGATCGTCACAGCCACCCACCAGGGTGTCGCCAATGAAAATCTGGGGAACGCTGGTGCGTCCGGTCAGTTGCGTCATGTGAGCGCGCACTTCGGGCGCGCCATCCACAATCACTTCTTCGAGGTCTGTCACACCGCGTTGCTGCAACAGGGCCTTGGCGCGGCTGCAGTAAGGGACAATAGTTGCTGGTGTACATCTTCACATGGGCCATGGGGCGCTCCTCGTTGGGGTTTCAGGCTTTCTCGACCGGCAGGCTGGCGGCGCGCCAGGCACCCAGACCACCCGCCAGCGAATGGGCGTTTTCAAAGCCCAGCTTTTTGGCGATGGCCACCGCACGCTTGGAGCGCATGCCCGATGCACACACCAGAATCACCGGTGTCGCCTTGTTTTTCACGATGCCGGCCAGCTTGCCTTCCAGCTCGTCCAGGGGCACGTGCTTTGGCGCCCGCCACGTGGCCGGCCTTGAATTCGTCAGCACCACACACGTCCACCACCACCGCCTTTTCACGGTTGATCAGCTGCACGGCATCGTTGGCGTTCAGCGAGCCTGCGCCACCGCCGCCACCAGCGATCGCCGGCCACATCAGCATGCCGCCGGACACCAGCGCCACGGCCAGCAACATCCAGTTTTCGATCAAGAAACTCACAGGGTTTACCTTTCAGTTAAGCCCGGGATTTTAGAATGTATGGCTGGCCTTCGCTGGCTAGCCGTCCGGTCGGGCGCTCGCGACCCGTTTTTTGATCCTCAACGCACCGACCTCCCATGTACAAACTCGTCTTGATTCGCCACGGCGAATCCACCTGGAACCTGGAAAACCGCTTCACCGGCTGGACCGATGTCGATCTCACGCCCACGGGCGTTTCCCAGGCCATGTCGGCCGGCAAGCTGCTCAAAGCCGAGGGCTACGACTTCGACATCGCCTACACCAGCATGCTCAAGCGCGCCATCCACACCCTGTGGTACGTGCTCGATGAAATGGACCGCTCCTGGCTGCCCGTGGGCAAACACTGGCGCCTCAACGAGCGCCACTACGGTGCGCTGCAAGGCCTGAACAAGTCCGAAACCGCCAAAAAATACGGCGACGAGCAGGTGCTGGTCTGGCGCCGCAGCTACGACACCCCGCCACCGGCTCTGGAAGCCACCGATGAGCGCTGCGAGCGCGGCGACCGCCGCTATGCGCGCCTGGCGCCCAACGACATCCCGCTGACCGAATGCCTGAAGGACACCGTGGCACGTGTGATGCCCTTCTGGAACGAAGTGCTGGCACCTGCCATCAAGAGCGGCAAGCGCGTGGTGGTTTCGGCCCACGGCAACAGGATTCGCGCCCTGGTGAAGTACCTGGACAACATGTCCGACAAAGACATCGTCGGGTTGAACATTCCCAACGGCATCCCGCTGGTCTACGAACTCGATGCTTCGCTGAAACCCATTCGCCACTACTACCTGGGCGATGCCGAGGCGGCAGCGGCTGCCGCTGCGGCCGTGGCAAAACAGGGCAAGGCCTGAAAGCGTCGAGTGTGAACACTTGCGGAACTGAATGTCTGCTGGCGACTCCAAAAAACCTCATGCAGGTCGCAGGCCGACGACAGTGAACGACAAACAGGCCTCAAACCGGGCTTGGTCCCACGCTTGAATAGGGCGAGAAGGCCCAGAAATGTGGTTCACCGCGGACCGATGGCTGCACCTCCTAGGTGTATATTGAATCGCCACTCAGCGCCATCGGGATCTCGACGGTGCATTTTTTGGAACACATCAATGGGCAAGCAAGTGAGTCACAAGCTGAAGATTGCAGGTTGGGTCGCCGTGGGCGCCGTGGCCGGCGCGCTGACGACGGTCCAGCTGCAGGCCGTCGCCCGCAGCACGGTCGCCCCTCTGCCACTGGAAGAGTTGCAGCAGCTCGCCGCCGTGTTCGGCATGGTCAAGACCGACTATGTGGAGCCGGTCGACGAGAAGCAGCTGATTTCCGAAGCCATCTCGGGCATGGTGGCCAGCCTCGACCCCCATTCGCAGTACTTCGACAAAAAGTCCTTCAAGGAATTCCGCGAAGGCACCAGCGGCAAGTTCGTGGGTGTGGGCATCGAAATCACCATGGAAGACGGCCTGGTCAAGGTGGTCTCGCCCATCGAAGATTCGCCCGCTTTCCGCGCCGGCCTCAAATCGGGCGACCTGATCACCAAGATCGACGACACGGCCGTCAAGGGCCTGAGCATCGACGATGCCGTCAAGCGCATGCGTGGCGAGCCCAAAACCAAGGTTTTGCTCACGATCTTCCGCAAGGACGAAAACCGCAGCTTCCCGGTCACGATCACCCGCGAGGAAATCAAGACCCAAAGCGTCAAGGCCAAGGAGGTGGAAAAGGGCTACGTCTGGGTGCGTGTGTCGCAGTTCCAGGACCGCACGGTGGATGACTTCGCCCGCAAACTCGAAGACATCTACAAAGCCAACCCCAAGATCAAAGGCCTGGTGCTCGATCTGCGCAACGACCCGGGTGGTTTGCTCGACGCTGCGGTGGCCATCTCGGCGACCTTCCTGCCAGAAAACGCCACCGTGGTGTCCACCAACGGCCAGCTGGCCGACAGCCAGTCGGTCTACACCGCCACCCCACCTACTACCTGCGCCGCGGCGGCCCAGACCCGATCAAGCAGCTGACCGACACCACGGCGGCATCTTCAAGACGGTGCCTATGGTGGTGCTGGTCAACGAAGGCTCGGCCTCGGCCAGCGAAATCGTGGCCGGCGCCCTGCAAGACCACAAACGCGCCAAGGTGCTGGGCAACCAGACCTTTGGCAAGGGTTCGGTGCAGACCGTGCGTCCGCTCGGGCCCGGACACCGGTCTCAAGCTGACCACGGCCCGCTACTACACGCCTTCGGGCAAGTCGATCCAGGCCAAAGGCATCGTGCCCGACGTGATGATCGACGAAACCGCCGAAGGCAATATGTTTGCCGGCCTGCGCACCCGCGAAGCCGATCTGTCCAAGCACCTCACGACGGCAAGGAAGCGGCCACCAAGCCCATGACCGATGCCGAGCGCGCCGCCGAACAGCAGCGCGACCGCGACCGCGAGCAGGCGCGCCTGCGCCTGGAAGAAGAAGCCAAGAAGAATCCTGGCCAGCGCCTGGTGCCTGAGTTTGGCAGCGACAGAGGACTTCCCTCTGCAGCAAGCGCTCAACCAGCTCAAGGGCAAGCCGGTCATGGTCAGCAAGACGCTGACCGAGCGCGCAGAAGAGAAGAAGGAAAACTGATCCAAGCGGGGCCCCGCGGCCCCGCTTCTCTTGGGTCACCCGCCCGATCCCGGTCACCGCTGTGAACGACCAGCAACTGCTGCGCTATTCGCGCCACATCCTGCTCGACGAACTGGGCATTGAAGGTCAGGAGCGCCTGCTCGCGGCCCATGCCCTGGTGATCGGCGCGGGCGGCCTGGGTTCGCCCGTGGCGCTGTACCTGGGCAGCGCGGGCGTGGGACGCATCACCCTGGTGGACCACGATCAGGTCGACGCCACCAACCTGCAGCGCCAGATCGCCCACACGCTGGACCGCGTGGGCCAGCCCAAGGCAGAGTCGGTTCGCGCGGCCATGGCCGCGATCAACCCCGATCGTGCAGTTCTCGCTGTGCTGCAGCGCGCCGACGCGGCCTTGCTGGACGCACTCGTGCCCACTGCCGATGTGGTGCTCGACTGCACCGACAACTTCGCCACCCGCCAGGCCATCAACCGTGCCTGCGTGCACCACGGCAAGCCGCTGGTCTCGGGCGCAGCCATCCGCATGGACGGCCAGCTCAGCGTGTACGACCCGCGCGACCCAGCCTCGCCGTGTTACGCCTGTGTGTTCCCGGACGACAGCGCAGTGGAAGAAACCCGCTGCGCCACCATGGGCGTGTTCGCCCCGCTGGTCGGCATCGTGGGCACCATGCAGGCGGCCGAAGCGTTGAAGCTGCTGGCGGGTCTCGGCTCACGGCTCACGGGACGCTTGCTCATGATCGACGCGCGGGACATGGCCTTCACACCATCAACCTGCCCCGCCATACCGACTGCGGCGTTTGCGGAACGGTCGCTGAACACGGCTGATCAGCCGCGCGGCAAGGTCCGTGGCGGCGGCGAAAGTCGCGGGGCTCTTCGGCCGCCGGCATTCTCCGAATATGCCCCGTTTCCTCGATCGCGCCACAGCTTCTTCCGGTGCAAACGGGCCAGGATCTTGCGCCACCGGTAAGACCAAGCCCAGCCCTGCCGAACCATCCAGGCGGCCATGTCTTCGTCGCCCAAAGCCACATCCACCAAAGGGCGGCCATAGGTATCACGGCGGTGTTCGTGCACCGTCACGGTCTGGCCACTCAGGCGCTGTCGCAAGGCATCGCGCGCTGCGACGCCACCCGTCTTGGCAAATCTCTGGCGCATCGATGCCCTCGATACGCAACTTGCGGGTGCGGCCGCCATCCGATGGCCGCACCCACAGCGTGTCGCCATCGAACACATGGCTGACACGCGCGGTGTAGATCAGATCGTCGGCTTGTGTCAACGCTGGCCAAGCAAACACGACCATCAAAGCGCCGGCCATTGCAACGGCAAAAGAGAGGGCGCGCCGCCGGAGTAGCTGTTCAAACAAAGAAGACATGGGCGAAGTGTGCCCGTAAAAACGGGTCACTCGGCGCTGGTTTCAAACCGCCATGTAACGGCCTGGCCGGTGGTTGATGGCCAAAGTGAGATTGAGCACGACGGCGCCTACCACCGACCAGGCGATGCGCTCGACATCGACCACGCTGAACGCCGCCAGCACGATCGCGCAATCCATGGCCATCTGCACCTTGCCTGCGCGCCAGCCAAACCGCTCCTGCAGGTACAGCACCAACACATTGAAGCCGCCCAGGCTGGCACGGTGGCGAAACAGCATCAACATGCCGGCCCCGGTCAGCAGGCCACCCGCCACGGCGGCAAATCCCGTGTTGAGCGCGCCGATTTCGATCCAGGAAGGCACCCATTGCACCAATGCGGCGAGCAAGCCCACGGCCAAAAACGTCTTCATGGCAAACACTGGCCCCATGCGCTGCCAGGCCAAGCCATAAAACGGCAGATTGATGGCGAAAAAGACCAGGCTGAAGTTCCAGCCGGTGGCGTAGTGCAGCAAGAACGCCAGGCCTGCCGTACCACCGGTCAGCAGCCCAGCATGGCGAAACAACACCACGCCCAGCGCCACAAACAAGGTACCGGTGATCAGCGCCTGCACATCTTCATGCGCGCGATGTGGCATGGGCGAAGCAGAGCGCTCTGGCTGGACGGGCGAAGAAACAGACACCGAGGGAACCTTTGGAGGCAACAAAACTGGAGCCTCGAAGTATCCCCATCAGTCGCTCGCACACCTTGACGCAGATCATCTCTGGCCTGGTCAAGTGGCGTTTCAGACCGCCAATACCGCTTCAATGCGCAGCAAACCGGCCACTGTCTTCAGGCAGGCTTCTGCCGCTTCGGTGCCCTTGACTGCGAAATGGCGCATGAAGTACTTGCGGTGCTCGGCGTGCTCGTGGAAATGGTGCGGCGTGAGCACCGCGGAGATCATGGGCACGCCGGTGTCCAGTTGCACGTCCATCAAGGCCTGCACCACGGTCTGCGACACGAAATCGTGGCGGTAGATGCCACCGTCGACCACCAGCGCGCTGCCCACCACCGCGGCATAGCGCCCTGAGCGGGCCAGGCGCTGCGCATGCAGCGGTATCTCAAAAGCGCCAGGCACATCGAACACGTCGATGGCATCGGCGCCAAAGCCGGCTTCGGCCATGGTGGCAAAAAATGCATCGCGGGCCTGGTGCACGATGTCGGCGTGCCAGGCTGCCTCGACAAAGGCAAAACGCAGCGAACGCGGCAAATCGTGCGGGAAGGGGCAAGGGGAGTGGAAATTTCGGTCTGATTCATGGAGTCCTCGACGATCGGGAGGGGGTGGCCAAAAAATCAGGGCGCACAAGCACACGCCGCACACCATGCCGCAACCGCGGCAAGGCCGAGCCATGGCTCGCGCTCTCTATCATCCGGACTGTCACCGTCGGTCCCGGGGTCTCACCGGGTCTGCTGACCCCGCACGGCGTGAGAGCCCTGCAGGCGCTCGCGGCACTCGTGCGGTCTTGTCGCCAAGCCGCCATCACCGCCGGTGGGGAATTGCACCCCGCCCTGAGAACGCTTTGCGCCCGGCGCGAAACGCCGCGCGCCCTGCATTGTAGGCAGACCATGAAATCCCGCGGTGTCGCCAGGGATTCAGGCCGAGACGATCCAGCCCTCCAGCGGATCAAAGGCGGGCAGGCCCCACCGAGGCATGTCCCGCCTGATGCTGCTGCAAGGCCCAGGCGGCTTGCACCAGGCACAGCACGGCGTCCAGGCTGTCGCCACTGGCATCGTCGGCCAGCCGGTCGCGCTGCGCATGGCTGAGCTTGAGCCGCAGGCCAGCGGCTGCAGCAAGGGCGCACGCCCAGTCTCCAGCGCCTCGATCAGCGTCTTGCGCGCAATCAGTCGCTCGCTGCGTCTGGCGCGCCTTGTCGTCGGCCTTGTACGACGCCTTGCCCAACACACTGCGCGCGAGCAAGCCCGGATAGGCCTCCAGCGCGATGCGATCGCGGATCACCGCAGTGCAAACCGGGCAAACTCACGCCAGCCTCCAGCAGGCGCGGCACGCCCGCATGCAGCATGAACGCCACCGGCGGGTTGACCCATTTCATGCTGGGGCTGGAGCCCGCCGGCCCATCGGTGGCGCGGTGGGCGAACTTGCCGCCCACTGGGCGCGCATCGCAAAAGGCCGCAAATGCGGGCTCGAATGGTCTCGCGGCTCAGGCCTGCGTAGTGACGGATGCAAGGCAGCCAGTCGGTTGGCCAGCCCAACGTCGTCACCAGTTCGCGTGGCAGGCCAAACGGCAGGTCAAATCCGCCCACCCAGGGCCGTTCAGCTTCGCGCTGCAAACGCGTCTGCCCAAGCGTCCAAGGTCTCGAAGGTCTCCAGCGATTGCAACACCACCCGCCCCCGGTCCGACGTGACCCACCGCCAGCGTGATGGGTTTGCGCCGCGAGGGTGCACTGGTGAAATCACAACCCAACAATTGAAAAGACCGATCAGTCATGTTCATGAATGCCATCAGTCCCAACCCCAATCCCAGGGCCACCACACCGCAGGCAATCAGACATGGCGCCCAGCAGGCGACGAAGCACGCTCGCCCTCGCCCAGCAAATGCCCGCCGATCAGTGCGGCAAACAACATGGACACCTCGCGCGCTGGCGCCACGTGCGACAAAGGCGCCTCTTGCATGGCATACAACACCAGCACATAGGCCACCGGGCTGAACACCGCGACCACCAAGGCGTAGCGCCACTGGCTGCGCCACAGAGACCACGCTGTCGGGCCGATCGCGCAGCACCGTGGGTGCCAGCAAGGCCACCCGCACGAAGTTGCCCATGTAGTCCACCAAAACGGGCGACATCAGCAGCCCATTTGACCGCATAACCGTCCACCACCGTGTAGGACGGCGATCAAAGCACCTGTGAGCAGGCCATAGAACACGCCCTGGTGCACACGCTCGCGCGCTGCCGGGTCGCGCGCCTTGCGCGCAGCAGGCCAGGCCCGCCGGCGATCAGAAAAACGCCGCCCACCACGCCCGCGATACCCGCCAGCCCCAGCGCGGAAATGCGCTCACCCAGAAACACGATGGCCACCAGCGAAGACAACAAGGGGCCAGAACCACGCGCCAGGGGGTACACCACGGTGAGATCGGCCTTGCGATAGCCGCGCAGCAAAACCACAAAATAGCGCACATGCAGCGTGCCACTGACCAGCACCAAGGCACCACTCGGTGGCACCCCAGCAAAGGCACGGCAGACCGCCCCAGCCACCAGCCCAGCGGCGCCCACAGGACCATCATCATGAAAGCGGTGAAGAAGGCAAAGCGTGCATCGCCCGCCGCTTTTTTGGCCACGATGTTCCAGCCAGCATGGATCAGGCCGGCAAGCACGATGAGCGAAAAGGCGGTGAGGGTCACAAGCAATCAAGGCAAGAAAAAGCCGCAGACCCTCCGACGAGGGGCTGCGGCCGTCGGCCGGGCGATCAGGGCTTCAGGCCCGACCGATGATGCTGGCGGTGGCCATCAATTCTTCGAGCAAGGCCAGTGACACCCTGCCCGACACACCATAGGGATCGAACTCGGGTCGCTCCGAATACTTCAACACGATGGAGGTGTTGAGCTTGGAGAGGTTGACCTGGCCCATGGTCCAGCCACCGAAGCGGCGCTCGGAGATTTCTTCGTAGTGCAGCAACACCACATCGGTGTGGCGCTTGTCGGCTGCGATGTGGTTGTAGAGCGCGTTGACGGCATTGCGACCACCCTCGATCGCCTGCAGAAACACGCCGCCACCGTAACACAGCACGCCGGTGATACCGTTGCCCATGTTGTGGGAGCGAGAGGTTTCCAGAATGGATTCGATGGCCTTGGAGCTGTCTTTGTCGACGGCGCGGCTCACGTAGAGGAGACGGACGAGCATGGTGTTCAGACGGTGTTAGTTTTTGCGGGGGATCAGCGAAAGGAATTCGCGGCGCAGGTTGGAGTCTTTGAGAAAGACACCGCGCATGACCGAGTTGATCATCTTGCTGTCCATGTCTTTCACACCCCGCCATGCCATGCAGTAGTGGCTGGCCTCCATGACGATGGCCAAGCCATCGGGCTGGGTTTTCTCCTGAATCAAGTCGGCCAGCTGCACCACGGCCTCTTCCTGGATCTGGGGACGGCCCATGATCCACTCAGCGAGTCGAGCGTACTTTGAAAGACCGATCACATTGGTGTGCTCGTTGGGCATGACCCCGATCCAGATCTTGCCGATCACCGGGCAAAAATGGTGGCTGCAGGCACTGCGCACCGTGATCGGACCAACGATCATCAGCTCGTTCAGGTGCTCGGCGTTGGGGAATTCAGTGACCGCCGGGCTTTTGACATAGCGCCCGTTGAACACCTCTTTCAAGTACATCTTCGCCACGCGGCGCGCGGTGTCGCCGGTGTTGTGGTCGTGCTCAAGGTCGATGACCATGCTGTCGAGCACACCTTGCATCTTCTCGGTCACTTCATCGAGCAGCTTTTCCAGTTCACCGGGTTCGATGAACTCGGCAATGTTGTCATTGGAGTGGAAGCGGTGGCGAGCTGCCTTGATGCGCTCGCGAATCTTGACGGACACGGGCACGCCGATGTCGTCGGTTGAGGAGGCTGCTTGGGTCATTTGGGCATCTTTTTTCATCAGCATTTGCCATGCTAACACTGGCACGAGGAACGCCAAATACCGCTGTTTTTCATGGGGGTTTGTGGCTCAGGCTCACTCGGCTAATAGCGGTGACCCGTGACAAACAGAACGCCCCTCATCAGCACAAATGCCAGCCGGTCGAGGATGCGCTGGCCGAATGGTCGCTGGGCCAGGGAGGCCGGATCGATGGCCTGACCATCATGGGTGAACAAAGTGTCGAGTCGCTGGTACAGCATGGCCGCGAAACGCTCGTCGGTGGTGAGCACATTGGCCTCTCGAGCCAAAAGCAGCGACAAGGGGTCCAGGTTGGTCGAACCCACCGTGGCCCAACGCTGGTCCACCACCGCCACCTTGGCGTGCAAAGCACTGGGCGCGTACTCCCGAATTTCGATGCCGGCGGCGACCAAGGTCTGGTGCACCGGACGGGCCGCATGGAACTGAAAAAAATTCTCGTACCGCCCCTGGACCAGCAGGCGCACGCGAACGCCCCGCTCGGCCGCCACGGTGAGTGCCCTGCGCAATTTGCGACCGGGCACGAAATAGGCGTTGGCGATCACGATATCGTGTCGCGCTTCGCCAATCGCCTTGAGATAGGCGCGCTCGATGTCATGGCGATGTCTCACGTTGTCACGAAGCAGCAGCGCTGCCACCGCACCGTTGACCCTCAGCGACCCAGGACCGGTTCCACCCGGCTCTTCGCCCTCTTCAGAGGTATCTGCAGCATCGCGCGAATCGAAGAGTCCCAGGATCTTTGAAAAATCCCCCTCTGGCAGCGTCTCCCGAAGCGCTTGCCAAGCGGTCTTGAACTCCCTTTGGCGCGCTTTTCGCAGGGCCTGCAAGCGCCACCAGAGCGACTCCATGGTGTCCACCATTTCTTGCACCAATGGCCCGGCCACCCTCAGCGAAAAATCCAAACGGGGTACGCTCAATCGACCCAGCGCGACATCGTCCAGGTCGTCGATGATGTTGATACCACCACAAAAGCCGATGGTTTCATCGATCACGCAAAGCTTGCGGTGCAATCGCCGCCAGCGGCTGGGAATCAGCAACCCCAGTCGGCCGAGGGGTGCGTAAATGCGCCAACGCACGCCTGCCTGGGCGAAACGCTGGGTCCACTCGGTTGGGATGTGAGGCGTCCCCACGCCGTCTACCACCAGGCGCACCAGCACGCCGCGTTGCGCCGCTCGCTCCATCGCCCGTGCGACCTCCAGGGCCATGCCCTTGAATTCAAAGATATAGGTCTCCAGGTGCACCACCCGGCGCGCTGCGTCCATGGCTTCGACCAATGCCGGAAAGAGTTCGTTGCCCCCTTCCAGCAACACCAGTTGGTGCCCATCCGCCTGCTGGGTGCGCGTCGAAAATGCGGTCTGGCGGCGGCGCGGCATGGCGAAAAGGTCTCTAGAGCTCTAACTCGGCGATCAAGGGCAGGTGGTCAGACATGCGCGACCATACCCGCCCATGTGGCACATGGGCAGACAGAGGCTTCAGCCCGCGCGAGTAGATGCGGTCCAGGTGCAGCAGCGGCAGGCGCGAGGGATAGGTGGGCAAACGAAGCGAATCAAAGGTCTGAAGATCAAGATCGCGCATGGGTTTGAGCAGCTTGGCCGACCAGTCGTTGAAATCCCCTGCCACCACCAACGGCGCCGACTCGGGCACTTCTTTGGCGATGTAGTGACCCAGTTGTCTGACTTGCCGCTCACGGCTGGCGTGGATCAGACCAAGGTGCACCACGATCACATGCAGATCCTGGCCATCCACCAACAACTGGGTGTGGAGCAATCCGCGTTGTTCGAAGCGGTGGTCAGACACATCGGAGTGCTTCACATCAAGCACCGGCCATCGAGACAGCAAGGCGTTGCCATGTTCGCCGTGGCGGGTCACCGCGTTGGTGCGGTAGACCGATTCATACCCTTCAGGCGACAGGTAGCCCGCCTGATCCAGGTCGGGCCACCGGGTAAACGCCTTCTCCAGTTTGCGGTTGTGACGCCTGACCTCCTGCAGACAGACGATATCGGCATCGAACTGCTCCACAGCGTGGCCCAGGTTGTGGATTTCGAGCCGCTTGGACGGGCCCAAGCCCTGCACACCTTTGTGGATGTTGTATGTGGCAATCCGAAGCAATGTCATGGTGTGTGCACGCCAACCGATCTGTGAATGGGGCCGCTTCCAGGCAGTGGGACAGGAGGCTTCAAAACCCGCTTTCCCGAATGAAGACCGAGATCACCTTGCGTGTCACACCGGCCAGTATCGATTCTGCCTCACCGTCGATTTGTACCCGCACCACCGCCACACTTTTGGTGGGCAATGGCTCATCCAGAACAATGCGAACCCTAAACAATGCATCGCGTGCCACCAGGGTTGTCTCCTGCCCGGCTCTCGCAGAGTCGTTCACCACAGCCAAAGGCCCTCCATGAGAAGCCTCCAGCAAGGGGGTTGGCAAAACGGTGGTTCGCGACACGTCGATAGCCTCCACGCGCCCCTCAGCCCATCGCTGGTAGTCGGTATGCAAGCGTGCGCGAACCGCCTGCCCAACCGCAATGCGCCCCAGATCACCCTCAGGTATGAAGGCATCGATGACCCACCGGGAAGGGTCAATGAACACCGCCATTGGCTCGCGCGACTTGACCCACACCCCGGGTGCCAAGCCGTGGTCCACATCGTGCAACTCGCCATCGAAAGGCGCTCGCAAGGTCAACCGTTCCAGTTCATCACGGCTGGCCTTGCCTTCTGCCTCAAAGAACGCTTTCTGCGAGTTCAGCAACTGCCGCTGGGACTCACCATCGGGCAGGCCCATCAGGCCGGCAATCTGGCTCTCACGTGCCGCGGCCAAGCCACGCGATCTGTCCTGCGCGATCGACAGCATGGATGAATCGAGCACAAACAGCACGTCGCCGGTCTTAAAACTCTTTTGCTCGGGCATGGCCACGATCTGTGCAGCAAACGGTGCATGAATAGGCGTTTGCTCGGCCGCATGTATCCAACCATAGCCGGCAATGCGGCTGCTGAATGGAAACGCCAAAACCACGACCAGCAACACCAAGGCCGCAAACAATCCAACGCGCCGATTCATGGCAATTTCTCCTTTGCGCGCATTCCACACCGCCAACTCACGGTAAACGGGTTTCCCAATGAACCAGACCAACTCCACGATCAGCATCAGGATGCCGAGAAGCTTGAAAAAGAAGTGGTACACCAGCAATGCGATACCGATGAACACGATGAACCTGTAGACCCATGTGATGAGGGCAAAGGCCACCAGGCCACGCCGCTTGCGCACGGGAAAGTTCTCCGGCCAGGGGTCTTTGAATCCCAGCAGCACCCGGCGAAGCCCTGTGCGCGCCAAGGCCCCCGAGCGCTCGTGCAAATTGGGCAAGTCCAGCAAGTCGCTGAAGATGAAATAGCCATCAAAGCGCATGAACGGGCTGGCATTGATGGCCAGCGTCATCAGCCAGCTGGTGGTCGCCAGGAAGAACATACCGTTGCGAAACGGCCCATCCGGCGCCAGACTCCAGAGCAATGTGGCGATGCTGGCCAAGGCCAACTCCACCGCTATGCCGGCACTGGCGATCGCCAGGCGGTGGCGCGGGTTCTTCAACCGCCAGCTCTCGCCCGTGTCGGTGTAGAGCATCGGCAACATCACCAGAAACGCCACCCCCATGTGGGCGACCCGCACGCCATAGCGCGTGGCCACCAAGGCATGGCCCAGTTCATGCACGGTCTTGGCAAAGAGCAAAGCGACCGTGTAGCCCATCACCCCCGTCCAGGTGAAATTGTCGACCAAGGTGTGGCGAAAGACATCCCATTGGCGCGAAACGAGAAACAGGCCCAGCAAAGCGATGCCTGCGATGGCCCACGCCAGCAGGGGAAAGCTGAGCCTTTGCAAAAACGGCTGCAAGGCTGCGAGCTGCGCCTGAGGGCGCACCAATGGCATGCGGAAGAACAGGTAGTTGTGCACCAACCATTCAAACAACGACTTCTTTTGCCCCTGGCTGCGGCTCAGCAGGCGCTGGACATCCACCTTGCTGTCCGCGCGCAGCAGTTGGTTGTCCGACAGGAACACCACCAGCTTTCGCACATCGGCCAGTGTCACGTTCAACGGCGTTGCGGCGTTCACCTCCTTGATCAGCGCGGCCGCATCGAAATCGGCCCAATGAATCAGCAGCTCAAAGTCGATCCAGCCGATGCGGAAAAAGCGGTTGGTCACGGGATCCTGAATGATCCATGCGGGCGTGCCGTCGTCGTTGGGCGCCGCTGGAAAGAGAATCAGCTCATCACGGATACGCGGCAGCTTGACGGCCTTGAGCGCCTTGCTCCCCGCGCCCAATCGCACCTTTTGGCCTGGGATGGCCTGTGCCTGGGTCATAGCCCAGTCCACTCCCTGACGGTCGACAAGGGGCGACGAAACAGGAAGTAGCCCAGCATCACCCAGTCGCCCGAAATGCGGGCGGTTCCTCGAAGGCCGATGCGTGGCAGCTCGGTACCCTCATCAAACTTGGCCCTCAGGCGGTAGGCGGCCACACCATCCGGGCTGATCGATGCCTGGTAGCTGGCCTCGACCAGCTTGGCTGTGCGGGGGCTGAGCGGCTCCGTGTGCAAAAAGAGCCTCACGGGTGCATCGATTTCCAAATTGATCGCATCGGCCACCGACAACCAGATGAGCACCCCGCTGTCCTCGGGCTGTGCCAACTGGATCACGCGCTCTCCGGTTTGAACCGGTTTGCCCAGCCAGTCGTTGGTATCGGCAAAAATGGCCACGCCGTCCTGGTCGGCACGAACTTCCACACGGCTCGCCTGGGAATCGACAGCGGCGAGTTCGGCTTCTTTCTCCCGAACACGCCCCAGTGCCACGGCCACCTCGGCTTTGCTCTTGGTGTCGTCAAAGGCACGCTGTTGCGCAATGTGTGCATCAGCCTTTGCCACTTCCAGACCCTTGAGCGCCACCTGCCGCCGATTGGACAATGCAGAGTCATCCAGCGAAAACAGCAAATCGCCCGACTTCACACGCGCATTGGGCTGCACGGCGAACGAACCCACCACCCCGTCCTGTGGAGCAGCAACGGCTTTGGCGTTCAACGCGATGACCTCTGCCGGTGCAAGCACCGAGAGCCGAATCGGGATGAACAGGCTGAGCGCCAGGAGGGCCGCGATCGCCCACCTGTTTCGCTGGCTGAAGAGCTTCTTGACGCTCCGCCAACCACTTTGCTGCTTATGGCCCAGAGCGGAATGGCAATAGCCAAAGGTGGCGTGCAGGCGCTGCAGGCAGGAAGCGTCAGCGTCGGTCCACGACTCTTCGCGGGCGTACATCACCCAGCCGCGCAGATCGCCTTGTTTGCCCATGAGCGGCACCAGCAGCAGGTGATCTGGCAGCCACTCCGACCAATGCGCTGCATCGCTTTCGCTGGCCTCAGCAAAATTCAGCCGGTGCACACCAACTTCTCTCGGGAAGCGCTGTGCAAATTGGGTCAACCAGACGGCGAACGGCGAGTCATTGGCCACGCTCACCAAGCCTGAAGCGGCCACCAGACGCAGCTTGGCGCCGTCAGGCTCGAAGAGTGCCGCTTGCCGAAACGGCGTTAAGGCATGGGTTTCGTTGACAATGGTGAAGCGCAGAGCAGCAAGCGTGGGCGCTTCCATGGCCCTGGCTTCGATCTGCAGCAGAACGCCGAGATCGGGAGATGCGGACATCAGCTCCCCTTCAAGGCATGCCCGTGAATTGAGCGAATCCGCTCATTCCCGGGAGCAACTCGCTGTAGGTCTTCAACATGGTGGCCTCTAGCTCAACCGTCTGACTCACCGGATCGATGCGGCTATTGATACGCCGGACCTTGGCCGGATAGGTCTTGCCAGTCTCGTCGATCGCCACCTGGAAGTCATCCCCAATTTTCAGACTGGAGATCCAGGCAGACGGCACGTTGAGTTTCAGGTACAGCACCCCTGTGCGTACCAGGTCGAGCAGGGGCTGGCCTGCCGTCACGGTCATGTGGCTGCGCACATGTAACTTGGCGGTGCTACCGCTCCAAGGCGCGCGGATGGTGCACTGAGAGATCTGGAACTTGTAAAGGTCAATCTGCGCTTTGGCCTTGGCCACTGCGCTCGCGGCCAGTGAGACCTCGACGTCGCTCGCCTGCTCCAGCCCTTGCATGCGCAGTTTCGCTTCATATTGATCTGTGGCACTGGCCAGATCGGCATTGGCCATGCCCAAACGCGCCTGAGGCTCTTGGCAATCCAGGCTCACCAACACGGCGCCCTCCCTGAAAGGCAGGCCCAGGCCCACATGGAGGACGTTGATGCGCCCAGGAACCGGGCTTGCCAGGGTGGTTTCTCCATTTGGCAATACCAACACCCGCACCGGTTCCGACTTGGAAAGCGTTGCCGGAGCTGGTTTGGCAGCCGCACTGGGGCCTCTGGTACCCGCAGGCTGAGCCCACATCGGCGCCGAGAGAGAACCCAGGATCAGTGCAGCACCCAGCGCACGCCAAGAAGAGGAAAACAACATATCAGTCAACGTTCAGCCAAGATTTGATATCGCCAAGATTGGCATTGAGGGCCGCAACCAAGCTGGACTCGTACACCGAAGCGCGCGAATTGGTCGGAATGGTGGTCACAAAGCTCGCTTGCTGATTGTGACCGGCTTCGTCGGTCATTTTCAGCGTCCAAGAGGCTTTTTCGAGCCCATTGCTGCCGTTAGATGCAAACGCAAGCGTCAAAGGTTTGCCTTCTTTTGCATCGGTTGTGATTTCATGGCGGGCAAGGAGTTCCGTGACCAAGGCCTTCATGCGCACTTGCTGCACAGGGTCGGTGATACCGGCCAGGTGCACGTTCACCGTGGTTGCGCGGCCGAACAGGTTGGACGACAAAGCAAACGCGTCCTTCTCGGTAGCATCCAAATGGGCTTTCACACGCTGGGAAAGCGTTGCCAGATCGTTGGTCTCAAAGTCGTCGGCGATGGGGTCAAAGCCCACAGTGTTGTAGAGGCGGCCGAACGCAATGTGTGCGTTGGCGTAAGCGTTGGCACGCTGATAGGCGCCCAGCACGGCTCGGGCTTGCGTGCGGATGGCTTCCAGCTCGCTTTCCAGCTTGGCCGAGACCGATGCCTTCGTGTAGGCGGCCAGGCGCGAATCAACCTGAGCGGCCTGATCGGCCAGCTTGAAGTCTTCCAGGGCCAGGCGGTAGCGTTCGGCACTCACACGGGTCTGCGTCAAGATCGCCATCGACAGGGCCATGCGGCGCGCCTCGTCGGTCTGTTCCTGGTACTTCTGCGCGTCCTTCATGGCGGGCAGTGCCACCAGGCGCATCAGGTTCCAGGCCAGGCTCACGCCGCCCTGGGACCAGCTGTTGTTGTACAGGAAGCTGTTCGAATCGTACTGGCGACCGTAATTGAAGGTGATGCCAGGCAACATGCTGAGCATCTGCTTGCGCGCTTCGTCAGCGGTAATGCGCTTGCGGAAGTCCTCTTCCCGCAGCTCTGGGCGTTGCAGCAGGGCCATATCTTCCAACCGTGCAAGATCGCGTGGCGCAGCAGGCAAAGTCACTTCGGCGGCTTCAGCCAGCACGAAAGACGCCGCAGGTGGCACGTTCATCAGGGCGGCCAATTCG
This sequence comes from uncultured beta proteobacterium, assembly GCA_963698635.1. Taxonomy (GTDB): domain Bacteria; phylum Pseudomonadota; class Gammaproteobacteria; order Burkholderiales; family Burkholderiaceae_C; genus Hydrogenophaga. The sequence continues at coordinate 135,319 of CAVORS010000009.1, forward strand.
CGCTTTGCGAACTCCAGGTCTTGACGGCGCTGGTTGAGCAGCGTGGTCGCGTCAAGCAGGGCGCGCTGGTAGGCCAGAGCCAGACCGGGCGGAATGATCTTCTGGGTTTCTGCTTCACGCGAACGCGAAAGGGCCAGGTTGGCGCGCTGAACAATCTCGTCTGCCTGATCGTTCAAGCGCTGGGCACCCAAAGCACGCCAATAAGCGGCACGAACGTCTTGCAACAGGTTCTGCACCACCTTGCGACGGCGCTCTTCAGCGATCAGGAACTGGTCACCTTGCTGCCGTGCACGGTAGTAAGACACGCCGAAATCCAGCGCGCTCCATGAGAATTCGATGCCACGCAATGAGCGGCTGCGCTCGTCAGAAGACGTCGGACGATCTGACATTTCACCGTCAAGAATGCCGATGCTGGTACCGCCCGAGTAGTTGTTGCGCTTGGTGTAGCCTGCCGATGCCACCATCTGGGGCAGCATGTCGTAGCTGGCGTAGTCTGTCAGGCCCAGAGCGAGAGCCGACTCCATCTTCTTCAGACGATAGTCCAGGTTGTATTTCAATGCGCGGGCCACGGCCTCTTCCATCGAAATCGGCGCACGAATCGCTTCTTGCTCCGAATACATCTTGGCCGTGTCGTTCTTGACGCGGTCCTGCACCTCTTCGGCGGTCAAATTCTTGGGCGTCACCGAGCAACCAGCTATCACGGCCGTCACTGCCAGTACCACCACACTGCGGGGCAACATACCCAGGGCGCGAGACGAAGCGTTGGTTTGGTTCATGTTCATATCCTCGAAAAAAATGATTCTTTAAATTTTGACTGTGGTGGCACGGGTCATGGGGCGGGCACTGTGGCTACGGTCCTTTGCAAACCGTTCCAACTGGGCTTTGAAGCCAGCGGCGGGACGTTTGGCAACTTCTTGCTCAACCTGAGGCACCGCTGCCTTTGTGACTTCAGCGGCGTCGACCGCCACAGCTTTCGCTGCGGGTGTTTCAGCGACCTTGGTAGCCCCTTCCGGCTGCTCAGCTTCAGACACCAGTTGCCCGTTTGCACCGCCCACTTGAGGTGCGCCGAGCGCAAATGGATCCAACAAGCTGCTGTAACCCAAAGAAGCCGAGTTCTGAGAATTCAATGCAGCGTTGGTGAGCTGAGCGTCCAACTGCGAGGAGCGGACCGCATGCTGAACAAACAAACCATGCTCAGACGTCACCGGCTGGTGACGCACAGCATGTTGCACGTGAAGCGCATGACGCATTTCAATCACTTCACCAGGGATCGGCTCACGGATCAATCGCAGATCTTGATATGGATCGATCTGGTTGAAAAGCAAACCATCCGGCGTACGGCCAGCGGCTTCGGCCTGCAAAGGCGATGAAGCTTGATCCAGCACGAAGCTCGATCCTGCAGCACCGATTTCACTGCCAGTTTCGCCCACCGCGTACAACACGTGCAAAGCAGGAGCCGACGGCGAAGGCGCTGGAACCCTCGACACCTCGGTGACTGGAGGCGGCGCAACAGGTCGCGTCACATCCACCGGTGCAGGAGCGGGCGCAGGCGGAGGTGGTGCGGGTGTTGGCGCAGGTGCCGGAGTGGGGGCAGGCGCTGGCGGAACTGGTTTGACAACGTTCACCACGTGGGTGGCCGAGTCGGTCGCTCCATCAGCATCCTGGATGGTGTAGCTGATCGTAGCCGCACCGATAAAGCCAGGGGCTGGCGTGAAGATCCAGTTGGTGCCGTCAAAAGCCACTGTGCCCTGTTCAGGAGGAACGGACACCTGGGTGACCGTCAACGCATCGCCGTCCGAGTCGGTGTCGTTGCCCAACAGGTCAAGAATGACCGGCGTATCCGGTGCACTGGTCTGCGATCCATCCACCGCATCCGGTCCGGGGTTCACTGG
>CAVORS010000010.1:0-242000 GCA_963698635.1 uncultured beta proteobacterium
TCGGCAAATTCGTGGCCGCCGGCCTGAACATCTTCGTCTCCACCAGCTTCTCCAAGAGCTTCAGCCTCTACGGTGAACGCGTGGGCGCCCTGAGCGTGGTCGGCAGCAGCAAGGAAGAGACCGACCGGGTGCTGAGCCAGCTCAAGATCGCCATCCGCACCAACTACTCCAACCCGCCGACCCACGGTGGCGCCATCGTGGCCGCCGTGCTGGGCAATCCCGAGCTGCGTGCTTTGTGGGAAAAAGAACTGGGCGAGATGCGCGTGCGCATCAAGGCGATGCGCCAGAAGCTGGTGGACGGCCTGAAAGCCGCCGGCGTGACCAAGGACATGTCCTTCATCACCACCCAGATCGGCATGTTCAGCTATTCCGGCCTCTCCAAGGACCAGATGGTGCGCTTGCGCAGCGAGTTTGGTGTCTACGGCACCGATACCGGCCGCATGTGCGTGGCCGCGCTCAACAGCAAGAACATCGACCACGTGTGCCAGGCGATTGCCAAAGTGATGTGATTTTCCTCACCTAAAAGTGCAAAAGGCTGCTCGTTGAGCAGCCTTTTGCATTGGCGCACCGCATACATTTTTTGAAGCAGCCAAGCCCACGGGGCGCGGGCTGGAGCGATTTCTTTCACAAAGGTGACATCCAGCGGCGAAAATGAGGTGTTTTCGCCGCAATGGCTTTCCTCAGTTGCTGGTATATTGCACTGCAACATAACCGGGATTTTTACACCATGCTCTACCAGTTTTACGGAAACGCAGCGCTCATTGATGGAGCCCTTCGCTGACCTGGCCGAAGTGGCTGCGAAGCTCTATACCAACCCAGCCATGCCGCTGGCCCAATTGCCGATCGCACAACGCGTTTCGGCTGCCTACGACCTGATGCACCGGTTGGGCAAAGACTACGAGAAGCCCGTTTTCGGCATCAGCAAGGTGGACGTTGACGGCGTGGACGTCGCCATCCACGAGCGCATCGAGGTGGATTCTGCCTTTCTGTGAATTGCGCCGCTTCAAACGCTTCTCTGACGACACCGCCACGCTGGAAAAGCTCAAGGGCCAACCCGTGGTGCTGATCGTGGCCCCGCTTTCAGGCCACTACGCCACGCTGCTGCGCGACACCGTGCGTACCATGCTCAAAGACCACAAGGTCTACATCACCGACTGGAAGAATGCCCGCCTGGTACCTCTGTCGGAAGGTGAATTTCACCTCGATGACTACGTCAACTACGTGCAGGACTTCATTCGCTACCTGCAAAAAGGCTATGGCAACTGCCATGTGTTGAGCGTGTGCCAGCCTACCGTGCCTGTGCTGGCGGCCATTTCTTTGATGGCGTCCCGCGGCGGAAACCACGCCACTGACCATGACCATGATGGGCGGCCCCATCGATGCGCGCAAATCGCCCACCGCGGTGAACGACTTGGCCCGCTGGAACGCAGCCACAGCTGGTTCGAATAACGTCATCTACCGCGTGCCCGACAAATTCCGGGTGCTGGCCGCCGCGTCTACCCGGCTTCCTGCAGCACACCGGCTTCGTGGCCATGAACCCGAACCGCCATGCCACCAGCCATTACGATTACTTCCAAGACCTGATCAAGCGAAAGCGTCGAGTCCCATCGCAAGTTTTACGACGAGTACAACGCTGTGCTCGACATGGATGCCGACTACTACCTTGAAACCATCGAGACGGTGTTTCAGGAGTTCAAACTGGTGCACGGCACCTGGGACGTGAAAAACCCCAAGGGCAAAATAGGACAGCGATACCACCGTTGCCGGCTTCCATCAGCCCATGCGCGTGGCGGGTGTGGCTTACGGCCCGGCAGATGGCATTCAATGGGGCGTGGCAGCGCGGGTAAGTGACTTCTTTGATGCAAAAGGCGACGTGCAAGCGCTGCTGGCACCTTTGAAGCCCGAGTTCCGTGTCGATGCGCACCCCGCGATGCACCCCGGTCGCTGTGCAGCCGTTTGGCTTTCGGGGCGATGCATTGGCCATGTAGGTGAATTGCACCCCAAGTGGCGCCAAGGCTACGACCTCGCCCAGGCTCCAGTGATGTTTGAGCTGGCGCTCGATGCGGTATTGGCTCGAGACTTGCCAGCCTTTCAGGCCGTGAGCCGTTTCCAGCCTGCCGAGCGCGATCTGGCCATCGTTGTGAAAGAATCCGTGACGCATGAGTCCGTGATGGATGCCATCAAGAGCGCCGATAGCGAATTGCTGCGTGACGCGCTGCTGTTTGACGTGTACCGTCCCAAGAAGGCAGCAGATGGGAGCACATCTGGCGGCTTGGCGGCGGACGAGAAGAGTTTGGCTGTGCGCCTCTACTTCAGCCGCGCCGATGCAACATTGACCGATGCGGAGATCGATGCGGTCGTCAAACGTGCGCTGGCCCAGTTGGAACAGCAGGTCTCGGCGCGTTTGCGCGCTTAAAAGGAATTTTGCTCATGGAAAACCCCCTTATGGAACTCGCTGTTGAAAGCTTGGAGACGCCAGCGCTCACCAAAGCGCAGCTGGCCGACCTGCTTTTTGACCAGATTGGCCTGAACAAGCGGGAGTCCAAGGACATGATCGATGCCTTCTTCGATCTGGTGACCGACAGCTTGGTCGAAGGTACCGATGTGCGGATTTCCGGTTTTGGCAACTTCCAGATCCGAACGAAGGCGGCCCGTCCTGGGCGCAACCCCCGAACCGGCGAGCCAGTGGCCATCGAAGCGAGGCGGGTGGTGACCTTTCACGCAAGTCCAAAACTCAAAGATCAGGTTCAAGCGCTGGTTGTTGGTCCCGACGCGACCTGACCGCTTGTCCGCGCTTTCGCGCCAGACGAGCGCCGCAATAGGTCACGCTTTGCGGCAGTCCTGCGGCATTCGCAACAAATTGTTCGGGAATGTGGATGCCGGACCGCACAGGTGTCTCCACTTAGAGTAAATTTGAAGGTTCGTCCCGTACGGACTTGATTTGCATGGAAAAAGACCTTCCCCCATCCCCGCGAAACGCTATTTCACCATCGGTGAGGTGGGGGATTTGTGCGGGGTAAAGCCTCATGTGCTTCGCTATTGGGAGCAAGAGTTCACCCAGCTTCGACCGATGAAGCGCCGAGGCAATCGCCGTTATTACCAGCACCACGAGGTGTTGATGATTCGCCGGATCCGGGAGTTGCTCTACGACCAAGGGTTCACCATCAGTGGCGCACGCAACAAGCTTCAGGAGATGGTTCAGGCTGAGCGAGAGAAGCGCGCAGGCGGCGGTGGCGAGGAGGGAGTCGAGGAATCGGATGATGCACATGGTCTGAACGCTGGTCGGGAAGAAGCCAGTGGCTCTGTCGCTTTGCCTCCAAGCGGCCAAGAGCGCCAAGGTCATGGATGCGTCTTCCTGGAGAACGGTGAAACAAGAATTGCTGGAGATTCGTTCATTACTTGCGGACCAGCTCTGAAAAATGGCGATTTGCACCATATAATCTAAGGCTTAGTCGGCGCGTAGCGCAGCCAGGTAGCGCACTTGCATGGGGTGCAAGGGGTCGCGAGTTCGAATCCCGCCGCGCCGACCATTGATATGAAAGCCCGCAAGCGAAAGCTTGCGGGCTTTTTCATTTTGACGACTGCTTCAGCGCTATGGCTTGCCGTGTTGCTCGCGCTTGAGCCTAGCCCGCTCCAGCGCAGCGGCAATCACATCACGCTTTTTGTCCAGAGTGGCAGGGTCTGTGTGCATGGAGTGTGCTTCCAGGTCGGCCAGCTTCATGCGAGCCTTGGCCTCCAGTTGGGCATCGTGTTCAAGGGTTTCCCTCGCCAGCCGCTGCGTGCGCTGCTCATAGCGGGTTTTGGCAAGTGCAGCCTGTTCATCAGACCAGGCCTGCCAGCCGGTGCGCTCTTCGCTCACGATGTCCAGGGAAATACAGTCAACTGGGCACACGGGAAGGCACAGTTCGCAACCTGTGCAATAGGGCTCGATGACGGTGTGCATGTGCTTGTTGCTGCCCAGGATTGCGTCGGTGGGGCAGGCTTTGATGCACAGCGTGCAGCCGATGCACCAGTTTTCATCGATGACGGCCACTGTCACGGGCCCTTCGATGCCAAAGTCGGGGGTCGAGCGGCAAACCGGTTTGCCCGGTGATGGTTGCCAGACGAACAATGCCCTCTGCGCCGCCGGGCGGGCATTGGTTGATGCCCGCCTCGCCCGCGGCGATGGCGCTCGCATAGCCCGCACAGTCGGGGTAACCACAGCGTGTGCACTGGGTCTGGGGCAGGGCGGCATCGATGCGCCGGGCGAGTTCGTTCATGTGGTCCATTGGAAAAGGGGCCGAAGCCCCTTTTTTCGTCGATGGCCTGGCGGCTTTACGCCGCAGCGGCTGGCTTTGCGGGCGCGGCACGCTTCCTGGCTGCCGGTTTGGATTTGACCACGCTCGGCGCGGCAGCGGTTTCGACGGCGGCTTTGCTCGCCACCGGCTTGCGGGGGGCCGCCTTCTTGGCCACCTTGGCGGGAGCGGCGGCCTTCACGGGCTTGGCTTTGACCGGTGCAACGGCTCTGGTTGAGGCTTGCTTGGGCTGTTCAGCACCCTTCACTGGAGCGACGTCCTTTTGGTGCGCCTGAATGAACGCATGCAGCACGGGATAGACCTTCTCGCGCCAGCGGCGACCGCTGAAGATGCCGTAGTGACCGGCGCCCTTGGCTTCGTAGTGGGCGCGCTGAGCCGGCTTGAGTGCCGTGCAGAGTTTGTGGGCCGCTTCGGACTGACCGGCGCCCGAAATGTCATCGAGCTCGCCTTCGACGGTGAGCAAGGCCGTGTGCGTGATGTCTTGTGGGCGAACGCGTTCGATTTTGCCCTTGGGGTTTTTCACGTCCCAGGTGCCGTGCACCAGTTTGAACTCCTGAAACACCGTCTCGATGGTTTCCAGGTAGTAGTCGGCATCCATGTCGAGCACAGCGTTGTACTCGTCGTAAAACTTGCGATGGGACTCGACGCTTTCGTTGTCGCCTTTGATCAGGTCTTGGAAGTAGTCGTAATGGCTGGTGGCATGGCGGTTCGGGTTCATGGCCACGAAGCCGGTGTGCTGCAGGAAGCCGGGGTAGACGCGGCGGCCAGCACCCGGGAATTTGTCGGGCACGCGGTAGATGACGTTGTTCTCGAACCAGCTGTGGCTGCGTTCCACGGCCAAGTCGTTCACCGCGGTGGGCGATTTGCGCGCATCGATGGGGCCGCCCATCATGGTCATGGTCAGTGGCGTGGTTTCGCCGCGGGACGCCATCAAAGAAATGGCCGCCAGCACAGGCACGGTAGGCTGGCACACGCTCAACACATGGCAGTTGCCATAGCCTTTTTGCAGGTAGCGAATGAAGTCCTGCACGTAGTTGACGTAGTCGTCGAGGTGAAATTCACCTTCCGACAGAGGTACCAGGCGGGCATTCTTCCAGTCGGTGATGTAGACCTTGTGGTCTTTGAGCATGGTACGCACGGTGTCGCGCAGCAGCGTGGCGTAGTGGCCTGAAAGCGGGCGCCACGATCAGCACCACGGGTTGGCCCTTGAGCTTTTCCAGCGTGGCGGTGTCGTCAGAGAAGCGTTTGAAGCGGCGCAATTCACAAAAGGCAGATCCACCTCGATGCGCTCGTGGATGGCGACGTCCACGCCGTCGACGTCCACCGTTGCGGATGCCAAAACGGGCTTCTCGTAGTCTTTGCCCAACCGGTGCATCAGGTCGTAGGCAGCCGAAACGCGTTGTGCAATCGGCAGTTGGGCCAGCGGCATGGCTGGGTTGGTATAGAACTTCGCAGCCACTTCGGCCAGGTCAGCGAAGGGCTCCATCATGGAACGCTGCGTTTCGTAAATCTGGTAGAGCATGGTGTAAAAATCCCGGTTATGTTGCAGTGCAATATAACAGCACTGTTGCGAATGCCGTTGCGGTGAAAACACCTAGGAAATGTTTGCCCGCTGCGAAATGTCACCTTTGTGAACGAAAGTCGCGTGCAGACGACGCGCCACTGGGCTTGGCTGCGTTCAAAACAATGTATGCTGGTAGCGCCAAAATGCAAAAGGCTGCTCAACGAGCGGCCTTTTGCATTTCAGGTGCGGAACATTCACATCACCTTGGCAATGGCCTGACACACGTGGTCGATGTTCTTGCTGTTGAGCGCGGCCACGCACATGCGGCCGGTATCGGTGCCGTACACGCCAAATTCGCTGCGCAGGCGCACCATCTGGTCCTTGCTCAGGCCGGAATAGCTGAACATGCCGATCTGGGTGGTGATGAAGCTCATGTCCTTGGTGCACGCCGGCGGCCTTCAGGCCGTCAACCAGCTTCTGGCGCATGGCCTTGATGCGCACGCGCATCTCGCCCAGTTCTTTTTCCCACAAAGCGCGCAGCTCGGGGTTGCCCAGCACGGCGGCCACGATGGCGCCGCCATGGGTGGGCGGGTTGGAGTAGTTGGTGCGGATGGCGATCTTGAGCTGGCTCAGCACGCGGTCGGTCTCTTCCTTGCTGCTGCCGACCACGCTCAGGGCGCCCACGCGCTCGCCGTAGAGGCTGAAGCTCTTGGAGAAGCTGGTGGAGACGAAGATGTTCAGGCCGGCGGCCACGAATTTGCCGATCACGGCGCCGTCTTCGGCGATGCCGTAGCCAAAGCCCTGGTAGGCCATGTCGAGGAAAGCGGTCAGGTTGCGGGCCTTGACGGCTGGCGATCACCTGGTCCCATTGCGCGGGGGTGATGTCGTAGCCGGTGGGGTTGTGGCAGCAGGCGTGCAGCAGCACGATGGTGCCTTCGGGCGCGGCGTTCAGGGCGGCCAGCATGCCGTCGAAGTTGATGCCGCCCAGGCCGCCATTGACGCTCTGGTCGAAGTAGGGGTAGGTCTCGACGGTGAAGCCGGCGTTGGTGAACAGCGCGCGGTGGTTCTCCCAGCTGGGGTCGGAAATCAGCACCTTGGCGTTGGGGCTGATCTTCTTGAGGAAGTCGGCACCGATTTTCAGGCCGCCGGTGCCGCCAATGGCCTGCACGGTGGCCACACGGCCGCTCTTGACCACGTCGGAATCCGCGCCGAAGACCAGGTTCTTGACGCCGGCGTCGTAGGCGGCGATGCCGTCGATGGGCAGGTAGCCGCGTGCGGTCGGCGTGGCCATCATGGCTTTTTCGGCCACTTGCACGCATTCGAGCAGGGGCAGCTTGCCGTTGTCGTCAAAGTAGACACCCACGCCCAGGTTGACCTTGAGCGGGTTGGTATCGGCGGCGTATTGTTCGTTCAGACCCAGGATCGGGTCGCGGGGGGCCATTTCGACGGCGGTGAACAAGGACATTTGAAATTCCTGAAGGGTAGGGGTGCGGGGGCGTCGAGCGGACTTGCCAGCAGACAAATGACACAGGTTTGCGTTACGCTGTCTGGTTAGCCCTTTGATTTTATCCGCCCATGCCACCCCTGCCTTCCCAGTCTTTGGCCGACCCCTTTGAGCCTTGTCGGACGATGCGCCTGCCCAAGAGGGCGAGTTTGTGCGTTTTGAGGGTTCGCCCTTCGAGCTGTTCATGCCGTATCCGCCCGGCAGGGGACCAACCGGTGGCCATCGATCAGTTGGTGGAAGGTGTGAAGGACGGCGAGGTGTTTCAGACGCTGCTGGGTGTGACCGGCTCCGGAAAAACCTTCACCATGGCCAACACGATTGCCCGCCTGGGACGCCCGGCCATCGTGTTTGCGCCCAACAAGACACTGGCCGCGCAGCTGTATTCAGGAGTTCCGCGAGTTTTTCCCCAAGAACGCGGTCGAGTACTTCGTCAGCTACTACGACTATTACCAGCCCGAGGCCTATGTGCCGCAGCGCGATCTGTTCATCGAGAAAGACAGCGCGATCAACGAGCACATCGAGCAGATGCGCCTTTGCTTGCACCAAGAGCATTCTGGAGCGGCGCGACGTGGTGATCGTGGCCACGGTGTCGGCCATTTACGGCATTGGCAAGCCCGAGAGTTACCACCAGATGGTGATGCTGCTGCGCGTGGGCGACAAGATCGGCCAGCGCGACCTGATTGCGCAACTGGTGCGCATGCAGTACCAGCGCAACGAAGCCGATTTTTCGCGCGGCAAGTTCCGCGTGCGTGGCGACACCATCGACGTGTTCCCGGCCGAACACTCCGAAATGGCGATCCGCATCGAGCTGTTTGACGACGAGGTGGAAACGCTGCAGCTGTTCGACCCGCTGACCGGCAAGGTGCGGCAGAAGATTCCGCGCTTCACGGTCTACCCCAGCAGCCATTACGTGACGCCGCGCGAGCAGGTGTTGAAGGCGGTGGAGCTGATCAAGGACGAGTTGCGCGAGCGGCTGTCGCAGCTGGTGGGCATGGGCAAGCTGGTCGAAGCCCAGCGGCTGGAGCAGCGCACCCGCTTCGACCTGGAAATGCTGACCGAGGTCGGCCATTGCAAGGGCATTGAGAACTACTCGCGCCACCTGTCGGGCAGCGCGCAGGGCGAGCCGCCGTCCACGCTGACCGACTACCTGCCCAAAGACGCGCTGATGTTTCTGGACGAAAGCCATGTGCTGATGGGCCAGTTTGGCGGCATGTACAACGGCGACCGGTCGCGCAAGACCACGCTGGTGGAATACGGTTTCCGCCTGCCCAGCGCGCTGGACAACCGGCCCTTGAAGCTCGAAGAGTTCGAGCAGCGCATGCGCCAGGTGATGTTTGTATCGGCCACGCCGGCCGACTATGAAAAGACCCATTCGGGCCAGGTGGTGGAGCAGTTGGTGCGCCCCACCGGCCTGGTCGACCCCGAGGTGGAAGTGCGCCCGGCCACCCACCAGGTCGACGATGTGCTGCAGGAAATCCGCATCCGGGTGGAGAAAAACGAGCGCGTGCTGATCACCACGCTGACCAAGCGCATGGCCGAGCAGTTGACCGACTACCTGACGGAAAACGGCGTCAAGGTGCGCTACCTGCACAGCGACATCGACACCGTGGAGCGGGTCGAAATCTTGCGCGATCTGCGCCTGGGCGCTTTTGACGTGCTGGTGGGCATCAACCTGCTGCGCGAAGGCATTGACATTCCCGAGGTGTCGCTGGTGGCGATTCTGGACGCCGACAAAGAAGGCTTCCTGCGCTCGGAGCGCAGCCTGATCCAGACCATTGGCCGGGCTGCACGCAACTTGACAGGGCGGGCCATTCTGTACGCCGACCGGGTCACCGACTCCATGGCCCGCGCCATTGGCGAGACCGAGCGCCGGCGCGCCAAGCAGATCGCCCACAACCTGGCGCACGGCATCGAGCCCACGAGCATCAACAAGCGCATCAAGGACCTGATCGATGGCGTGTACAGCGAAAAGGCCGGGCAAAGAGGCCGACCGGCTGGCAGCAGAGAGCGCGCTGCGCGCCAGCGTGGACGACATGAGCGAAAAAGATGTGGCGCGCGAAATCAAGCGGCTGGAGAAGCTCATGCTGGAGCATGCGCGCAACCTGGAGTTCGAGAAGGCGGCTGGCGTGCGCGACCAGTTGTCGCACCTGAAAGCGCAGGTTTTTGGGGCGCCGGGACACGACCAGGTGGCCTGAATTGACCTCGGTGATGTGCTTCGCCCTGGCGTTAACCATCATTGACTTGAGGGGAATTGTGACTGATCAGTCGCATACCCCAGCAAAACAGTCGGCTTTTTGCTATACTCGACCAAAACAGTCGGGATACCAAAGAAAGCTTTCCTGGGAGCAGTCGCCATATTGCGGTTGAGGGGGAAACGAGCGTTCGAGAGCCTGTCGCAAGCTGGGCTCTTACCACACGAACACTGCAAGCCAAACCTAAGGAGCTTGAACATGCGCCTCACCACCAAAGGCCGCTTTGCGGTCACCGCCATGATCGATCTGGCCCTGCGCCAGAACAATGGCCCCGTCACGCTGGCGGCCATCAGCCAGCGCCAGCAGATTTCGCTCTCCTATCTGGAGCAGCTGTTTGGCAAGCTGCGCCGCCATGAGCTGGTCGAGTCCACCCGCGGCCCAGGCGGCGGTTACACGCTGGGTCGCAAGGCCGCCGACATCACCGTGGCCGACATCATCGTCTCGGTGGACGAACCGATCGACGCCACCCAGTGCGGCGGCAAGGAAAACTGCCTGGGCGAAGGCAACCGCTGCATGACCCACGAGCTGTGGGCTGCGCTGAACCGCAAGATGGTCGATTTCCTGGATTCGGTGTCGCTGCAGTCGCTGGTGGATGACCAGTTGGCCAAGGGCGTGGTGGTGGAGAGCGCGCCCGATGATCAAGCGCGCCATTTCTTCGGCGCCCGTGGTCAAGCCGATTCGCGTCAACGCGCCGAATTCGGTGTTTGCCCTGGGTGCCTCGCTCGCCAAATAAGACCTCGCGCCGATCCGCGTCCACGAACTATCTACCCCTTGACAACTTATGACGACCCCACACTTCCCCATCTACATGGATTACAGCGCCACCAACCCCTGCGACCCGCGGGTGGTGGACGCCATGATTCCCTGGTTGCGCGAGCATTTCGGCAATCCCGCTTCGCGCAGCCACGCCTGGGGCTGGGAAGCCGAAAAAGCGGTGGAAACTGCCCGCGAACAGGTCGCTGCGCTGATCGGTGCCGATCCGCGTGAAATCGTCTGGACCAGCGGCGCGACCGAGTCCAACAACCTGGCCCTGAAGGGCGCTGCCCAGTTTTACAAGACCAAGGGCAAGCACATCATCACGGTGAAGACCGAGCACAAAGCCGTGCTCGACACCTGCCGCGAGCTGGAGCGCCAGGGCTTTGAGGTGACTTACCTGGATGTGCAGGCCGATGGCCTGGTCGACCTCGATGCCTTCAAGGCCGCGATCCGCCCCGACACCATCCTGGCCTCGGTCATGTTCGTGAACAACGAAATCGGTGTGATCCAGGACATCGCCGCCATCGGCGCCATCTGCCGCGAAAAAGGCGTGATTTTCCATGTGGACGCGGCGCAGGCCACCGGCCGTGTGGACATCGATCTGCAAACCCTGCCGGTCGACCTGATGAGCCTGACCGGTCACAAGACCTACGGCCCCAAGGGCATTGGCGCCTTGTATGTGCGCCGCAAGCCGCGCATCCGCATCGAAGCGCAAATGCACGGTGGCGGCCATGAGCGCGGCATGCGCTCGGGCACTTTGCCCACCCACCAGTGCGTGGGCATGGGCGAGGCCTACCGCATCGCCAAGGAAGAGATGCACGCCGAAAACATGCGCATCAAGGCGCTGCACGACCGCATGGTCGCCGGCCTGAAGGACATTGAAGAGGTGTTCATCAACGGCCACGAAACCCAGCGTGTGCCGCACAACCTCAACATCAGCTTCAACTATGTCGAGGGCGAGTCGCTCATCATGGGCATCAAGGGCCTGGCGGTTTCCAGCGGTTCGGCCTGCACCTCGGCCAGCCTGGAGCCCAGCTATGTGTTGCGCGCCCTGGGCCGCAGCGACGAGCTGGCCCACAGCAGCCTGCGCATGACCATCGGCCGCTGGACGACCGAAGAAGAAATCGATTACGCGATCAGCACGATCAAGGAAAACGTGGCGAAGCTGCGTGAGTTGTCCCCCTTGTGGGAAATGTTCAAAGACGGCATTGATATCTCGACGATTCAATGGGCTGCACACTGAAGGAGAAAAACCATGGCTTACTCAGAAAAGGTCGTTGACCACTACGAAAACCCCCGCAACGTGGGCTCCTTTGACAAGGGCGACGAGTCGGTGGGCACCGGCATGGTCGGTGCGCCGGCTTGCGGCGACGTGATGAAGTTGCAGATCAAGGTCAACGCCTCAACCGGTGTGATCGAAGACGCGCGCTTCAAGACCTACGGCTGCGGCTCGGCCATCGCGTCGAGCTCGCTGGTGACCGAATGGGTCAAGGGCAAGACGCTGGACCAGGCCGCCGCGCTGAAGAACAGCGAGATCGCCGAAGAGCTGGCTTTGCCGCCGGTGAAAATCCACTGCTCCATCCTGGCCGAAGACGCCATCAAGGCGGCCGTGGACGATTACCGCAAAAAGCATGTGAACTGAGGCTCCCCCCGCGCCGCTTCGCGTCACCCCTCAGGGGCGGCGCTGGCAGCCCGGCGAAGCCGGTTCCACGGCGCCCTGAACCCAAACTCTGCGCGTCGATTGGCCTCGCCCTCCTAGACCATATATTGATATGTCCATCTCCATTTCCGAAGCGGCCGCAAGGCACGTCACCCGATACATCACCAAGCGCGGCAAGGGCGTTGGCGTGCGCCTGGGCGTGAAGACCACCGGTTGCTCGGGCCTGGCCTACAAGCTGGAGTACGCCGACGAGATCGCGCCGGAAGACGTGGTCTTTGAAGACAACGGCGTGAAGGTGCTGGTGGACCCCAAGAGCCTGGCCTACATCGATGGCACGCAGCTCGATTTTGTGCGCGAAGGCCTGAACGAAGGTTTTCGCTTCAACAACCCCAACGAGCGCGACCGATGCGGTTGCGGTGAGAGCTTCAGGATCTGAGGTTTGCGGCCCGGCAGCGCACACCGCCAGCATGCATGCGTGATGGCGGTGTTTGTTTTTATGCGGTGCGCCTTTGGCTTTCAAATGAATTTTCAACATGACGCTCACCCTGCAATCCACCGACTTTGAGATTTTTGGCCTGCCGCCCCAATTCGCTCTGGAGCGCAGCGCCCTGGATGCACGCTGGAAAGAGCTGCAGCGTGAAGCCCACCCCGACCGGTTTGCCACGGCCGATGCACAGGCGCAGCGGCAGGCCATGCAGTGGTCGGTGCGCATCAACGAGGCCTATCAGCGCCTGAAAGACCCGGTCAAGCGCGCGAGCTACCTGTGTGAACTGAACGGCGCGCCCATCGAGGCCGAGAACAACACCGCCATGCCGGCGGCCTTTCTGATGCAGCAGATGCAATGGCGCGAAGACCTGGAAGAGGCCGAGAGCGCGGCGCGATCTGGAAAAAATGGCCGACGACGTGGCGCAGGCGCGGCGCGACATGCTGGAAGGCTTGCGCACGACCGCGGACGAGCAGGGCGACTTCGCCGCGCTGGCCCAGCAGGTCAGAGCCCTTATGTTTGTCGAGCGCTTTTCCCGCGATGTGGATCAGCGTCTGGATCAACTGGGACAATAGGCCTTCTCTCACAGAACAAAGATTCGAAAACGATTTCATGGCGCTTCTCCAAATTTCCGAACCCGGTCAGTCCCTGGACCCGCACCAACGCCGCGTGGCCGTGGGCATCGATCTGGGCACGACCCATTCCCTGGTGGCCGCGGTGCGCCATGGCGTGGCCGAGTGCTTGCCGGCGGCCGATGGCCGCGTGATCCTGCCCAGCGTGGTGCGTTACCTGGACCCGGCGCAAGGCGGCGCCGGACGCCAGATCGGCTTTGAGGCCTTGGCCGCGCAGGTGCAGGACCCTGCGAACACGGTGAGCTCGGTCAAGCGCCTGATGGGCCGCACGCGCGCGCAGGTGGTCGACGCCGACAAGCTGTCCTACAACGTGGTCGATGAGAACGGCATGGCCGTGGTCGAGACCATTGCCGGGCGCAAGACACCGATGGAGGTCAGCGCCGAAATTCTGGCCACCTTGCGT
The DNA here is from genome assembly GCA_963698635.1 of uncultured beta proteobacterium. Taxonomy (GTDB): domain Bacteria; phylum Pseudomonadota; class Gammaproteobacteria; order Burkholderiales; family Burkholderiaceae_C; genus Hydrogenophaga. Next base: position 13,491 of record CAVORS010000010.1, read on the forward strand.
TTTCGCGCCGAAGACAGTTTTGACGACGAGCTGTTCGGCGCCGTGATCACGGTGCCGGCCTACTTTGACGACGCGCAGCGCCAGGCCACCAAAGACGCCGCGCAGCTGGCCGGCATCAACGTCCTGCGCCTGATCAACGAGCCCACCGCCGCGGCCATCGCCTACGGCCTGGACAACGGCTCCGAGGGCGTTTACGCCATTTACGACCTGGGCGGCGGCACTTTCGATATTTCCATTCTGCGTTTGACCCAAGGGGTGTTCGAAGTCATGGCCACCGGTGGCGACTCGGCGCTGGGCGGTGACGATTACGACCAGGCCCTGGCGGCCTGGGTGTTGCAGCAGCAGGGCATCTCGGCCGAATTGACGGCCAGCGAACGCGCCGGTCTGCACGCCGAAGCGCGCCGCTGCAAAGAGGCGCTCTCGGGCGCCGAAGGCGCGGTGGTGTTCTCGGCGCCGGTGGGCGGCCAAACCGTTGAGCAGACCATCCGGGCCGACGATTTCGAGGCCTGCACCGCCGCGCTCACCGCGCGCACGCTGGCGGCGGTGCGCAAAGTGTTGCGCGATGCCGGCATCGGCAAAGACGAGGTGCAAGGCGTGGTCATGGTGGGCGGGTCGACCCGCATGCCGGTGATCCGCCAGGCCGTGGGTGCGTTCTTTGACCAAGAGCTGCTGACCAACCTCAACCCCGATGAGGTGGTGGCGCTGGGCGCCGCCATCCAGGCCAATGCCCTGGCCGGCAACAGCCGCGATGGCGAAGAGTTGTTGTTGCTCGACGTGATCCCGCTGTCGCTCGGTATCGAAACCATGGGCGGTCTGGTCGAGCGCATCGTGCCGCGCAACAGCGCCATCCCCACCGCGCTGGCCCAAGACTTCACGACCTACCAGGATGGTCAGACGGCTTTGGCCTTGCATGTGGTGCAGGGCGAGCGCGATCTGGTGGCCGATTGCCGCAGCCTGGCGCGCTTCACGCTGCGCGGCATTCCGCCGATGGCCGCAGGCGCAGCGCGCATTCGCGTGTCGTTCACGGTGGACGCCGATGGCCTGCTGTCGGTGGAGGCGAAAGAGCAGGGCAGTGGGGTCGAAGCCAAGATCGATGTCAAGCCCTCATACGGTTTGTCCGATGAGCAGATTGCCGAGATGCTGCAAAGCAGTTTCGCGACCGCCCAGCAGGACATGCAGGCGCGCGCCCTGGTGGAAGCCCGCGTGGACGCCGATCGCATGATCGCCGCCACGCGCAGCGCCCTGGCGGCGGACGGCGGTTTGTTGAAGCCCGATGAGCGTGCAAACATCGATGCCTTGATCGAAGCGTTGGCAACACAAATGAAAAGTGAAGACCCTGCCGTCATCGAAGCCGCCACCCAGACATTGGCCAAAGGTACGGAGTCGTTCGCGGCTCAGCGCATGAACCAGGGCATACAACAAGCGTTGTCGGGCAAGAAGCTCGAAGAAGTCTGAAACCCCGATTGCTCAAGCCCGACGAAACTCTCTATGCCCACCATCAAAATTCTGCCCCATCCCGAATACGCCCCCGAGGGCAAGAATGTCACCGCACCCGCTGGTACTTCGATTTGCGAAGCCTTGCTGGACAACGGGGTGAATATCGAGCACGCCTGTGACATGGTCTGCGCCTGCACCACCTGCCATGTGATCGTTCGCGAAGGCATGCAGAGTCTCAATGAAATCGAAGAGGGTGAAGAGGACATGCTCGACCGTGCCTGGGGCCTGGAGCCAGACTCCCGCTTGTCTTGCCAGGCCATCCTGGCGCAGCAAGATGTGACGATCGAAATACCCAAGTACTCGATCAACCACGCCAAAGAGAATCACTGACCGTCCACGGCAAAGCCTTCTGCGCGGCCGCATCGCTGCGGGTAGGCGAGATAAGATCTCCTCATGCGCCAAATCGTTCTAGACACCGAAACCACCGGTCTTTCCGCCGAGAGCGGCGACCGCATCATCGAGATCGGCTGCGTCGAGCTGCTCAACCGCAAGCTCACCGGCAACAACCTGCACTTCTACGTCAACCCGGAGCGCGAAAGCCACGAAGACGCGCTCAAGGTGCACGGCATCAGCAACGAGTTTCTGCGCGACAAGCCGAAGTTCGCGGCCATCGTGGAACAGTTGCTTGATTACTTGAAGGGTGCGGAACTGATCATCCACAACGCACCTTTTGACATCAGTTTTCTGAACAAAGAGCTGAGCTTGCTGGGTCGTCCACCCCTCAAGGGCGTGGTGGCGAACGTGATCGACAGTCTGGTGATGGCCAAGGAAATGTTCCCAGGCAAGCGCAATGGCCTGGATGCACTGTGTGACCGCCTGGAAGTCGACAATTCTGGCCGCACCTTGCACGGCGCGTTGTTGGATGCCGAGTTGCTGGCCGATGTCTACATCAACATGACACGGGGCCAGGATGCCTTGCTGATTGAAGGGGCCGAGACCACCACGGAGGGGGTGCTTTTGGAAGTGGTGGATTTGAGCCAGTTCGACTTGCCCGTGATTCGCGCGAATGAGGCTGAGGCGCAGTCACATGATGCGGCCCTTGATGACCTCGACAAAGCCAGCAAGGGCAAGACCCTGTGGCGTCAATTGGTTGAGGTCTGAGTGGAAGCGAAGCGACACGAGGGTTTTCAAAAAAGATTCTCAGCACTTCGGAATCGTTCGAAAAACGACGCTATAATTTGAGGCTTCCGATAGATCGGACCCAGATCAATCGGGCGGTTAGCTCAGTGGTAGAGCACTGCCTTCACACGGCAGGGGTCGCAGGTTCGAACCCTGCACCGCCCACCAGGCAAGAAACCCCGTAAGTCTATGGCTTACGGGGTTTTTTCTCGTCCTTTCTCACTTGTGGCAAGCTCCCTGACTGTGATGCCAACCTGTCGAACCCACTCCTGCCGCTGGTCTGCCAGCACAACCGCATTGCGCTCATTGTTGGTGCCGCTTGGGGTAAGGTTGCATGCGATCGGGGCATTTGAAATGGCCAGTGATCCCTCGATGAGGCCTGTGTGATGGAGGAACGCGACCCTTCATCCCGTGCCGTCACCGACAGCGAGCACATCATTGAAGCGCTCTCCGAAGGCAAAAACAAGCGGGTGCGCAAGCTACTTGCCCGTTTGCACCCGGCCAAGATTGCGGCATTGATCGAGCGGCTCGATGAGGAGCGCCGCGCAGCCTTGTGGCAGCAAGTGGATGCGCAGCTCGAGGAGCGCATATTGCCGCACTTGCGTGCGGAGCCGCGCAAACAGCTGCGCGAAATGGACCAGGAAGACGCAGCACCCGCCGCATTGCTCGATGCGGAGGCAATGCCGCTTGCCAAACACAGCGAGCAAGGCCATTTGCAGGCCATCCGGGAGGCGCTGGCCGAAGGGCGACTCAAGCGGGTTGGCAAGTTGCTGCACCGAACCCATCCGGCGAAGGTGGCTGGGCTGCTTGAGGCTTTGCCGCCTGGCGAGCGTCGGGCTGTCTGGAGCATGGTCGAGACTGAGCGCGCCGGCAAGGTGTTGACCTTCCTGCACGAAGAGATTTGCGCAGGCTTGGCCAAAGACCTTGATCCTGATGACCTTGCAGCTTCGGCGCAGTTTCTGGAGCTCGATGATCTGGTGGACTTGATCCAGAGCTTGCCTGGCGATATCGGCGCGCGGTTGCTGGCGGCCACAGGTGGAAGGCGGCGCCAGCAGCTGGAGGCTTTGCTCTCATACCCGGAAGACACGGCAGGCGGCCTGATGAATGCCGACCCGATCGAGGTTCGGGCCGATGTGCGTGTGGGCACGGTGTTGCGCTACCTGCGTTTGCTCGATGAGCTGCCCCCGCAGACCGACATGTTGATGGTGGTCGATCGCACAGGGCGGTACCAGGGCGGGTTGCGCCTGAGCTCGCTGGTCACTGCGGATACCCAGGAGCGTGTGACCGATCTCATGTTCACGGATCTTGAGGGCATTCCGGTGGACATGCCAGCGGCCGAAGTGGCCCAGCTGTTTGAAGACCTGGACTTGCTGTCAGCGCCTGTGGTCGATGACCAGCAGCATTTGGTGGGGCGGATCACGGTGGACGATGTGGTCGACCGCATCCGTGAAGAGGCCGATCGGTCGGTGATGCAGATGGCTGGTCTGAACCAGGAGGCCGATACCTTTGGCCCCATCCTGGCCGGTTCGCGCAGCCGAGCGGTCTGGCTCGGCATCAACTTGGTCACAGCGCTGCTTGCAGCCGCCGTGATCAGCCGATTCGAAGCCACCTTGCAGCAGCTCGTGGCCCTGGCGGTTCTGATGCCCATTGTGGCGAGCATGGGTGGTATCGCAGGGAGCCAGACGCTGACGCTGGTGATTCGCGGTTTGGCCCTGGGTCAGATTCAGCGGGGCAACCTGCGCCTGTTGTTCACCCGTGAGATGGGTATTTCGGTCATCAATGGCGTTCTTTGGGCGGTCGTGATCGGCCTGCTGGTTTTTGCCTGGTTCAACAGCGCCATGCTCGGCGGCATCATTGGTGCTGCGATTCTGGTGAACCTGTTGTGCGCAGCCGCGGCTGGACTCGCCATACCCCTCTTGCTCAACCGTTTGGGCATCGATCCGGCGCTGGCCGGCGGCGTGATCCTCACCACCGTGACCGATGTGATGGGTTTCTTTGCATTTCTGGGGCTGGCAACGCTCTGGTTGGCCTGACGTCAGCCCGGTCAGGTCTTGGATCCGCCCACTTTTTTGGGCAAAAAAAAGCGACCCTGAGGTCGCAATTTTTATGTTTCGTGGCGGAGCAGGCGGGATTCGAACCCGCGGTGGGCTATTAACCCACACACGCTTTCCAGGCGTGCGACTTAAACCACTCATCCACCGCTCCGCGAAGCCTCGCAGTATAGCAGGCGGCGCGCCCGTTTATCCCCCCGATTTGCTCACACCCACCATTTTCATGGCCGAAGCGATCAGGCTGGAGACTTCGGTCATGTTGCCTGGAACGATCAGTGTGGTGCTGGACTTGTCGGCCACGCGCCCATAGGCGTCCACAGCCCGCTCGGCGACTTTGAGTTGCACGGCCTGTTCACCGCCCGGCTGGCGAATGGCTGTGGCGATGCGTTCGATGGCCTGCGCCGTGGCATCGGCCACTGCGGTGATGGCAGCGGCTTCACCTTGCGCCTCATTGATGGCGGCTTGTTTTTCGCCTTCGGAGCGGGCTATGAAGGCTTCGCGCTCACCGGTGGCGATGTTGATCTGCTCCTGGCGCCGTCCTTCGGAAGCGGCAATCAAGGCGCGCTTTTCGCGCTCCGCCGTGATCTGGGCCTGCATGGCGTGAAGGATTTCTTTCGGTGGCGTCAGGTCTTTGATCTCATAGCGCAGGACCTTCACGCCCCAGTTCAGGGCCGCTTCGTCGATGGCCTGAACCACCTGGGCGTTGATGATGTCGCGCTCTTCGAAGGTTTTGTCGAGTTCGAGCTTGCCGATCACCGAGCGCAGCGAGGTTTGCGCCAGTTGGGTGACCGCCATGATGTAGTTGGATGAGCCGTAGCTTGCGCGCATGGGGTCGGTCACCTGGAAATACAGAATGCCGTCGACCTGAAGCTGGGTGTTGTCGCGGGTGATGCAGACCTGGCTGGGCACATCCAGTGGGATTTCTTTCAGGCTGTGTTTGTAGGCCACCTTGTCCACAAATGGCACCAGGAAGTTCAAACCGGGCTTGAGGGTGGCATTGAATTTGCCCAAGCGTTCGACCACCCATGCGTTTTGCTGGGGCACGACCTTGATGGAGCGGGTCACGAAAATGACGAAGATGACAAAGATGGCAAAGGCGACTTCCATGCTGTGCGGCTTTCTATGGTTGCTGACTGGTTGAGGGGACGAAGGAAGAGTGTGACAGGCGGTCTGTTTGTGGCAAAAAACTCAGATTTTTTCGACCAGCAAACGGTTGCCAACGAGTTCGGCAACGCGGTGCTGCCCGGGGCCAGGGCTCACGCCGGGTCGGTGAATGGCGTCCCACTTTGCGCCCCGGTAGTGCACTTGGGCCGTGCCGTCAGCGAGCCATTGCTCGACGTGAACAGTTTCACCCACATCCAGGCGCACTTCAGATTGCTCGTCGGCCGATTGGGCCTTCGCTTCCTGTCTCTTCTTGACGTGCCAGCCGATGACAGCCGCTGAACCCACGACTGCGCCAAGCAGCAGCTGACCTGTCAGGCCCAGGCCGGCATGGGCGGCCAAAGCCGCCACGGCCATGCCAATGGCGAGCATGAGCAGGTAGAAAGTGCCTGTGAAAAGCTCCAGTGCCACCATGGCGCCGACGAGCAGCCACCAAAAAGTTGCGTTCGACATAAGTTCTCCGTTGGGGTCATGCACCCCGTTGAATGTCTGTACCTTGCCACATTCTGCGACAAAAGGCTTGGCGGACAAATGTCTGAGGCACCGTATTCCTTACACTTGCCCGCTACTTGTCTGGCAATCGTTGGGCGGGTTTGTGTGTTCTGTCATGCTGTGTGTGCCGATTGCAATGTGTTTCCCGTAGGAGAGTCTTATGAAGTTTCGTTTCCCCATCGTCATCATTGACGAAGATTTCCGTTCCGAGAACTCTTCGGGCCTGGGTATTCGCGCCATGGCGCAAGCCATCGAAACCGAAGGCTTTGAAGTGGTCGGGGTCACGAGCTATGGCGATCTTTCGCAGTTCGCCCAGCAGCAGTCGCGTGCCAGTGCATTCATCTTGTCGATCGACGACGAAGAGTTCAGTGCCGGACCCGACGTGGACCCCGTGGTGCTGAACCTGCGCAACTTCATTCAGGAAGTGCGGCGAAAAAATGCCGATGTGCCGATTTATGTCTACGGGGAAACCAAGACCAGCCGCCACCTGCCCAACGACATCCTGCGCGAACTGCATGGTTTCATTCACATGTTTGAGGACACGCCCGAATTCGTGGCGCGCCACATCATCCGCGAAGCCAAGAGCTACCTCGAAGGCATCCAGCCGCCTTTCTTCAAGGCCTTGCTGGACTACGCAGAGGATGGTTCTTACTCATGGCATTGCCCCGGGCACTCTGGTGGCGTGGCCTTTCTGAAAAGCCCGATCGGCCAGATGTACCACCAGTTTTACGGTGAGAACATGCTGCGGGCCGACGTGTGCAATGCGGTCGAAGAGCTGGGCCAGTTGCTGGACCACAACGGCGCCATCGGTGCTTCCGAGCGCAATGCCGCGCGCATCTTCAATGCAGACCATTGCTTCTTTGTCACCAACGGCACCAGCACCAGCAACAAGATGGTCTGGCACCACACGGTGGCGCCAGGCGATGTGGTGGTCGTGGACCGCAATTGCCACAAGTCCATTCTGCACAGCATCATCATGACGGGCGCCATACCCGTCTTCCTGAAGCCCACGCGCAACCATTACGGCATCATCGGACCGATTCCTCAAAGCGAGTTCGAGATCGACTCGATCAAGGCCAAGATCCGCGCCAACCCGCTGCTCGCTGGCGTAGATGCCGACACCGTCAAGCCGCGCATCATGACGCTGACGCAGTCCACCTACGATGGCGTGCTCTACAACACCGAGACCATCAAGGGCCTGCTCGACGGTTATGTGGACAACCTGCACTTCGATGAAGCCTGGCTGCCCCATGCCGCGTTTCACCCCTTTTACGGCAACTTCCACGCCATGGGCAAGAAGCGCGCGCGGCCGACCGAGTCGGTGGTCTACGCCACGCAGTCCATCCACAAGTTGCTTGCCGGCATCAGCCAGGCCAGCCACGTGCTGGTGCAGGATTCGCAAAACACCAAGCTCGACCGCCACCTCTTCAACGAGGCCTACCTGATGCACACCAGCACCAGCCCGCAGTACAGCATCATCGCCAGCTGCGATGTGGCCGCGGCCATGATGGAGCCGCCCAGCGGGACCGCGCTGGTGGAGGAAAGCATTGCCGAAGCACTGGACTTCCGGCGCGCCATGCGCAAGGTCGAGGAAGAATTTGGTGCCGACGATTGGTGGTTCCAGGTCTGGGGACCGGACGACCTGGTGGAAGAGGGCATTGGCCGGGCCAAAGACTGGGTGCTCAAGAAGACCGACGCCGACGGCGTGCAGCCCTCGGATGGCGAAGACTCCTGGCACGGCTTTGGTGACATGGCGCCGGGTTTCAACATGCTCGACCCGATCAAGGCCACCATCGTCACGCCGGGCCTCAATCTCGACGGCCGTTTCGAGGCCACGGGCATCCCGGCGTCGATCGTGACCAAATACCTGGCCGAGCACGGCGTGGTCGTGGAAAAAACCGGGCTCTACAGCTTCTTCATCTTGTTCACCATCGGCATCACCAAGGGCCGCTGGAACACCCTGCTGACGGCCTTGCAGCAGTTCAAGGACGACTACGCCAAGAACCATCCGATGTGGCGCACCATGCCCGAGTTTTGCGCCAAGCATGCGCGCTATGAAAAGATGGGCCTGCGCGATTTGTGCCAGCATGTGCACACGCTGTACGCCAAATACGATGTGGCGATTTTGTCCACCGACATGTACCTGAGCGATCACACGCCCAAGATGACGCCCAGCGATGCCTTTGCTCACATTGCCCACCGCACCACCCAGCGCGTGCCGATCGACGATTTGGAAGGTCGTATCACCACCAGTCTGGTCACACCCTATCCACCGGGCATCCCGCTGCTGATTCCCGGCGAGGTGTTCAACAAGAAGATCGTCGACTACCTCAAGTTCAACCGCGAATTCGCGCGCGAATGCCCAGGCTTCGAGACCGATATCCACGGGCTGGTGCAGGAGGTGGATCTGGACGGGGTGGTGCGCTATTTCGCCGATTGCGTGGCTGTCTGACCTGACGGAGATCAACACGGCGAGGCGTCGGGTTCGTTAAGATGTTTGCAAGGTGTTGGCAGGTGCATCTGCCAATGCTTTTGAAACCGTCTGAAATTCATCCCATGGAGGTTGCCGATGTTTCCTGAATTCCGCGAATTGATCACCAAGCTCAAAGGCCACGACGCCCACTTCACGCGTCTGTTCGACAAACACAACGAGTTGGACCAGCACATCAAGAACAAAGAAGCGCACATTGAGCCAGGCACCCAGATCGAGATTGAGCAGCTCAAGAAGGAAAAACTGGCGTTGAAAGACGAGATTTACCAGGTGTTGCTCAAAGCCAGCGCCTGACACCGCCCAGATTGATCGAACCCCCAGCCTTGCTCGCCATCAGCGAGGCTGGGGGTTTGCTATTTGGGGTCACCGTTGAAGGCCACGTCGCTGCGAATGCGCAGGAAGGTGGCGAAGCGGGGCAGACCACTGTCGTGATTGCCACGGTAGCGGTAGGTGATCCAGGTACCCACTGGCGGTGGGTCGCGGCGCAAGGCGTCGCTCAGACCACTGCCGATTCTGAACTTCAGACCTTCAGGTGTCTTGACCAACAGAGAGCCCAACATGCCTTGGTACTTGCCCTTGCCAGGCAGGTGTCGAACCACCTTCGCTTCGGCATCGTCGAACAGCTTGAGCTTCATCAGATCGTCGCTGCGAGCGCCTTGGTAGTGAGAGGCGCCGCGGTGCAACATCAAGCCCTCGCCACCTCCTTGGACCACGCTCTGCAGCCATTGCTGTAACGCACTGTGGCTGGGTATGCGACGTTGCTCCACGGCAATGACCCATGGCTGATCGATGCGAGCCACCGCTTGATCGATGGCGGGAACGCGCTGGTCAAAGGTGCCGCTGTGGGCTGGCAGGTCAAAAACCATGTAGCGGATCTCGCGCCACGCTGCTTCGTTGGGCTGCTCGGTTCGAACCGTAGAGACCGTGAACTCGAAGCGGCCGCGCCCTGCCCAGAGTTCGCCGTCCAGAGGGTGGTTCGGCCAGCCTGCGGTGAACCAGGCAGGTGCCTGCACCGGATTGCCTCCCCGGGTCAACAGTTGTTTGCCATCCCAGTAACCCCGAACCCCATCGTACTTTTCGCTCACCCAATACGCGTTGAGGTCGATGTCGGATCGGTAGAAGTTGGCCAGCATGAGCGCGGGCGCGCCGCCTGCCCATGCGTTGGTGACCAGGCAGGCGAGTGCCGCCGCGAGCAGGGTGCGCCTGCGCCAAGGAGCGAGGGGCGTGCAAGTCGTCATTGTTGTTGCCCGGTGGTGTTCAGGTCGTTAGGCCACGGCTTTGCTGTCTGTGCTGATGCCGGCGGTCTGGCTGAAGCCACCGTCAACGTAGGTGATTTCTGCGGTCACACCGGACGCGAGATCGGACAGCAAAAAGGCCGCGACGTTGCCCACCTCGTCAATCGTCACGTTGCGGCGGATCGGTGAAGCGCTGGCCACGACCGAGAGCAGTTTGGTGAAGTCTTTGATACCCGTGGCGGCCAGCGTTTTGATGGGGCCGGCGCTGATGCCGTTGACCCGCATGCCGCGCGGGCCCAGTGCTTCGGCCAGGTAGCGCACCGAAGCTTCCAGGCTGGCTTTGGCCAGGCCCATGGTGTTGTAGTGGGGCAGGGCCCGCAGGGCGCCCAGGTAGCTCAGCGTCAGCAACGCCGATCTGTCATTCAAATAGGGCAGGGCCATCTTGGCCATGGCTGGGAAGCTGTACGCGCTGATGTCATGGGCGATGCGAAAAGCTTCTCGGGAGAGGCCTTCGAGCAGGTCTCCCGCAATGGCTTCGCGGGGGGCGAAGCCGATGGAATGCACAAAACCGTCAAAGCTGGGCCAGGTTCGGGAGAGGTCGCTGAACATCTTCTCGATCTGCGCATCGTCGGCCACATCGCAATCGAAGACCAGCGTTGAACCGAACTCACCTGCAAACTCGATGGTGCGCTGTTTGAAGCGTTCGCCCACGTAGCTGAAGGCCAGCTCGGCGCCTTGCGCATGACAGGCCTTGGCGATGCCGTAGGCGATCGATCGGTTGGACAATACGCCCGTGATCAAGAGCTTTTTGCCGACTAGAAAACCCATCCACTGACTCCCTGAAAAAATCCAGCAGAATTGTCGCATGGGTACATGTTCTGTTTCACTTTGCGCTCGGGTGCGGCGCGCCCTGGTTTGCCTGGCAATGGCGGTGCCATCGGGCAGCGTTTGGGCTGCCCACGGCTACGGACTGTGGGGCGAACTGAAGTACCCCGTCGATTTCCAGCATTTCGACTATGCCGACCCGCAGGCGCCCAAGGGCGGCGAGCTGCGCATGGTGAGCAACCTGCGCCTGTCCACTTTCGACAAGTACAACCCCTTCACTCTGCGTGGCAGCTACCCGGCCTTCGTTTCATCGTTGATGTTTGAGGGCCTTTTGACAGGCTCGCTGGATGAAAACGGCACCGGGTATGGACTTCTGGCCGAAGATGTGAGTGTGGCGCCCGATCGTTTGAGCGCGACCTTCCGGTTGCGCCGCGAAGCCAGGTTCAATGACGGCACCCCTGTGCTGGCGGCGGATGTGAAGCACAGCTACGAGACCCTGATCGGTCCCCACGTGACGCCAGCCTACAAAACCGTCCTCACCGATGTGGCGGGTCTGGACGTGATCGATGAGCGCACCGTGCGCTACCGCTTCAAAAAGCCCAACCGGGAGCTGCCGCTCACTGTGGGCGGCTTGCCGGTGTTCAGCCGTGCATGGGGCAATCAGATCGACCCCAAGACGGGGCAGCGCAAGACCTTTGACCAGGTGGTCACCGACATGCCGATTGCCAGCGGTCCCTACACCATCGGCCCGGTGAAATTCGGGCGCGACATCACCTATGTGCTCAATCCTGATTACTGGGCCAAAGACCTGCCCGCGCGCAAGGGGCTGTTCAACTTCGATCGCATCACGGTCAAGATCTACAAGGACAGCACCGCCAAACTGGAGGCGTTGAAGGCAGGTGAGTTCGATTTCATGCGCATCTTCTCGGCCGGCGACTGGGCGCGGCGCATCACGGGCAAGCGCTTCAAATCAGGCGAGCTGGTGAAAGTCAATCTGGAACACCGCTTGCCGACGGGTTTCCAGAGCTATGTGTTGAACACCCGAAAACCCCTGCTCAGCGATGTGCATGTGCGCCAGGCGCTCGGACTGGCGATGGACTACGAGTGGATGAACCGGCAGATGTTCTATGGCGGCTACCAGCGGGTGCAAGGCCTGTTTGGCAGCACCGACTGCGCCGCCAAGGGCATGCCGAGTGAGGCGGAGTTGGGTTTGCTCAAACCATGGGCGAAAGACCTGCCGCCAGCGGTGTTCGGTCCCATGGCTGTGGCGCCGAGAACGGACGGTGAGAGTTCGCTGCGCGGAAATTTGAAGCAAGCGCAGGCCATGCTGAAGGCCGCAGGTTGGACGGTTCAGGGGGGTGTTCTCAAGAATGCCCAGGGCCAACCGTTCGAGCTGGAGTACCTCGCGAGTGACGAGGGCGGCGTGCGCACCACCATGCCCTGGGTGCGCAACCTGGAAAAGCTGGGCGTGAAGCTGAACGTGCGGGTGGTTGATTTCGCGCTGTACCAGGAAAAGCTGCGCAACTTCGAATTCGACATCGTTACGCTGGCCTTTGGCGGCACCCACACGCCCGGCGCGGAATACGCCGACCTGTTCGGCAGCGAGGCGGCCAAGACCCCCGATTCTGGCAATTACTTTGGCGTCAGCAACCCGGCGCTGGACAGCATTCTGAAAAAACTGGCCGAGGCCGATACACGGCCCGATTTTCTGACCGCTTGCCGCGCCCTGGAACGCGTGGTGGTGCACAGCCACCTGATGGTGCCGCAATGGTCGGCCAACAGCCACCGCATCGTTTACAACCAGCAGCATCTGGCCTACAAGGCGCCCATGCCGGTGTTTGCCGAGGGTGAGGATTGGGTGCTGTCGGCTTGGTGGGCACGATGACCCGCAAGGTGATGGTCCGCTGCCGCCGCGCTGCGCGTGTCCCCCTCAAGGGGACGATGCAGGCCGACCGGCGGAGCCAGATCGGCGGCATTCTGGGTTTTGTGTGTCTTGCACCCGATACTGTTTCCTGAATTGGGCTACAACCACACCATGTTCGCCTACATCCTCAAACGCTTGTTGCTCATGATTCCGACCTTGTTCGGCGTCTTGCTGTTGACATTCGTGGTGATCCAGTTCGTGCCCGGTGGGCCGGTGGAGCAGTATTTGGCCGAAGCGCGCACAGCGCAGGGCGCCGGCGCTGAGGGCGGCTCGGTGTACCGGGCGGCACAGGGCGTCGATCCCAAGCGGCTGGAGGAGATCAAGGCCTTGTATGGCTTTGACAAGCCGCCCGTCGAGCGGTTCGTGCAGATGCTGGGCAGGTTTGCGCGGTTCGATCTGGGCGAGAGCTTCTTTCAGAACAAATCGGTGGCCTCGCTGGTGGTCGAGAAGCTGCCGGTGTCGATCAGCCTGGGACTGTGGACGTTTTTCATCAGCTACCTGGTGGCCGTGCCCCTGGGCGTGACCAAGGCGGTTCGGGCGGGCTCTCGGTTTGATTTCGTGACCACGCTGGTGGTGCTGGTGGGCTATGCGATCCCAGGCTTTGTGCTGGGCCTGGTGCTGCTGGTCGTGTTTGGCGGCCAGTTGCAGTGGTTCCCGCTGCGAGGTTTGACATCGTCCAACTGGGAGGAGCTCAGTTGGAGCGCTCGCGTTTTGGACTATTTGTGGCACATCGCGTTGCCGGTGACGGCCATGGTGCTGGGCAGTTTCGCGGTGACAGCCATGCTCACCAAGAACGCCTTTCTGGAGGAGATCCGCAAGCAGTATGTGATGACGGCTCGGGCCAAAGGGCTGACAGAGCGGCAGGTGCTGTGGAAACACGTGTTTCGCAACGCCTTGATCCCCATCGTGACGGGGTTTCCTGCAGCTTTCATCGGTGCCTTTTTTACCGGCTCTTTGTTGATCGAGACGCTGTTCTCGCTCGACGGCCTGGGCTTGCTGAGCTACGAGAGCGTGATACGGCGCGACTACCCGGTGGTGTTGGGCACGCTGTTTCTGTTCACCCTGATCGGCTTGTTGACCAAGCTGATTTCCGATCTTTGTTATGTGTGGGTCGATCCGCGCGTGAAGTTCGATTGAACATGACCCAGAACCCGCGTTGTTTGGATCAGACCCCATGAAGGCACAACTGACGTCTCGCAGCCCGGCGGTTCGGGCCTGGCAACGCTTCAAGCGCAATCGCCTGGGCTACTGGAGCCTGATCGCTTTCGCCAGCCTGGTGGTGATCAGCCTGTTTGCCGAGTTGATTTCCAACGACCGTCCCTTGCTGGTTCGCTACCAGGGTGAAACCTATTTCCCCATGGTGCGCGACTACCCTGAGACGGTGTTTGGGGGTGATTTCGACACGGCCACCGATTACCTCGACCCATTCATCCAGGAGCGGCTTTCGCAGGATGGCAACTGGGCGCTGTACACGCTCAACACCTACGGGCCGAAAACAGTGAATTACTTCGCCAAGTCGCCCAATCCGGCGGGGCCAACGGCGGAAAACTGGCTGGGTACGGATGCCCAGGGGCGCGACTTGTTGGCGCAGCTGCTCTATGGCTTCCGCGTGAGCGTGCTGTTTGCTTTGGCGTTGACCGCGGTGGGTACGGCGATTGGCGTGATCACGGGTGCGATCCAAGGCTTTTTTGGTGGCAAGACCGATCTGGCGTTTCAACGCTTCATCGAAATCTGGGGCTCGATGCCAGAGCTGTATTTGCTGATCATTTTTGCTGCGATTTTTTCACCCAGCCTGCCACTGCTGTTGGTCTTGCTCAGCCTGTTTGGCTGGATGGGTTTGTCGGACTATGTGCGTGCTGAATTTTTGCGTAACCGCCAACTTGATTACGTGAGGGCGGCGCGCGCCTTGGGGTTGTCCAACGGCCAGATCATCTGGCGCCATGTGTTGCCCAACAGCCTCACACCCGTGGTCACCTTTTTGCCGTTTCGCATGAGTGGTGCGATCCTGGCGCTGACCTCACTGGATTTCCTGGGCCTGGGCGTTCCACCGGGTACGCCCTCGCTGGGTGAATTGCTGAGCCAAGGCAAGAACAACATCGATGCCTGGTGGATTTCGCTGTTCACCTTCCTCGTGTTGGTGAGCACTTTGATGTTGCTGACTTTCATGGGTGATGCCTTGCGCGACGCGCTGGACCCGCGAAAGGCCGACCAATGAGCCAGCAGGACAAAAAGCCTTTGCTCGATGTGCGCGATCTTCGTGTGGGCTTTGGCGGGCGAGATGTGGTGCACGGTATTGGCTTTCACATCATGCCGGGCGAGAAGCTGGCGCTGGTGGGGGAATCGGGTTCGGGCAAGACCGTCTCGGCCTTGTCGCTGTTGCGCCTGGTGCACAACGCGCAGGTGAGGGGCTCCGCCGAGTTGAATGGCCGGGATCTGTTGAAACTCAGCGAACGCGAGTTGCGCGGGGTTCGTGGCGATGAGGTGGCGATCATTTTTCAGGAGCCCATGACCGCGCTGAACCCGCTCTACAGCATCGGGAATCAGATCGGCGAAGTGTTGCAACTCAAGAAAGGTCTCACAGGCGCGCAGGCCGCGGCGGGTGTTGTGGAGTTGTTGGCTTCGACGGGTATTCCTGAGCCGGCGCGGCGTGCCAGCGCGTTTCCACACCAGCTCAGCGGTGGCCAGCGGCAACGCGCCATGATCGCCATGGCGTTGGCGAGCAATCCCAAGCTGTTGCTGGCCGACGAGCCGACCACGGCCCTGGATGTGAGCCTGCGCGGCCAGATCCTCGATTTGCTCGGCGATTTGCAGCGCCAGCATGGCATGGCCGTGCTGCTGATCACCCACGATCTGAACCTGGTGCGCCGGTTCGCGGATCGCGTGGCTGTGATGGAAGAAGGCCATTTGGTGGAGCAGGGTGGTGTCAAACAGGTCTTTGATGCACCAGCCCATGCTTACACGCAGCGTTTGCTGGGCAGCCGCCCACGCCGAGACCTGGTGGAGGCACCTGTAGATCCCTCCCTGCCTGCGGCGCTGAGCACCACGGACTTGCGGGTGACCTACCCGGTACCTCTGCCAGGCATTCGTGGATGGTTCAAAAAAGGTGCTTTTGTGGCGGTCAAAGGCGCCAGTTTGCGCATTGCGCCTGGGCGAACTTTGGGCGTGGTGGGGGAATCGGGCTCGGGCAAATCCACGCTCGCATTGGCCGCCCTGGGCTTGCTGCCGTTTGTGGGCGCATTGCAGGTGGGCGGCACAGACTGGCGCGAGGCCGAGTCCCAAGGCGAGAGCCGCGCGCTGCGCCAGCGCATCCAGGTGGTGTTTCAAGACCCGTTCTCATCGCTTTCGCCCCGGATGACGGTGGAGCAGATCGTAGGGGAGGGTTTGACCGTACACGCCCCGGCGCTCTCGGCTTCGCAGCGGCGCGAAAAGGTGGAAGGCATGCTGGCCGAGGTGGGTTTGGTGGCCGATCCAGCGCAGGCGGGTGATTGGTTGCAGCGCTACCCCCATGAATTCTCCGGCGGACAACGCCAGCGCCTGGCGATCGCTCGGGCGCTGATCGTGGAGCCCGAGTTGCTGGTGCTCGATGAGCCCACCAGCGCCCTGGACGTGACCGTGCAGCAGCAGGTTTTGACCCTGTTGCAGCGCTTGCAGCGAGAGCGCGGGCTCAGTTACCTGCTCATCACCCATGACGTGGACGTGATCCTGGCCATGGCCCATGACGTGGTGGTGATGAAAGATGGCGAGATTCTGGAGAGTGGCCCATGTCTGGCGCTGCTGGAGCAACCCACGCATCCCTACACGCGCGACCTGGTGAAAGCGGCGGCCAGTGTCTGACAGGGCTGGTGTATGGTCAGCTTGATAATTGTCAAGCGGCGGGTAGCCTGCGGCGTCTATAACCAAGGGCTTCGCGCCAGCTTTTGGCCCCGTTCAGATCTGCCGCGGAATTTTCCATGACCACTTCAACCGATTCCACCGCCTCTAGCACCGCAGCCACCCCTGTCGGTGTGGGCCTGCATTCACCGTTTCGATGGCTGGCGTTGGGGTGGGCCGATTTGCGTCGCAACCCGGTGCCCGGTCTGGCACACGGTTTGCTGCTGACGGCATTTGGTGCTTTTCTGCTGTGGGCAGCGAGAGACAAGTTCTGGTTGTTGGCAGGTGCGTTTTCGGGTTTTCTGATCGTCGCACCTATTCTCGCCACAGGGTTGTACCGCGTGAGCCGCGCCTGCAGTACCGGGCGCTGCGTAGGTATGCGGGAGGTGGTGAGCCTGTGGGGCTCGGGCGACCGCCGCTTGATCACGTTTGGCTTGCTGCTGGGTCTGGCTGGGACGGGCTGGGTTCTCACCTCCGCAGGTTTGATCACCCTATGGTCGCCTGTGCCTATTGCGAAACCGGTCGATTTCTTGCGCCATGTGGTGTTGGTGCGCGAAGTGGGTCTATTCGAAGTGTGGCTGCTGCTGGGTGTTTTGCTCGCTGCACCCGTGTTTGCATCTTCGGTGGTGGCGTTGCCAATGCTGGTAGATACCACTGTGCCTGTGAGCATGGCGGTGATGACCAGCTGGCGCGCCGTGGCTGACCACCCCCTTCCGATGACGCTGTGGGCGGTGGCGATCGTGGTGTTGATGGGGCTGGGCATGGCCACCGCGTTGCTTGGACTGATTGTCTTGATCCCTTTGATCGCCCATGCCAGTTGGCATGCCTACTGTGACCTGACCGAACGCCCTCCCTCAACGGCCGTCTCAGACTCGGTCTGAGCGAGCCAACACATTCAAATGGAAGTCACTCTTTTTGGTTACACAGAAGGCCAGATCGCGCAGTTCGGTCTCACCTTCGGGGTTGGCGCCTTCATTCTTTACATGATGTTCATCGTGTTCAACCTGGCCCTGGAATCCAAGGCAGGCAAGTTTGGGACCTTTATTCTCTTTCTTGTGCTGTCGCTGGGCATGCTGGGTTTCGTTGCGAAGAGCGTGATTCAGTGGGCACTGGGTATTTAGAGCCGCATTGGCCCAAATATTGCAAAGAGCATCAGAAGCGGGCTATAATGCTGGCTTCACGACCAAATGGGCGGGTTACTACCGGCCCATTTTTTTTGGCTGATCGTTTTTAAGTATTTGGCAATTTCACTCAGTCTTCTGAGGCAATCACAAGGCAAACACCGCACACAATGAGCTGGCAAGAGACCGTTACGCAAACCGTTACCGGACTGGGTTTTGACCTGGTTGACCTGGAGCGCTCGGCTGGTGGCTTGTTGCGGGTGACGATCGATTTGCCTTGGGTGCCGCCGGTGGCGGGCGAGGCTGAGCAGCCTGCGCAGTTCATCACCGTGGAGGACTGCGAGAAGGTAACCCGGCAATTGCATTACTTGCTGGAGGTCGAGGGCTTGGAGTACCGGCGTCTGGAAGTGGGCTCTCCTGGTATCGATCGTCCATTGCGCCATGAGCTCGACTACATGCGCTTTGAGGGTCAGGTGGTTGACCTGACGCTGAAGGAGCCTATTGGCGTCACCGAATCGGGTGTGGCGGCCAATCGCAAAAAGTTTCGCGGCACGCTTGAGCGGGCCGCAGATGGGGTGACGTGGCAATTGGTCTGGAGCGATGCACCAGAGACCAAGCCCGGCGTGCGGGTCAGCAAGAAGCGCTTGCCGCCGCCTGTGCAGGCGCTGAATTTTGAGCTGTCTGATGTGCAGCAAGCGCGCTTGGCGCCGATTGTGAATTTCAAGGGACGCCAGGCCGCGTCGCCGGCCAAGTTGGCTGAGTGAGGGGCTGTTGGTGGCAAATGTTATGCAAAAACTGTTTTTGACTCTGAACCAGAGCAATGGAAAGGTGGGCGAGTGATATGAACCGCGAAATGTTGATGTTGATCGATGCCATCTCACGTGAGAAAAACGTGGAGCGTGATTTGGTGCTGGGCGCGGTTGAGCTCGCATTGGCCTCGGCCACCAAGAAGCTCTACAAAGGCGAGGTGGACATTCGCGTGGCCATGGATCCTGATACGGGAGCCTATGAGACCTTCCGCCGCTGGTTGGTGGTCCCCGATTCGGCAGGCCTGCAAAACCCCGATGCAGAAGAGTTGTTGACCGATGCCCGCGACGAACTTGCAGACATCGAAGAGGGTGATTACATCGAGAAGCCGGTGGAGAGCGTGCCGATTGGCCGCATCGGCGCCATGGCTGCCAAGCAGGTCATCTTGCAGAAAATCCGCGATGCCGAGCGCGAGATGCTGCTTGAACGATTTCATGTCGCGTGGTGACAAGATCTTCGTGGGCACGGTCAAACGCATGGACAAAGGCGATCTGATCGTCGAAAGCGGTCGCGTCGAAGGCCGTTTGCGCCGGGCCGAGACGATCCCGAAGGAAAACTTCCGCACGGGCGATCGCGTTCGCGCCATGATCATGGAGGTCGATCTCACGTTGCGAGGCGCTCCGATCTTGCTCTCTCGCTCTGCGCCGGAGTTCATGATTGAGCTGTTCCGTCAGGAAGTGCCCGAGATCGAGCAGGGTTTGCTGGAGATCAAAACATGCGCCCGTGACCCTGGCTCGCGCGCGAAGATCGCCGTGTACACGCATGACAAACGCATCGACCCGATCGGGACCTGTGTGGGTGTTCGCGGTTCGCGCGTCAACGGCGTCACCAACGAATTGGCTGGCGAGCGCGTTGACATCGTGCTCTGGAGTGAGGATCCGGCGCAGTTCGTGATTGGCGCCCTTGCCCCTGCCAATGTCGTCTCCATTGTGGTGGACGAAGAGCGTCACGCCATGGATGTGGTGGTGGACGAGGAAAACCTGGCCATTGCAATTGGTCGTGGTGGTCAAAACGTGCGGCTGGCGTCTGAACTGACCGGCTGGCGCATCAACATCATGACGGCCGACGAGTCTGCCCAGAAGCAGGCCGAAGAGTCTGATGGCATCCGCAAGGTCTTCATGGCCAAACTCGATGTGGACCAGGAAATCGCCGACATCTTGATTGAAGAAGGGTTCACCAGCCTGGAAGAGGTGGCCTACGTGCCACTGCAAGAAATGCTGGAAATCGAGTCGTTCGACGAAGATACCGTCAACGAACTGCGCACCCGCGCCAAGGATGCTTTGCTGACGATGGAAATCGCCCACGAAGAATCGGTTGAAGAGGTTTCCCAAGACTTGCGCGATCTCGAAGGCATGACGCCCGATCTGGTTGGCAAGCTGGCAGAAGCTGGCGTGCACACACGCGACGACCTGGCCGATCTGGCAGGCGATGAATTGACTGAGATCACTGGCCAGACGCCCGAAGAGGCCACCGCCATGATCATGAAAGCGCGCGCGCATTGGTTCGCCAATGATGACGAAGCCCAGGCCTCTAACTGAACCCGCGGAGGCCCACGCGGAGAAAAGAACCCATGACAAGTACCACCGTCGCCGAACTGGCTGCCGAGCTGAACAAGCCCACCTCAACCCTGCTGGAGCAACTCTCCGCAGCCGGGGTGCCTAAAACCGAAGGGACCGATGCGGTCACCGAGTCCGATAAGCAAAAGCTGTTGGGCCATCTGAAGGCCAGCCACGGAACGGCTGGTGGTGAGCGCAAGAAGATCACCTTGGTGAAGAAGTCCACCAGCGAGATCAAGCAGGCCGATGCCACTGGGCGCGCCCGCACGATCCAGGTGGAAGTGCGCAAGAAGCGCACCTTCATCAAGCGCGACGATGATGTCGTTGCCACGCCAGAGCCTGTTGAAGAGCCCAAGAAGGTTGCGGCCGCGCCGGCTATTGATGCAGCCGAGTTGGCGCGTCGCGAAGAAGATGCCCGCCGGCAGGCCGAACTGATTCGCCGTCAGGAAGAAGAGCTGGCCCAGAAGCGCAAAGACCGCGAGGCCGAAGAAGCCAAGGCCGCCAAGGCAGAGAAAGAACGTTTGGCGGCTCAGACAGCTGCCGAAGCCGAGCAGGCAAAGATGTCAGAAGTTGCCGAAGGTCCCATGGATGCCGAGGGTTCTGCTGCAGCCCGCATTGCCGAGCATGAGAAGGCCAAGATTGCCGCGCTCGAACGCGAGTCGGCCGCCCGTGCGCTGGCAGAAAAGAATGCCGAAAACAAGAAGGCCGATGACCTGAGGGCAAAGGAACTGGTTGACCGCCGCCGCAAGGCTGAGGCAGAAGCCGCCAATATCCGGGCCATGATGGCCGCGCCGGCCAAAACGCTGGTGGCCAAGAAGCCTGAGCCCGATCCGAAAGCGCTCAAAGGCACCTTGCACAAGCCTGCAGGTACTCCCGGTGCGCGCACCGCGGGTGCTGCAGGTACCGCAGGCAAAAAAGAGATCAAGTCGGAGAACCTGTCTTCCACCTGGAAAGACGATGCCGCCAAGAAGAAAGAGATCAAGACCCGTGGCGACACGGGTGCTGGTCGCTCCAACTGGCGCGGTGGTCCGCGCGGTGGTGGTCGCCGTGGTGGTCGCGACTCACACAGCGATAGCCAGAGCACGTTTGTGGCACCGACCGAATTCAAGGCCATTGAAGTCCATGTGCCCGAAACGATCACCGTTGGCGAATTGGCCCACAAGATGAGTTTGAAATCGTCCGAGGTCATCAAGCAATTGATGAAGCTGGGTCAGATGGTCACCATCAACCAGCCGCTGGACCAGGACACCGCCATGATCGTGGTGGAAGAACTGGGCCACACGGCCGTGGTTGCTGCCCTGGACGATCCTGAGGCATTCACCGAAGACGAAGCGATGCAAACGGCCGCCGAGTTGTTGCCTCGCGCTCCCGTTGTGACCGTGATGGGTCACGTTGACCACGGTAAAACCTCTTTGCTGGACTACATTCGCCGTGCCAAAGTGGCCGCGGGTGAAGCTGGCGGTATCACGCAGCACATCGGTGCTTACCACGTGGAAACGCCGCGCGGCATGGTGTCCTTTCTGGATACCCCGGGCCACGAAGCGTTCACGGCCATGCGTGCCCGTGGTGCGCAAGCGACCGACATCGTGATTCTGGTGTGTGCAGCTGACGACGGCGTGATGCCCCAGACCAAAGAAGCCATCAAGCACGCGAAAGCGGCTGGGGTGCCGATTGTGGTCGCACTGACCAAGATCGACAAACCCGGTATCAACCTTGAAAAGGTTCGTGGTGAGTTGGTGGCCGAGGAGGTTATTCCTGAAGATTTCGGCGGCGATGTGCCGTTCGTGGGCGTCTCGGCCAAGACCGGTGAAGGCATAGACACCTTGCTCGAGCAGGTGCTCCTGCAGGCTGAGGTGCTGGAACTCAAAGCGCCTGTGGATGCCATGGCCAAGGGCCTGGTGGTCGAAGCGCGTCTGGACAAGGGCCGTGGTGCTGTGGCCACTGTGCTGGTGCAAAGCGGAACGCTCAAGACCGGCGATGTGGTGCTGGTGGGTCAAACTTCAGGCCGTGTACGTGCCATGCTCGACGAAGACGGCAAGACCATCAAGGAAGCTGGACCATCGATTCCGGTGGAAATCCAAGGTTTGGCCGAAGTGCCGCAGGCCGGTGACGATTTCATGGTGATGAGCGACGAGCGCCGTGCGCGCGAAATCGCCACCTACCGTGCGGGCAAGTTCCGCAACACCAAGCTGGCCAAGCAACAAGCCGCCAAACTGGAGAACATGTTCTCCGACCTGTCGGCCGGCGAAGTCAAGGTGTTGCCCATCATCATCAAGGCCGACGTGCAGGGTTCGCAAGAAGCCCTGGGCCAGTCCTTGCTCAAGCTCTCGACCGAAGAGGTCAAGGTGCAAATCGTGTTCTCCGGCGTCGGTGGCATCAGCGAGAGCGATGTCAACCTGGCCATTGCCTCCAAGGCCGTGGTGATCGGTTTCAACGTGCGCGCCGATGTGGGTGCGCGCAAGCTGGCCGAAGGCAACGACGTCGACTTGCGCTACTACAACATCATTTACGACGCTGTGGACGAACTCAAGGCCGCCATGTCGGGCATGTTGGCGCCAGAGAAGCGCGAAGAAGTCATCGGTCAGGCCGAGATCCGCACCGTGTTCGTGGCTTCCAAGATCGGTACGGTCGCAGGCTGTATGGTCACCTCGGGCCAGGTCACGCGCAATGCGCACTTCCGTTTGCTGCGCGAAAACGTGGTGATTTACACCGGCGAGATCGACACCTTGAAGCGTTTGAAGGACGATGTGCGCGAAGTCAAAGAAGGCTTCGAGTGCGGTATCAAGCTCAAGAACTACAACGACATCAAAGAGGGCGATCAGCTCGAGTTCTTTGAAGTCAAGGAAGTGGCGCGTTCGCTGTAAGGCGACGAGGCGGGAACCACCATGGATCAGCGCAAGGGATTTTGGCGAGAGTACAAGGGGCTGGTGATGTTCATCGGCTGCATGCTCGTGTTCCGTTCGGCCCTGGCCGATTGGAACTACGTGCCGTCCTCGTCTATGAACCCAACGTTGATTGCGGGTGACCGCGTGGTGGTCAACAAGCTGGCTTATAGCCTGCGTGTGCCATTCACCCTCAAGGAGATCAAACGATGGGCCAAGCCCGTTGCGGGCGATGTCATCACCTTTGATTCGCCTGCCGACGGCGTGAACCTGATCAAGCGTGTGGTCGCGGTAGAGGGCGACACCGTTTCGATGGAGAACAACCAGTTGGTCGTCAATGGTTCGGTGCAAAATCGGGTTTTGATCGACGAATCCCGACAGGTACCTACCGAAAAGGGCAGCTTGTCCTTGCAGGTGTGGCGAGAGACGCTGGGTTCGACCCGCCACGAAACTGCATTGATTCCAGAGCTCAACCATTTCACGGCTTTTGGCCCAGTGCGAAGTACCTCCTGGCCACGTGATGGTCCTGGGTGACAGCCGCGACAACAGCCGGGACTCCCGTTTTCTCGGCTTCATCGATATGCAGCGCATTACTGGCCGCGCCGAGCGCGTGGTGATGTCCCACAACCCGGATCTGTTTTTTCTGCCCCGTGCGAACCGCTGGTGGGTGCCGTTGGAAGAGGCTGTTTAAAGCATGGCACGCAAATCGTCCTCCACACCCAACCGCGGCTTCCGCGTGGCCGATCAGATTCAGCGCGATCTGGCCGAATTGATTGCGCGTGAGTTGAAAGACCGCCGTGTGGGCATGGTTACCATCAATGCCGTCGAGGTGACGCCGGACTATGCACACGCCAAAGTCTTCTTCAGCCTGCTCACCGGTGACCCGGTGGAAACGCAGGCGGGTTTGGATGCGGCCGCAGGTTTCTTGCGCGCTGGACTTGTTCAAGCGCCTGCACATCCACACCGTGCCCACGCTGCATTTTGTGTTCGACCGCACCACGGAGCGCGCTTCAGACATGAATGCGCTGATCTCCAAGGCCGTGGCATCCCGTTCAAAGGACGAAGAATAACCATGCAAGGCCAACGCACGAGGGTGCAGCGGCGCCCTGTGCATGGGGTGCTGTTGCTCGATAAACCGCTGGGTCTTTCCAGCAACCAGGCATTGCAAAAGGCCAAGTGGTTGCTGCGCGCTGAAAAGGCAGGCCACACCGGCACGCTCGATCCGCTGGCCACTGGCGTGTTGCCGCTGTGCTTCGGCGCGGCGACCAAATTCAGCCAATTGCATCTGGATGCCGACAAGACCTACGAGACCGTTGTCCGCCTGGGTGTGAAGACGTCGACAGCCGATGCCGAAGGCGATCAGATTGAAACCCGAGCAGTGAGCTGCACCCCGGGCCAGGTGGTGGAAGTGCTGGACCAGTTCATGGGTGAAATCGAACAGGTGCCGCCCATGCACAGCGCCTTGAAGAAGGACGGCAAACCCCTCTACGAATACGCGCGCGATGGTGAGACGGTGGAGCGCAAAGCCCGTCGCGTCACCATCCATGATCTCGATCTGCTCGATATGCAGCTGACCGGAGATGCTCCCTACTTGCGCCTTCGCGTGCGCTGCAGCAAAGGCACTTACATCCGCACCTTGGGTGAAGACATTGGTGAAGCGCTCGGTTGCGGCGGTCATCTGACCTTGCTGCGCCGTGTGGCCACTGGCCCCTTCAGCTGCAGAACAGTGCGTAAGCTGGAGGCGCTTGAGGCCGAGGGGGACGCGCAGCGCCTCAGCCATCTCTTGCCGGTACCGTCGCTGTTGCCTGACCATACGCAGGTGACACTGGATGCAGAAAACGCCGCGCGTTTTCTAAGCGGCGTACGTCGGCGCGGCGATTGGGCCGATCAGGCCCATGTTGCCGTGTTTGGCCCAGCGCCTTCTTCGGAAGGCGTCAACACACCTGACTTTGCTTGGCAGCGCCCACGTCGCTGGCGGTGAACTCATCCCGGGGCGGCTGCTGAGCCCCATCGAAATACAGCAAATCCTGGAAACCGAAACGGAACTCTCATCATGAGCAAACAAATCCGCAATATCGCCATCATCGCCCACGTTGACCATGGCAAAACCACCATGGTTGACCAATTGCTTCGCCAGTCGGGCACATTCGCCGACCACGAAAAAGTGGTTGATACCGTGATGGACAACAACGCCATCGAGCGCGAGCGTGGCATCACGATTCTGGCCAAGAACTGTGCCGTGAGCTGGGAGGGCACCCACATCAACATCGTTGACACCCCCGGTCACGCGGACTTTGGTGGCGAGGTCGAGCGCGCTTTGTCCATGGTGGACGGCGTGGTCTTGCTGATCGATGCGCAAGAAGGCCCGATGCCTCAGACCCGTTTCGTGACCAAGAAGGCCCTGGCCCTGGGCCTGCGCCCGATTCTGGTGGTGAACAAGGTGGACAAGCCCGGTGCGCGTCCCGACTTCGTGGTCAATGCCGCTTTCGACCTGTTCGACAAGCTCGGCGCCACCGACGAACAGCTGGACTTTCCCGTGGTGTATGCCTCCGGCATCAACGGCTGGACTTCGCTGGAAGAGGGCGCGCCCGGTGAGCAATGGGGCCCCGACATGTCGGCCCTGTTCAACACCGTGTTGAGTCATGTGCCTGCCCAGACCGGCGACCCGAAAGCACCGCTGCAGTTGCAGATCTCTGCGCTCGATTTCTCGACCTTTGTCGGCCGCATCGGCGTGGGCCGCATCAGCGCGGGCACCATCAAGCCCCTGACCGATGTGATGGTCATGGAAGGCCCCGACGGCAAGGCGTACAAGGGCCGTGTCAACCAGATCCTGACGTTCCAGGGACTGGATCGCGTGCAGGTGACCGAAGCGGGTCCTGGCGACATCGTGCTGATCAATGGCATTGCCGACATCGGTATCGGCGTGACCGTGACCGATGTGACCAACCCTGCACCGCTGCCCATGCTCAAGGTGGATGAGCCCACGCTGACCATGAACTTCTGCGTCAACACCAGCCCGCTGGCCGGCCGCGAAGGCAAGTTCGTGACCAGCCGCCAGCTGTGGGACCGTTTGCAGAAAGAGCTGCAGCACAACGTGGCGCTGCGCGTCAACGAGACCGACGAAGAGGGCGTGTTCGAAGTGATGGGCCGCGGTGAATTGCACCTGACCATCTTGCTCGAGAACATGCGCCGTGAAGGCTACGAGCTGGCGGTGTCCAAGCCCCGCGTGGTGTTCCGCGACATCGATGGCGTCAAGCATGAACCCATCGAGCTGGTGACCGCCGACATCGAAGAAGCGCATCAGGGTGGCGTGATGCAGGCGCTGGGCGAGCGCAAGGGCGAGCTGGTCAACATGGAGCCGGATGGCCGTGGCCGTGTGCGCCTGGAGTACCGCATCCCCGCCCGTGGTCTGATCGGTTTCACCAACGAATTCCTGAACCTGACCCGCGGATCCGGCCTGATCTCCAACATCTTCGACAGCTACGAGCCGCACAAGGGCGACATCGGTGGCCGCAAGAACGGTGTGCTGATCTCGATGGACGATGGTGAAATTTTCACCTACGCCCTGGGCAAGCTGGACGACCGCGGCCGCATGTTCGTGCGCGCCAACGACCCGGTGTATGAAGGCATGATCGTCGGTATCCACAACCGCGACAACGATCTGATCGTCAATGCCACCCGCACCAAGCAGCTGACCAACTTCCGCGTCAGCGGCAAGGAAGACGCGATCAAGATCACGCCTCCGATCGATTGCACGCTGGAATACGGCGTTGAATTCATCGAAGACGACGAATTGGTCGAGATCACGCCCAAGAGTGTCCGCTTGCGCAAGCGCTATTTGAAAGAGCATGAGCGCAAGAAGGCTTCGCGCGACTAAAAACTTCAGGGCGCTACTCGGCGCCCTGATGTGTTTTTGCAAACCATGCATTCCGGGCAACAGAGCTCGATGGGCCACGCGAAAGCGGTCGCCTTGATGGTGGCTGCCGCTTTGCTGTGGTCGACCGCCGGTGTCGTCACGCGTCAGTTGGAGGGTGCGGTTCGGTTCGAAGTCACCTTCTGGCGCGCCGCATTCACGGTGATCTCGCTTTTGGTGATGTTGCCCATGTGGCGCCAGGCCACGCGCTCCCAGGGCAAGGCCAAAGGGTCATCGCTGACCGAGCGCTATGTTGTTGCTCACCTGGTTCACCACCATTGGGGCCTTCTCCCCGAATCGCGTACCTTCTGGGTATCGGGTGTTTGCTGGAGTGTGATGTTCACCGCGTTCATGCTCGGACTGACTTTCACGAGCGTGGCCAATGTGCTGATCATCATGTCACTGGGGCCGCTGTTCACGGCCCTGCTGGCATGGCTGGTCAATGGCCAGCGGCTTCAGATGCATGTGTGGATCGCCATCATGGCGGCCGGTTTGGGTATGGCCTACATGTATGGCGGCCAGATGATGGCGCTGCTCGACAGCGATCAGGCCCAGGCGCATCAGTTGGTGATTGGGTCTTTGATTGCCCTGTGTGTTCCCATCGCAGGCGCCTTGAACTGGACGCTGGTTCAGCGAAGCCAGAGCAGGGGCGCTCGCATCGATTTGATCCCGACGGTTTTGGTGGGCGCAGCGCTCAGTTGCGCCTACACCTGGTGGCCAGCCCAACCATTTGCGGCGACGCAAAGCGATTTGATGTGGCTCGCTCTGCTGGGCTTGACGCAGCTTGCGATTCCCTGCATGTTGGCCATGGTGGCTGCGCGCACGCTCAAGGCGCCAGAGGTGTCCCTTCTCGGTTTGCTTGAGGTGATTTTCGGCATTCTCTGGCCGTGGATTTTTGTACACGAGGCGCCTGGTCACGAGGTGTTGCTGGGCGGCGGCGTGGTGATCGCGGCGCTGGTGGCCAACGAGGTGTTTGGTTGGCAATCGCGAGCTGGT
The DNA here is from genome assembly GCA_963698635.1 of uncultured beta proteobacterium. Taxonomy (GTDB): domain Bacteria; phylum Pseudomonadota; class Gammaproteobacteria; order Burkholderiales; family Burkholderiaceae_C; genus Hydrogenophaga. Next base: position 41,431 of record CAVORS010000010.1, read on the forward strand.
GCGAGTCGCATCCAGTCCTTGGCGGTTCAGCCCGTGCCAGAAGCTGTTGCCGTTTCTACGCCCGCCGAAGGCGCCTGAGTTGTTTGATTGTTGATTTCACGGAGCCACTCCTATGAACCTTACCCCCACTTCCGCAACCATCAGCCCCGCACTTGTTTTGACCGAAGTACGTGGCCGAGTGGGCTGTATCACGCTGAACCGTCCGAAAGCGCTCAATGCCTTGACGCTGGAGATGGTGCGCGCGATGACCGATGCCTTGATCAAATGGCGAGACGACGACCATGCTGTTGGCCGTGGTGGTGCGAGGCGTCAACAAAGAAGGACCTTTTGGCTCGTTCTGCGCAGGCGGAGACATTCGGTTTTTCCACCAGGCCGCGCTGGCCGGTGACGAGGCGCTTGAGGCCTTCTTCACGGAAGAGTACGCCCTCAACCACCTGATCCATACCTATCCCAAGCCCTACATCGCTCTCATGGACGGCATCGTGATGGGCGGCGGCATGGGCATCAGCCAGGGCGCCAGCCTTCGGCTGGTGACCGAGCGCAGCAAATTGGCCATGCCCGAGACAGGCATTGGCCTGTTTCCTGATGTGGGCGGTGGCTATTTCCTGAGCCGGTGTCCTGGCCGGATGGGCGAATACCTGGCGCTCACGGGTCGGGTGATCAACGGCGTGGAGGCCATGTCCTGTGATCTGGCTGATGCGCAGATGGACAGCGCGCGACTGCCCGGCCTGTGGGAGAGTCTGGGGAGCACGCCGTACGAGAGCGGAGATGCCGTGGAACGCTGGTGCCAGACCTATGCGCAAAAGAACGTCGACAAGGTGGCCCTGCCCACCGCTGACATCGATCGCATCTTCGCCCTGGAAAGCGTCGGCGCGGTTCTGGCGGCGCTGGCGGCCACCGACAGCGAGTGGGCCCGCCAGACGCTGGCGACCTTGCGCAGCCGTTCGCCGCTGATGCTGCACGTCGTGCTGGAACAGGTGCGGCGCGCCCGCAGCATGGGGCTGGCGGACAACTTGCGCATGGAGCGCGACATGGTGCACCGCTGTTTCCACCTTCGCCCTGGCGCGGCGAGCGAAACGGTCGAAGGGCATCCGGGCGCTGGCGGTTGACAAAGACCACCAGCCGAAATGGAACCCTGCCCGGAGCGAGGATGTGACGCCGGCGATGGTCGCCGCGTTCTTCGAGAGCCCGTGGGCTGCCGAGGCGCATCCACTGCGGACCTTGGGGTGATGCTGGATTGAACGGGGGAGGCTTCAGCCCTCTGCCAGGCAGTGCCCTGGTATGTGCGGCGGCGCCCAGTGAGTGCAGTGGAAGCTTTGGCCTACCCGGAGGGACTCGAACCCCCGACCTGCTGCTTAGAAGGCAGCTGCTCTATCCAGTTGAGCTACGGGTAGATGGCGTAGAAGGTAGCAGATACAAAAAAGGCCCACAGAGTGGGCCTTTTTGTTCTTCTTGACGAATGAATGGTCGGAGCGGCGGGATTCGAACTCGCGACCCTCTGCTCCCAAAGCAGATGCGCTACCAGGCTGCGCTACGCTCCGACTAAGCTGCAAATTGTACCTTCGGAAAAGCGCTGTTTCAGGTCGCCCGAAAAAATCTTTATCTTTTTTTGTATTGGCCCTGACCGAAGAGAGCGTGGCGTGCCTTGTCGTCTGTCAATGGCTTGCGAGCATCTGCCAAAACAGCCACGCCCCGCTGCACGGCTGGGCGCGCCCCGACCCGGTCGAACCATGCCTTCAGGGCCGGGTAGTCGGCCCACTCAATGCCCTGGTTTTGCCAACTCCTGAGCCACGGAAACACCGCGACATCGGCGACGGTGTACTGGTTGCCTGCGATGAAATTGTGGCTTTCCAACTGCTTGTTCATGACGCCGTAGAGGCGTTTGGCTTCGTTGGTATACCGGTCGTAGGCGTAGTCGATTTTTTCCGGTGCATAAATGCGAAAATGGTGCGCCTGACCCAGCATGGGGCCGACGCCGCCCATCTGGAACATCAACCATTGCAGGGTTTCAAACTTCTTGCGGTCTGACCTGGGCAGGAGCTTGCCCGATTTCGCCGCCAGATACAGGAGGATGGCGCCCGATTCGAACAGGCTGATTGGCTTGCCATCGGGGCCGACAGGGTCAACCAGTGCCGGAATTTTGTTGTTGGGGCTGATCTTGAGAAACTCGGGGTTGAATTGATCGCCCTGGCCGATGTTGATCGGATGAACTTGCCAATCGCGACCGAGTCGCAGGCCGCATTCCTCCAGCATGATGTGGACTTTGTGACCGTTGGGTGTGGGCCACGAATAGACTTGAATCATTGGGTGTTCCTGTTGAGGCACTTGTTGTCGTCACCTTTCGGGACTGTACAAACTTTTGAAGTGCCATGTTTGAAAAACTGAAAAGAGTGCTGAAGCCTGTCGAGGCACCTCCGGCTGAAGCCGATGGTCTGGCGCGCTGGGCCGTTGATCGAATGCTCAGTCACCACCGGCTGAGCAATGGCGCTACGGTGGCCGAAGGCCTGTTGCTGGATCGGCCTCTCCAGGCGGGGTGTGCACCTTCATCTCGACCTTATATCGTTGGCGTCGAACTGATGGCGCGGGCGGAGCTGGGTTTGAGAGACGACGTGAGCATCATCGTGATGCATCGGACCCTCAAGCGCGCGTTGGAAAAGGCCGCAGGTAAGGTCTACGCAGACGCCGTCTCCCAGGTGCAGACCACGGACAGACCGTTGCCCGAAGAGCTGATGTGGTTGTCGATGTACCGGGATGCGGGTTGGCCAGGGCCCACACCCGATTTCTGGGCGCGCTATTGCGTGTTGACCGACAGTGTGGAGGCGGCTCGCGAATGGCTGGACGGCGACGCGATCGATAGCCTCTGCGATGCACCGGCTGAGCTCAGGCCGGTGACGCCGTTTCTCATCGCTCTGACCCGTGGCAAGGTCTACCTGCGATTGCAGATGGAAGCGCCTGATGATGGGCTGGTGAGTCACTATGCGCTGGACACGCTGGAACAACTCAGCGCCCGGGCTTTGAAGCTGTTCGGGCGCTGAGAGGTCTTGTGATGATCGGAAAGGTCAGCTGCCGCGCGTGATGGGCATTTCGACCTCACCCTTGATGGCCATGTGCTTGGCCAGTTCAAGTTTGGCGATTGAAACCCGGTGCACTTCGTCAGGACCATCGGCAAGTCGCAGCGTGCGCTGGCCGGCATAGCTGTAGGCCAGCGGAAAATCGTCGCTGACACCGCCACCACCGTGAGCCTGAATGGCCATGTCGATGATGTCGCAGGCCATGTTGGGTGCGATCACCTTGATCATGGCGATTTCGGCTTTGGCGATCTTGTTGCCCACGGTGTCCATCATGTAGGCGGCCTTGAGCGTGAGCAGGCGCGCCATCTCGATGCGGCAGCGCGCGTCGGCAATGCGCTCGTGCCAGACAGACTGCGCCGACACAGGTTTGCCAAACGCGACGCGGCTGTTGAGCCGTTTGCACATGAGTTCCAGGGCGCGCTCAGCGGCTCCGATGGAGCGCATGCAATGGTGGATGCGGCCTGGGCCAAGGCGACCCTGGGCAATTTCAAAGCCGCGGCCCTCGCCCAGCAGCAGGTTGCCCACCGGCACGCGCACGTTTTTCAGTTGCACTTCCATGTGGCCATGGGGTGCATCGTCATAGCCGAAGACCGAAAGGGCGCGCACAACGGTGATGCCGGGTGTGTCTGCAGGTACGACGATCATCGATTGCTGCGAATGTCGGGGTGCGTCGGGATTGGTTTTGCCCATGACGATGTAGACCTTGCAGCGCGGATCGCCTGCGCCCGACGACCACCATTTGGTCCCGTTGATCACGTATTCATTGCCATCGCGCTCGATGCTGCATTCGATGTTGGTCGCGTCAGAAGAGGCAACAGCAGGCTCTGTCATCAGGAATGCGGAGCGGATCTCGCCGCGCAGCAGCGGTTCCATCCATTCGTCCTTGATGGCCTCGCTGGCGTAGCGCTCCAGTGTTTCCATGTTGCCGGTGTCGGGAGCCGAGCAGTTGAACACTTCAGCAGCAAACACCACGCGGCCCATGATTTCGCACATGGGCGCGTACTCGAGGTTGGTCAGGCCTTCGGGTGCGCGGGCGCTGCTGGGCAGGAAGAGGTTCCACAGACCAGCGGCGCGGGCCTTGGGCTTGAGCTCTTCGACGATTTTGGTGGGAATCCAGGCGTTGCCGTTCTTTCGGTTTTCTGCGATTTCGGCGTGGAAGCGGCCTTCGTTGGGGTAGATGTGTTCGTCCATGAAGGCCAGCAGGCGTTCACGCATGTCTTTGACCTTGTCGGTGTAGTCGAAATTCATCTTGTCTCCTTGGGTTGTCGCTGCAAAGGGGTGAGCGGTTTCGGGTTGAAAAGTGTCAGGCAGCCTGGGCGAAGCGCCAGGCGAGTTGCGCCATCGGCAAGGCGCCGGCGCCCGACGAAATGGCTTGGGCGCTGGAGGCGGTGCCTGCCTCCACGCGTTTGGCGATGCCTTGCAAGATGGCCGCCAGGCGGAACATGTTGTAGGCGAGGTAGAAATTCCAGTCGGCTTTGAGCTTCTCAGGCGTGGTCAGGCCGGTTCGCTCGCAGTAGCGGGCGATGTATTCGGCTTCGGTAGGAATGCCCAGGGCTGCCACATCCAGGCCACCGATGCCCCGGAAGGCGCCGGGCGGGATGTGCCAGGCCATGCAGTGGTAGCTGAAATCGGCGAGCGGGTGGCCCAATGTGGAGAGCTCCCAGTCCAGCACGGCGAGCACGCGCGGCTCGGTGGGGTGGAACATCAGGTTGTCGAGCCGGTAGTCGCCGTGCACCACCGAGACCAGCGTCTCGTCGCGCGCCATGGCGGGAATGTTTTGGGGCAACCAGGCCATCAGCTGGTCCATTTCGGGAATGGGCTTGGTGATCGAGGCCACGTACTGCTTGCTCCAGCGCCCGATCTGGCGCTCGAAGTAGTTGCCTGGCTTGCCGTAGCCATCCAGCCCAATCCCGCTGGGTTTGACGGTGTGCAATGCCGCCATCACACGGTTCATCTCATCGTAAATCGCGCCGCGCTGGGCGTTGCTCATGTCGGGAAGCGACTGGTCCCACATGACTCGACCTTCCACGCACTCCATGATGTAAAAAGCGCGGCCGATCACAGATTCGTCCTCGCACAGCGCGTGCATCTCAGCCACGGGCACGCCTGTGCCGTGCAGGGCTTTCATCACGCGGTACTCGCGCTCGACCGCATGGGCAGACGGGAGCAGCTTGGCCACAGGGCCTGGCTTGGCCCGCATGACGTAGGCCCTTTGCGGCGTGATGAGCTTGTAGGTGGGATTGGACTGACCACCTTTGAACATTTCGACGTTCAAGGGGCCGGCAAAACCAGTCACGTTGGCGCTCATCCAGCGCGAGAGTGCATCGGTGTCGAAGCGGTGTTGCTCGGCGACAGGTTTGGTGCCTGTGAAGACGTTGGATTCACTCATCGTGTGGGCTGCCTCGTGTGGTTGTCGTGAGGGCGGCCAACGCGGGTTCCGGCTGGCCGGCGGCGCATCTGCGTGCGCTTGGGGGAATCGGGTGTCAGGACTCGGCGTCGGCAATGCGCATCAGCATCTCGCGGTTGCGAATCACCAGACCACCTTGCTCGATGCGTATGGCATCTTCGCGTTCCATCGATTTCAGTTCCTGGTTGACGCGTTGGCGCGAAGCGCCCAGTAGCTGGGCCAGCTCTTCTTGCGCAAGCTGCAGGCCGATGCGCATTTCGTTGCCATCGGCCAGACAAGGCACGCCGTAGCTGCGCACGAGATGCAGGAGTTGCTTGGCCAGTCGCGCGCGAAGAGGCAGGGTGTTGAGGTCTTCCACCAAACCAAACAGGGTGCGAATGCGCCGCGCCTGCAGGCGCATCAGCGCTTCGTACAACTCGCCATGGTTGCTGAGAATTTTCTGGAAATCGTTGCGCGAGACGCAGAGCAGGGTGGTGGCGTCGTGTGCATAGGCATCGTGCGTGCGCTGATCGCCGTCGAACATCGCTACATCGCCGAACCACACACCGGGTTCCACATAGGTCAAGGTGATCTGCTTGCCTGAGAGCGAGGTCGAACTCACCCGCACCGCGCCCTTGGCGACCGCCGTCCATTCGGTCGGAGGGTCGCCGCGGGCAACGATCAGGTCGCCGTCTTTGAATCGCTTGACGTAGGCGCATCGAAGAATGTCGTGTCGCAGTGAAGGGGAAAGGCTGTTGAACCAGCGACCACCATTGATCGCCTCGCGTTCGTCCATTGTCAGAATCGGTTCGTCCATCGTCTGTCTTATGAGTGACTGGGGGGTGCGTGCATTGTCGCCATAGGGACCGGTGCACCGCTCAGGGTTTGCGTGGAAGCTGTCGCTTGCGCGTCCCGCAGAGGGCGGTGCATCGCAAGCAGTCGCTGCGGACTATCGGTAGTGCGGCGAGCGCTTTTCCAGAAAAGCCTGGATGCCTTCGCCGCCGTTGGCGTGGTGCAAGTTGCGCACGAAATGGTCGCGTTCGGCAGCAAGCTGTTGGTGCAGTGAGGCGGTCTCGGCTTCCTGGCACAACTCTTTGATGCTGGCCAGGGCGTTGGGCGCTCTGGCGTTCAATCGCTCGGTCAGCGCGAGGGCTTCTTGCAGCGCCTCGCCAGTTGCACACACGGCATTGATCAAGCCGAGCGCGTGCAGGCGTTGTGCATCGATGCGGTCACCGGCCATCAACAACTGTGTGGCCATGGCGCGCGGCAGTGCGCGCATCAGGCTCCAGCTTGCGCCACCATCGGGTGAAAGACCCACATTGGTGTAGGCCATCACGAACACGCTGTTGTTGGCAGCCACCACCATGTCACAGGCCAGGGCCAGCGAGAAACCCGCGCCTGCGCAAGCGCCTTCGACCGCCGCCACCACCGGTTTGGGGAAGGCTCGGATGGTCTCGATCCAGTTGTGCAGGCCCTCGATGCTTTGGGCCTGGTGCTCGGGCGGCAGGGCGCGGTTGGCCTGCAGGCGTTGCAAGTTGCCGCCCGCACAAAAGTGTGCACCCTCGCCCTGGATCACGACGCTGCGCACCTCTGCGCTGCCTTCGGCGACATTCAGTGCCTCGATGCCAGCGGCATAAATGTCGGGCCCCAGCGCGTTGCGGTGGTCGGGGTTGCTGATGGTCAGCACCATGGTCTGACCATGGCTGTGGCTTTTGAGGGTGGCGGTCATTGCAATGGTGGAAGTTGGATGGGAGGCGATCAGGCTTCTTCGTGGCTCAGGCTCAAGCCGAGCGCACCTCGGCGGCGCAGCCAGGGCGAGGGGCGGTAGCGTGGGTCACCGTACACCGTTTGCATGTTGAAGAGGATCTCGAGCACGTTGGTTGGCCCAATGCGGTCACCCATGGCCAAAGGGCCCATGGGGTAACCCAGGCCCAGTGTGACAGCCAAATCGAGGTCTGAGGGCGAACACACGCCTTGCTGACACATGTCGGCCGCGATGTTGACGATGGTGGCGACCACGCGTTGGGTCACGAAGCCTCCGCTGTCGCGCACCACGCTCACCGCCTTGCCATCTTTGGCAAACAGTGCGTGGGCAGCGTCGCGCATGTCGTTGCGTGTGGCCGGATTGGTGGCCAGCACGCGTCGACGCGTGGCCGCGTCTTCGAGCATCATGTCGATGCCGATGGTGCGCGAAGCGTCCAGGCGCTCCACGGCGGCGAGCGTGGTCACATCCAGACCGAGTGGCGCCACAAGAATGAGTGCAGCAGAGGAGGGTGCCGCAGTGGTTTCAATGTGGGCGCCGAGGTCTTTGAGCAGTTGGTACAGCTCCGCTCTGCGCGCGGCTTTGGGTGACACCCATACCGGTGGCAATGACGCAACGCTAGGGACGTCGGGCTCTGCGGGCACCTGGGCCGTACCCTCTCGGTACGCATAGAAACCCTCACCGACTTTTTTGCCCACCACGCCACCGGCCAGCCGCTGCGCCGTGATCACACTGGGACGGTAGCGGGGTTCCTCAAAATACTGGTGATAGATCGACTCCATGACCGGGTGCGATACGTCGAGCGCGGTCAGGTCCATGAGCTCGAAGGGCCCCAGCTTGAAACCCATCTGATCGCGCAGGATTCGGTCGACCGTGGCGAAGTCGGCAACCCTTTCGCCAACCACCTTCAGCGCCTCCGTGCCATAGCCGCGGCCGGCATGGTTGACGATGAAGCCAGGTGTGTCTTGCGCGGCGACAGGTGTGTGACCGAACTGGCGCGCGTAACGGGTCAGTTGTTCGCAAACAACAGGTGAGGTTTTGAGTCCCGCGACCACCTCAACCACCCGCATCAGAGGCACTGGGTTGAAGAAGTGAAAGCCCGCCAGTTGCTCAGGGCGTTTGAGCTGGACAGCAATGGCTGTAACGGAGAGCGATGAAGTGTTGGTCGCCAGCACCGTATCTGGCGCAACCAGCGACTCAATTTCCTCAAAGAGACGCTGTTTGAGGTCGATACGCTCCACAATCGCCTCAACAACGAGGTTACAAGGTGACAGCGCGGCTGTGTCGGGGGCGACCTTGAGTTTTGCTACTTGAAGTTCCCGCATTTCAGGCGTCAATTTGCCTTTGGTGACCAAGCGGTCCCAAACCTGGACGATGGCGGCGATCGCGGCTTGCGCCGCACCTGGCTGGTTGTCGCGCAAAAGCACGGTGCTGCCGGCCTGTGCGGCCATTTGTGCGATGCCGCGGCCCATGGCCCCGGCGCCAATCACGCCGACGATGGAAAAGGCAGGTGGATCTGAGGGGGAAATTGGTTGCATATGAAAGTACTATTTGATCTGAATGTGTCCGAACCTATGACAAAATGTTCTCCACCTAAGGAAGAAGGGATTCTGACGTGCGCCTGATTTTGATCGGCTCTATTTTGCTATCAACGGCCCTGCCAAGCTCGGCCGTGACGCTGGGCCGCTATGGTGGTGCTGCTGTGATCGGGCGTCCACTGGACGTCAGGGTCGAAGCATTGACCTCTCCTGGGGAAGATCTCGCTGAATTGTGCATTCGTGCCAATGTGCTGTTTGGAGAGGCCAGGCTGTCCTCCGGGGCGGTGCGTGTTTCTCCGCAGCGCAGTGCGCCTGATGCCAAGGCCTCCATCAGAATCCAGACCACGTTGCCCGTGAATGAGCCAGTGGTCTCGCTGGAAGTCAGTGCAGGGTGTTCGGCACCTTTCACTCGCAACTATGTGTTGTTGGCTGATCCAGCGCCTGCCTCGGCCTCGAACAACGGTGCGCCAACCGGCCCCGTTCGCTCAATTGACGGCGCAGCTGCGGCTGTTGGCGAAGCCAGTTCGATGAGAGTGCTGCCACGACTGGCGAACGAAAACGGGCAAGCGCCTGGCCGTGCGCTTAGCGCAACGCCTCCGACCACGAACACCGATGGGGCAGCCGACAACGAAGGTGGCGCCAAAGAAACCGCTCCGGCTTCGGTTCGCAAGCCTGAGAAACCTGTTGTAAAGAAGGCCACACCTGCGCAAGCCGCTCGCAAGAGCATTGTGCGCAAGCCGGATCCTGTGGTCGAGGCACCGGCCCCGCGGCTGCTCCTCGATCCTGTCGATTTGAACCTCAATGTCGAGCGTGACCCGGTTCTCAAGCTCTCGCTGTCCATGTTGAGCGAGCCGACGACGTCGGAGCAAGAGCGCGAGGCTGCGGGGCAGCTCTGGAAGGCCATCAATGCGACGCCAGAAGAGGTTTTGCGTGACACGCAGAAGCTGGCGGTGCTGGAAGCTGAATCGAAAGGCTTGCGGGAAAAAGAAGCCAGCGACGCTGCCGCCATCAAGGCCATGCAAGAACAGCTGGATCAAACGCGCTACATCACTTGGTTGGCCTACCTGTTGGGTGGCTTGCTCTTGCTGTCTCTGGTGGGATTGTGGTTCTTCCGGCGGCGCAAGGAAACGCCTGAAGTTGCCCGTCGCGGTGCTGCCTGGTGGGATGGTGCACAAAAGCCTGCCGCGGCAGGTGCTGCGGCTGTACTGGCGACCAAGGCCACCGGAAGTGAACGCCGAGACCCCGTTGGCGTTGACATCGATTTGGACATCGATCCCGAATCGTCTTTTGATGATTACGAGTCCCTACACGGTCATGACTCAAGCCTGCGCGCGGTCTTGCCTGCTTCCAACTCGCGGATCGATGAGTCGAATGCTTCTGCAGGGGCGCGTTCGCTGGCAACGGAAGAGTTGTTTGACGTTCAGCAGCAAGCAGACTTTTTTGTGTCGCTGGGCGAGAACGACAAGGCCATCGGTGTCTTGAGGAACCATCTGCTGGAAAGCCAGGAGCCAAGCGCTCTGGCCTACCTGGACTTGTTCCGGCTCTACCACCAGCTCAATCGCCGGCAAGACTACGAAGAGCTGCGCGAGGTATTCAACGAGAAGTTCAACGCAGGCGCGCCACCGTTCGATGACTATTCGGACAACAGTGTGGGCCTTGAGGGATACGAGACGGCATTTGGGCGCATTCAAGCGCTGTGGCCACAGCCTCGGGTGCTGGATGTGATCGAAAAGTCGATCTTCCGTGATGCCAACGATACAGATGGTGAAGTGTTTGACCTTGAGGCCTACCGTGAGCTTCTGTTGCTGCATGCGGTCGCCAAGGAAATGATCAAGCGCGCTGAGCTTGGTGAAGATGAGCGCCCTGACTTTGAGCACACAGCCATCAAACCGCTGAAGGCGGCTGCAGGCGCCTCTGCGATCATGGGAGCTGGCGCCAGTGAAAAAGGATCTCCGAATACCGAGCCTTTTGACAACATGCCGGTGTCTTCTCCACGTTTGGGCCTTGATGTCGACCTGGATGCGCTGGACGAAATGTCGGCGTTTGAAGCTTCCTTGCCAGAGGTGCCAGCAGAGGTTCAAGCCTCCGCAGCCTTGGGCGGTGACAAATTGGCTGGAAGTGTTGCCGACGAGGGCAATTTGATCGACTTTGAAGTCATGGACTTCATGCCGCCCGACGACGATGAGGACAGTGGGTCGAAAAAGAAGAACTGAGTGCAACGGCGTTTCAGGAGCCAAAAAGCCGGGCAGTGAACCCGGCTTTTTGTTTCCTGCCGCTGTCCATTTTGTGTGGCGCCTGTGGCGCCACGATGTGTGCTTCAGCGGCGAACCTGAAGTGCGCCGGGGTTGACGATGTTCGTTGGCGTGCCACGAACAAAATTGACAACGTTGTCAAACGCCGCAGAGAAAAGGGTTTCGTAGTTGTCCTGTTCCACATAGCCGATATGGGGCGTACAAATGCAGTTCTCAAGTCGCAACAGCGCGTGCCCCTGCATGATGGGTTCGGACTCGAACACATCGATGGCGGCCATTCCGGGTCGACCGCGGTTCAACGCCGCCAATAAAGCATCTTGCTGAATCAGCTCTGCCCGAGACGTGTTGACCAGCAGTGCTGTGGGTTTCATCCTGGAAAGGTCTTCCAGGTTGATGCAGGCTGTGGTCGTCGGAGCGAGCCGCAGGTGCAGTGTGAGGACATCGGATTCGGTGAACAGTTCCTCGCGGCTGCTGGCCAGTTCGTAGCCATCTGCTGCGGCCTGTTGACGGCTTGGTTCATTGCCCCAGACGAGCACGCGCATGCCAAATGCCCGGCCGTAGCCGGCCACGAGTCTTCCGATCCGCCCGTAGCTCCACACGCCGAGCGTTCTTCCATGCAGAACTTTGCCCAAGCTGAAATTGGGTGGCATGGACGCGGCTTTCAGCCCCGATTGCTGCCATGCCCCGTGCTTCAAACTGGAGACATATTGAGGGATGCGCCGCATGGACGACATGATCAGCGCCCACGTAAGTTCTGCTGTTGACATCGGTGAGCTCACGCCTTCTGCCACGGCCACGCCACGCTCGGTGCAGGCTGGAACATCGAGGTGCGCGCCAATGCGGCCAGTTTGTGCAATCAGTTTGAGCCGAGGCAGCTTGTCGACCAATTGGCGTGTGATCTGGGTGCGTTCCCGAATCAACACCAATATGTCGGCGTCACGCAGTCGCACCGACAGCTGCCCCACCCCTTTGACCGTGTTGGTGAACACTTTTGCCGGGTAGAGATCGAGCTTTTGGGCGCATTCGAGCTTGCGGACCACGTCTTGGTAGTCATCGAGAATCACAATATTCATGGCGTCTATTGTGCCCGCAAGGTCCCTGCTTTCTAAGGCCGTTCTTTTTCAGGACCTCCGCAAATTGGCGGGCCTTGTTGCTTTGGTCATAGGCCTGGAGGCCTGGCGCTGGCGCTCCTGTGCGCCAGGCCCTTGAATGCGCCACCTCGTTTCGACCCGGTCCCGCTCTACACCATAAGGCCACGCAGCTTCATCGTCTTCGACAGCCATGAATGCGGCATTGCCGAATGGCGAGCGGGCGATTGCGGGGAGGGTGGCCTGCTATCGACACATGCGTTGTTCGATCGCAGCCAGCCGCTCGAGCTCGGCGCACACCTGATCGATGCGCCCCGAGAGAACCAAGCGGCCATCGCCTCGGCCATGGTCAAGCGATCGGTGTTGTTGCTGCGGCACTGGATATCGGCCAGTCGAGGGTGGCGCGGTGCCTGGTGGTTGCGTTGCGCGTTGGCAGTGAGAGGTGGGTTGCCAAGTGGTGGTCGGCGGAGCCATCCGGCCTTGGCGAAGCGCTGGAGCAGGCGGGGCGTTGGATGGGTTGTTGCGGTGGCCCTGGACTCTTGGACCGGCAGCCAGCAGTCGATCAGTTGCAGCGGCGCACGCCAGGTATTGGTGGTGAAGCGGATTCCCATGAAAAACTCCAGTGATGGTGTTGAACACAGGCAGGATTGAAAAGTTGCGCGCCTACGCAGGGTTGTGCCAGCGCGCAGGTTTGCACGCTATGCCAAACGCCCGCCACCTGCGGAGGCGATGCTGACCTGAAGCCAAGTGGCTGACCGACCGAAAGCCGGTCGCCGCCCTGGCTTCGGGCTCAGTTTTGAAAACTGTTTCGAATCAGGCCCACAGCCAGGCCTTCGATTTCGAACGGTTCGCCGGGCTCGACCACGATGGTTTTGTAGTCGGGGTTTTCCGCGTGGAGTTCGATTTGATGGGGCAAGCGCATGAATCGCTTGACGGTCACGTCTTCGCCCAGGCGGGCGACCACGATTTGGCCGTTCTTGGCTTCTTTGGTGGAGCGAACTGCCAACAAATCGCCATCGATGATGCCGATGTCTCGCATGGACATGCCGCGCACCTTCAACAGGTAATCGGGCTCTTGCTGAAACAGGCTGCGTTCGACGTGGTAGGTCTGGTCCACATGCTCCTGGGCAAGAATGGGCGAGCCTGCTGCAACTCGGCCAATCAGGGGCAGCATGAGCTGTGAAAGACTGGGCAGAGGCAGGGAAAGCTGGCGCGACCGGGATGCATTGATGGATTGCAGATCTTCGTTGCGAAGGCGGATGCCCCGCGAGGTGCCGCTGACGAGTTCGATCACCCCTTTGCGGGCCAATGCCTGCAGATGCTCTTCGGCAGCGTTGGCCGATTTGAAGCCGAGCTCACTGGCGATTTCGGCGCGCGTAGGTGGTGCGCCGGTGCGCGCGATGGCGTTTTGGATCAGCTCCAGAATCTGTTGCTGGCGGGCAGTAAGCTTGGGCGTCGGGAAAGTGGAGTCGAGCATGGCAACCTCTTCAGACCTAGGATTCGTGACAGGCGGGTTTCACCCGTCGCAGAACTGGATAAAGCAGCAAGCTGTTTGTTTATCCAGTGACTGTGAGTTTAACCAGTTTTTGGAGTTTGACAAGTGGTGAATGCTAAGACGCGATCGGTTCGGGTGGTGCTGGGCACCGGTGGCACGATCGCCGGGCGGGCGGCCGATGCGGCCGACAACGTGGGCTATGTGGCGGGCGAGGTGGGCGTGGGCGATCTGCTGCAGGCTGTGCCTCCTTTGCAGGGTCTGTCGCTTGAGTGGGAGCAGGTGGCGCAGATCGACAGCAAGGACATGGGTTTGGCCGTGTGGAAACGTCTGGCAGAACGTGTGGCACATCATCTCGCGCGCGATGAAGTCCAAGGCGTGGTGATCACCCATGGCACCGATACCCTGGAAGAGACGGCTTGGTTTTTGCAAACGGTATTGGGCCCGCAAAAGCCGGTCGTGATGACCTGCGCCATGCGGCCCGCAAGTGCCTTGGTGCCCGATGGACCACAGAACCTGCTTGACGCGGTGATTGTTGCCGGGTGCCCGGGCTTGTCGGGGGTGGTGGCTGTTGCGGCTGGCTCGATCCACAGCGCTGCGCATGTGAGCAAGGTGCACAGTTACAGGGTGGATGCCTTCGATTCGGGCGATGCCGGGCCCATGGGGTCGGTGGAAGAGGGCGAAATCCGTTGGTTTCAGCCGCTCCCTGCACCGATCAGGGTGTCAGCCGTTGCTCGGTTGAAGGCGGTTCTGACAGCGCCTGCGCTGCCGGGCGTGGCGCTGGTGGTCAGCCATGCAGATGCCGATGGGCGCGTGGTCCTTGGTTTGCTGGCGTTGAATGGAATGGAGAAGGAGCCACGAACGCGCGGCATTGTGGTGGCTTGCACCGGCAATGGCACCTTGCATGCTGACCTTGCCGGTGCGCTCGAGCAGGCGCAGGCGAATGGCGTCAAGGTGGTTCGCGCCACGCGATGCGCGAGGGGGCGGGTGGTGCCTCATGCTGGCGATCGTTTTGCGGATTCGGCTGGCCTGTCACCGGTCAAAGCGCGGCTCTCGCTCTCGTTGTCGCTGTTGCCCGACTGGCATTGAGCGGGCGAAAAAAAGCCCGGTGCTGACCGGGCTTTCCTGCGAATGGGACCTGCTCACATTCAGTGGGCCAGCGCTTCCATGGCGCGTGATGTGATGTCTTCCACAGAGCCCATGCCGCTGATGGCGCGGTATTTGGGCGCAGCGGACGGGTCGGCCTTGGCCCACTCGCTGTAATAGTCAACCAAGGGGCGGGTTTGGGCGCTGTAGACCTCGAGGCGCTTCTTCACAGTCTCTTCCTTGTCGTCTTCGCGCTGGATCAGGGGTTCGCCGGTTTCGTCGTCCTTGCCTTCTACCTTGGGTGGGTTGAATTTGACGTGGTAGGTGCGGCCAGAAGCCGGGTGGGAGCGGCGACCGCTCATGCGTTCGATGATGGCCTCAAACGGCACGTCGATTTCCAGCACGTAGTCCAGCTTCACGCCAGCGGCCTTCATGGCATCGGCCTGGGGGATCGTTCGGGGAAATCCGTCAAAGAGAAAGCCGTTGGAGCAATCTGGCTGGGCAATGCGTTCTTTGACCAGGTTGATGATCAGTTCGTCGCTCACCAAACCACCCGAGTCCATCACGCTTTTGGCCTCAAGACCCAATGGGGTGCCGGCTTTCACGGCAGCGCGCAACATGTCGCCTGTGGAGATTTGCGGGATGTTGTATTTCTGGCAGATGAAGGTGGCCTGGGTGCCTTTGCCGGCGCCAGGCGCTCCCAACAGAATGAGTTTCATCGGTATCCTTTGTTGCTGTTGAATCGTGTAAGGCCGCTGTCTCAGGCGACCGTGGCCCGGGCCTTGACTCCGGGGCGACCGAACGAGGATAGCATGCGGCTCCCCAGCACTGGCTTACAGCTTTGGGTGCGAAATCAAGGCCTTAAACGGGGCCCTACAGGCCTGCAAACAGGCGCTGCACCCGGGCAAGATCATCGGGCGTGTCGACACCTGCATGGGGTGCCTGCTCGGTCAGATAGACCGCGATACGTTCACCGTGCCACAGCACGCGCAGTTGCTCCAGGGACTCCGCGGTTTCGATAGGCGCTGGTGTGAGATCGGGAAACGCCTTCAGGAAACCTGTGCGGTAGGCATACACGCCAATGTGGCGCAGCGGAGCCGGCTCCTGCAGCCTGGCGACGCCACCGGGGGATGCCATGCCATCGCGCCACCAGGGAATGGGCGCCCGGCTGAAGTACAGCGCCGTCTGGCGCTTGTCCAACGCCACCTTGACCACGTTGGGGTTGGTGAAGTCGGCCACATCGCTCAAGGGGTGGGCGGCGGTGCTCATGACGCAGTCGGGCCTGTTTTGCAGTTCCAGAGCGACCGCGTCGATCAGCGCGGGCTCGATCAGCGGCTCGTCGCCTTGCACGTTCACCACGGTTGTCTCATCTCCCAGGCCGAGCATTGCGCAGGCCTCTGCCAGGCGGTCGCTTCCGCTGAGGTGGTGCGTGCCGGTGAGCAAGGCGCGGATGCCGTGGGCCTCGCAGGCAGCGACGATTCGCGCATCGTCGGCGGCCACGACACACTGCGTGGCTTGGCTTTTTGCGGCCTGCAGGGCCACCCGAACCACCATGGGCAGGCCACCAATATCGGCCAGTGGTTTGTTGGGCAGGCGGCTGGAGGACAGCCGGGCCGGGATCAGGACCGTGAAACCCGGGTGCTGGTTCATGGTGCGGGTGTTGGCGGGTTGGGGCGCGCGGCCTCTTCTTCGCTGATCGTGCGCGCTTCGTGCTCCAGCAGGATGGGAATGCCGTCGCGAACAGGGTAGGCGAGGCGGGCGCTGCGCGAAATCAGCTCCTGGGTGTCGCGGTTGAAAATCAGGGGCCCTTTGGTGACGGGGCAGACCAGCAGTTCGAGCAGTTTGGTGTCCATGGCGCGATCATAGTGCGCCCGAAGGATGAAGCGTCAGTTGACCGGTTGATCAGAACGAAGAGATTTCAGTTGCTTGTCCACGGCGGCAAAGAAGGCCGGTTCAACCTGCAGTTGCAAGGGCGTCGCCCAGACGCGTGCCGCTGTGGCGGGACCCCTGCGCCGGGCCAGTTCGAACAGCTTGACTGCGTCCTTTTCGGTGCAAACCAATGTGCCCGTATGGTCGTTCAGCAAACTGGCGTACAGGTCGGTGGCAGCATGGTCTGGCAGGGCAATGGCGTGTTGGGGCACCGCACCTGCTGTTCTCAGCATGTCAAAGAACGCCTGCGGCCGGGCGATACCTGCCACCGCGGTCACAACCGATGGGCCCAGCGCAGCCAATGGCCTGCGTTCGCCCAGCGCGTTGAGCGCATCGGTCGCCAGCGAACGCTGGGCGCGGAAGCTGGGGATGTGGGTGGTGCTTTGCCGGCTGGACTGGATCGCCTGCGCCGATTGGTGCAGCACCAGATCGGGCGCGAAAGGGGCGCCTTTGCGCACGGGCCAGGGTTCGCGCAACAAGCCCGCGGGGAGCAACCAGCCGTTGCCGGTGCCGCGGTCATCAAAGACCGCGATCGCCAGGTCGCGGCCAAGAGCCAGGTGTTGCAGGCCATCGTCGCAAAGGAGCAGGTTCACTTCCGGGTGTTGCGCCAGCAGGGCCAGCGCGGCTTCGGCCCGTTGCCGCGCCACAAACACGGGCACCCCGCTTTGTTGCCGAATCAAAGCGGGCTCGTCGCCGCATGCGCTGGGTGATGTGTCGGGAAGGACTTCGAGCGGCTCTGCTCCCTGCCTTCCATAGCCTCGCGAAACCACGCCTGGCCGCCAGCCCCGGGCCTTGAGGTGTTGCACCAGGGCCAGCACCGTGGGCGTTTTGCCAGCGCCGCCAACCACCACGTTGCCGATCACCACCACTGGCACGGGCATGCGATGGATGGTCAGGAAGCCTTTCGCGTACAGCCAGCGCCGGATGCCGGCGAGCAAGCCGTAAAGCCAGGCCAAGGGCAACAAAGCCAACGCTGCACCGCGGCGCGATTGCCAGATGGCTTGCCAGCGAGCCTGTCCGTGGTCTTGGCCCATGGCGCGCTTCGGACCCGACTCAGATTTTCGAGCCCGATCCCTTGCTGCCCGATTGCTGGGTGGCAAAGGTGATGCGTACCAGGCCGGCGCGGCGCGCGGCGTCCATCACGTTGATCACGGATTGGTGGGTGGCCGCGGCATCGGCGCTGATGATGATCACGACTTCCCGTGTGTCCTGGGCGGCTTGCGACAGGGCCCGTGTGATGTCTTCCACGCTGCTGCCTTCGAGCGTGTCTTTGTTGATGGCGTAGCGCCCGTCGGCACTGATGGAAACCACCACTTCTTTGGGGGTGGATTCTTGGGCCTGCGCATCGGCCACAGGCAGGTTCACCTGAAGCTGGGTGAATTTGCTGTAGGTCGTGGAGAGCATCAAAAAGATGAGCACCACCAGCAAAACATCGATGAACGGGATCAGGTTGATCTCGGGTTCGTCGCGGGTGCCTGGGCGGAAGTTCATGCGATGGCCTTATTTGCGCAAGGTGAGCAGATGGCGCACAAAGCGCTCCGACGCCAGCTCCATGCTCAGCAGGTAGTCGTCCACCCGGGCGCGGAAATAGCGCCAGAAGATCAGCGCAGGAATGGCCACGATCAGGCCAAAAGCGGTGTTGTAGAGCGCGATGGAAATGCCGTGGGCGAGTTCTTCAGGGTTGCCGCCTGGCGCCGCGCCCAGATCGGCGCCACCTTGGGAGCCAAAAATGGAGATCATGCCAATCACCGTGCCCAGCAGCCCCAGCAGCGGTGCCGCCGAAGCGATGGTGGCCAGTGCGCCCAAATAGCGTTGAAGTTTGGCGGCGCTCATGCGCCCGGCGCCTTCCAGCGTAGAGCGCAGGTCGGATTCACTGATGCGGGGATTGTTGAGCAGCGCCCTGAACCCGCTGGCCAGCACCTCGCCCAGCGCAGAGTTCTGTTCCAGGTGGTTCACCACTTCGGCGCCTGGCAATCCATTGCGAGACACCATGATGGCTTCGTCGAGCAGCTTGGGAGGCACGATCTTGGCCGTTTTCAGGCTCACGAAACGCTCGATGATCAAGGCCAGGCCCAGGATTGAGCAGAGAATCAGCGGCCAGATGGGCCAGCCAGCGGCTTGTATGATGGAAAACAATTCAGGGCTCCGGGTGAAACCGCGCGCAAAAGCGGTCAAACTGCGATCGTTAAGATTATGTCTCAGGCCATGGACAGCGCTTTTGGCGCTGGCGCTCGCACCCCCTTGGTGCCGCCGCGATCCTTGCACAGATTCTGTGGATAACTTTGTGAAAAACCCCGTTGGGCGCAGCTGGTAGCCCGCGCCAGGGCTGCATTTCAACGAAACGATGACAAAACAGGCAGTACAAAACGCTTCTGAATCAATAGCTTGCAGGGCAGGCCTTGTATCCGGCGTACTTTCGGCCTGCAGCACCAGTGGCGCCGCCAGTTGTGGACACATTTGCCCCGGAGTGCCTCGTGGTTGAGGGATTTCCGGGCGAAAAGCCCGATGTCGCCAGCAGAGTGTGGGGTGTTGGCCCGCTGATGCGCGCCATTGCCGACAGTCTGGCCGCACGGTTCAACCCGGTCATGGTCAGGGGCGAGATTTCAGGCTTTTCCCGCGCCGCCAGTGGGCATTGCTACTTTGCGCTGAAAGACGAGGGGGGCCAGGTGCGATGCGCCATGTTCCGGCGCAGTGCCGATCAGCTGGATTTCGCGCCACGCGACGGACAGGTGGTGGAGGCCAGAGGCAAGCTCGACGTCTATGGGCCGCGCGGTGACCTTCAGCTGATCGTGGAATCGCTCAAGCCCGCAGGGCAGGGGGTGCTGTTCGAGCAGTTCCTGAGGCTCAAGGCCAAGCTCACCGACGAGGGCCTGTTTGACGATGCGCGCAAGCGCGAACTGCCTTCACAGCCGCGCAGCATTGGGGTTGTGACCTCCCTGGGCGCTGCGGCCTTGCGCGATGTGGTCACTGCTTTGCGCCGCCGGGTGCCTCACATCCCGGTGGTGATCTACCCAGCTGCCGTGCAGGGCGTTCAGGCGCCCGCCGAGCTGTGCGCCTCCCTGCGCACAGCCTTTCAACGGCACGCTGCATCGGGTGAGAGCGAAGTGCTCCTGCTTGTGCGCGGCGGTGGTTCGCTGGAAGACCTGTGGAGCTTCAACGACGAAACGCTTGTGCGGCTGATCACCCAGGCACCCATGCCTGTGGTCTGCGGCGTGGGTCACGAAACCGATTTCACCTTGGCCGATTTCGCTGCCGACCTGCGCGCGCCCACACCCACGGCGGCGGCGGAGCTGTGCGCTCCGACCCGTGAGTCCCGTTTGGGCGAGCTGCTGTATGTGCAAGAGCGTTTGGGTGAGGCCGTGCTGGGTGAAATCGACCAGCGCGCCCAGCGGCTGGATCGGCTCGGCCAGCGTCTGGGCAGACCTTCGGGCAGGGTTCACGAGAGTCGACAGCGCTTGCTCGCGGCGGAGCACCGCTTGCAGCGTGGCTTGGCGCTGACCGCTCAATCGCAGCGCAACCGCATTCAGGCTTCGGAGAGGGCATTGCCATTGGCACTGGGTCAGGCCATGAACCAGCAGCGCCAACGTCTGGAGCGGTCCAGCGCTGCGCTGGCATTGCTCGATCCTCAGCTGGTGCTGGAGCGTGGCTATGTGATGTTGACCGATGCCCAGGGTGCGCTGGTGACGCGTGTGAAGCAAGTCCAGCCCGGCGATGCGTTGCGTGCTCGCCTGAGGGATGGGGAGCTGGGGGTTCGCGTCACGGCGGCCGAGCAAAGCCCCTGAACCTGTGTGGCCCTTTGCCATGCCTACAATGTGCGTTGATCATTCGAGCCAGTGAATGGCTTGCTTCCCGAAACCTTTAAAGAAAGAGGAACACCATGGAACACACCTTGCCCGCATTGCCTTACGCGATCGACGCGCTGGCACCTCACTACTCCCAGGAAACGCTGGAATTCCACCACGGCAAGCACCACAACGCTTACGTGGTCAATCTCAACAACCTGCAAAAGGGCACCGAATTCGAAGCCATGGACCTGGAGTCCATCGTCAAGAAGGCCAGCGGCGGCGTCTACAACAACGCCGCTCAGATCTGGAACCACACCTTCTTCTGGAACTGCATGAAGCCCAACGGTGGCGGTGAGCCATCGGGTGCCTTGGCCGCGGCAATCAACGCCAAGTTCGGCAGCTACGCGGCTTTCAAAGAAGCCTTCGTCAAGAGCGCTGTGGGCAATTTTGGCTCCGGCTGGACCTGGCTGGTGAAAAAGGCCGATGGCTCGGTGGACATCGTCAACATGGGTGCTGCCGGCACCCCGCTGACCACCGGCGACAAAGCGCTGTTGACCGTGGACGTGTGGGAGCATGCCTATTACATCGACTACCGCAACGCCCGCCCGAAGTTTGTCGAGACCTTCCTCGACAAGCTGGTGAACTGGTCGTTCGCTGAAGCCAACTTTGCCTGATCTGTCATCGGTGGCAATAGAAGGGCCTGAAGGTGTGACCTTCGGGCCCTTTTTCTTTGGGCGACGCTGATCTGTACCGATGGGACGCCCGTTTCGGGCTGGGAAGCCCTAAAAATTTTTCCTATTTTTTGTGATGTGAGATAGCGCTTCAATAAATGAACTTTGGGTCAGGCGTTAGAAAGCAAAATCTCTGAATATCCCATCTTGCTGCTGGTGGCCACGCCGGCTGGCAGGATTTCCATAACGACCTACGGAGCAAACCCATGAGCACGCAGCAACCCACCATCATCTACACGCTGACCGACGAGGCCCCATTCCTGGCCACCCGCGGGTTCCTGCCCATCATCGAGGCGTTCACGGCACCCGCCGGTGTCAAAGTCGAAACCAGCGACATCTCTGTGGCCGCTCGCGTTCTGGCCGCATTTCCTGAGTACCTGAAGGAAGAGCAGCGCCTGCCGGACAACCTGGCCGCGCTGGGCAAGCTGACGCTTCAGCCCCAGGCCAACATCATCAAGCTGCCGAACATCAGTGCGTCGGTCTCGCAGCTGATCAGTGCTATCAAAGAGCTGCAGAGCAAGGGTTACGCCCTGCCTGATTTCCCGGAAGCCCCCAAGACCGAGGAAGAAAAATCGATCCGTGCCCGTTACGCCAAGTGCATTGGCAGCGCGGTGAATCCTGTATTGCGCGAAGGCAATTCCGACCGCCGCGCTCCTCGCGCAGTCAAGGAATACGCCCGCAAGAACCCCCATTCCATGGCCGAATGGAGCCAGGCTTCGCGGACCCACGTCTCCCACATGCACGGCGGCGACTTCTACCATGGCGAAAAGTCCATGACGCTGGACAAGGCACGCGATGTGAAGATGGAGCTGATCACAAAGAGCGGCAAGACGATCGTGCTCAAAGACAAGGTGTCGCTGCAGGACCGCGAGGTGATTGACAGCATGTACATGAGCAAGAAGGCCCTGCTGGCTTTCTATGAAAAAGAGATTCAAGACGCCTACAAGACGGGCGTGATGTTCTCGCTGCACGTGAAAGCCACCATGATGAAGGTGTCGCACCCCATCGTGTTCGGTCACTGTGTGAAGATCTTCTACAAAGAGGCGTTTGAGAAACACGCCAAGTTGTTCGAAGAGCTGGGCGTGAACGTCAACAATGGCATGGTCAACCTTTACGACAAGCTGGCCACGCTGCCCCAGTCTCAGCGCGAAGAGGTCATCGCCGACCTGCACGCCTGCCACGAAGGCCGCCCCGAGTTGGCCATGGTCGACTCCGCCAAAGGCATCACCAACTTCCATTCGCCCAACGATGTGATCGTGGATGCTTCCATGCCCGCCATGATCCGCAATGGCGGCAAGATGTGGGGCGCCGATGGCCGACTCAAGGACGTGAAGGCTGTGATGCCCGAATCGACCTTCGCCCGCATCTATCAGGAGATGATCAACTTCTGCAAATGGCACGGCGCGTTCGACCCCAAGACCATGGGCACCGTGCCCAACGTGGGCCTGATGGCCCAGCAGGCTGAGGAATACGGCTCGCACGACAAAACCTTCGAGATCTCTGAAGACGGCACGGCCAACATCACCGACCTGGCCACTGGCGAGGTGTTGCTGAGCGAGGAAGTGGAAGCGGGCGACATCTGGCGCATGTGCCAGGTGAAAGATGCGGCCATCCGCGACTGGGTCAAGCTCGCCGTGAACCGCGCCCGCAACTCCGGGATGCCTGTGGTGTTCTGGCTCGACGCCTACCGTCCCCACGAAAACCAGCTCATCACCAAGGTGAAGATGTACCTGCACGAGCACAACACCGCCGGGCTGGACATCCAGATCATGAGCCAGGTGCGCGCCATGCGTTACACGCTGGAGCGCGTGGTGCGCGGTCTGGACACCATCAGCGCCACCGGCAACATCCTGCGGGATTACCTGACCGACCTGTTCCCCATCATGGAACTGGGCACCAGCGCCAAGATGCTGTCCATCGTGCCTTTGATGGCCGGCGGTGGCATGTACGAAACCGGTGCTGGCGGTTCGGCGCCCAAGCACGTGCTGCAGCTGGTGGAAGAAAACCACCTGCGTTGGGACTCGCTGGGCGAATTCCTGGCGCTGGCGGTGTCGCTGGAAGACCTGGGTCTGAAGACCGGCAACCAGCGGGCCACCATCCTGGCCAAGACCTTGGACGCAGCCACCGGGCACTTGCTGGACAACAACAAGAACCCTTCGCCCAAGACGGGCCAGCTCGACAACCGCGGGAGCCAGTTTTACCTGGCCATGTACTGGGCCCAGGCCCTGGCTGCGCAGACCGAAGACGCCGCGCTGGCCAAGGAGTTTGCACCCCTGGCCAAACAGCTGACCGACAACGAAGCCACCATCGTGGCCGAACTGGCGGAGGTGCAGGGCAAGCCAGTGGATATCGGTGGCTACTACCAGCCTGATCTGGCCAAGCTGGACAAGGTGATGCGCCCCAGTGCCACACTCAATGCGGTGCTGGCAGGGGTGAAATAGGCCTGAGGTCTTGGATTTGTGGGTTGAATGACCAGAAAGGGGGCCCAGGCTCCCTTTCCTATTTCTGCTGTTTGAACCCGCCGAGCTGAATGCCCGCCTTGAGCCCCCGCTTGGCAAACCACCCCTGGTTCATCTCCAGAACGTAGCGCACCGGTTCCTGTGAACAATGGGATTCGGTGGTCTGGGGTTGCATGTCGGCCAGATTCACCACGCGGCCGTCGTCGGCCACAAACGCGGCGGTCAGGGGCAAAAGCGTGTTTTTCATCCAGAAACACTGCGTGCCTGGTTCCTCGAAAACGAACAGCATGCCCTCTTGCGCAGGCATCTCTCGGCGGAACATCAGGCCGATCTGGCGTTGCTCGGGCGTCTGCGCCACCTGAGCATCGATCAGGTACATGCCAGCCGAGAGTTTGACCCTGGGAAGGTCCATTTGTGGTTTGTCCTGTGCGAGCGCAGGGCCCACCAAGGTGACAAGCAGGGCGGTCAAAAACAGGCGCATGGAACTCATGGAGTGAAGGCAGAGAATAGAATGATTTGAGACCCTGGGAGCGAGTATCTGGCTCGCGCCCGGGGCCGACGCACATCGTATCGAATCTGGAGACAAGCTTTCATGTATCAACATATTCAGGTGCCCGAAAAAGGCCAAAAAATCACCGTCAATGACGACATGTCATTGAATGTGCCGGATGAACCCATCATTCCCTATATCGAAGGCGATGGTACGGGCATGGACATCACGCCAGTGATGCTCAAGGTGGTTGATGCGGCGGTTGAGAAAGCCTACGGCGGCAAGAAGAAGATTCACTGGATGGAGGTGTACGCGGGCGAAAAGTCCACCCAGGTGTACGGCCCCGATGTCTGGCTACCGGAAGAAACCCTTGCGGCTCTGCGCGAATACGTGGTGTCCATCAAGGGCCCACTGACCACGCCGGTGGGCGGCGGTATCCGGTCGCTCAACGTGGCCTTGCGCCAGGAGCTGGATTTGTATGTCTGTCTGCGCCCGGTTCAGTATTTCAATGGTGTGCCTTCGCCGGTGAAAGAGCCGCACAAAGTCAACATGGTGATTTTCCGTGAGAACTCTGAGGACATTTACGCAGGTATCGAATACGAAGCCGAGTCGGACAAGGCCAAAAAGCTCATCAAGTTCCTGCAAGACGAGATGGGCGTCACCAAAATCCGTTTTCCCAACACGTCCGGCATCGGCGTCAAGCCTGTCAGTATCGAGGGCACGGAGCGCCTGATGCGCAAGGCGATTCAATACGCGATCGATAACGACAAACCCAGCGTGACCATTGTTCACAAGGGCAACATCATGAAATACACCGAAGGTGGGTTTCGCGATTGGTCCTATGCGCTGGCACAAAGAGAGTTTGGTGCGCAACTCGTCGATGGCGGACCTTGGTGCAAATTCAAGAACCCGAAGACGGGCAAGGAAATCACCATCAAGGACAGCATTGCCGACGCTTTCCTGCAGCAGATTCTGCTGCGCCCGGCGGAGTATTCTGTGGTGGCCACGCTGAACCTGAACGGGGACTACATTTCCGACGCGCTGGCGGCGCAGGTGGGCGGCATCGGTATCGCTCCGGGTGCCAACCTGTCTGACAGAGTTGCCTGTTTCGAGGCCACCCATGGAACCGCGCCCAAATATGCCGGGAAAGACTACGTGAATCCGGGCTCGGAGATTCTGTCGGCCGAGATGATGCTGCGCCACATGGGCTGGGTCGAAGCGGCCGATCTCATCATCAGTTCGATCGAAAAAGCCATCTTGTCCAAGCGGGTGACCTACGACTTTGCGCGCCTGATGGAGGGGGCCACCCAGGTCAGTTGCTCCGGATTTGGCGAAGAAATGATTGCCCAGATGTAGTGGGCGGCCATCTCAGGTCCCTCTGTCGCAGCTCAGCGCGGCGAAGAATTAAGTCGAAATGTGCGAAAAGCCGCCGGGAAGCCTGTCTCCTCGGCGGTTTTCTTTTGGGTTCAGATCGCACAATGGGCCATGCGTTTCGAACGAACCAGGCACAGTTTGCTGGAGCCAACCCGTGGGGCTTGGGGCTGTCGCTCGGCTGCCATGAGGGTTTTCCTAATCCCCGGGAAAGCAGGGGCTGTGTTCGCACCGCTAGAATGTTTTCATGGCAACCAAGAATCCCAAAAAGCCCGAAATGCCCACGGTCACGCCGTCCGTCGGAAACGACGATGCGGTTGTGCTGGAGCGGCGCACGCAGCGCACCAAGCCGCCGCAGATGTATCAGGTTGTGCTGCTCAACGACGACTTCACCCCCATGGAGTTTGTGGTGCACGTGATCCAAGAGTATTTCAGCAAAGACCGTGAAGCGGCCACCCAGATCATGTTGAAGATCCATCTTGAGGGCAAAGGCATTTGTGGTGTGTATTCCCGCGATATTGCAGGCACCAAGGTGGATCAGGTCACTCAAGCGTCGCGCAATGCGGGACATCCCTTGCAATGTTTGAGTGAACCGGTTGAATAAAAGCGTATCTACCCCACCTGATGGTCTCTTCCGTCGAAACCCAACGACCTGCGCTCACGCTGCAGATTTCTCACCAGCCCAAAGGAAGTGTCCATGATTGCCCAGGAACTTGAAGTCAGCTTGCATATGGCCTTTGTCGAGGCCCGGCAACAGCGGCACGAATTCATCACCGTCGAGCACCTGCTGCTCGCGTTGCTCGACAACCCCAGCGCCGCCGAGGTGCTGCGCGCCTGTTCGGCCAACGTGGACGACTTGCGCAAGTCGCTCACCAACTTCATCACCGACAACACGCCGCAAGTGGCGGGGTCAGACGAGGTCGACACACAACCCACGCTGGGCTTTCAGCGTGTGATCCAGCGCGCGATCATGCACGTGCAGTCCACCGGCAACGGCAAGAAGGAAGTCACCGGCGCCAATGTGCTGGTGGCGATCTTTGGTGAAAAAGACTCTCATGCGGTGTATTACCTCCACCAGCAGGGCGTGACACGCCTGGATGTGGTGAATTTCATCGCCCATGGCATTCGCAAGAGCGATCCACCAGAATCGTCCAAGCCCGGCGAAAGCGCCAGCGAGAACGAGGAGGCGGGAGAAGCCAAATCCAATGAAAAAGCTTCGCCGCTGGAGCAGTTCACCCAGAACCTGAACCAGATGGCAAAAGACGGCAAGATCGATCCGCTGATCGGTCGCGACTACGAGGTGGAGCGCACCATCCAGATTCTTTGCCGCCGCCGCAAGAACAATCCGCTGCTGGTGGGCGAAGCCGGTGTGGGCAAAACCGCGATCGCGGAAGGCCTGGCCTGGCGCATCACGCAAGGCGACGTACCGGAAATCCTGGCAGAGTCCAATGTGTACTCGCTCGACATGGGCGCGCTGCTGGCCGGCACCAAATACCGTGGTGACTTCGAGCAGCGGCTGAAAGGCGTGTTGAAATCGCTCAAAGACAAGCCCAATGCGGTTCTGTTCATTGACGAAATCCACACCCTGATTGGCGCGGGTGCCGCATCGGGCGGAACGCTGGATGCTTCCAACCTGCTCAAGCCAGCGCTGTCCAGCGGCCAGCTGAAATGCATCGGTGCGACGACCTTTACCGAGTACCGTGGCATCTTCGAGAAAGACGCCGCGCTTTCACGCCGCTTCCAGAAGGTGGATGTGGTCGAGCCGACCGTGCAGGAAACTGTGGACATTCTCAAAGGGTTGAAGTCGCGCTTCGAGGAGCATCACAACGTGAAGTACGCGTTGGCTGCCTTGCAAGCTGCGGCCGAGCTGAGTGCCAAGTACATCAACGACCGCCACTTGCCTGACAAGGCCATTGACGTGATCGACGAGGCGGGTGCTGCGCAGCGCATCCTGCCGGTGTCCAAGCGCAAGAAAACCATCAGCAAGACCGAGGTGGAAGAAATTGTGGCCAAGATTGCCCGCATTCCGCCCGCCAATGTGTCCAATGACGACCGCGGCAAACTGCAAACGCTGGAACGCGATCTCAAGAGCGTGGTGTTCGGTCAGGACAAGGCTTTGGAGGTGCTGGCTGCCAGCGTCAAGATGGCGCGTTCCGGCTTGGGCCGTTCCGACAAGCCCATCGGCGCTTTCCTGTTCAGCGGCCCCACGGGCGTGGGCAAGACCGAGGCTGCCAAACAGTTGGCCTACATCATGGGTATCGACCTGATGCGCTTCGACATGTCGGAGTACATGGAGCGCCATGCGGTGAGCCGTCTGATCGGTGCGCCTCCAGGCTATGTGGGCTTTGACCAGGGTGGTTTGCTGACAGAGGCCATCACCAAGAAGCCGCATTGCGTGTTGCTGCTCGACGAGATCGAGAAGGCGCACCCGGACATCTTCAATGTGTTGCTGCAGGTCATGGACCACGGCACCCTGACCGACAACAACGGGCGCAAGGCCGACTTCCGCAACGTCATCATCATCATGACGACCAACGCGGGCGCCGAGACCATGAACAAGGCGACCATTGGCTTCACCAATCCCCGAGAAGCGGGCGATGAAATGGCCGATATCAAGCGCCTTTTCACCCCGGAGTTCCGCAACCGTCTGGATGCGATGGTTGGCTTCAAGGCACTGGACGAAAACGTCATCATGCGGGTGGTCGACAAGTTCTTGCTGCAGCTTGAAGGTCAGTTGGCCGAGAAAAAGGTGGAGGTGACCTTTACAGATGATCTGCGCAAGCATCTGGCCAAGAAGGGTTTTGATCCGCTGATGGGTGCGCGTCCGATGCAGCGACTCATTCAGGACACCATTCGCCGCGCTTTGGCCGATGAACTGTTGTTTGGTCGTCTGGTTGACGGTGGCCGTTTGACGGTAGGCATGGAGCAAAAGAAAGACGAGAAAGGCGTGGAGACGTCCGAGGTCAAGCTTGATATCCAGCCGCTGCCCAAAAAGGAAGGCAAATCCAAGCCGACCGCCGAGGCCGCTTCAGCAGACTGAAGCGATGACACCCGCAAAAATGCCCGGACGAACCGGGCATTTTTTTTGACGCGAAGCCAGTCAGCTTGTTCGCCAGGCCAAAACCGTATCTGCCCATCGGTTGCCAAGTTTGTTCTCGCCGCTGGGCGCGGGGTGCACGCCGTCGTAGTTGTCAGCGGTGCTGTATCCACTGGCTTGGTCGACGACCACGACTGGCGAGGCAGCGGTGTTCAGTCTCGCAGCGATGCCGTCGATTTGCCGGTTCAGTGCCGAAGTCCCCGCCGTGCTGGAAGCGGCAGGGATGATCTTGGCGAGCACGATGTAGATATCTGACTTGCCGCCGCGCAGGGCGTTGATCAGCGACGAGATCTCGCCCGCGATGCCGGCTGCACTCTGGCCCGCCAGCACGTCGTTGGTGCCGACATGGATCAAGACGATGTCGGGTTGGGCAGCGGCCACGCTGGAGGCCACAAATGGCAACAACTCGTTGACCTGGTAGTCCCAGTAACCTTCATGATCCAGATCGAAGTCGCCATTCGGGGGAGACTTGGCGGGGCTGTTGCGGTAGCCTGACGAGACACCGTATCTGGTACCCACGAAGTCCACATTGCAGCCAGCGCCTTGCAGGCGTTGCCACAACACCCTGCGGTAGGTGTTATGGCCAGATTCACCCTCGGTGATGGAGTCGCCCAAGCGGCATGATGCGCAGACTGCCGCCGCTTTGCCCGCAACTGGCCACGCGAGCGCTCGTGCTGCCGCTGGGCCCGATGGCACTGTCGCTGCCTGAGCCACCGCCACAGGCGGTGAGCACAGCCGCTGCGATCAGCGTGGCGGAGCCGCGCGCGATCAGGTTCCATCGTGCGTTGGCTGGTGGCTTGGATTTTGGTTTGGAAATGGGCAATGCAGGCATGTTCATGAGTTTTGGTAAGCGGTACGTACCGCTTCGAGTCGGTTTCGGTTGGCAGAAAGGTCGCTTTGGCCCAGGCGGCTGGCGCTGCGCATGTCAATGGTTTGCTTGGCTGGGTTGACCCAGAACTCCACGTCGTCGGTGAATTTCAGCCATCGGGTTTGGGCCTGGGCGTAGATGTAGTCGGGTGTCTGCTCAACCACCGTCACACCCGGCATGGCTTGCAGCACCTTGAACAATGCCGTCATGCTGGCGGAAGAACCGCCTTCTTTCAGCGGCAGTGGCTCGATGTCTGCATAGGCCCTTTGAGGATGATCGGGGTACAGGTATGCCTGGCTGGAGACGCAATTGGGCGTCTTGGGCAGACTCTTCAAACGACCATCGTTGACGCCAAGATCGGTCGGGCGCTGGCCTTGCAGAAAGCCCAGCTGCCCCGCGACGAGCAAAAGGACGGGCAGGGCGATCGCGATGAGCAGCAGGGTCTTGAGCATTTTGTAAACCCCGCTCAACGTTTGCCGCCCAGCAAGCCGCCCAGAATGCCGCGCACCAGCTGGCGACCCAGGCCGCTGGCCACGCTGCGCGCGGCGGTCTTGGCCATGGTTTGCACCAGACCGTCGTACTGACCGCCGCGCGGGCCGGTGCGGCCGAACAAGGCTTCGGTCGACCATGCCGCTCAAGCCGCCTCCGCTCTCAGCCTCGGCCTGCTTGGCCGCGCCGGGAATGCGGGGCGTTTTCGGGGCATTTTTCGCTTCGGCTTCGGCCTGGGCCAGGTTGGACTCGGTGCGCGCGTTGAAGATTTCGTAGGCGCTTTCGCGGTCCACCGTGGTCTCGTATACGCCGGCCACCAGCGAGTCTTTGATCAGCGCCTGGCGTTGGGCGGCTGTGATGGGACCCAATTGGCTGCCCGGTGGCACCACGAACACACGCTCGGTCTCGGTGGGGCGGCCTTTGGCATCGAGGAAGCTGATCAGGGCTTCGCCCACGGCCAGCTCGGTGATGGCCGCTTCGATGTCCAGCCCGGCCTTGGGCCGCATGGTCTCGGCCGTGGCCTTGACGGCTTTCTGGTCGCGCGGCGTGAAGGCGCGCAAGGCATGTTGCACCCGGTTGCCCAACTGGCCGAGCACGCTGTCGGGCACGTCCAGCGGGTTCTGGGTCACGAAATACACGCCCACGCCTTTGGAGCGCACCAGCCGCACCACGAGCTCGATGCGCTCGATCAGGATCTTGGGCGCGTCGTTGAACAGCAGGTGGGCCTCGTCGAAGAAGAACACCAGCTTCGGTTTTTCAGGGTCGCCAACTTCGGGCAGCATTTCGAACAGCTCGGACAGCATCCAGAGCAGGAAGGTCGCATAGAGGCGCGGGGCGTTCATCAGCTTGTCGGCCGTCAGGATGTTGATCACTCCTTTGCCGCCCACGGTCTGCATGAAGTCGCTGATGTTGAGCATGGGCTCGCCAAAGAACTGGTCGCCGCCTTGCTGTTCGATCTGCATCAGGCCGCGCTGGATGGCACCGATGCTGGCGGCGCTGATGTTGCCGTACTCGGTGGTGAACTGTTTGGCGTTGTCGCCGATGTGCTGCAGGATGGCCCGCAGGTCTTTCATGTCGAGCAGCAGCAACCCGTTGTCGTCGGCGATTTTGAACACCAGGTTCAGCACGCCGGACTGGGTGTCGTTGAGGTCGAGCATGCGCGAAAGCAGCAGCGGGCCCATGTCGCTGACCGTGGCGCGCACCGGGTGGCCCTGTTCGCCGAACACGTCCCACAGCGTGGTGGGACAGGACTGGGCGGCGGGCAGTGCAATGCCCCGGTCTTTCAGGATGCCAGCGATCTTTTCGCCAAAACTGCCGGTCTGGCTGATGCCGGTGAGATCGCCTTTCACGTCGGCCATGAAAACCGGCACACCGATGTTGGAGAACTGCTCGGCCAGCGCCTGCAAGGTCACCGTTTTGCCGGTGCCGGTGGCGCCAGTGATCAGACCGTGCCGGTTGGCCAGGCTGGGCAGCAAATGGCATTGGGCGTTCTTGTTTTGAGCGATCAGCATCGGTTCTGCCATGGCAGTCATCCTTCTCGATTGGGGTGGAGACGTAAAATCGTGGGTTATTAGACCAAATTCCGGTCAATCAGAAGGATTCTCTCGTGGCTGGACACAGCAAATGGGCCAATATTCAACACCGCAAAGGCCGTCAAGATGAAAAGCGGGGCAAAATCTGGACGCGGGTGATCCGCGAGATCACGGTGGCTGCTCGCGCTGGTGGCGGTGACCCGGCGATGAACCCGCGCTTGCGCCTGGCGATTGAAAAGGCCAAAGCGGCCAACATGCCGGCCGACCGCATCAAATACAACGTCGACAAAGCCTCGGGCAATCTGGAAGGCCAGTCGCTGGAAGAGATTCGCTACGAAGGCTACGGCATCGGTGGCGCGGCAATCATTGTGGACACCATGACCGACAACAAGGTGCGCACGGTGGCCGAAGTGCGTCATGCTTTCAGCAAATATGGCGGCAATCTGGGCACAGACGGTTCGGTGGCCTTCCAGTTCAAGCATTGCGGCCAAATCATTTTTGCCCCCGGCACCTCGGAAGAGAAGGTGATGGAAGTGGCGCTGGAAGCGGGCGCAGAAGACGTGATCACCGACGACGATGGCGCCATCGAAGTGCTGACCGCTTTTCCCGATTTTGAAAAAGTCAAAGACGCCCTGGAGGCCGCTGGCCTGACGCCCGAGGTGGCCGAAGTGACGATGCGCGCCGACGTCAATATCGAGTTGAGCGGCGAAGATGCCGAGCGCATGCAGAAGTTGCTGGATGTGCTGGAAGACCTGGACGATGTTCAGGAGATTTTTCATAACGCTAGCCTGTAGGCCCTCCCCCCCGCGCTGGCCCGATGTTCGGCGTCACCCCCCAGGGGGTGCTGCTGGCAGCCCGGCAAAGCCGGTTCTGCGGCCTGGGTTGAGGACTCGTCAGGCGACGATTCGTATTTTTGGAGTTTGAATTGAAAGTTTTGGTCATTGGCGGCGGTGGTCGCGAGCATGCGTTGGCTTGGCGCCTGAAGCAGTCCGAAGGTGTTGCGCAGGTGTTTGTGGCGCCAGGCAATGCGGGTACGGCGCGCGATGCGCAACTGGTCAATTTGCCAATCTCCGACAAGGTGGCGCTGCGCGAGTGGGCGCAGGTGCAAGGTGTGGCCTTGACGGTGGTGGGCCCGGAAGCGCCGCTGGCCGCGGGCGTGGTCGATGAGTTTCGCGCCCATGGGCTGGCGATTTTTGGTCCGACCCAAGCGGCTGCACAGCTGGAGAGTTCCAAGGCTTTCTCCAAGGCGTTCATGCAGCGCCATGGCATTCCCACCGCCGATTACGAAGCGTTCACCGACCCGGTACAGGCCCACGCCTACGTGGACGCCAAAGGCGCGCCCATCGTGGTCAAGGCCGATGGCCTGGCGGCAGGCAAAGGCGTGGTCGTGGCGATGACACTGGCCGAAGCCCATGAAGCGATCGACTTCATGTTGCTCGACAACAAGCTGGGCGTGGCCCACAACGCGGGCGGCGCTCGTGTGGTGATCGAAGAGTTTCTGACTGGCGAAGAAGCCAGTTTCATCGTGTTGTGCGACGGGGTGAATGCTTTGCCGTTGGCTACCAGCCAGGACCACAAGCGTTTGCTCGACGCCGACCAGGGTCCGAACACCGGCGGGATGGGCGCCTATTCGCCTGCACCGGTGGTGACGCCCGAGGTGCATCAGCGCGCGATGGATGAGGTGATCCTGCCCACGCTGCGTGGTATGGCGGCCGACGGCATTCCGTTCACAGGGTTTCTTTACGCGGGCCTGATGATCACGCCGGATGGCCGCGTGAAGACGCTGGAATTCAACGCCCGCATGGGCGACCCCGAAACGCAGCCTATCCTGATGCGTTTGCAAAGCAACTTGGCCGACGTGCTGCTCGCGGCCACCCGCACCGAGCTCGACAAAGTAACCCTGCAATGGGATCCCCGCGTGGCGCTGGGCGTGGTCTTGGCTGCGGCCGATTACCCCATGAACCCGCGCAAGGGCGATGTGATCAGCGGTTTGCCCGATGACGCAGCCGATGCCATGGTTTTCCATGCGGGCACGGCGATCGACGCACAGGGGACCGTGGCGGTGTCGGGCGGGCGGGTGCTCTGTGTGACGGCATTGGCCGATACGGTGGCCGAAGCGCAAAAGAAGGCCTATGCTGCTGTAGACGGAATCCACTTTGATGGCATGCAATACCGCCGCGACATTGGCTACCGTGCCGCTTGAAGTCTCTACAAAGATGAGCAACCACACACAAGACGTTCGTCAATTCCTGACAGCCCTGCAAGACCGCATCACATCGACCGTAGCGCTGGTTGACGGCGGCAGTTTTGTGGTGGACCACTGGCAAAAACCCAAAGGCGAAAAGCTGCAAGGGCAGGGCATCACCCAGATCCTCGAGGGCGGGGCTGTGTTCGAGCGCGCGGGCTGTGGGTTTTCGCATGTGACCGGGCCGGCCTTGCCACCCTCAGCAACCCAACACCGGCCCGAATTGGCTGGCGCACCGTTTGAAGCCATGGGTGTTTCCCTGGTTTTTCATCCGCGCAATCCCTATGTGCCCACCGTACACATGAACGTTCGCATGATCGCGGCCAAGCCCGCCAAGGGTCCTGTGGTCAGCTGGTTCGGTGGCGGCATGGACCTGACGCCGTATTACGGCTTCGAAGAAGATGCGGTTCATTTCCACCAGACCTGCCAGCTCGCGCTGGACCCGTTTGGCGTGGACAAATATCCGCGCTTCAAACAATGGTGCGATGAATATTTTTTCTTGAAGCACCGGCACGAGCAGCGCGGTGTGGGAGGCGTGTTTTTTGACGACTTCTCCGAGCTGGGTCAAGCGGGCAGCTTCGCCATGATGCGCTCGGTGGGCGATGCTTTTCTTGACGCTTATTTGCCCATCGTTGACCGCCGCAAAGACATGGCCTACGGTGAGCGAGAACGCGATTTCCAGCTGTACCGCCGCGGGCGCTATGTGGAGTTCAACCTCGTCTGGGACCGGGGAACGCACTTTGGTCTGCAGTCGGGCGGGCGCAGCGAATCGATTCTGCTGTCCATGCCGCCGTTGGTGAGCTGGTCTTATCAGCGCAACTTTGAAGCGGGTTCGCCTGAGGCGAGCCTGACCAGCGACTTTCTGGTTCGCAAGGACTGGATTTGAGCGCCATTCCGACCGTATCTGTTGAAGCGGGTGGCACTGCTGAGCATTGCTTGCCCATCGTGCATCGTGTGGGTGTGTTTGGTGGTGCGTTCGATCCACCCCATCTGGCGCACCACCAATTGGCCGAGGCCGCATTGCAGCAGTTGGGGCTGGACGTGCTGCATATTTTGCCTACAGGCCATGCTTGGCACAAAGCGCGCGTGCTTTCGCCTGCAGTCCATCGGCTGGCCATGTGCGAGCTGGCTTTTGAGGATCTGGCCAAGGTGCACATCGATGCCCGTGAAACCGAGCGCAGCGGCCCCAGCTACACCGCCGACACCCTGGCCGAGCTGGCGGAGGAGTACCCTGGGGTGGCGCTGTACCTGATCATCGGCGCAGATCAGTTGCTGGCTTTCAAGAGCTGGGTGCGCTGGACCGAGGTGCTGGACATGGCGACGCTGGTGGTGGCTCAGAGAGCGCCTCAAGATGGCGCCGTGGCTGGGCCAGGCGCTGGAGCCGCCGCCGATTTGTCGGCTGTGGACGTGCCCTTTGTGCCACTGGAAATGCCACTGAACAATATGAACGCGACGGCCATTCGGGCCCGGCTTTCGTCCGCCAACGCTATCGACGCCGACCTGGATCATTTGCTGTCACCCGATGTGGCAAGCTATATTTCAACCCATTCCCTTTACCAAGACCCTACATGACCAGCGAAACCGCAGCCAAAAAAGACATCCAGAAACTTCAGCGAGCCATCATTGACGGGCTGGAGGATGTCAAAGCACAGGACATCGTGGTGTTCGACACCGAAGCCCTGTCACCGCTGTTCGAGCGGGTCATCGTTGCCAGTGGCACTTCCAACCGTCAGACCAAGGCGCTGGCCGCCAGTGTGCGCGATGCCGTGCGCGAAGCGGGATTTGACAAGCCGCGCATAGAAGGCGAAGACAACGGTGAATGGATCATTGTGGATTGCGGCGCGGCCGTGGCCCACGTCATGCAGCCCGTGATCCGCCAGTATTACCGCCTGGAAGAGATCTGGGGTCAAAAGCCTGTGCGCCTGAAGTTCGGCGCGCCCAAGCCTGCCCAGCCTGAAGCCAAGGCTGCACCCAAGAAGGCCGCCAAGAAATCGGCACGCAAGCCGGTGCAAGAGGCCGCGCCCGTCTCGGCCAAAGCGGTGGTGCGCAAGGCCGCGCAAACGGTGTCCAAAGCCGCCGCCACCAAAGCCGCGACCAAGCCTGTGAGCAAAACAGCTGCCAAGAAAGCGCCCGCCAAGAAGACCGCTGAAGCCGCCAAGCCCGCGGTGAAGACTGTGGTGATCAAGCCCAAGAGCGCTGTGAAGCCTGTGGCCAAGTCGGCCAGACCAGCTGCGAAATCGGCGGCCAAGCCTGCCGCCAAAGCCGCACCGAGAGCGCCAGGCCGTAAAAAGGCATGAAGCTTCTGATCGTCGCGGTGGGGCAGCGCATGCCCGACTGGGCCCAGACGGCTTACGACGATTACGCCAAGCGGTTTCCACCGGAATTGAAGGTCGAGATCAAAACTGTCAAGACCGAGCCGCGCGCGTCCAAAACCAGGGAGACGCTGTTGGCGGCCGAGCGCGAGCGCATCCAGGCGGTGTTGCCGCGCGGCTGCCGCATCGTCGTACTCGACGAGCGCGGAGCGAGTTTGACCACCAAAGCCCTGGCCGAGCAGTTGAAGGGCTGGCAGCTCGAGGCTGACGATGTCGCGCTGATCATTGGTGGCCCTGATGGGCTGGAGCCTGCATTTCGCGATGCGGCGCACCAGCGCATCCGCTTGTCAGACCTGACGCTGCCCCATGCCATGGCCCGGGTACTGCTGATCGAGCAGCTGTACAGGGCTTGGTCGGTGAACGCGAACCACCCCTATCACCGAGAGTGAACATGGTCCCCTCGCCGAGTGTCTTGAGTCAGTAGCCAGTGTGTTTCTCCATGACCGATTTCATTTATCTCGCCTCTCAAAGTCCTCGCCGCAAGCAGTTGCTGGAGCAGTGGGGCGTCCGTTGTGAGTTGTTGCTGGCCGATGCCGAAGAAGATGCCGAAGCACTGGAGGTGGTGCTGCCCGGTGAAATGCCCTCGGCTTATGTGCAGCGGGTCACCAACCTCAAGCTCGCCGCTTCATTGGCACGCCTGAGGCGCCGTGGCCTGCCACTGGCACCGGTTTTGTGTGCCGATACGACGGTCGCACTGGGGCGCCGCATCTTGGGCAAGCCCGAGGACGCCGCTGAGGCTCGGGCCATGCTCGGCGATCTCGCCGGACACACCCACCGGGTGTTGACCGCCGTGGCCGTGGGCAAACCGGTCAAACGCGGCAAGGCGCGGCAATGGGCGGCCATGTCCGTCGTCCAAGGTGCGTTTTGAGACGCTCACCACTGCACAGATTCGGCGGTATGTTGAAAGCGGCGAGCCCATGGGCAAGGCGGGTGCATATGCCATCCAGGGCAAGGCCGCGTTGTGGGCCAGCCAGATCACCGGCAGCTATTCCGGCATCATGGGTTTGCCTGCCTTTGAAACGGCGCAGGTGCTCGGTGCCGCTGGCGTGCATCTGGTCTGATTGCTGAGCCCATCACAAAGTGAACACCATGAGTCAAGACATTCTGATCAACTGGGCACCGCAGGAAACGCGGGTGGCGGTAGTCGAGCAGGGCGCCGTGCAAGAGGTGCATTTCGAGCGCACGCTGGAGCGTGGACTGGTGGGTAACATTTACCTGGGCAAGGTGTCCAGGGTGTTGCCCGGCATGCAGTCGGCCTTTATCGATATTGGCTTGGACCGCGCAGCGTTTCTGCACGTGGCCGATTTGATGCCCAATATTGCGGCCAAGCACGCAGCCCCTCGAGAGCGCGCTGCCACCGATACGGCATTGGCACCCACCGATGTGCAGGCCAATCCAAAGGTGTTGACGCCAGATCCTGTGCTGCCCATCGAGCGTCAGATTTTTGAGGGCCAGGCGCTGATGGTGCAGGTGTTGAAGGACCCGATCGGGACCAAAGGCGCCCGCCTGACGGCCCAGATCAGCATCGCCGGGCGGCTGCTGGTGTACCTGCCACAGGATACCCATATTGGCGTTTCGCAAAAGATACCTCCGGCGCAGCGTGAATCCCTGAAGCAGCGGGTGATGGCCTTGGCCCAAGCCAGCGATGGCAGTGCGGTCGGCGGATTCATACTGCGCACCAATGCTGAGGACGCCACGGATGGCGAGCTGGCGGACGATATCGCCTACCTGCGCAAGACTTGGCAGCGCATCAAGGAATCTGCGACGAAACAGCCGTCTGCGACCCTGCTGCACGAAGATCTCAATTTGATGCAAAGGGTGTTGCGCGATCTGGTGGGCAGCGACACGCAGTCGATCCGCATCGATTCCAAGGAGCAGTTTGGTCAGTTGCGCAAGTTCGCAGCCGAATACATGCAAGATGCCGACGCGAAGCTGCAGCTCTACACCGGTGAGCGACCGATATTCGATTCGTTCAATATCGACGATGACATCGCCCGGGCCCTGAGCCGTCGGGTCGATCTGAAGTCGGGTGGTTATCTGGTGATCGATCAGACCGAGGCGCTCACCACGGTGGATGTGAACACCGGCGGTTACGTGGGCGCGCGCAATTTTGACGACACGGTGTTCCGCACCAACCTCGAAGCCGCGCAAGCCATTGCCCGGCAATTGCGCTTGCGCAACCTCGGCGGCATTGTGATCGTTGATTTCATTGACATGGTGCGCGATGGCCACCAGGAGGCCGTGCTCGGTGAGTTCCGTAAACAGCTCGCCCGGGACCGGGTGAAGACCATGATCGGTGGGTTCTCGCAGCTGGGTTTGGTCGAGATGACCCGCAAACGCACCCGCGAGTCGCTGGCACAGATGCTGAGCGAACCCTGCGGATCATGCGGTGGCAAAGGCATTGTGAAAACGCCGCGCAGCGTTTGTTACGACGTGTTGCGTGAGATCTTGCGAGAGGCTAGGGCCTTCAACCCTCGGGAATTCAGGGTCGTGGCCGCGCCCCAGGTGATTGAACTGTTTCTGGATGAAGAGCGCCAACATCTGGCAGGTTTGTCGGACTTCATCGGCAAACCCATCTCCCTGCAAAGCGAAGGTTCGATGACGCAGGAGCAATACGACATCGTGCTGCTTTGATGTTGGACTGGCGGGGGTTCAGCGTGGTATCGACTTCTTCACGACCACCAAGGTTTTAGCACGCTGTGTGTTGTGGTGAACAAACAGTTGCAGTGGAAACCCGAAGATCAACCACCTGTAGGGCGATAATTCCCACGACTCACAGTTGTTGGCGCGCAGTGCGCCAGCCTTGATTCGCGTTGGTAAATACCCGGAGAAAATATGAAGTTGAACAAATTGAGCGCCGTGATGGTGCTGGGCGGTCTGGCGATGGTTCAGGCACATGCCGGCATGGTGAAAGACGCCAATGGCAACGTCGGCTACGACACCGCCGCCGAGTGCGATGCCGCGGTGCAAGCTGGTCAGGCCACGTTTTACACGCCTGTGACCAAGATGCCTCCCCTCAAGCAACGGGGTGAAAAGACCGTCAAGGGCGGTCGCCTGTCCGATATCAGCGCCGACTACAAGCTGGGCGCCTGTGATCTGGGCGTCGGTCGCGCCAAGGGTCGCAATGGCGTTTCCGCCGATCTGCGCGGCAAGTACATTCCCTTCAGCCCAGACATGGCTGTGAATGTCTATGCGGACGCTTCTGGCAAGACAGTTCGAGTGAGCATGGCTCAGTGCGACAACCGTTTCTCTGGTGCGATGCCACGCCCAGTGCCGGTGCCAGTGGCTGCCCCAGCACCGATGGCCGCTCCCGTGGCTGCTGCTCCCGCGCCTGCACCAGCACCGGTGGCTGCGCCAGTGGCTGCTCCTGCACCCGCACCTGTGATGGCTGCTCCTGCTTCGCGGATGACGCCATACCTGTTCGGCACGATCGGCACCCAGCGCGATCTGGTTGGCAACCCAGCTGTAGGCGGTATCGCCCAGCATGACGACCATTCCAACAAATTTGCGATGCAAGGCGGCGTGGGCTACCAGTTTGGCAAGCTGTTGGGCGCCGAACTCTTCGCCCAGGGTGGACAAGAGCTGAAGTTTGAAAATGGTACGTCGACCAAGACCCGTGCTTTGGGCCTGCGTGGCACTGCGGGCTATGACCTGAGCGATGCTGTGCGCGTGTTTGGCAAGCTGGGTGTGGCCCGTGTGACCCATTCTGGTGATTTTCCCAGCCAGTCGGAAACCCGTCCGACCGTGGGCCTGGGCCTGACCTATGCCATCAACGACAACCTGGCCATTCGCGGTGATTTCGATCACTACGTGAAGAAGAGCAGCTCCAACTGGAAAGCGCTCAACTACGTTGGCGTGGGCCTGCAGTATTCCTTCATGCCCTGATCGGTCCGGCGGTCGAACTGGCGGCAAGTCCGCCCGTTTTCCCGAAAGCCTCGCCCTGCGATTTCGCTGTGGCGAGGTTTTTTTTCGTCCAAGCAAGCCGCTGGCGTCCATGGCTCGAAGTGGAGGCGGTGCTTCCCCTGTTCAACAGGCTTTTGATTGGGGTGGCGCGCCTGCCATCCCGTGCCTTGATTTCAGGTCAGGCCGATTCGGGCGAGTTTTCGCTCTTAAAGTTCTGGGAGTGCAGGCGCGCATACAGACCATTGAGCTGCAGCAGCTGGCTGTGGGTACCTTGCTCAAGAATCTGCCCGTCGGCCAGCACCACGACGCGGTCGGCATGCTCGATCGTGGTCAGCCGGTGGGCAATGACCAGGGTTGTGCGCCCTTTCATCAAGCGTGAGAGGGCATCTTGAACCAGGCGCTCTGATTCGTTGTCGAGTGCAGAAGTGGCTTCGTCAAGAATCAGGATGGGCGCGTTCTTGTAGATCGCTCTCGCAATTGCCAGGCGTTGACGCTGGCCACCAGACAGCTCGGCAGCGTTGTGGCCTACCGTGCTGTGAATACCCAGGGGCAATCGGTCCAGCAAGTCAAGCAAATTGGCCGATGCCAGAGCGGAACGCACGCGCTCTTCATCAACTTCGCCATCGCCAGCACCCAGTGCCACATTGGCTGCCAATGTGTCATTGAACATGATCACTTCCTGGCTGACCATGGCGAATTGCTGGCGAAGGTTGGGCAGTGACCAGTCTGTCAGAGGCACGCCGTCCAGCTTCACAACACCCGATTCTGTTTCGACGAACCGAGGCAACAGGTTGGCAAGCGTGGTTTTGCCCGATCCTGATGGTCCTACCAATGCCAGCACCTCGCCGGGCTTGATTTCAAGGTTGATGCCGCGCAAAGCCACACGGTGCTCGCTGTTGGCGTCTGAGTTGCCGGGGCTTTCGCTTGGCGAGGCGTAGCGTACCCAGACGTTTTGCAGGCTCAGGGCGCCTTGCACCCGCTCTGCCGTGTGCCCGCCAGAGGCTTGGGCTGGTGTGTTCTCGATGAGCTCGAGACCTCGCTCAAGGGCCGCCAGCCCGCGGGTGATGGGACCCGCAATTTCGGCCAGATGGCGAATCGGCGCGATCAACATGAGCATGGCGGTAACGAAAGCCACGAAGTTGCCCACCGTGACGCCGCTGCGGCTGCTTTGCCACAGCGCAACCGCGATCACGGCCGAGAGCGCCAAAGCGGCCAACATTTGCGTTAGGGGCGTCATGGCCGCCTGTGCAATGGTGGACTTCAAGGCCAGCCGGCGCAGCGCCACGCTGAGTTTGTCGAACCGCTCGCTTTGACGCGTCTGCGCGCCGTGCAGGCGCACCATCCGGTGAGCCAAGGCATTCTCCTCGACCACATAGGCCAGTTCGTCGGTGGCTTGCTGGCTGGAGCGTGTGAGCCTGTAAAGGCGTCTGGAGAGCACCCGCATCACCACAACCAATGCGGGGAACAGGAAAAGCACGATCAGGGTCAGTTTCCAGTTCAGGTAAAGCAAGTAGCCCAGGAGCGCCAGCAATGTCAGGCTGTCCTTTGTCAGGCCGAGCATGGCGTTGACGAGCATGGTCGAGCCCGTCTGCACTTCGTAAACCAGCGTGTTGGAGAGTTTGCTCGCGCTTTGCTGCGCGAACAGGGTCATTTGGGCATCGTTCAAGCGGGTGAACATGGCACGCCTCAGGTTCAGCAACCCCAGGCTGGCCGTGTAAGAAAGCGCGTATTGGGCAACGAATCCTGCGAGGCCGCGTACGCCAAACAGCGCCAGCAGAGCCATCGGGACTTTCCACAAGTCAAGGTCGCCTTTGCCAAACCCACGGTCCAGCAGCGTTTTCAGCAGTGCCGGGATCATGGGCTCTGTGAGCGCACCCACCAGGGTCGTGATAGCGGCGAGCACGATGCCCGTCTTGGCCGATTGGAAGTACGGCCAGAAACGGCGCAACCGCGCAGTGATCGTTGGCGGGATGGCTTCTTCGGGAGAGGTAGGGCGATCGGTCAAAGCAATGGAAGGAGTGGAACTTACATGGCACGCTGTGCCTCAATCTTCGGCGGGACCGCAAAGCGAAGCTACAAGATGTCACGGTCAGCCAATGGGCATCCGTTATTATCTGCTGTCAGGTGTGGTGCCCATGCACGCTGTTGACTTGACTTACTCCAACCCTAACAAAAACCGAATGCAGGCATTGAATCGATCTGAATGGCAACTCTCGCGGCGCAACGTGCTGGCCCAGGCCTCCGCGCTACCTTTACTGGCGCTACCGGTGTCGCAGGCGCAAGCTCAATTCAGGGTCGAGGTCTCCGGCGTAGGGATGACCCAGATTCCGTTTTCGTCTGCGAAGTTCCGTGGTAACGAGGCGGTTGGCCAAGACATCGCCGCCATTGTTCGCGCCGACTTGGAGCGCAGCGGACAATTTCGATTTGTAGATCCATTGGCCGGCGCATTTG
This sequence comes from uncultured beta proteobacterium, assembly GCA_963698635.1. Lineage (GTDB taxonomy): Bacteria > Pseudomonadota > Gammaproteobacteria > Burkholderiales > Burkholderiaceae_C > Hydrogenophaga. The sequence continues at coordinate 83,828 of CAVORS010000010.1, forward strand.
ATGAAAACACGGCGATCGACTTTGCGCCCTGGCGAAGCAAAACGAGCGATGCGCTGGTGACGGGTAGCGTGACCCGCATGAGCGATGGCCGGTACGACGTGCGCTTTCGCCTTTGGGACATCGTCCGCGGGCAAGAGCTCGGAGGCGCCAGCTACCCGGTGCCCGAAAGCGGCTTGCGCAATGCGGCTCACAAGATTGCAGACTATGTTTACGAAAAGCTCACTGGTGAGAAGGGTGTTTTCTCCACCCGAATCGCCTATGTGACCAAGAACGGGCGCCAGCACACCTTGGTGGTGGCTGATGCCGATGGTGAAAACGCTCAGACAGCCCTGACCAGCAACGAATCGATCATCTCGCCAAGCTGGGACCCCCGTGGACGCCAGTTGGCCTATGTGTCGTTCGAATCGCGCAAACCGGTCATCTACTCACACGATGTATTCGCCGGTTCGCGCCGTTTGCTGGTCAATTTCAGAGGCTCCAACAGTGCGCCCGCCTGGTCTCCGGATGGCAGCCAGTTGCTGGCGACCTTGTCGATCTCGGGCAATGCACAGATCTATGCAATGTCTGCCACCGGTGGCTCTCCTCGGCGCTTGACGCAATCGGGCAGTATCGACACCGAACCTGTGTTCAGCGCTGATGGCAACAGCATTTTCTTCGTGAGCGACCGCGGTGGCTCTCCCCAGATATACAAAATGGGTGCCAAAGGCGGTGCAGCGCAGCGCCTGACTTTCAGTGGCAGCTACAACATCTCGCCAGCGCCCAGCCCCGATGGGCGTTGGCTGGCTTTCATTTCTCGGGTCAGTGGGGCATTCCGTCTGCATGTGATGGACCTGTCCACTGGCAACGTGAACGCGGTGAGCGATACCTCCGCCGACGAAAGTCCGAGTTTCTTCTCCCAACAGCCGCATGATCATTTACGCTACCCGCGACCGCGGGCAAGAAGCCTTGATGACATCGACCGTTGACGGCCGCATCAAAACCCGTCTCGCGGCCACGCGTGGCGATATCCGTGAGCCCGAGTGGGGCCCGTTTCTTCGTTGATCGCCGGGCCAACAGACGCCCTCGCTCAAACCACCTATTTTTTTAACCAGAAAGGGACAACCATGAACACTTCCATCAACCGAGCGTCCCCAGCGACGATCAAGACCGGATCCTCCGTGGCTTCGCGCATCGGCGCTTTGATCGTGATCGCCGCTTTGGGCGCTTGCAGCTCGGGCGTCAAGCTTGATGAGGCCCCTGTCGAAGACCGCAACGCAGGCATGGCCACCGGCAATGGTGCTGGTGCAGCCGGCAATGGTGCGGATTCACGGGTGGTGACACCTGTATCGGTCACCGGGTCTGAGATCCAGCAGCCCGATTCCATGGCCCGAATCGTTTATTTTGATTACGACAGCTTTGAGGTCCGCGCCGACTATGCAGCCACGCTGGAGGCCAATGCGCGCTATCTGAAGGCCGATACCAGCCGTCGTCTGGCGCTTGAAGGCCACACCGATGAGCGTGGTGGTCGTGAGTACAACCTGGCGCTGGGTCAGAAACGTGCCGAGGCGGTTCGCCGTGCTTTGTCGTTGTTGGGTGTGAGCGATTCCCAGATGGAACCTGTGAGCTTTGGTGAAGAGAAGCCCGCCGAGTACGGGTTCGACGAGGCGGCCTTTGCCAAAAACCGTCGCGTTGAGTTGACCTACCGTTGATTTTGTTTGCCGCCATGCTTACCCAACGCCTGTCGTTTTCCACTGTGGTGTCCGCGCTGAGTCTTTCAGTGGCGGCGCTTTGGCCTTTGCAAGCCCATGCTTTGTTCGACGACGATGAGGCTCGCAAAGCGATCATCGACTTGCGCAACAAGTTTGAAGCCCATAAGCAAGCCACTGAAAACACCTTGGGTCGCCTGACCCGTCAGGCCGAGGAGGGCAGCGCCTCCGGGCAACGCAGTCTGATCGAGCTGTCCAACCAGAACGAGCAGCTCCGCTCGGAGATCGCGCGCTTGCAGGGGCAGATTGAGCAATTGCAGCGCGATGTGGCGGGTCTTCAAACCCAACAAAGTAGCGCTCAAGCCGCTTCCGAAGAGCGCCGCCGCGCTACGGAGCCGGCCACTGTGGTACTCGATGGTGTGAGCTTTACGGCCACGCCGGAGGAAACGCGCGACTTCGATGGGGCGCTGGCCCTGTTGCGCAAAGCCGAGTTTGGTCCGGCTGAAACGGCTTTTGGTGGCATGCTGCGGCGCTTCCCTTCGACCGGCTATTTGCCTTCGGTGCTGTATTGGTTGGGCAACGCTCAATACGCCAACCGGGCCTATGCGCTGGCGATCGCCAGCCATCAACGGTTGGTGCGCCAGTTTCCCGATCACCTTCGGGCGCCCGAGGCCATGCTTGCCTTGGCCAACAGCCAGGTGGAGCTGAAAGACAACAAGACGGCGCGTCAGACTCTCAACAATCTGGTCAAGAGTTACCCGGACTCTGAAGCTGCAGCAGCGGCGCGCGATCGGCTGGCGCGTTTGCGCTGACGCCATCACATTCCTTACCCAAAGCTGAGCACCACGACGGCAGTGTTGCCGTTGTTTGGTGCCAGGTCGGTTGGGCCAGGCACCTCCTACAATCGCGGCCATGGATATCGCCGATCTGAATTCGTTACGCGCCCAGGTGCTGTGGGCTGCATTTGCTGTGGCTGTTGCTTTTGGCGCCATTGCCCAGCGCACGCAGTTTTGTACCATGGGGGCGGTCAGCGATGTGGTCAACATGGGCAACTGGGCTCGCATGCGCATGTGGGGGCTCGCTGTGGGCGTGGCGACCATCGGCTTTTACCTCATGGGTTGGTTGGGTTGGATCGATACCGCCAACACCATGTACGCGTCCAGCCAGGTGATCTGGCTGTCGGCGCTGGTGGGCGGTGCGTTGTTTGGTTTTGGCATGGTGCTGGCCTCGGGTTGCGGCAGCAAGACGTTGGTTCGGGTGGGCTCGGGCAGCTTGAAATCGCTGGTGGTGTTTTTTGTAATGGGCGTTTCGGCCTACGCCACGCTGAGCGGAGTGCTGGCGGTGGTACGTGTGAACACACTGGACCGGGTGGCGTTCAGCATGCCCTCAGGCGGTACTTTGCCGCTTTGGCTCACTTCGGTCGTTGGCGGGCAGGCAGCAACGGTGGGTTTGGTCGCTGCTTTGGTGGTGGGCGGTTCGCTGGTGGTCTGGGCGATGGCGAATCGGGAGTTTCGCTGCGCCAACAACATCCTGGGGGGCATCGGTCTGGGCCTGACGGTGGTGGCCATGTGGTGGGTGAGTGGTTATCTGGCTTTTGTGCCAGAGCATCCGCTCACGCTGGAGCCGACCCATCTGGCGACCGACACCGGGCGGCTCGAGTCACTGACGTTCACCGCGCCCATGGCCTATACCTTGGACTGGTTGATTCTGTTCAGCGATGCATCCAACCTCCTCACGCTGGGGGTCGCATCGGTGGCAGGTGTGGTGGTTGGTTCATGGCTGCAAAGTCTGTATGGGCACAGCTTCAGGTGGGAAGGTTTTCGCGATACCCAAGACACGGCATTGCACCTGGCCGGCGCTTTCTGTATGGGCGTTGGCGGCGTGACCGCCTTGGGCTGCACCGTGGGCCAAGGCCTCTCTGGCCTGTCAACATTGAGCCTGGGCAGCTTGATTGCCGTGATCGGTATTTTTGCGGGCGCCGTTGGTGGTTTTCGGTTCCAGCTGTGGCTGATCGACCGTGAGTGAGGTGTCCGGGCTGACGGATACCGTCGAATTTGAGCGCCGCTTCGGCGGGTTGCGCCGTTTGTATGGCGTGGCGGGCGCACAGCAGATTTTTGATGCCCATGTGGTGGTGGTAGGGATCGGTGGGGTGGGCTCCTGGACGGCCGAGGCGCTGGCCCGAAGCGGTGTGCGCTGCCTGACCCTGATCGATCTTGATCACGTTTCAGCGTCCAACTTCAACCGTCAGATCCATGCCAACAAGCTGACGCTCGGTCAGCACAAAGCCGAGGCGATGCGGGAGCGCATTGCCTTGTTTCACCCTGACTGTCTGGTCAATGTCGTGGACGATTTCGTCACACCTGAGAACTGGGAGCAGATCGTCCAGCGTGCTGGAGAGAAGGGCGGCGCACCGCAGGTGATCGTTGATGCCTGCGATCAGGTGCGGGCCAAGACGGCAATGGTGGCCTGGTCGTTGCGCGCCAAGGTGGCTTGTATCACGGTGGGCGCGGCAGGTGGGAAGCGATTGCCGCATCGCGTCGAGGTTGATGACCTTTCCCATGTGTCTCATGATCCCTTGCTGGCAAAGTTGCGCTACCAGCTGCGCCGCCAACATGGCGCGGCGCGCGAGGGCCGCATGCGTGTGGCTTGCGTGTTCAGCCGCGAACCGGTGGCGCCGCCTGATACATCGTGCGGCATCGAGGCCGCCGATGGCTCTTTGAATTGTCATGGTTATGGGTCAGCCGTAGGTGTGACCGCGGCATTTGGCATGGCTGCTGCAGGGTGGGCAATGAACGCGTTGGCCAGTTTGGCAAAAACTTCTTCGCCTGAACTTTGAAAACACGAAAAATGACGCTATAATTTGAGGCTTCGCAGGGTAGCAAACGCTATCTTTCGAATCCCCCAGTGGGACGTTAGCTCAGTTGGTAGAGCAGCGGACTTTTAATCCGTTTGTCGTGGGTTCGACCCCCGCACGTCCCACCAAAATTTGCCTTTTGGCATTGAAAGCCCGCCCCTGAAAGGGGGCGGGCTTTTTCGTTTGCGCGTTCGGGTGGCTCGACTGATCATGTGGGACCAAGCCACTGCGGCGAACATCACTTTTTGATGGCAGCGGAACGGCGCAGATGTCACAAAAGCTTCATCACTCGGTCAAATAATGGCTGTTGCTCAACATGGTTTGAATGCGTTCGTGCACACTGCGCAAGAACGGGCTTTGTTGTTGCCCATCTGTTCGGTATGAATCCATGAGCGTTAGCACTTCTCCCAGCCGCCTGACCTTTCTCAACCGCGACCACAGCATCCTGGCGTTCAACGAACGTGTCATGGATTGGGCGCGGCGCACCGAAGTGCCTTTGCTGGAACGTTTGCGCTATCTGGGCATTGTTTCGAGCAACCTTGATGAATTTTTCGAGGTGCGCATGGCGCCGCAGCTGAGCGCTTTCAAGGCCAACGAGCAGCGTGGCCTGTACACCGCGCAGTCTTATGCCGAGATTTCGGCCAAGGTGCATGAACTGGTGGCAGCGCAATACGCGATCTACAACGATGAGTTGTTGCCGCTGCTGGAAAAAAAGGGCATCAAGCTGGTGCCCCACGGTGAGCGCAACCAGCGCCAGAAGCGCTGGGTGAAAGACTATTTCCAGAACGAGGTGCAGCCTCTGTTGATGCCCGTGGGCCTGGATCCGGCCCACCCGTTCCCGCAGGTTGCGAACAAGTCGCTGAATTTCATCGTTCGTCTGACAGGCAAGGATGCCTTTGGCCGTGAGAACGAAATCGCCATCGTCAAAGTGCCGCGGATTCTGCCGCGCTTTTTGCGCATGCCACCGGTCAAAGGGTCCAAGCAGTCTCACTTTGTCTCCATTTCAAGCCTGATCCGATCGCACCTCGCCGATTTGTTTCCCGGCCGTCAGGTGACGGAGTTTTCCCAGTTCCGGGTGACACGGCATTCCGATCTGGCCGTGGACGAAGAAGAGGTGAAGAACCTGCGCACCGCACTGCGCAAAGGTTTGCAGCAACGCCACTATGGTGAGGCGCTTCGGTTGGAGGTGTCTGCCGGGTGCTCTGAGTACCTGCTGGAGTTCCTGCAACGGCAGTTCAATTTGCCGATGGAGGCCTTGTACCGTGCCCCTGGGCCTGTGAACCTGGTGCGCCTGAATCAGCTCATTGACCAGATCGACGCGCCCGCGCTTCGGTTTGAACGCTACAACGCAGGCTGGCCCACACAATTGGTGCCCGGGCAATCGTATTTTGAGCGCCTGCGAGAGGGTGATGTGCTGGTTCACCAGCCGTATGAGAGTTTTGACGCCGTGCTGGCTTTTTTGCGCGAAGCGGTTGAAGACCCTGCTGTGCTTGCGATCAAACAGACGATTTACCGCACTGGCGCCAAGTCACAGATGATGGAGTTGTTGCGTGAGGCGGTGCGCCGGGGCAAAGAGGTCACTGCCGTGGTCGAGCTCAAGGCGCGCTTTGATGAAGAAGCCAACATCAGCTACGCTGAGCGCCTGGAGTCGGTGGGGGCACAGGTGGTTTACGGTGTGGTGGGACTGAAAACCCACGCCAAGATGTTGTTGGTCACGCGGCGCGAAGACGGTCGCTTGAAGCGCTACGCACATTTGTCCACCGGGAACTACAACCCGGGAACAGCCAAGCTTTACACCGACATGAGCTACCTCACGGCCGATGAGGCGCTGACGGGTGACCTGGAACAGGTGTTTTTGCACCTGGCCAGCCAGAACCGTTTGCCCAAGTTGAACAAGGTCTTGCTCGCCCCTTTCCATTTGCACAAGGCGATGATTGAAAAGGTGGACATGGTGGCGGCAGCTGCGCGTGCGGGCAAACCCGCCCGCATCGTCTTGAAGATGAACGCGTTGACCGATGAGCCCATGTGCCGTGCTTTGGCCCATGCCTCACAACAGGGCGTCAAAGTGGACTTGATCGTGCGCGGGGCCTGCATCCTGCCTGCACAGACCCCAGGCGTGACCGACAACGTGCATGTGCGCTCCATCATCGGGCGGTTGCTGGAACACTCTCGGGTGTTCTATTTCCAGGCCGATGAGGTCGAAGAGGTATGGCTCTCCAGCGCTGATTGGATGAACCGCAACATGCTGCGCCGCGTGGAGCTGGCCTGGCCGGTGACCGATCCGGCGCTGCGCCAGCGTGTCATCGAAGAGTGCCTGACGGTGGGCCTGAGCGACACGCGGGATGCCTGGGTGCTGTTGCCCGATGGGCGCTACGTCGCGGTGAGCAGCAAAGCCGGTACAAAGGGGCGCGCCAAACTGGTGTCTGGGCAGTCCACCCTGATGGAACGCCACGGCAGCAAGGGTTAGGGAGGCCACAGTGGATCTGATTCTTTGGCGCCATGCACAGGCGGAGTTGCATCCGGATCCCGATGGGGGGCTGCCGGGCGACAAGGCAGATATGGCACGTCGCCTGACTTCGCGCGGTGAGAAGCAGGCCGCCCGAATGGGAGCCTGGTTGGACCGCCAGTTGCCCAGCGGTGCGGTGATCTTGTGCAGCCCGGCCGTTCGCGCCGAACAGACAGCCCAGGCTTTGGACCGCAAAATCAAGAATCAACGACCACGCTGGCGCCCGACGGGTCACCGCGCCAATTGCTGGAGGCTGCCCAGTGGCCAACAGGCAAGCAAACGGTGGTGCTGGTGGGGCATCAACCCACCCTGGGCCGCGTGGTGGCCAGTCTGCTGGGTCTGCCTGAGTCGGAGTGCAGCATCAAGAAGGGTGCGCTGTGGTGGCTGCGGTGCCGCGAGCGCGACGGGTTCGAGCCAGACGCTGGTGGTCACCGTTCAAACCCCTGAGTTGCTCTGAGGCCCCGAGCGCGCTTTCTTTCGATGGCGGATCAGCGCTCGGAAAGGTGGCTTTGCAAGGCTTCGCGCGTGGTGTGCAATTCCTGCACCCAAGTCTGCAGCGCCTCTGGTGGCAACTGGCCTTGCGCCGCGGCACGTTCCAGTGCCGCGCACTGGGCAGCGAGTCCATAAGCCCCCAGGTTTTCTGCCGAGCCTTTGAGGGCATGGGCCGCTTCAAACAGGCCTTGGCATCCCGGTTGTGCGCTGGCAGTCTGTATGGCCTGGTGGTAACCGATCCAGGCTGGTCAGAAAGTCATTGACCATTTCTTTGCGCAGTGATTGGCTGTCGTCTTCACACTCGCCCAGTTCGGCCCAGCGCTCCGCGTCGATGCAGGCTGGGGGCTGGGCGATGGGGCTGCCCGCCAAAGGCAACCCTGCAGCGGACGGATGGCCTGCCTCGCACCATTGCTGCAGCACCTGAGACAGCCGGGCAAGCTCCAGGGGTTTGGACAGGTAGTCGGACATGCCTGCGTCGAGACACTGCTGGCGGTCCTCGCCCAAGGTGGAGGCCGAGATGCCGATCATCACCGGGGCGCGTCCGCCCAAGGCCGACCTGACGGCCCGGGCTGTGGCCCTGGCCGTCCATGACGGGCATGTGGCTGTCGAGCAGAACGAGCGCATAGGGCTGGCCTTCGCGCTCCGCCCGGGTGATGGCTTGCAACGCCGGCTCGCCATTGACCACGCTGTCGTGAGGGTATCCCAGGCGCGCGAGCATGGCCGACAGCGACTTTGATGTTGACCGGGTTGTCGTCCACGACGAGGATGCGCTGCAGGTGTTGCGCGCGGGGCAACCCGGGCTTGGCTGCGCGGCTGACCGTTGCAAGGTCGGTCGGTGTGCAGCGCACGCTGAAGCGAAACGTGGAACCGGCTCCAGGTGCGCTTTCGACGCTGATCTGTCCATGCATCAAGGCGACAATGTGTTTGCAGATCATCAGACCCAGCCCGGTGCCGCCATAGACTCGGGCCGTCGATGTGTCGCCCTGGGCAAAGGGCTGAAACAGGTCGGGCAGGTGGGCTGGCGATATGCCGACCCCCGTGTCGGTGACGCTGAACCACAACAGGCCAGGGTTTTCGGTCTGATCGAACCACACCCGCAGAGCCACTTCACCCTGGGCAGTGAACTTGATGGCGTTGGAGAGCAGGTTGAGCAACACTTGGCGCAGGCGCACCTCGTCGCCCAGCATGGCTTGGGGCACGTCTGGAGCCACTTGCAGCGAAAGGTGCAGGCCTTTCTCCTTGGCCTTGATCCGCATGATGTCGCTCGCCGCAGCGATCGTGTTGCGTATGTTCAGGGGTTGCTGCTCCAGCTCCAGGTGGCCGGACTCGATTTTGGAAAAATCCAGAATGTCGTCGACCACGCCCAGCAACTGATCGCTGGAGAGTTTCAAGACGCCGAGCAGTTCCTTCTGCGTGGCATCCAGGCTGGATTCGCTGAGCAACTCACTCATACCAACCACACCGTGCAAAGGGGTTCGGATCTCGTGGCTCATCACGGCCAGGAACCCCGCCTTGGCTTTGACCGCAGCCAGTGCCTCTTCGCGAGAGGCCGCGAGTTCGGCGGTGCGCAGTTCAACGCGTTGCTCGAGCAGTTGGGCTGCTTCTCGCAGGGCTTGGTTCTTTTGCTCGATCTCGGCGCTGGAGCGCTGCAGCTTGACCGCGCTGTCGTGCATGACTTGCGACAGGGTATGCACCTCCTTGAAAGGGGCGGCCTGCTGCACGTCGGGTCGTTGACCCGAGCCCAGGGCGAGGGCGGCTGCGTTGAGTTGGCGGAACTGGCGCGACAAGCCGCGCGCCACGCCATAGGCCATCAAGGCGCTCAGGCCGATCAGTGTGGCGATGGCCAGCAGCGCCCATCTTCGGGCGGTGATCACCTGTTCGGTGAAGTCGCGTTCGGGCGCGACCACGATCAGTTGCCAGTCCAGGTTGTATTTGGCGCCAAAAGGGCGTTGCAAGGCCATCAGGCGGTTGTTTTCGCCCAGGTCCAGCCGATCGAGCCAGCTTTCCTGCCCCTGCAACCTGACCAAGCCGCCCGACTGGCTGGCCTGCTTGTTGTATTGGGCACTCAGTCGCACAAACGATTCGCGCACGAGTGCATCGCCGCTTTGCATCGGGGTGATGCGTTGAAACTTGTCGTTCACCTTCAAGGTGAGCTCTTCCTTGGTGGAAGAGGCCACCATGCGGCCCTGACCGTCCACGAGGTACGTCACGGCGTTGTCGCTGATGCGGGTGCTGCGGATGAGCTCGGTCAGTCGGGCCAGGCTCATGTCGACGGCCATCACGCCGAGCAGGGTTTTGCCGCCTTCGGCGTAGATGGGTTGGGCAAGGGTCAGGTCGAACTGGTCTTTGACGGCCGAACGGTAGACGTCGGTGAAGGTGCGCTTTCCGGTGGTGGCGGCCAGTTGGTACCAGGGGCGTTTGCGGGGATCGTAGACCGTGGTTTCGGTTTTGAGCAAATGGCTGCGGTCACCGGGGCGGCTGATGAGGTGGTGGGTGCGCCCAGCTTCGCCGGGGCGGATCTGCCGCACGATGAAGCCTTGTTCTTCGCGTTCCACGCCGAGAAAAGCGCCGTCGGCACGACCGATGTAGAGGTAGGGCACGTTGACCGATTGCTGCGTCAGCGCGTAGGCCATGGACTCGAAAGCTCGCTGTCTGTGAGCCAGCGCCGGGTTCTTTCGCCTTCGGCACCTGTGGCATCAAATGGGGGCAGCAGGGCGTTGACCACGGTGTGGGATTCGCCCAGGTGGGCCAGGGCCCCCACATCGACGCGGTAGGCGGCCTGGCTCATGGCGTTCTCGGCCAGCGTCTCGATGGCTTTCGAACTGTTGACCGAGAGCAGCCAGGAGGCGATGAGGGCGGGCGCCAGCGCGGCGATCACCAAGGCGAGTACCACGGTGGGGCCAAGTGAGAAGCGACGGCGAGGGGGCATGGACGATCGGCTCAACGGTTGAGGTGCGTCGGTGATCAGGGGGTGATGGGCAGGACCGCGCACACTTCCATGGGCGCTTTCGCGGGGTCCACTGGCAAGAAATAGCGGCCCACGGTTTTGACCGTGCCCGTGATGCTGCGCAGCAGCGGGACCGACATCATCAGCGCGCCAGGCACATGGGGCGCCAAGCGCTGCATGGCCACGGTGTCGACCACGGTCTGTCCCACGGGCAGGAGTTGGCGGGAGCCGCCGAGAAAGCCTTCCAGTTGTGCCATGCCCACCGGGCCGCTGTTAAGCGCAATGCCCACTTCGAAGGCTGGCAACTGGCGGGCGGGCATGTTGTCGCGCACGAATGCGTCGATGGCCGCACTCGATTTGCGCAGGCCCATGGCGGCTTTGAGCGCCCGTAAGGCGTGGGGGGCGGTGAGCATGTTGTCGGCATCGGAATACACGGCGACCACGCCTTCGCCGACAAAATGCATGGCCGTGGCACCGAAGAGGTGCACCGTGTCGCCACTGTTTTCGTAAAAACGCTTGAGCACCATGCTCATTTCTGACGGCGAGAGGGCTGCGAGCCAGTCGCGGTAGTGGCGAATATCGGCAAACAGCACCGTGGCGTTCGGGATAGTGGGTGGCGCCGGATCGCGCCCCTCTTGCGGCCACTGTTCGCTGAGCTCGCGCGCGAGCCGGTTTTCGTATTGTTCGTGCAGGTCCCAGGCCTGTTCTTCCAGCGCCTGGGTGAGTGCGCGCCGGGTGTCTTCGCTTTGAAGGGCACTGCGCATGCGCTGGCGGTTGAGTTGCGCGTCGACGGCTTCGATCAGCTCTTTCGGGCGCAAGGGTTTTGTGAGGTAGTCGTCTGCGCCCAGCAGCATGCCCTGGCGCATGTCTGCGCGTTCTTGCAGCGACGTGAGCAGCAAGAAGGGTGTCAGCCCCAGAGTGGTGTGGTCGCGCAGCCGTTGCAGCAGCGCGAAGCCAGTCATGCCGGGCATGTTGACATCGCTGACGATGAGTTCGGGCGAACGCATCTCGATCAATCGCCAGGCACTCAGTCCATCGGGTGCAGTCAGCACCTCGTGGCCCTTGTTGCGCAGTGCGGTTGAGATCAACCGCTGGGTGCCGTTGTCGTCTTCGGCGACGAGTATCAGTGCCATGGTGTCATGCTCCTGGGCTGGCTCTAGCGGATATCGGCCGTGAACTTCCAGGCGGTTTTTTGCCAAGCCTGTACCTCTTCACCCAACAACCATGCCGACTGGGGATAGCGACGGCTCCAGCCGGGGTTGGTGGAGATTTTGAAGCCGTTGCCCTTGAAGCTCACTTTGATCGACTGGTGTTCGGGCAACTGGCGGGCATGGCACAACAAAACGGCCAACCGCAAACTCACCAGCTGTTTGGCAAACAACTCGTCCTTGAGCGACTGCTCCAGTTTGCGCAGCTTGCCTCGCTGACCCAAGACCAGCTGGCTCATGCGGTGCAGCTCGGGAATGGAGAAGCCGCGTGCGTCGACGTTGTCCAGAATGTAGGCGCCGTGGTGGTAAGAGCGGTCGTGAGAAATATGGGTACCGATTTCATGCAAGCGGGCGGCCCATGCCAGCTTTTGCGAGTAGCGTTCGTTTGGGCTGTCACCCGCAGCCACCTGGGCAAACAAGGCCATGCTGACTTCGCTCACGCGTTGTGCCTGCGCTTCATCGATCGAGAAACGCTCGGCCAGCCATTGCACCGTGCGCTCGCGGACATCGCCACCGTCGGTTTCGCGGGCGATCAGGTCGTACAGGGCACCCTTGCCGCAGCGCGCCTTGGGCTGGCACCATCTGCTCGATGCCAAACAGGTCAAAGATGGCGCGCAATACGCTGACTCCGCCGCCGATGACGGCCTTGCGGTCTTCTTTGAGGCCCTCAAACCGCAGGTTGTCCGCGTTGCCGGCTTTAATCAGCTTGTCGACCAGCCAGTCCAGGCCCGAGCGGGTCACCACGCCCGACGCCCAGCCGTTGGCAGCCAAGGACGTCGGCCACGGCGCCCACCGTGCCGGAGGAGCCGTAGGCAATGGTCCATTCCGAAGGGGGAAAGGTATCCAGCGCTTCATCGAGCACGGCTTTGGCCGCCATTTCGGCGGTTTTGAAGGCTGCTGCGGTGAACTGGCCGCGCGGAAAGTAGCGGGTCGACCAGGCCACGCTGCCCAAGCGGTAGGACTCCAGTCGGCGGGCTCGTAGCCCAGGCCGAGGATCATTTCGGTGGAGCGTCCGCCGATGTCCACCACCAGGCGTTTCTCGTCTGACTGAGGCAGCAGCCGGGACACGCCTTGGTAAATCAAGCGGGCCTCTTCCTGGCCCGGCACCACCTCGATGGCAAAGCCCAGCAGGGACTGGGCGCGCCGCAAAAATTCATCGCGGTTCTTGGCTTCGCGCAGGGTCTGGGTGGCGACCGCGCGCACCTGCTGCTTGGTGAAGCCCTGCAGCCGTTCGGCGAAGCGCGACAGACAGTCCCAGCCGCGCTCCATGGCGGCCTGGCTGAGTACCTTGTTTTCATCCAGGCCACTGCCTTGGCGCACGGTTTCCTTCAGGTACTCGACACGCTCGATATGGCCAGCGTGAAACCGTCCAATTTCAAGGCGAAAGCTGTTGGATCCAAGGTCGATCGCGGCCAGGAGGGTTCCGTTTTGCATGGGTGGATGACAACTGGGAGCCGGTGCTCAGTTCGTTCGAAAGGAGGGGGGGAGGCCTGAATTGTGACGCATTGCCCAGGGCGCCCCGATTTGGAGCAGATCCGAGTGGTCACAAGGGGGATTGAAATTCATCATTAAACGCTTATGCTTCGCGCATATTCTGATTTTGGAGCATTCCCATGCAGCCTGTTCACTCCCCGATTCTGGATGTGGATGCGACATCCCGCCAAGGTGCCCGCTTGACCCGGCGCGATGGTCTGGCCTGGGGTCTGGCGGCCTGCGCCATGGGGCTGATGGGTGGCACAGCGAAGCACAACCCGTTTCAGCGGCGGCCGACGAAGCCAAGGCGCCACCGCTTCCTGCGCTGGGCACAGTGCTGACGGTACCGCCCATCACCTTGTTGAACGGGGCCAGCTTTGACGCCGCCAGCAACCGTGGCAAGCCGTTGCTGGTCTATTGGTGGTCCAGCACTTGCCCGTTTTGTGCCTTGCAAAGTCCGTCGATGGAGGTTTTCTGGCGCGCGCACCAGGCCAAGGGCCTTCAGATGCTGGCGTTGTCGATCGACAAGAAGCCGCAAGACGCTGTCGCCTACCTGTCCAAAAAAGGTTACAGCTTTCCGTCTGCCTGGGCCAGCCCCGAGTGGCGCAAGGCCTATCCCAAGCCCAAAGGGCTCCCCATCACCTTGCTTGCCGGCGCCGATGGCAAGCTGGTGGTGGCTGAAAAAGGGCAAATGTTCGCCGAGGATGTGGAGGCTCTGGCGCAATTCTTGTAGTGCGAAAGGCATCCAGCCCTCGGGTACGGGGGGCTGAGGCTGGGGTGTCGGGTTGTTGTTGGTCGGGTTTTGTGACGAAATCGTTTTGTCACATGGCTGTCACACAGCATCCCTAGAGTCCGGGTTGTGAATTCTTTATCACCAACCGCAAGGACCAAGATGAACTCCAAACGCACCCTTCTCAAGACCGTCGCTGCAGCCGCACTGGCCAGCCTTGCCATGGGTTCTGCCCTGGCCGCCGATTTCACCGGCGCCGGCGCTTCTTTCCCATTCCCTGTTTACAGCAAGTGGGGCGAGGCCTACAAGGCTGCGACCGGCAACGCCATGAACTACCAGTCCATCGGTTCTTCCGGTGGTTTGAAGCAGATCCGCGCCAAGACCGTGGCTTTCGGTGCCTCTGATGCGCCCGTGAAAGCCGAAGACCTTGAGAAAGATGGCATGGTCCAGTTCCCCGCCATCGTCGGCGGCACGGTGCCGGTGCTGAACCTCGAAGGCTTCAAGCCCGGCGAACTGCGCGTGACCGGTCCTGTGCTGGCCGAGATTTTTCTGGGCAATATCACCAAGTGGAACGATGCCAAGCTGATGGCCCTGAACCCTGGCAAGAACCTGCCTGATGCATCCATCACCGTGGTGCACCGCGCCGACGGTTCGGGCACGACCTTCAACTTCACCGACTACCTGACCTCGGTCAGCAAAGACTGGGCAGACAAAGTCGGCAAAGGCGCTGCGGTCAAGTGGCCTGCGGCTTCTTCTGTCGGTGGCAAGGGCAACGAAGGCGTGGCCGCCAACGTGAACCGTGTCAAAGGCGCTGTGGGTTACGTCGAGTACGCCTACGTGAAGAAGAACAACATGAACTTCATGCAGCTGCAAAACGCTGATGGCAAGTACGTGAGCCCAGACGACAAAACCTTCGCATCCGCTGCCGCTGGCGCTGACTGGTTCAGCGTGCCTGGCATGGGCATTTCGATGGTGAACGCCAAGGGTGCGGAGAGCTGGCCCATCAGCACCGCTTCGTTCATCCTGATGTACAAGCAACCCACCGACAAGGCCCAATCGGCTGAAGTGTTGAAGTTTTTCGACTGGGCATTCAAGAACGGCAAGCAAATGGCCGCTGATCTGGACTACGTGGCTTTGCCTGATGACCTGACCAATGCTATCCGCACCAAGGTCTGGTCACAGATTGCGAAGTAAGCGTTCTTCGAAGGGCTTCACTGCCATGGCTGGGCAGGGCACACTGGGTGCCCTGCCCAGTGCGCCAAGAAGCATCGCGCTTCTTTCATGTCGTAAAGCCCAACAGCTTGCTTGCACGGGAGTTCATATGATTCTGGGAAACACCATGACTGCGCCGACCTTGCCCACTGAAACGGGCAACCCCAACATGGTGAGCATCGCCAAGCGGCAACGGCTGCAAGACGCGCTGTTTCACCGCATCACCCAGGGCTTTTCGCTGCTGGTGCTGGTGGCCCTGACGGGCATCATCGTCTCGCTGTTCATCAACGCCTGGCCGGCGTTTCAAAAATTTGGTCTGAATTTCATCTGGCGCGTCGAATGGGACGTCGTCAACGAAGAGTTTGGCGCCGCCATTGCCATCGTCGGCACACTGGCCAGCGCCGGCATCGCGCTGCTGATCGCGGTACCGCTGGCCTTCGGCATTGCCCTGTTCCTGACCGAGAACTGCCCCACCTGGTTGCGCCGGCCCCTGGGCACGGCGGTGGAGTTGCTGGCGGCTGTGCCTTCCATCATCTACGGCATGTTCGGCCTTTTCGTGTTCGCGCCGCTGTTTGCCGATTATTTCCAGGTGCCGGTGCAGGAACTGATGGAATCCATGCCTTTGATTGGCTTCCTGTTCGGTGGCAGCACCAATGGCTACGGCATCCTGGCCGCGGGCATCGTGCTGGCCTTCATGGTCTTGCCCTTCATCGCCGCTGTGATGCGCGATGTGTTCGAAATCGTGCCACCGATTCTTCGCGAGTCGGCCTATGGCCTGGGTTGCACCACCTGGGAGGTGGTGCGCCGGGTGGTGCTGCCCTACACGCAGAAAGGTGTGATCGGCGGCATCATGCTCGGTCTGGGTCGGGCGCTGGGTGAAACCATGGCGGTGACTTTTGTGATCGGCAACGCCAACCGCCTGCCCACATCGCTGTTCTCGCCAGGCACCTCGATCGCCTCCACGCTCGCCAACGAGTTTGGCGAGGCGGCAGATATGCACATCAACGCCTTGTTCGCGCTGGGCTTTCTGTTGTTCGTGATCACTTTCATCGTGTTGGCACTGGCCAAGTGGATGATGCTGCGCGCCGAAAAGGCCAAGGGGCTGTAATGAACCAAGCAACCACAACCTCTCCCCATATGGCCACCAATGCCGCGCTGTACCGCAAGCGCCGCCTGAGCAACGCCGTGGGGCTCTCCCTGTCTATGGGTTCCATGGCCATCGGTCTGGTGGCCTTGCTCTGGATCCTGGTGGTCTTGTTCAGCAAGGGCATGGCCGCGTTTGACTGGAACATGTTCACGCAGTCCACACCAGCGCCCGGATCCGAAGGCGGTGGTCTGGCCAACGCCATCGTGGGCAGTTTGATGATGGTGGGCTTTTCGGTCTTGGTATCGACCCCCATTGGCATCCTGGCCGGCGTGTATCTGGCCGAATACGGCGACGAGAGCAAAACCGCCGAACTGACCCGCTTCGTGACCGACATCATGTTGTCGGCCCCGTCCATCGTGCTTGGCCTGTTCGTTTACGCCATCGCCGTGGCCACCATGGGCGGCTTCTCAGGATGGGCTGGTTCGCTGGCGCTCTCCTTGATCGCCGTGCCCGTGGTGGTGCGCACCACTGAGAACATGCTGCGGCTGGTGCCGGGCAGCCTGCGCGAAGCCGCGTTTGCCCTGGGTGCGCCGCGCTGGAAGGTTTCGACCCTGGTCACGCTGCGGGCGGCCAAGAGCGGCGTGATGACCGGTTTGCTGCTGGCCGTGGCCCGCATCAGCGGTGAAACGGCCCCATTGCTGTTCACGGCCTTGAACAACCAGTTTTTCAACACCGACATGAGCAAGCCCATGGCCAACCTGCCCGTGGTGATTTTCCAGTTCGCCATGAGCCCCTATGACAACTGGAACCGCCTGGCCTGGGCCGGCGCCCTGCTGGTCACGCTGTCCGTGCTGGTGCTCAACGTGATCGCCCGCGTATACCTGCGCGAGAAGAAGCCTTCCTGACCTGTCCCCGATCCGCCTCCGACCGTATTCCGAAAGAACACCACCATGACCGCAACGGCCATCCAGCCCCAGGCTCAAAACCCCATCGCCCTTCGAACTGCGCAACCTGAACTTTTTCTACGGCAAGTTTCAGGGTCTGAAAGACGTGAACCTCGATATCGAGGAACGCAAGGTCACGGCCTTCATTGGCCCGTCGGGCTGCGGAAAATCCACCTTGCTGCGCACGCTCAACCGCATGTACAGCCTGTACCCCGGTCAGCGTGCGGAGGGCGAGATCAGCTTCTACGGCCAGAACATCCTGGACGCCAAGCAAGACATCAACCTGCTTCGCGCGCGCATTGGCATGGTGTTTCAAAAGCCCACGCCCTTTCCCATGTCGATCTACGACAACATCGCTTTTGGTGTGAAACTCTACGAAAACCTGAGCAGCAGCGAAATGGACGACCGGGTGGAGTGGGCGCTGACCAAGGCCGCTTTGTGGGGCGAGGTGAAAGACAAGCTCAACCAAAGTGGCCTGTCGCTTTCAGGCGGTCAGCAGCAGCGTTTGTGCATCGCCCGCAGTGTGGCGGTCAAGCCTTCGGTGTTGTTGCTCGACGAGCCCACCTCGGCCCTCGACCCGATCTCGACCGGCAAGGTCGAAGAGCTGGTGCATGAGTTGAAAAAGGACTACACCATCGCTATCGTGACCCACAACATGCAGCAGGCAGCCCGTTGCAGCGACTACACAGCCTACATGTACCTGGGCGAGCTGGTGGAGTTTGGGTCCACCGAGCAGATCTTCTTCAAGCCCAGCAAAACAGCGACCGAAGACTACATCACAGGTCGCTTCGGCTGATCGATTGACCTGCCGTCTGAACCGATACATTGGAGAGTTACATGGGTGATAAACACATTTCAAGCCAGTTCGATGCCGAACTGAATTCCATATCCACGCAGGTGCTGGAGATGGGCGGTCTGGTGGAGTCGCAATTGCACCAGGCGGTCTATGCGTTGATTCACATGAGCGAAGAAACGGCCGAGCAGGTGCTCGAGGCCGAGCAGCGCATCAACCAGATGGAGGTGAACATCGACCACGCGATCATTTCCACCATCGGCCGTCGCCAGCCCACGGCGCGCGATCTGCGTTTCCTCATGGCCATTTCGCGCACCACACAAAACCTCGAGCGCGCCGGCGACGAAGTGGCCCGCATCGCGCGCATGGTGAAGTCCATCATCGAGAGCGGTTCGCCGCGCTCCTTGCCAGTGTCAGAATTGCGGTTGGCGGCCGATCTCGCCGCCGGAATGCTGCGCAAAACGCTTGATTCGTTTGCGCGTCTGGACACCACGATGGCCTTGGCCATCATCAAGCAAGACGACGAGATCGACGTCGAGTACGACGGTTTCCTTCGAAAACTCATCACCTACATGATGGAAGATCCGCGAACCATCTCGCCCAGTCTCAACCTGCTGTTTTTGGCCAAGTCGCTGGAGCGCGTAGGGGACCATGCCAAGAACATCGCCGAGCAAATCATTTTTGTGGTGAAAGGCGAAGACGTGCGCCACTCTTCGCTCGACGAAGTGGAGTCGGTGGTCGGTTGAGCGGTTTTCCCACACAGTTCGAGAAAGTACCCGGATGAAAAAGCTGCCCCGCGTTCTGGTGGTTGAAGATGAGCCAGCGATTGCAGAGCTCATTGCGGTCAACCTGCGGCACAACGGTTTTGCACCCACGGTGGTGTTCGAGGGCGCTGCTGCCCGTCGTGAGGTCGATGCGGTGTTGCCCGATGTGATCTTGCTCGACTGGATGTTGCCTGGCGAGAGCGGCGCATCGCTGGCTCGCTCCTGGCGGCAACACGAACGCACGAAAACCGTTCCCATCTTGATGCTCACGGCCCGCAGCGATGAAGCCGACAAAGTCCAGGGCCTTGACGCTGGCGCCGACGACTACATCACCAAACCCTTCTCCACCCAGGAGCTGCTCGCGCGCATCCGCGCCGTGCTGCGTCGGCGCGCCCCTCAGACCGTGAATGACTCGGTTGAGGTGGGTGATCTGGCGCTCGATGCCGGTACTTACAGGGTCACTTTTCATGGCAATGAACTGAAGCTGGGTCCGACCGAATTCAAGCTGCTGCACTACCTCATGAAGCACGCGGAACGGGTGCATACCCGTGGTACGCTGCTCGACAAGATCTGGGGGGATCATGTCTTTATCGAGGAGCGTACCGTGGACGTACACGTCAAGCGTTTGAGGGAATCATTGGGTGAGGCCGCCCCCATGGTGGAGACCGTGCGTGGCGCGGGCTATCGCCTGACAGCTCAGTTCAGCGGCGCGCCAGCCAAGGGCGCGCAAAGCAAACCCCCTGTAACCACTGCATGATCCGGCGTTTGCTCGAGCTGCTGTTCCTGGTGGCGCTGGGAGCGGTGTGGGGCTGGACGCAAGATGCCGCCATGTGGAGCTTCTTTGGTGCGCTGCTGGGGGCGCTGGTGTGGGGCATTTTTGACGGCTTGAGAGCGCGGCGCGCGCTGGAATGGCTCAACAAGGCCGATGCCTCGCGCAAAGCAGGTGTTTCTGGCGTGTGGGGCGAGGTTATTGACCGCGGTCGCAAGCTGATCAAGAAGTTGGAAAAGAAGGCCGCCAACTCC
This sequence comes from uncultured beta proteobacterium, assembly GCA_963698635.1. Classification (GTDB taxonomy): domain Bacteria; phylum Pseudomonadota; class Gammaproteobacteria; order Burkholderiales; family Burkholderiaceae_C; genus Hydrogenophaga. The sequence goes on from CAVORS010000010.1 coordinate 103,546, forward strand.
GACGCCCGCCTCGAAGACTTCCTGTCGGCCATTCAGGCGTCGCCCAACGGCGTGGTGCTGCTGGATTCGGCAGGGCGCATCGAATGGTCCAACCAGACCGCTTCCACCCATCTGGGCTTCGAGCCAGAGCGCGATGTGGGGCAATACGTGCGCAACCTGGTGCGCTCGCCTGCCTTCATGGCCTATCTCGATGCAGGCAACTTTGGCCATGAAATCGAGATCGATGGGCCGGGTCCGCGCCCCACGCAGCATTCCAAGATCTCTTTGCAGGTGCACCCCTACGGGAAGAAGCGCAAGCTCATGATTTCGCGCGATGTCACGGCGGTGCAACTGGCCGAAGCCATGCGACGCGATTTCGTGGCCAACGTCTCGCACGAAATTCGAACCCCTTTGACGGTGCTCAGCGGCTTTGTCGAAACCATGCAAAGTATCGAACTCGACGGCGAGGAGCGGGAGCGCTATCTGGCACTGATGAGCCAGCAGGCCCAGCGCATGCAGACGCTGGTGAGCGACTTGTTGACGCTGTCGCGTCTCGAGGGCAGCCCGGTACCAGGGCAAGGTGACTGGGCCAGCGCCGATGAGTTGCTCAGCCACGTGGTGCAGGAAGCCACGGGATTGTCCGCAGCGATCTCCAAGCCGCCGCATGAGATCGTGGTCAAAGCCATGCCAGGCCTGTCGGTCTCTTGTGCCAAGACAGAGTTGCTCAGCGCCATGTCGAACCTGTTGAGCAATGCGGTGCGCTACACGCCAGGTGGGCTGCGTATCGAGGCCGGTTGGCGGCTGCGCGAAGACGGTTGGGGCGAGTTTTATGTGACCGATTCAGGTCCGGGTATCGCCGCTGAACACCTGCCGCGACTGACAGAGCGCTTCTACCGTGTGGACCGCAGCCGTTCCAGGGAGACGGGCGGCACCGGTCTGGGCCTGGCCATCGTCAAGCATGTGGCCCAGCGCCATGGTGGGCAAATCGATGTGCACAGCGAAGTGGGCAAAGGTTCAACTTTTGTGATCGCCTTGCCGCCTGTGCGCATGCGCGAAGCCAAGACAAAGGCTTGAACCTTACTTTCCCACCCGGAGGTAAATCAGCAGACGTTCTTTGCGGTCGCTCAGGCGGCTGGCACTGGCTCTGTAAGCCCAGTGCGTGAGGTCAACCCTTTCGTCCAGGGTTTCTTGCAGGCTCGGGTCCATCACCAGTGCGCCGCATTGGCCCATATCGCCTGCGTTGCCCAGCCGACGCAAGCGCAGCTGACCGTGGTACTGCAGGGCAGCAATTTGGGCCTGGGTCAGTCCATCGATCAAGACGCAATCGTTGGCCGGGACCACCCGCGCAATCGCACGCGACAGCGGCCCGTAGCTTCGGGCGAAGTCGAGCAAGGGCAGCCACAGCGACATGAGCAGGACCCAGCAGAGCGTGGCGCCCGCCGCAGGCAGCACCAGGCTCTTCCAGATGGCCTGGCGGTTGCGACCCACGCGCCACTTCACCAGCCACAGCCATGCCAGTGTGGCAAGGGCACCCACCAGAAAGAGCCACCACGAGAACTCGGGGGAGAAACCTGGAGCCAGGCGGGCCACGTTTTCTGCAGGTTTGGCGGGAACGCCTGTCTGCATCGAAAACCACACCACCCAGATGCTCAGCGCGCACAGGGTGAAAAAAATCAGCGTGAACCAGTCGATCAAAGCCGAGACGCTGCGGCGCAAGGTGGGCAGCGCAAAGGCAGCCAGCGCGGCCAGGGCAGGGAGCGCCAACAGCAAGGCGCGGTCGAAATCGGCATTCACGGCGCTGTTGACCACGCTGACCAGCGCAATCCACAGCGGAATGGCCACATGAGGGCTTAGCAACTGGCGCCGCCAGCCCCACAGGGTCCAGATCGCGAGCGGCCAGGCTGGCCAGGTGAACCAGACGACCAGGCGCCCCCAGCGCTGCAGGGCCTCAAACTCCAGAGGCAGGCCAATCTCAGGTGCGGGCAAAGATTCGAACATTGCCACGGCGCCCACGATGACCGCAACGCCCAAGGCGGCCCAGGCCAGCGTGTCGGGGTTGCCTGCGCCAGATCGTGCGCGGGTAATGGTCAGAATCAGCAACAGGCCGGTGCCAGAAGCCATGGCGATCCACGGGGCACCGCTCATGGCCAGCCCTGCTGTTGCTGCCCACCAGAGCAGCAAACTCAGCCATGGATGCGGGTCATCGGCGTGGGCCATCCGCGCGCCGGCCAGCATGAGTGCGCTGCTGGCGCAAAGGCGCGCCAGATCAGGCGTGGTCTCGTGGGACATCTGGGCCAGTCCCAGGCAGGCGATCAAAGCCAGCAGACCCGCATCGGCCACAGCCCTGGCGTAGTCTTTGGGGCTGGCCTCACCGCCGAACGCAAAAGCCACAGGCTGTGCTGCCGACTGTCTGGCCAACTGGTAGACCGCGTACCAGGCGCACACCAGCGTCAGGCCCAGCAGCATGGCAAAGGCCACCCGCACGGCATAGTCGGCCGGCAAAAACGGGAGCAGGCGTATGAAAGATGCGCCCAGCCAGTAGGGCAAGGAGCCGCCCACATCCGCCGCTTGCCCGAGCACCTGCGGCACCCACCACGAGCTGGCGCCAGACGCCATTTCCAGCATCACCCCCAGCGCGGAAACGTCAGCACTTTTCCAGGGTTCGCGCCCAATGAAGCCCGGCAGCACATAGGCCAGGCAAAACAGAAAAAGGGCGAGCCGCGGCAATCGGCGAACGGCCGACTGGGAGACGATGGCGGGGTTGGTGGAACTCACTGCTGGGAATATACAGGGCAGGGGTTTTGCGTTCTGAGCCTGGGTGACGGATCAATCAAAAAAAAAGCAGCCGGAAAACCGACTGCTTTTTGTGCACAGGTTCCGGCTGCGTGAGCCGAACGCTGAATGCTTACTTGGCAGCGCCGCCCTTGGCATAGCGGTTGCGGAAGCGCTCCACGCGACCACCCATGTTGTCCACGCTTTTCTGCGTGCCGGTGTAGAAAGGGTGCGACTCGGAGGTGGTGTCGAGCTTGAAGAGCGGCAACTCACGGCCGTCTTCCATGGTGATCATTTCTTTGGTGCTGGCGCAAGAACGGGTCACGAACTTGAAGCCGTTGGACATGTCCTGGAAGCAGATTTCGCGGTAGTTGGGGTGAATGCCGTCTTTCATGACGATTCCTTGAGGTCAGTTGCGGCAGCCGCAGCGGAACCATTCCACTGTACTTGTCGCGATTACGAATAGCCGCTGATTATAGTGCGAAAGCACCCGCGTTGTGAACAAGGCCCTTGGCTTGGTTCCATGGGGGAGGCAGGGTGTCAGGGATTGGTGGCTTGCAGCCTCAGTCAAACAGATCCGGTTCGCTGCGAACCAGATCGTTCCAGATGGTCTGGAAATGCAGCCAGCCGATGTATTCGCTGCCTACGTGCTCGCGGCTGTAGCGCGCACGGTCAGCAGGCACTTGGCGCGGTGTCTGTCCGGTGGCCATCACCGCCAGCTGCTGCTGACAGCAGCGCTCCAGCGCAATGAACCAGAAAGCCGCCGCTTCGATGCTGTGGCGGCTGGCGGTGAACAGGCCATGGTTCTGGTGGATGGCTGCTTTCACACCCTTGAACCAGTCGGCCACCTTCAGGCCGGCCTTGACCTCCACCGCCACCTGGCCTGCTTCGTCGCCGATCACCACATGGTCTTCGTAAAAAGCCGCTGCATCCTGTGAAATGGGCAGCAGCGGCTGGCCCAGGGAAGCAAACGCGGTGCCGTACACCGTGTGGGCGTGGCACATGGCCAAGATATCGGGGTGCGCTTCATGCACGGCGGCATGCAGCACGAAGCCCGCGCGGTTGACCGCGTGGTGGCCTTCCACCACCTGTCCCTGGTGGTCCACCAGAATGAGGTTCGACACGTTCACCTGCGAAAAATGCACCGCCATCGGATTGGTCCAGTACAGGTGAGGGTGCTCAGGGTCGCGAATGGTGAGGTGACCAGCAAAGCCGTAGTCGAAACCTTGACGGGCAAAGGCCCGGCAAGCACCCGCCAATCGCTCCTTGAGGTACTGGCGCTGCTGTGCCGCGGTATCGAAATCGGGAATGCCTGGGAAGAGCAAGCCAGGCTGATCGGGCTGATAGACCGACACCTTGGGGTCTCTCAATGGGTCGTGGCGGTATTCTTTCTGGCTCAGCACTGGCAGTTTTTCAAGCACGGCGGACATGGTGCCTCCTCGGGTCAGATGGTTCGGCCATGTTGGCCCACCGAACCGGTGTTGACAAACGATGAATGCTCATGAAAACATGATCTCAATTCATCTGAGCGTCATTCGCATGAGAAATTTACCGCCCCTGGCACGCCTGCGCACCTTCGAGGCCGCGGCCCGATTGCAAAGTTTTGCGCTGGCTGCGCAAGAGCTGCACCTCACAGCGTCGGCCATCAGCCATCAGATTCGCGATCTGGAGCAACATTTTGGACGCGCACTGTTCGTGCGCAGCCATCGGCAGGTGCAACCTACGTCAGAGGGCCTGCGCCTGTTCGAAAGCCTGGGTCGCCTGTTTGATGCCCTGGAAGCCACTTGCGCAGAGGTGCAGTTGCCCACACACGATGAGGTTCTGGCAGTGCATTGCGCGCCCAGCTTGGCGCTCAAATGGCTCGGTCCGCGTCTGCCCGCCTTCCTCGCGCAGCACCCGACCATCAATATCCGCCTGACCACGGGTGCCGAACCTGTGGATCTGATCGTGATGCGCGAGGTGGATGTGGCGCTGTCTTACGGTGCGCCGCGCCACAAGCCTGGGCTGGACGTGTTTTCTCTGGGCGATGAAAGTGTGGCGCCTCTCGTGTCGCCACAGCTGCTCACGCCAGGCGAAGGCGCAGAGGAGGCGATCGGGCGCCTGGTGCTGATTGAGTCGCAGCTCAGTCCCGTGCGTTGGGCGGATTGGCTGGAAGGCAATGGAATTGCGATGCCATCGCGTCCTCGCCTCTCGTTTGACCGCGCAGCCATGGCCGTCGCTGCTGCCACCGACGGGCTGGGGGTCGCGCTGGAGAGCACCCGGCTGGCGGCCCGTGAGCTGGAGCGCGGCGACCTGGTGACGCTGAAATCTCACCGCATCCAAGCCATCAAGCAACCACTGCATTTCGTGAGCCTGCGCCTCAGTGATCGCGATCGCTCACCCGTCGCGGCCTTTGTGGATTGGGTCGCAACGCAAGCCAACGATCTGTAGGTCGCTGTCTCGGCGCGCAAATGGGTCAGGTGTTGGGTTGTTTGGCCAAAGGCAACCCGAGCCGCCCACAGTTGGGGCTGCAGCGTTTCCATCTGTGGGCTTTTGAGCGCCGGTGAATGGAATCAGCCCAGAACGCTGCGGAGCCGGCTTGGCCGGGCCGCAGGTGTCGCCTGTTGGGCGTGACGCCGAAAAGGGCGGCGCGGGGAGATCAGCCTCCGCGGCGCATCATGTCGAAGAACTCGGAATTGTTCTTGGTGGCCTTCATGCTCTTCAAGACCATTTCCATGGACTCGATTTCATCCATGTTGTACATGAACTGGCGCAGGATACGGGTCTTTTGCAGGATTTCCGGTGCCAGCAGCAGCTCTTCGCGGCGGGTGCCGCTGCGGTTGAGCTGGATGGAGGGGAACACGCGCTTCTCGTAGAGGCGGCGGTCGAGGTGAATTTCGCAGTTGCCGGTGCCCTTGAATTCTTCAAAGATCACCTCGTCCATGCGGCTGCCGGTGTCGACCAGGGCGGTGGCGATGATGGTCAGCGAGCCGCCTTCTTCGATTTTGCGCGCGGCGCCAAAGAAGCGCTTGGGCCGTTGCAGTGCGTTGGAGTCGACGCCGCCGCTCAGCACCTTGCCGGAGGAGGGCAAGACGTTGTTGTAGGCGCGGGCCAGGCGGGTAATGGAGTCGAGCATGATCACCACGTCTTTGCCCAGCTCGACCAGGCGCTTGGCGCGCTCGATCACCATTTCGGCCACGTGCACGTGGCGGGCGGCCGGTTCGTCAAAGGTGGATGCGATCACGTCGCCCTTGACCGTGCGCTGCATTTCAGTCACTTCTTCAGGGCGCTCGTCAACCAGCAAAACGATCAGTTCCACCTCGGGGTGGTTGGATGCGATGGCGTGGCAGATGTGCTGCATCATGACCGTCTTGCCGCTCTTGGGCGGGGCGACGATCAGGGCGCGTTGACCGCGGCCGATGGGCGCGATGATGTCGATCACGCGACCGGTGATGTTCTCATCGGTCTTGATGTCGCGTTCCAGGCGCATCTGTTCTTTGGGGAACAGGGGCGTCAGGTTTTCGAACATGATCTTGTGCTTGTTGTCCTCGGGGGGCAAGCCGTTGATCTTGTCGAGTTTGTTCAGTGCGAAGTAGCGCTCGCCATCTTTGGGAATGCGCACCTCGCCTTCGATCATGTCGCCCGTGTGCAGATTGAAGCGTCGAATCTGGCTGGGGGAAATGTAGATGTCATCGGTGGACGCGGTGAAGCTCGTGTCCATGTTGCGCAGGAAGCCAAAACCGTCGGGCAGGACTTCGAGCACGCCGTCGGCATTCACCAGTTCGCCGCCCTTGGCGCGCTTTTTGATGATGGCAAACATGAGTTCTTGTTTGCGCATGCGTCCCGTGTTTTCAATCTCAAGGGCTTCGGCTTGCTTGAGGACTTCAGACACGTGCAGTGCCTTGAGTTCGTTAAGGTGCATGGAATTCGCTCCGATGGGGAGTCGTTGCAGGAAATCGGGGGAGGGTGCGCTTCGGCCCAGAAGGTGGGCGGTGCGCCGTTGGGAGGAGGCTGGGCTGTGTCTGGCCAGCAACCGCCTGAATTATGACAGGAAAAAAAGTGGCTTTCCCAGGTCAATCAGCGCATTGCACACTGATTGACCGGAAAGTCCGGGTGACTCAGGCGAGTTGCTGGTCGATGAATGCGGTCAATTGGGCCTTGCTCATGGCGCCCACTTTGGTGGCTGCCAGCTGTCCGTCTTTGAACATGATCAGGGTCGGGAATGCCGCGGATGCCGTATTTTGCTGGCACGTCGCGGTTGTCGTCCACATTCACCTTGGCGATATTGAGTTTGCCGTCGTAGCTGCTGGCAATCTCGTCCAGGATAGGGGCAATCATTTTGCAAGGGCCGCACCACTCGGCCCAGAAGTCCACCAGGGTCGGGGCTTTGGCTTCAAGCACGTCGGCCTGGAAAGTTGCATCAGAAACGTGTTTGATCAGGTCGCTGGCCATGGTCCATCCTCAAGAATCGTTAGCGGGGGAGTTAAAGTGTTGCGCCGGTTCGGGTTCTCTGTGTTCGGGAGCACCAAGCCTTCGCTGCCTCGACATTGTGACAGAAACCCCACCTTTGATGCCCCAACCCCCTGCCAAGCCGCCCAATCCCTTATCGCCCGAGGGGCAACACCCGGCAGATGCTGCGTGGGCGCGGTTGCTGAGGCAGCTCAGCGAGTGGCTGCATGACAGGGGCATCTCCCCTGCACGGGCGGTGGTGCTGGTGCCTTATGCCCAACTGATGGTCACGGCCAAGGCGGCCTGGGCCAAGGCCTACCCCAACGGTTTTGCGCCCCGCTTCGAATCGAGCCGCAATTGGGCCGCGAACCTGATGCCGTTCGCCCCTGGCGCCATGGACTGGAGTGGTGACGTGGCCCGTGACAGCCTGGTGGCCGCCGCGTTCGTGGACCGTGTGGCCAAAGGGCGGGCCGATGCGGCCTTGCGCTCGGCGTTGGCCACCCGGCTGGTGGATGCCACGCGGTCTTTGGCGCCCATTGCCGCCGCTTGCCCACCCGAGGCGCGCATGGCCTGGGGCCAGGCCCGGCTCGAAGACCTGGCGCCCGGGCTGCAAAGCCCGGCCTGGGAGGGTTTGATCGCCACGCTGGCGATCACTTGGGCCAGCAATTCGACCTACGCCACCGATGTGCTGTGGGGCCCGTTGGCGGCACCGGGTGTGGCGGCTGATGCGCTGGTGGTGCTTCAGGGCTTTCAGCAAGATCCCCTTGCCAGTGCCCTTGCCCGCCACTGGGGCGAACGGCGGTCGCAAACCTGGCCGGTGCACGACAGCCCGCAAGGCGGAATGCACCACGTTGCTGGGAGGTGGCGCGCAAATGCACCCCTGCGCAGATGCCGAAGACGAAGCCCAACGCGCCGCAGCCTGTGTGGTGCGCCATGTGGCGGCCGGCCGAACGCCGGTGGCCTTGCTGGCCAACGACCGTTTGCTGACCCGGCGGGTGAGTGCCATGCTGCACAGCGCGGGCGTGCCCTTGCGCGACGAGACCGGCTGGAAGCTGTCCACCACCTTTGCCGCCGCGCAGGTGATGGCCCTGCTGCGCGCCGCCGATGCCCGCGCCAGCATGGACGATGTGCTCGATGCTCTGAAGCTTGCGCCCGCCTGGTCGGCCGAGGTGGCCCAGGCGCTGGAGTCGCTGGCACGGCGCCATGGCGTTGCCCACTGGCGGGCGGCGCTGGCCCACCCCGAGGTGGCGAGTGCCGTTCCCTCCGAATGGCGGGCGTTGCTGACGGGCTTGCAGGCGCCGCGTGCGCTGGCGGCCTGGCTGCAAGGGCTTGGTGAGGCACTGGCGGCCAGCGGCTGGTGGGAAGCCATGGCGCAGGATGCCGCTGGGCAACAACTGGTGGCGAGCTTGCACCTGCACCCGGGTGGCGGCGCCGAGCTGGCGGCGGTGGGCCTGGATGCAGAAGAGGTTCAGCAAAGCCCTTCGGCGCGACGCTGGTCGTTGGCGGCCTTCACCGCGTGGGTTGTAGAGGTTTTGGAAGGGGCGAGCTTCACGGCGCCTTCGGTGACCGATGCACCGGTCGTGATCCTGCCGATGGCACAGCAGGTGGGACGTGCATTTGCCGCCACTGTGGTGCCTGGTTGCGATGAGCGCAGCTTGCCCACGCACCCCGAACCGCCGGCCCCGTGGACGGTATCGCAGCGCCAAGCCCTGGGGTTGCCCGACCGCGAAGCGCTGAGCCTGTCTGCCGCCCAGGCCTGGCAAGCCCTGCTGAACAATCCCCACCTTGACATTCTCTGGCGCTCCCAGGACCGAGGCGAGGCCACGGCGGCCAACGCCTGGGTGCAGGCCCTGCAGGCCGCCGGTGCCCAAGCAGCCCCTGATTCCCGATCGGAAACGTTGCTTGAATCCCTGTTGCCTGAGCGGCCGACCCCCAGCGCGGCCAGCTTGCTGCCCGAACGCTTGTCGGCCAGCGCCTACCAGGATCTGCGCGATTGCCCGTACCGGTTTTTCGCGCTGCGCCAGCTGCGCTTGCAAGATGCCGACGAGCTGGAAGGCGAACCCGACCAGCGCGACATGGGCAACTGGTTGCACGCCGTGCTGCGCGGGTTCCATGAAGAGCGTGGCGCCGAACGCCCGGGCCGAGCGGCCGACACGGCAGCGCTGGAGCGCTGGGCGCAGACCGAGGCCGAAAGCATGGGCTTGGCAGGTGGCGACGGGCAGGCGGGATTCTTGCCTTACCAGGCGGTATGGCCAGCCATGCGCGAGGGCTACCTCGATTGGCTGACCGAGTTTGAGGCCGCGCCCGGCCGTGCAGGGCCTGGCTTTGAAGCGGCAGAGGTTGAGCGCAACGCATCCGCTGGCCGCTGGCGTTTGATGGGCAAGCTCGACCGGATCGATGCCCAGCCCAGCCCGGAAGGGCGCCTGGCGGTGGTGATTGATTACAAAACCGAAAGCCGCGAGCGCACGCTGGAGCGGGTCAAAAACCCACTGGAAGACACGCAGCTGGCCTTTTACGCCGCTTTGCTGCCCGAAGAAAACCTGCGCGCCGCCTACTTGAGCATCACCGACAAACGCGGCTCGGGCCGAAGTGCGGCCACGCTGCTGGTCGAGCAACCCGAGGTCTTGCTGGCCCGCGAGGCGTTGTTGCGAGGGCTGGAGAGTGACATGGAACGGGTGGCCGCGGGTCACGCCATGCCCGCACTGGGCGAAGGCAAGGCCTGCGAGTTTTGCGCCGCGCGCGGCCTGTGCCGCCGCGACGACTGGAGCGCCCAATGAGCCAGGCCGCCTACCAAATCAATGGCCAAACTGCCAGCAGCGCGGCTTTTTATGCCGTGGCCTGCGACCCCGCGCGTTCGGTGGCGGTGGAGGCTTGCGCGGGCGCTGGCAAGACCTGGATGCTGGTGGCGCGTATCGTGCGCGCGCTGCTCGACGGCACGCCGGCGCAAGACATTCTCGCCATCACCTTCACCAAAAAAGCCGCAGGCGAGATGCGCGGGCGGCTGCAAGCCGAGCTGCGCGCTTGCGAAACCCTGCCCGATGCCGAGTTGTTGCAGCGCTTGCAAGCCTGGGGGTTGGGCACCGAGCAGGCGACTGCCCGCCTGAGTGCGCTGCGGGGCTTGAACGCCCGCGTGAGCGCCATGGGGCGCAGCGTTCAGGTGCGCACCTTCCACAGCTGGTTCGCGGCCCTGCTGCGCGGCGCACCACTGGCGGTGTTGCAAGAACTGCGTTTGCCGCTCGCCTATGAGCTGCTCGAAGACGATGAGCGGGCCACCGCCTTGGTCTGGCCGCGCCTGTACCGCGCGCTGGCCGATGCGCCGCAAGAGCGGCAAGACTTTTTTGACAGCGTGGCCGCCCATGGGCGGCATCAGACGCTGAAGTCGCTGGACAACGCGCTCGAAGAAGCGCGTGGAGTTTGCGATGGCGGATACCGCGGGCGCGGTCGACACATCGGTGAAGCCTTTCGCCGAGCTGTGGCCCGAGTTGGCGCCGTTCAGCCAGCCCGAACAAGCTTTGTTGGGTGAGGCGGTTCGCGAGCGCTGGCTGGCCTGGGCCAAGGCTTTGGGCGGTGAGTCGCTGAAGACGCCGCAAAAGGCTGCCAATGAAGTGGTGGACGCGTTTGCCTTGCCCGACGAGCCGGGCCAGATGGCGCAGCGCCTGGCGATGTTGCGCAAGGCGTTTTTTGTGGCCGCAGAAGACCGCCTGAGCAAAAACCTCGCGAAATATGAAGTGGCCCAGGCCGCCGAAGCCGAGTTGCAGCGCCTGTGTCTGGCCAGCAACCAGCACCAGGCCTGGGTGCACCACCAGCGCCTCGCGCGCCTCACGCGGGTGCTGCTCAAGGTGTATGCCGATCTCAAGCGCGAGCGCGGCTGGGTGGACATGAACGACCTGGAAAGCGCGGCCCAGCGTTTGCTGGCCGATGCCGAGCTCTCGGGCTGGATGCAGCAGCGCATGGACGCGCGGGTGAGCCAACTGTTGATCGATGAGTTTCAAGACACCAACCCGCTGCAATGGCAGGCGCTGTATGGCTGGTTGTCGGCCTACGCGGGCGCTGGACCGGGCGAGGCGCCGAGCGTGTTTCTGGTGGGCGACCCCAAGCAGTCGATCTACCGCTTTCGCCGTGCCGAACCGCAGGTGTTCAAGGCGGCGCAGGCGTTTGTGGTGCAGGGCCTGAGCGGCGCGCTGCTGTGTTGCGATCACACCCGGCGTTGTGCCCCGGCGGTGGTGCAAACGCTGAACGCGGTGATGCAGCAGGCCTTGTTGGCAGGCGAATACGCGGATTTTCGGGATCACACCACCGCGAGCCAAGCTGAAGGATCGGTGTGGGCGCTGCCCGCCATTGCGCGCGATGCCGATTCGAAAGATGACGGTCAAGACGGTATCGCGGAATGGCGCGATACCTTGATCGTGCCGCGCCTGGCGCCTGAGGAAGAAGGCTTCGCGGCCCGGGAAGCGCAGCAGGCGGCGCGCTGGGTGGCCACCCAAATCAGCGAAGGCCATGCCGAGGCGGGCGAGATCATGGTGCTTTCTCGCAAGCGTTCGCGTCTGGGCCTGATGCACGAGGCATTGCAAGCGTTGGGCGTTCCCAGCGAACAGCCCGAAAAGCTTGCGCTCAACGAGATGGGCCCTGTGCAAGATGTGATCGCGTTGCTCGATGCGCTGGTTTCGCCGCAACACAACCTGAGCCTGGCGCGGGCTTTGAAATCGCCAATTTTTCAATGGCGCGATGACGATCTGGTGGCGCTGGCCGAACAGGTGCAGGCCATCCGAAAGGCCAATGATCGCGCGGCGCCCGAGCCCACTTGGTGGGATAGCTTGCAAGCCATGGCTGTTGGAAGCGATGGGGTGTCGCAGCGGTTCGTGGAAACGGCAGCGCGCTTGGCGCGCTACCGGCAATGGGTCAACGCCATGCCGCCGCACGATGCCTTGTCGGCGATTTATGAAGATGCCGACGTGTTGGCGCGGTTCGCGCAGATCGCCCGCCCAGCGCAACGCGCCAGCGTGATCGCGGCTTTGCGCGATGTGCTCACACAATCGCTGGCGCAAGATGGTGGCCGGTTTTTGAGCGCCTACCGGTTCGTTCGCGCGCTCAAGTCGGCCGGTGCCACGGCCACCATGGTGCAGAAATCGGACGCTGTGCGGCTGCTGACCGTGCACGGCGCCAAAGGTCTGGAAGCCGATACCGTGTTGCTGCTCGACACCGACAGCGGCTCCCCTGCGGCCGAGACCATGGGTGTGTTGATCGATTGGCCGGGCGAGGCGCCTGCGCCGCTCCGCTTTGTGTTTCTGGAGCGCGAAAAGAACCCTTCGGTGTGCACGGCGGGCTTGCTGCTCGCTGAGCAAAAGGCCCGCGCGCTGGAAGAAATCAACGCGCTCTATGTGGCGCTCACACGGGCCGAAAAACGCCTGGCGTTCTCGAGTTTTGAGCCGCACCGGCGCGGCGATCGCGCCAGCTGGTGGGAGCGCCTGCTGCCCCTGGGCCAAGCGGCCATGGTGCCCGCCGAGGCGGCTTCGCTGGCCACCGAGGGCCATGCCCGTTTTGTCTTGCCGGCGTTGCCGCGGCTGACGCCCAAAGCAGCAGTGGACGATCGCACCTTGGTGGCAGAACCGATGCCCGCTGAAAACGATCTGCGCACGCGGCTGGGTCTGGCCATGCACCGCCTGCTGCAATGGCATCCTTCAACACCGGATTTCGCTTGGACCGCTTTGCATGCCCAGGCGGTGGCGCGCGAGTTTGGCCTGAGCGCCGTTGAGGCCGAAGAAGCCCTGGCCATGGCGCAGCGCGTGGTCAGCGGGGAGGGCGCATGGGCCTGGGACGCAGCGCAGCTGAGCCATGGGGACAACGAGGTGGAAATGGTGTGGCAGGGGATGGGGTTGCGGCTGGACAGACTCGTGCAATCCCGCTCAGGCCAGTGGTGGGTGATCGACTTCAAGAGCCATGAGCACCCCGAGCTGGACCCCGGGTATCTGGCCCAGATTCGCCAGTACGGGCAGGCCGTGGCCCATGCCCAGCCGGGCAGCACCGTGCGCCTGGCTTTCATCAATGCGCTGGGACAATGGCGCGAAGTTTCTTTTTCATGAACAAGGCCGTGATGGGCACCGACCCGATGAACCTGGATATTGAAGTCGCCGTGATCGGCGGCGGGCCCGCAGGGCTGATGGCGGCCGAAGTGTTGAGCGCGCAGGGCCATGCGGTGCACCTGTTCGACGCCATGCCTTCGGTCGGCCGCAAGTTCTTGCTCGCCGGCAAAGGCGGCATGAACCTCACCCACGCCGAGCCGCTGCCCGCGTTCCAAAGCCGCTACGGCCAGCGTTGCGACACGCTGCGCCCACTGCTCGACGCGTTTGGCCCGCAGCAGGTGCGCGACTGGGTGGCCGGCCTGGGCATCGAAACCTTCGTGGGCAGCTCGCAGCGCGTGTTCCCCACCGACATGAAGGCCGCGCCGCTGCTGCGCGCCTGGTTGCACCGGCTGCGCCACCCGGAAGGCGATGGCGTGCCCGTGACGTTCCACATGCGGCACCGCTGGCAGGGTTGGGATGCGGAAGACGGCCAGACGCTGCTGTTCGACGCGCCGTCGGGCGCGGTGAAGGTGCGCGCCAAAGCCACGGTGTTGGCCCTGGGCGGCGCGAGCTGGGCGCGGCTGGGTTCCGATGGCGCGATGCTGCCAGCGCTGAAAGGCGCTGGGCTGCCCACGGTTGACTGGCAGCCCAGCAACTGCGGCTTCGAGGTGGCGGGCTCGGGCGTGCACGGCACGGCTGAAGGCTGGAGCGGCTTTTTCAAGGAGCGCTTCGCCGGCAGCCCGTTGAAGTCGGTGAGCCTGACGTTTGACGGCGGGCAGGGCGAGCCTTTCCAGCGGCGCGGTGAATTCGTGGTGACCGAATCAGGGCATTGAAGGCAACCTGGTGTACGCCGCTTCCAGCCAGTTGCGCGAAGCGATCAACCGCGAAGGCCAGGCCACGCTGTATCTGGATTTGCTGCCCGACCGCAGCGCCGAGTTCGTCGCCGCCCAGACGGCGCACCCGCGCGGCGCGCGCAGCCTCTCAGCCCACCTCAAGAGCCGCCTGGGCCTCGACGGCGTGAAGATGGGGCTGCTCAATGAGCTGCTGGACAAAGAAACCCTGCACGACCCCGTTCGCCTGGCGGGCTTCATCAAAGCCTTGCCGCTGACCTTGCTGCGCACGCGGCCGATCGACGAGGCCATCAGCAGCGCGGGTGGGGTGGCTTTCGAGGGGCTTGACGATCAACTGATGGCGCGAAACCGCGCCGGGCCTGTTCATCGCGGGCGAAATGCTGGATTGGGAAGCGCCGACTGGGGGTTATTTGCTGACGGCTTGTTGGGCTACCGGGGCTGCTGCTGGGCTGGGGGGCTGCGCGGTATTTGGCGGCTTTGGCGTCAGATATCTGCGTGAAGCGCAGTGATTGAGCTGAGCACTGCGCTAGAGTCGTTGGGCTAGGCCCCAGCTTGCTTGCTCGTACCAGCTCCGTGTAAGCTGCGCCCACTCGCTCGGAGAATTGCGGAGCAAACGAGGCTAAGATTGCCCAATGAACCTTGATTCGGCGTCCTCAGCGCCAAAGCTGAAGGTGGGGTATTGACTCTGCATCGTAGCGTTAGCTCGAACTATGCGACAGCCTTCGAGCTCAGTTGACGCGGTGAATCGATGCGTATCTCCTGAGGTCCTCAGACGCACATTAGATGCGCTCGACGTCAAGAGTGCGTGCGCATCAGGACGCTGTGTAGTAGCTGCGAGACAGCCATGGCTCCGGAAGTTGCTGTACCAGTTGCCTGGCTTCGTAAGAAGTCTATCGACGCGATTTGCTGAAGGCAGAGAAGTCTGCAATTCCACACGACTGGCACTCATGAATATCACTACGAGGCGGCGTACATCGCAGTCGGACGAACGACCGCCATAGCCGCACAGCGACCCTCTGCGTCACTCCGGCAGAAGCTGCCAAGTCTGCGCCTTGTCAGGAAGCTGACACCCCAACTGGGCCAGATATCGGCATTCTTGGACGGCGTCGACAGTGCTATTCGGTTGACGCTGGATCGCCATTGGCAGGATCTCCGAGCTAACGCTCGATGCAGTTGATGTTCACTCAAGCTCAACAGCTTTCATGGAGCGCATGGCAAAGCAAACTTGAAAAGCGTGTTCGTATTCATGAGAGCGACTGGAAATACTGGATGCTTGAGTCGATATAACGGATCCGGCTGAGTTCGTGAGATGTTCTCGTGCGCTGCAAGTGCAAAGTATTCGATCAGGTTCGCAATCGCAGGATGCCACATCGGCCAAACGTAAAAAAGCCCGGCGTAGTGACCAGCCGGGCTTTGTCTGCGCAACGTTTGCGCGTTGCGAGTGACAGCGGGGCGATCAGCCCTGGCGCTTCTTGATGAACCCGACCACGAACAACAAAATGACCGCGCCGACCACCGAGCCGATGAAGCCGGCGGGGGCACCGGGTGCGTACAGACCCAGCGCTGCGCCGCCATAGCTGGCGATGAACGAGCCGGCCACGCCGAGCAGCGGCGGTCATGATGATGCCCATGTTGTCGTCGCCGGGTTTGATGGCGCGGGCGACGAAGCCGGCGATGAGGCCGATGACCAGGGTGATGATGATGGACATGGTGGAGATCCTTTCAGAATGCTTGGGTGACACAACTGGTTGGGCCGCGAGCCCGCTGCGCCGAATGTAGCCGGATTGCTGCGATGCGCTGGTCTTCAGGGCGCCTGATTCGCGCAGCCTGTGCAGGTTATCACCCCGGTGTGGTCGAATGCACGGGCGCCGGGCAGCGGCCCGGCATGCCCGTTCATTCATTCGGCGCTGGCCACTTCAATTTGCTCGGTCAGTTCCAGCCACTGGGCTTCCAGCGCCTCGATGCTCTCGCCCAAAGCCTTCAACTGGCGCCCGGCTTCGGCCAGTTTGGCCGGCGCTGTTTCTTCCAGCAAGCTGGCTTCCAGTGCGGCCTTTTCTTCGTTCAAGGCCAGCAGTTTCTTGTCCGTCTGATCGAGCGATTTCTTCAGCGGTTTGAGCTGTTCGTTCAATTGGTGGCGCTTGTGGGCATCTTGCTTGCGCTGTTCAGGGGTTCGGTTGGGGCTGGGAGGAGCGGTTTCGGCTACGGGTGCCGCCACGGGCTCGGGGGCTTTGGTTTGGTCGCGCTGCTCGCGCTTTTGCGCTTCGCGCGATTCTTTGGCCACTTCCAGCAGGTAGCGCTGGTAGTCGTCCAGGTCGCCGTCGAACGGGGCGATGCCGCCGCGCGAGACCAGCCAGAACTCGTCGCACACGGCGCGCAGCAGGGCGCGGTCGTGGCTGACCAGCATGACGGTGCCTTCGAACTCGTTGAGCGCCATCGACAGGGCTTCGCGGGTGGCGAGGTCCAGGTGGTTGGTGGGCTCGTCGAGCAGCAGCAGGTTGGGGCGCTGCCAGACGATCATGCACAGCACCAGGCGGGCCTTTTCGCCGCCGCTCATGCTGCCCACGGCCTGTTTCACCTGATCGCCGGTGAAGTTGAAACTGCCGAGGAAGCTGCGCAGATCTTGTTCGCGGGTGGACTGGCCTTGCAGGCGGCCCTGGGCGGTGCAGTCCTTGACCAGCCGGATCATGTGCTCCAGCGGCGTGTCGGTGGGGCGCAACACGTCCAGTTCTTGCTGGGCGAAGTAGCCGATGTTCAGGCCCTTGCCTTCGGTCACCTCACCGGCCAGCGCGTCCAGATCGCGGGCGATGGTTTTCACCACCGTCGATTTGCCCTGGCCGTTGGCGCCCAGAATGCCGATGCGTTGCCCGGCCAGCACCGAGCGGCTGACGCCGCGCACGATGGTGATGGGCTCGCCGCCGGGTTCGGCGGGGGGGTAGCCGAAATCCACGTCCTGCATGGCCAGCATCGGGTTGGGCAGGTTTTGCGGCTCGGAGAATTCGAAGGTGAAATCGGCCTCGGCCAAGCACCGGGCCGATCTTTTCCATGCGCTCCAGCGCCTTGACCCGGCTCTGCGCCTGCTTGGCCTTGCTGGCCTTGGCCTTGAAGCGGTCGATGAACTTTTGCAGGTGGGCCATCTTTTCCTGCTGCTTGGAAAAGGCGGTGGCCTGCAGCGCCATTTGCTCGGCGCGCATGTCTTCGAACTTGCTGTAGTTGCCGCCGTAGCGGGTCAACTGGGCGCGCTCGATGTGCACGGTCACGTCGGTCACGGCGTCGAGGAATTCCCGGTCGTGGCTGATGACCAGCATGGTGCCCTGGTAGCGCTGCAGCCAGGCTTCGAGCCAGACGAGGGCGTCCAGGTCCAGGTGGTTGGTGGGTTCGTCGAGCAGCAGCAGTTCGCTGGGGCACATCAGCGCGCGGGCGAGTTGCAGGCGCATGCGCCAGCCGCCGGAGAAGCTGTCGACCGGGCGCTCCAGCTCGTCCATGCGGAACCCCAGGCCGAGAATCAGGGCTTGGGCGCGGGCGGGTGCGTCGTGGGCGCCAGCATCGTGCAGCGCCATGTAGGCATTGCCCATGCGTTCGCCGTCGTCGCTGGCCTCGGCGGCCTCGACTTCCTTCTGCGCCGCCAGCAGGGTCACATCGCCTTCGACCACGTATTGCGTGGCGGGCATGTCGGTCTCGGGCATGTCCTGGGCCACCTGCGCCATGCGCCATTGAGGCGGGCACGTAAAAATCGCCACCGTCTTCGTGCAGGGTGCGGTCGAGCAGGCGGAACAGGCTGGATTTGCCGGCGCCGTTGCGGCCCACCAGACCGATTTTTTCGCCAGGGTTCAGGGTGACGGAGGCTTTGTCGAGCAGCACCTTGGCGCCTCGACGGAGAACGATGTTTTTAACGGTGATCATGGGGAGGTGCATCGGCGCGGATTGCACCAAAAGGGATTCGGCGGTCAGCAACAACACCTGGTCGTCGCCTGCGCTGGTGGAAAGCCACACGGCTTCCAGATGGGGAAAGGCGGCTTCGAAGAACGGGCGTTCGTTGCCGATTTCGAGCACGAGTACGCCGTCGGGCGACATCCGGCTGGGCGCGTCGCGCAGCAGGTTTCGAATGAAGTCCATGCCGTCGGTGCCGCCGGCCAGCGCCATTTCGGGCTCGGCCCGGTATTCGGCGGGCAGCTTGCCCATGCTGGTGGCGTTGACGTAGGGCGGATTGCAGATGATGAGGTCGTAGGGGCCTGGGCAGTTGCTCAGGCCATCCGATTCGATCAGCGAAATGCGGTCTTGCAGGTCGTGTTTGTCGACGTTGATGCGGGCCACAGCCAGTGCGTCGGGGGACAGGTCGGCGCCGGTCACCTGCACATCGGGCCAGGCCATGGCGCTCAAAACGGCCAGGCTGCCGTTGCCGGTGCACAGGTCGAGCACCTGTTGCGTGTGGTCGCTCAGCCAGTCGTCAAAATCGCCATCGGCGATCAGTTCGGCGATGAAGCTGCGGGGCACGATGGCGCGCTCGTCCACGTAAAACGGCACGCCCTGCAACCAGGCCTCGCGGGTCAGGTAGGCGGCGGGTTGGCGGGTTTCGATGCGGCGGGTGATCAGGTCGTTGACGGCGCTGGCCTGTTCGGGCGTGATGGCTTGTCCCGCCAGCGCCTCCATGTCGCTGTCGAGCGGAAGGCCGAGTTGCCACAGCACCAGCCAGGCGGCTTCGTCGTGGGCGTTGGTGGTGCCGTGGCCATAGGCCAATGGCGCTGCCGCCAGGCGCTCAGTGGCCTGGGCGAAAAGTTCTTGAAGGTTCATGGTTCAGCCGTTCGCGCTGGCCTGTTGTTGAGACAGGTTTTCCAGCACGCGGCGGTAGATGTTTTTCAGCGGTTCGATGTCGGCCAGGGCCACGAACTCGTCGATCTTGTGGATGGTGGCGTTGGGCGGGCCCAGCTCGATCACCTGGGGGCAGATCTGGGCGATGAAGCGCCCGTCGCTGGTACCGCCCGTCGTGGACAGTTGGGTCTCGATGCCGGCCTCGCTCTGAATGGCGGCACGCACGGCGTCGACCAGGGTGCCGGGCGGGGTGAGGAAGGGCAGGCCGCTGGTGTTCCAGCTGAGGTCGTAATCGGCCTGCGCGCTCAGGCCGTTGGCTTGCAAGATGGCCGCGACGCGTTGTTGCAGCGATTCCGGTGTGGATTCGGTGCAAAAGCGGAAATTGAAATCGATCACCACGGTGCCGGGGATCACGTTGCTCGCGCCGGTGCCGCCGTGGATGTTGCTGATTTGCCAGCTCGTCGGCGGGAAGTAGGCGTTGCCCTGGTCCCAGACTTCGGCGGCCAGCGCGGCCAGGGCGGGCGCGGCCATGTGGATGGGGTTTCTGGCCAGGTGCGGGATAGGCGATGTGGCCTTGAATGCCTTTCACTGTGAGTTTGCCGCTCATGGAGCCGCGCCTGCCATTTTTGATCATGTCGCCGGTGCGCTCGACCGAGGTGGGCTCGCCCACGATGCACCAGTCGAGTCGCTCGTTGCGTTGTGTGATTTCGCGGCAAACGACCACGGTTCCATCGGTGGCCGGCCCTTCTTCGTCGCTGGTGATGAGAAACGCGATGTCGATGGCGGGCTGGGGGTTGGCAGCCACAAATTCTTCGCAGGCCACGACCATGGCCGCCAGCGAAGCTTTCATGTCGCTGGCGCCACGGCCGAACAGCTTGCCATCGCGGTGGCTGGGCACGAAGGGGTCGCTGGTCCAGGACTCGACGGGGCCTGTGGGCACCACATCGGTATGGCCTGCGAAGACCAGCGTGGGTTGTTTCCCCTGACCCAGGCGGGCCCAGAGATTGGTCACGCGCGCGTCAGCAGGGCCACTTTCCAGCGTTTCGCACACGAACCCCAGCGCCGCAAGCCGCTCGCTCATGAGCAACTGACAGCCTTCGTCCAGCGGTGTGACGGATGGGCGGGCGATCAGTTCTTCGGTCAGGCGCAGCGTGGCTGAGGTCATCAGTTTTTGATATCGAGGGTGAATTCGGTGAAGGTGGGCGCTTCGTCATGTTCCTCTTCGGCTGGGGCCGATTCGGTGTGCGCGGCGGTGCCATAAAAGTCGTTTTGCAGGCGCCAGAGCAGGTTGTTGGGCGAGTCTGCGTGGAGCAAGGCTTCGTTGCGCGAGACGATGCCGTCGCGCACCAGGCGCGCCAGATCCTGCTCAAAACTTTGTGAGCCCACTGCTGTGGACTTCTCCATGGCTTCGCGAATACCGGAGAAGTCGCTTTTCTGGATCAGGTCTTTGATCAAGGCGGTGTTGAGCAGCACTTCCATGGTGGGCACGCGTCCGCCCGTGTGGGTGCGCAGCAAGCGCTGGGACACGACCGCGCGCAACGCCGCCGCGAGGTCACCCAGCATGGTGGACCTGACTTCGACCGGGTAAAAACTCAGAATGCGGTTGAGGGCCTGGTAGCTGTTGTTGGCGTGCAGCGTGGCCATACAGAGGTGTCCCGACTGGGCGTAGGCAATGGCTGCCGACATGGTTTCACGGTCGCGAATCTCGCCGATCATGATCACATCAGGCGCCTGGCGCAGGGCGTTCTTCAAGCCCACCTGCAGCGACACCGTGTCGGGCCCCACTTCGCGCTGGTTGACCACCGATTTCTTGTTGCGGAACACGTACTCGATCGGATCCTCAATGGTCAGAATATGGCCGCTGGCTTTTTCATTGCGCAGGTCCAGCATGGAAGCCAGCGTGGTTGATTTGCCCGCGCCGGTGGCGCCCACCATCAAAATGAGGCCACGCTTCTCCATCACCAGGTCGCTCAGGATGGGGGACACGTTGAGCGACTCCAGCGAAGGCACATCGCCGGGTACGAAGCGCAGGACGGCCGCATAGCTGCCCCGCTGGCGCATGGCGCTCAAGCGGAAGTTGCCTACGCCCTCCAGCGCCACCGCCATGTTGAGCTCACCGGTTTCCTGCAACTCCTCGATGCGTTGTGCTGCCACAATTTCCGAGATCAGGTTCAGCGGCGCTTCAGGGGGCAGCATCTGGCTGTTGACCGGCAGCGTCTGGCCGTTGATCTTGATCATGGCCGGTGCATGGGCCGACAAATACACGTCAGACGCTTTTTTATCTGCCATCAAGCGCAAGATGCGCTCCATCGTTCCACTGGCCATGCTGAACCTCTTAAAAAACTTTGATCAACGAGGGGTCGCACACCCGGGGCACCGCAGAGCCGGCTCTGCCAGTCTGCCAGTGCTGCCCCGTGAGGGGCGGAGTGCAGCGACGGGGGGGGCAAAATCAATCCCGCAACAAATCGTTCAGGCTGGTCTTTGAGCGGGTTTGCGCGTCCACCTTTTTCATGATGATGGCGGCATAGGTGCTGTACTTGCCGCCAGGCTTGGGCAGGCTGCCGCTGATGACCACCGAGCCGGCGGGCACGCGGCCGTAGCTCACGGTGTCGGTTTCGCGGTCGTAGATGGGGGTGCTCTGGCCGATGTAGACGCCCATGGAGATGACAGAGTTCTCTTCGACAACCACGCCTTCGACCACCTCTGAGCGCGCGCCGATGAAGCAGTTGTCTTCAATGATGGTCGGACCTGCCTGCAGCGGCTCCAGCACGCCACCAATGCCCACGCCGCCCGAGAGATGCACGTTCTTGCCGATCTGGGCGCAGGAGCCGACGGTGGCCCAAGTGTCGACCATGGTGCCCTCATCCACGTAAGCGCCGATGTTCACATAGCTGGGCATCAGGATCGCGCCCTTGGCGATGAAGCTGCCGCGGCGGGCCACAGCGGGTGGTACCACGCGCACACCCGTGGCCTTCATCTCGGCTTCGGACAGGTTGGCGAATTTGGTCTGCACCTTGTCGAAAAACGCGAGGTCGCCGCTTTTCATGACCACGTTGTCCTTGAGGCGGAACGACAGCAAGACGGCTTTCTTGATCCACTGGTGCACCGTCCATTGGCCCACGGATTCGCGGGTGGCGACGCGCAGCTTGCCGATGTTGAGCTCGGCAATGACGTGCTCCACGGCGTCCATGACTTCTTTGGGAGCGGAGGCCGGGGAGAGTTCGGCGCGGTTGTCCCAGGCGGTGTCGATCAGCGTTTGCAATTGTTGGGTCATCTTGATAAGTGTCTTGCGGTTGGAGAAAGGGATGGGGCCTGAATCAGGCTTTGCAAAAGCGGGCAATGCGCTCGGCTGCTTCCAGGCATTCGGTGGTTTCCGCCACCAGCGCCATGCGCACGCGCCCGGTGCCGGGGTTGAAGCCTTGGGTTTCCCGGGCCAGGTAGCTTCCGGGAAGAACCGTCACATTGTATTGAGTCAGCAATTCGCGCGCGAAGGCTTCATCGGCAGTCAGTCCCTGCCCGTTGGTCGCAAATCGCTCGGGCACGCCTGCCCAGAGGTAGAAGGACGCGTCAGGCAGTGCGACGTTCATGACTTCCGCCAGCAGTGGCGTCACCTGGGCGAATTTCTCGCGGTACAGGCGCCGGTTCTCGATCACGTGGGCTTCGTCGTTCCAGGCCGCGATGCTGGCGGTCTGAACGGCCGGACTCATGGCGCCGCCGTGATAGGTGCGGTAGAGCAGGAAAGGCTTGATCCAGGCCGCGTCGCCGGCCACAAAGCCACTGCGCAGACCTGGCACGTTGCTGCGTTTGGACAGGCTGGTGAACGCCACGAGGTTCTTGAAATCGCTGCGACCCAGCTTCACCGCCGCTTCCAGCCCGCCCAGCGGCGGTTCGTCTCGGAAATAGATCTCGCTGTAGCACTCGTCCGATGCAATGACAAAACCGTGGCGGTCACTGAGTTCGAACAGCTTTTGCCATTCCGCCATCGGCATCACCGCACCGGTGGGGTTGCCGGGTGAGCAGACGAACAGCAACTGGGTACTGGCCCACACGGCTTCGGGCACGCTGTCCCAATCCGGCGCGAAATTGCGGGCCGGGTCGCTGTTGACATAGTGCGGCTTCGCGCCGCCCAGCAGCGCCGCCCCCTCATAGATTTGGTAGAAGGGGTTGGGAAACACCACAGTGGCACCCTCGCGGGTGGGGTCCAGCACCGTTTGGGCAAAGGAAAAAAGGGCTTCGCGCGAGCCATTCACAGGCAGAACCTGGGTGACCGGGTTCAAAGTCACACCATAGCGGCGTTGCAACCAGGCCGCGCAGGCTTCGCGCATCTCGGGCTTGCCGCCGGTTGCGGGGTAGGCAGCCAGTCCGGTGTCGAGATCGGCGGCGAGCGCCTGCTTGAGGAATTCGGGCGTGGCGTGCTTGGGCTCACCGATGCCCAGACTGATGGGCGGGTAGGCCGGATGGGGTGTGACGCCAGCAAACAGGTGGCGCAAACGCTCAAAGGGATAGGGCTGCAACGAAGACAGGTGAGGGTTCATCCCGTCATTATCGTAGGCTCGGCCCGCAGGTTTGCGCTCAAGGTCACCTGATCTGGGAGGTCCGGCCCGAAGGCCGGGTTTGCAGCGCGCAAGGGTTCAATTGCGGGACAGCTTGGGCGCGATGGGCTTGGCGCTGACGGACTGCATCCACTGCTGGAACGACAGGATCAGGCCCATCGTCGTTGCCACCACGATCACCAGTGAAGGCAGCTCGAAAGCGGGAATGTAGGCAAACCCTTGCGGAATGGCATTGCGGTTTTCCGTGGTGCAGATGAATTCGGCGGCCAGCATGCCGGTGTAGTGCATGGCACAGACCGCCACACCCATGATCACCGCAGCGGCCATGCGCTTGCCCACCGAAGCGCTGTTGAAGGCGAGCCAAAGGGCAGCCGTGGCGGCGACCACGGCGATCACGATGGACAGCGCCACCAACGCCTGGTTCCACTGTACGTACCCGATGATCTTCAGGCCGTACATGCCGAGGTAGTGCATCACCACCACGCTCATGCCCAGCATCACGCCAGCGACCAGCAGGCGGCCAAGCTTTTCCGGCGCTTTGGCTGCGTATGCCAGCGTGAGTGAGGTTGCGGCGATGGCCGCGATGAGGGAGACAGCGGTCTCGATGGCCGCGTA
The DNA here is from genome assembly GCA_963698635.1 of uncultured beta proteobacterium. GTDB lineage: Bacteria > Pseudomonadota > Gammaproteobacteria > Burkholderiales > Burkholderiaceae_C > Hydrogenophaga. The sequence continues at coordinate 127,609 of CAVORS010000010.1, forward strand.
GCTGCTGCCCGCGTCCATGTCCAGGGCGAGCATGCCGATGAAGTGCATGGTCCACACGCCGATGCCCCCCAGAGCGATACCGGCCACCACGATGTTGCCCGTTTGCAGCCGACCATCGGCACTGCGGATGCGCGAGGCGGCATTCAGGGCAATGAAGGAGCCAATGACCGCGAACGCAAAGGACAGCGCCGCGAGGGCCGGGTCAATGGAGGTGGTGACGTTGGGATTCATGAGCGATGGGCGGGTAGAAATGAAGATGGTGCTTGAGGATGGGGCAGTTGGTGCCATCACCCCGATGCGCGCGCGTCTGGCCAGCAGGCTGGTCCTCATGGTAGCCAAGGTGCAAAAACCCTTGTCTGCTCGGTCTGGATCAGCGGCGGCTGGAGCAATCCGAGCGGTACCAACCGTGAATAAATACCGGTTGCCTTGTGCTCTGGTCGCCGTGGGTAGCTCCTCGGGCGGTTGACGGATGGCGGCAAAGTGCGCGTGCGCGAACGCTTTGCGCTTGCAGGGCGAAGTCCTGGAGCATGTCGTTGGCGCTGGATGGCCGCGGGAGGGCGCCAAGTCGCTCCATTGTCAAGGAGGCTGCCATGCACTCAAGGTATCATGTTCGCTTGCTTGCTGGGCAGGCGACGGGTGGGTTTCCCAATTAAATCAACAAGTTAGCTTCAAACTTTTCGTGCGCCTCAATTCGATCAAGCTCTCCGGCTTCAAGTCCTTCGCCGAACCCACCAACTTCATGTTGCCGGGTCAGTTGGTGGGCGTGGTCGGACCCAACGGCTGCGGCAAGTCCAACATCATGGACGCCGTGCGCTGGGTGCTGGGGGAGTCGAAGGCGTCCGAGTTGCGTGGCGAGTCCATGCAGGACGTGATTTTCAACGGCACCAACCACCGAAAGCCGGCCAGTCGCTCCAGCGTGGAGCTCGTTTTTGACAACAGCGATCACCGCGCCGGTGGCCAGTGGGGCCAGTTCCTGGAAATCGCGGTCAAGCGCGTGCTCACGCGCGACGGCAACAGCAGCTACTACATCAACAACCAGCCGGTGCGTCGCCGGGATGTGCAAGACGTGTTTCTCGGCACCGGCCTGGGCCCGCGCGCCTACGCCATCATCGGCCAGGGCACCATCAGCCGCATCATCGAGAGCAAGCCCGAAGAGTTGCGCCTGTTCTTGGAGGAAGCTGCAGGCGTTTCCAAGTACAAGGAGCGCCGCCGCGAGACCGCCAACCGTCTTTCCGATACGCGCGAAAACCTGACGCGGGTTGAAGACATCTTGCGCGAGCTCAACGCCAATCTGGAAAAACTGGAAAAGCAGGCTGAAGTTGCTGCGCGCTACAACGAGCTGCAGCAAGGCGCCACGCTGAAGCAGCACCAGCTCTGGTTTCTGAAGCGCTCCGAGGCCGATACCGATCAGGCCCAGATCAAGCAAAACGCCGCCCAGGCCCTGACGGACCTCGAATCGCGCACGGCCGATCTGCGCCGTGTGGAGTCCGAACTGGAGACCATTCGCCAGGCGCACTACGCCGCGGGTGATCAGGTCAATCAGGCGCAGGGCAAGCTGTACGAGGCCAGCGCCGAAGTGGGCAAGCTGGAAGCCGAGATCCGCTTCGTGGTCGAGGGCCGCACCCGCGTCGAGCAGCGCTTGGTGCAACTGAAAGACCAGATCGGCTCGTGGAGCACGCGCAGCCAGGACGCGGCGGTGGAGATCGAGCAGATTGCAGAATCCATGATGGCCGCCGAGGAACAGTCGGTGATTCTGGCCGCGCAGGGCGAAGAGCAGGGCAATGCCTTGCCCGCGCTTGAAGAAGCGCTGCGCAAGGCGCAAACCACGGCCAACGAGCAGCGCAACAGCGTGGGCCAGGTGCAGCAGCAGATCCAGGTGCTGGCTTCAGATCAGCGCAACATCGAAGAGCAAAGCCGTCAGCTCAACCAGCGCCATGAGCGCCTGAGCACCGACCGCAACGCCTTGGCCGCGCCCGATGAAGAGCGTGTGACCAGCGCTCAGACCGCTTTGGTGGCGGCGCAGGAAACGGCTGAAGTGGCCGAGGCGCTGTTGGCCGAGCTGCAAGACAGCGTCCCCGAGCTCGATGAGCGCCGCCGCGAAGCACAGCAGGCGGTGAACGCCGAATCATCGAAACAGTCGGATTTGTCCGCCCGTCTGGAGGCCTTGAAGGCTTTGCAGGAGAAGGTCAAAACCGATGGCAAGCTGGCCCCATGGCTGACCAAACACGGGCTTGACGGATTGCAAGGGCTTTGGAGCCGCATCCATGTGGAAACGGGTTGGGAAAACGCGCTGGAAGCCGCTTTGCGCGAACGATTGGGCGCGCTCGAAGTCTCTCGCCTGGAGATGGTGCGCGCTTTCGGCAACGATGCGCCGCCTGCCAAACTCGCCTTCTACCATTCGCCCGCTGCGGGCACATCAACAGGGCGCAGTGCCTCTGGCCTGAAGCCTTTGGCCGATTGGCTGCAGGCTCAACGACGCGGGTCAGACGGCCTTGATGGCCGACTGGTTGCAGGGCTGCCTGACGGCGCCCAATCTTGAAGAGGCCATGGCCAAGCGTGAGCAGCTGCAGCCGGGGGAAGTGATTTTTGTGCCCAGCGGTCACGCGGTATCGGCGCACAGCGTGAGCTTTTATGCCCCCGATAGCGAGCAGGCCGGCATGTTGGCCCGCGCGCAAGAAATTGAAAACCTCGACAAACAGCTCAAGGCTCAGGTGCTGATCGCCGAGCAGGCGCGCGCCAGCCTGATCCGCGCTGAAGCCGCGTACACCGAGTCTTCTCAGCGCCTGGTGAGCGCTCGGCGCGAAGGTGCCGAGACACGCGCTCGTGCCCACGAATTGCAGGTGGAAGCGCTTCGCCTGACGCAGCTGGCGGAACAGACCCGCGCCCGCAGCCAGCAAATCGAGGCCGATCTGGCCGAGGTGAATGCGCAGCTGGAAGACCTGCAAGAGCGCCGCGTGACCGCTGAAGCGCGGTTTGAAGAGCTGGACATGCAACTGGCGGAGAGCCAGGAACGACACGCCCAGCTGGACGACAAGGTGATCGAAGCCGAGCGCGCTCTGAACCAGGCCCGCGAGCAGCAGCGTTCCTTGGAGCGCACCTCGCAGGAGGCCACATTCGCCTTGCGCAGTCTGCAGGCGCGCCAGGCTGAATTGCAGCGTTCGATTGAAACCGCCGCTTCGCAAGAAAAATCGTTGCTCGATGAGCAGCAGCGTGCCAGCGACGAACTGGCCCGCTTGAACGACGCGGCCGCCCAGGCCGGTTTGCAAAACGCCCTGGCCATGAAGCTGGAGCGGGAGCAAAGCCTGGGCGCATTGCGCAGTGAATACGATGACCTGACCGCCAAGCTGCGCGCCAGCGATGAGCGGCGCCTCCAGCTTGAGCGCGAGCTCGACCCGCTGCGCCAGCGCATCACCGACTTCCAGTTGAAAGAACAGGCTGCGCGCCTGGGTGTGGAGCAGTACAGCCAGCAGCTCGAAGAAGCCGGCGCCGATCTGGCGGCCGTGGCGCAAAGCATCACCGAAGGCAACGTGCGCCTGACCGGGTTGCAGGGTGAAATCGACCGCTTCCATCGCGAGATCCAGTCGCTGGGGGCGGTCAACCTCGCTGCGCTGGACGAACTCACTGCCGCGCGTGAGCGCAAGACCTTCCTCGATGCGCAAACCGCCGATCTGGTCGAAGCCATGACCACGCTGGAAGACGCGATCAAGAAGATCGACAACGAGACCCGCGAATTGCTGGGCAGCACCTTTGAGACCGTCAATGGCCACTTCGGGCGCATGTTCCCCGAGCTGTTTGGCGGGGGCAATGCCAAGTTGGTGATGACCGGTGAGGAAATTCTGGACGCGGGCGTGCAGGTGCTCGCACAGCCGCCCGGCAAGAAAAACCAGACCATTCACCTGCTGTCAGGTGGCGAGAAGGCGCTGACCGCCATCGCATTGGTGTTTGCCATCTTCCAGCTGAACCCAGCGCCTTTCTGTTTGCTCGATGAGGTTGATGCGCCGCTGGACGATGCCAACACCGAGCGCTACGCCAAGCTGGTGACCAGCATGAGCCAGCAAGGCACGCAGTTCCTCTTCATCAGCCACAACAAAATTGCGATGGAAATGGCCAAGCAGCTGATTGGCGTGACCATGCAAGAACAAGGCGTTTCCCGCATCGTGGCGGTGGACATGGAGTCCGCTGCTGGCATGATGGAAGCACTTTGAAACCCGCCACGCCCAACATCCTGAAACTCCCATGAGCACTCTGCAGTTAAGCCTGGCCATCATCGGCGGACTCGTGTTGGCCGGTGTCATTGCCTACAACACCTGGGTGACGCGTCAAAACGAGCCGCGCACCGTGCGAGATCCGGCGGCAACAAACGCAGCGGAGGGCCAGTCCAGCGGGTTTGATCCAGCTCGGGTGGATGACGCAGACACCCAACCGCCAGAGCGTATCGAACCTGTGCTGGGCGAGCCCATGGCTGACTTGTCGTCACCCGGTGCAAACAATCAGGCCATCACCATCGATGGGGACGCAGCAGCGGGTGTTGACGCTCAGCCCGCGCCTCGCGCCGCGCCGAAGCAGCCTGTTGCGCCCGCAACGGCTGACAACAGGCTGGCCGACCCCGTTTCGCCCTTGAAAGCTTCGTTGAATGTGTTGCCAGAGCGCAAGCCCAAGCTCGATGCGCTGATCGACGTCATCACCTCCATCGAGCCCGAAGGCGCTGTGTCGGGCGATGCTGTGGTCGCGGCATTGCCGACCACCCGCCGTGTCGGCAGCAAGCCATTTGCCGTGGAAGGTCTGAGTGACCTCAACGGTGAGTGGGAGGCGCCCCGCCTGGGGCAGCGTTACCACTTGCTGCAAGCCGGCGTGCAACTGGCCAACCGCGCAGGCGCCTTGAACGATATCGAGTTCTCCGAGTTCGTGGCAAAGGCCCAGATGTTTGCCGACGCCATTGGTGCAGCCACGAATTTTCCCGACATGCGTGCCGAAGTGGCCCGTGCCCGCGAGCTCGATGCCTTTGCCAGTGGCCACGATGCCCAGCTCGGGTTCACGCTGCGCGCGCGTCGTTCGGCCTGGAGCCCAGGCTACGTGGCGCAGCACGCGGCCCGCGTGGGTTTCGTGCCCGGCGCGCTGCCAGGGCGCATGGTGTTGCCCGGATCGGAACGCGGCCAGGCGCCGATTCTGAGTTTGAGTTTTGACGCTCACGCAGCCATGGCTGAAGACCCGGAAAAGAGCGCTTTGCGCGAAGTGGCGCTGTCGCTGGAGGTGACGCACGTGCCTCGCAGCGAACAGCCGTTTGTGCGCATGCGCGAGGCGGCGATGGCGCTGGCCGAGTCGATGGAAGGCGTGATCACCGACGATGCCGGTCAGCCGCTGTCGACCGACACCATGGATGTGATCGGATCCGATCTGGAAAGCCTTTACGACGCGCTGGACAGCCGCGACCTGTCGGCCGGGTCGCCACAAGCGCGGCGATTGTTTAGCTAACCCCCGCGCCGCGCTTGCAGCGCGTCACCCCCTTCCCGGGGGGCGATGCTGGCGGGCCGGCAAAGCCGGACCCGCGGCATCCTGGCATAGGCGGCATCTCGGGCCTGCTTTTTGTGTTTTTCTTATGAGCACCTCCGACCTTTTTGCTTCTGCTCCTTCGCCGTCTGATCGTGCCGCCGAGCTGCGCGCCCAACTGCACCACCACGCCCACCGCTACTACACGCTGGACGATCCCGAGATTCCGGATGCGGAATACGACAAGCTGTTTCGCGAGTTACAGGCGCTGGAGGCCGAGCACCCTGATTTGCGCTCGCCCGATTCGCCCACCCAGCGTGTGGGCGGGGGCGTGTTGGAAGGATTCACCCCGGTGCGCCATGTGGTGCCCATGCTGTCGATCAATACCGAGACCGATACCGAACCCAGTGGTGCGGTGAATTTCGACAACCGCATCCGCAAGCTGCTGGAGCTGGATGAGGCCGGTGCGCCCGTGGAGTACGTGGCGGAGCTGAAATTTGATGGCCTGGCCATGAGCCTGCGGTATGAGGGCGGTGTGCTGGTACAGGCGGCCACGCGGGGTGACGGCGAGACGGGTGAAGACGTCACCAACAACATTCGCACCATTGGCCAGATCCCACTGCGTTTGCCAGCCGATGCGCCACCGGTGCTCGAGGTGCGCGGCGAGGTGTACATGCGGCGCGACGATTTCGACGCGCTCAACGAAAAACAGCGCGCCAAGATTGCTGCCGGCGCCAAAGGTGAAAAAACCTTTGTGAACCCGCGAAACGCCGCCGCCGGCGCGGTGCGCCAACTCGACTCGGGCATCGCCGCGCAGCGCCCCTTGAGCTTCTTCGCTTACGGCCTGGGCGACGTCACGCCAGCCGATCAAGGCGGCCCGGCTTTTGCGTCCCACATGGACATGCTGCAGCAGCTCAAAGCCTGGGGTTTTCCGGTGGCGGAGCAGACGCGGGTGGTGCAGGGCGCCGATGCGTTGGTCGCCTTTCACCAACAGATCGGCCAAAACCGCGACCAACTGCCCTACGACATCGATGGCGTGGTCTACAAGGTCAATTCGCTGGCCTTGCAGCGCCAGCTGGGATTTGTATCGCGCGAGCCGCGCTGGGCCGTGGCCCACAAATACCCGGCGCAGGAGCAGCTCACCACCGTGCTCGCCATCGACATCCAGGTCGGCCGCACCGGCAAGCTCACGCCCGTGGCCAAGTTGGCGCCGGTGTTCGTGGGCAACGTGACCGTCACCAACGCCACGCTGCACAACGAAGACGAAGCGCGCCGCAAGGACGTGCGCGTGGGCGACACGGTGATCGTTCGCCGTGCGGGCGATGTGATTCCCGAGGTGGTGTCCGTCTTGCTCGACAAGCGCGTGGGCGAGCCCGCCCGGTTCACCATGCCCCATGTGTGCCCGGTTTGCGGGAGCGCGGCCGTGCGCGAAGAGGGCGAGGCCGACTACCGGTGCACCGGCGGCCTGTTTTGCGGCGCGCAGCGCAAGCAGGCGATCCTGCATTTTGCGCAGCGCCGCGCCGTGGAAATCGAGGGCCTGGGCGACAAGCTGGTGGAGCAAATGGTGGACGCGGGCCTGGTCAAAACCCTGCCCGATCTCTACAAGCTCGGCTTCACGGCATTGGTGGGCCTGGAGCGCATGGCGGAGAAGTCGGCGCAAAACATCGTCGATGCGCTGGAAAAATCCAAACAGACCACCTTGCCGCGCTTCCTGTTTGGCCTCGGGCATTCGCCACGTGGGCGAAGCCACCGCCAAGGAGATGGCGCGCCATTTCGGCCAGCTGGACCGCATCATGGACGCGACCGAGGAAGAACTGCTGGAAGTGAACGACGTGGGCCCCATCGTGGCCCAGAGCCTGCGCACCTTTTTTGACCAGCCGCACAACCGCGAAGTGGTGGAGCAACTGCGTGCTTGCGGTGTGCGCTGGGAAGAGAGCGAGCCCACGGCGCAAGCTCCCAAGCCGCTCGCTGGCAAAACCTTTGTGCTGACCGGCACCTTCCCAACCCTGAGCCGCGATCAGGCCAAAGATCTGCTCGAATCAGCAGGCGCCAAGGTGGCGGGCTCGGTGAGCAAGAAAACCGACTACGTGGTGGCGGGTGCCGAGGCGGGTAGCAAGCTGAGCCAAGGCGCAGGAGTTGGGGGTGGCTGTACTCGATGAGGCGGGCATGTTGGCGTTGCTTGCCGCTTCCTGAAGTCGGTCACAGCGATGTGGTTTGCCCTGGGGTTTGTGACGCTGGTGGTCAGTGTGGGCTACCAGTGGTGGTCGCGCTGGCACCGCGGATGGCGAGGGTCATGAGGACCTGCTCGCGGGAATCCATTGTGAAACCAAGGTGCGATCTTTCAAAGGGATGGTCTACGGCATCACTGTCGGGCATCGATGCGCCAGAGACCTTTCGGTTTGAGCTCAAACGAGAGCGCGCGTGGGACCGCTTTTTCAAGTGGACAGGGCTCGACCGTGGAGCACCAGTTCGGTCATGCGGGATTTGATCCGCTGGTCTATGTGGCCTCAGATGATCAGCACCTGTTGAGCAGCTTTGACGGGGGACAAGGCGTTGCTGCATGCTGTTCAACACATGTTTGCGCCGCGTATGGATGACTCGACTGGCGTCAAACAAGTCGCCTGCGCGAATGGACGCCTCTGGATGGAGATCGGAACAAGCGATTGGCTGACTGGAGCGCCTTCGCAAAAAGCAACCCGAGAGTGCCGCAGCGCGATTGACTGCCCTTGCTGCAATCGGTTTCCAGAGCGCTTGACGCCTGAATGCCGGACGCATCGCCTGCCACGCGGGATCGGTACCTGATCCCGACCGGGTGATCCTTTGCTTTGAGCTCTGGGATGGCAATCAATGGCTGTTTTTTCTTGGACTCGGTCCTGGTCGCATCCCCTGCATTCATGGTGGAAACCCATGGCCTTTGGGCTACTCACTTGGACCATTGCCGCGTGCGTTGTTGGCGCATCTTGATGCTGGCCACGCTGTATTCTTCTGAAGGGCAGCTCCCGGGTGCATCTGGTGTTGCTGGAAATGGCGCTGGTCGGAACATTTGGCGCGGTGAGCAACGTCCGCCAATTGAATTGAGGGATGCCAATATCGAGTTGATACACTCGCCAGTCGCTGCGGATTGAGCAAAAGGCTGATGGGCAAGTCGATCGGAGAGCGCAAACGCTAGTTTCAGGCGACGCGCACCTACCTATCTTGCAGGTTATCGGGACTGGGGTGACACCGTTAGATTGCGCTCGGTTGCAGTCTCTGCCAGTCAACTTATGAAAAAGCCTCGGTCGGCGACACACTTCATTTTGAACAACACGCAGGCTACTTCGGCTGGCGATGGGCCGAGTACACAGGCTGGCAACCCAGGGCTGCGATCGTCACCGCCTACTTGAACTTGTAGTGGTCCCGGTTCAGCACCGCCGCCACGGCCGTGACCTCTTCCGGGAACATGCCCAGGTTCATGTTGGTGTTGCACATTTCCACCATGCCGCGCATCAAGCCCGCCGTGTTGAATTTGCCCATGGGCTTGTAGATGGCGCTGCCGTCGCCGCCCACCTTGCTGGTGTGGCAGGCCACACATTTGTGCTCTGCGATCATTTTTTCGCCCAGTGCCAGGTCGGCGCCCTTGAAAATCTCGGCGCCCTGGGCCTGGGCGGGGCTGGCCAGCCAGAGTGCGCCGCCGGCGATCAAGGCCGAAGCGAATGCCCAGCGCAGCGCTTTGGGGGTGACGCGGTGAAGGGTTTTGACAGACTTTTGCATGGGGTGTACCTCCTGAATGAACAGCGTTGAACGCTCGGGCTTGGCGCCCGTTGGTTGTTTTGCACTGTACAGGCTCCATTCGGTGTTGCCAAATGCGCGCAAACCCGCATGGTGTGTGGGGTTGGTGGGGTTGGCCAGTCGCGCGCGACGCCAATGATTGAATGAGCGGAAAATGCCCGATTTGGCATTTTAGGGGTTGGCATGGCGGTTCACACGATTTTGAAGATGGGCGATGCGCGCTTGCTGCGCGTGGCGCAGCCCGTGACCGCTTTTGACACGCCCGAGCTTCACCGGCTGGTCGCTGACATGGAGGAAACCATGGCCGCGGCCAACGGCGCCGGATTGGCAGCGCCGCAGATTGGCGTGGACCTTCAATTGGTGATCTTTGGCTCGGGCCAGGTCAATCCACGCTACCCGGATGCTGCCCCTGTCCCCAAGACCGTGCTGCTCAACCCGGTGATCACGCCTTTGGACAACCTTGAAGAGGACGGCTGGGAGGGGTGTCTCTCGGTGCCGGGCCTGAGAGCGGTGGTGCCCCGCTGGCGCCGCATTCGGTACCAGGGCTTTGATGTGCTGGGCCAGGTCATCGACCGTGAAGCCGAGGGCTTCCATGCGCGGGTCGTGCAGCATGAGTGTGACCACCTGATCGGGGTGCTTTACCCGATGCGGGTGCGGGACTTTTCGAAGTTTGGCTTCAACGAGGTTTTGTTCCCTGACCTGGTCGATCTTGAAGACGATTGATCGTCGCGAGTCAGGCCGGTATGGAAAAAAGCGGCGACGGAGGGGCGATTGAAACAAATCGACATGTTCGCCGACCCAGGTTTGATAGATTCGTGGCAATGTTGCGGTGCGACATTTTCTTCATTTTGAAAGATTGGCTTTGATGAAACGCAAGATTGGTGCGCTGTTGGCTGCTGCATTGCTCAGCGCCTGCGCGATGACGCCGCCAGTGGATCCGGCAGGCCCGGCCCCGGCCCAAGTGCCGACCCAATGGTTTGCGCCGATGGTGCCCCATTCGGGCAGCACCGTGGCTCTGGCGCAGTGGTGGGGCCAGTTCGACGATCCCCTGCTGGTGCAATGGATAGCGCTTGCGCAGGCGCAGAGCCCGAATCTCGCAGCGGCGCGGGCCCAGGTTTTTGCGGCCCGTGCTGCGTTGGAAACCAGCGATGTGCTGGCCGGGCCTCAAGTGGCGGCGGTGGCTTCGGCGTCCCGCGGGCGCAGCGCTTCGGCGCCAGACGCGGTCGGAACGGCGCTGGGCCTGGGCGCCCAGGCCTCCTGGGCGATCGATCTGTGGGGTGGCAACCGGGCGGGCGTTGAGCAGGCTCGCGCGCAGGAAACGGCAGCGAATGCGGGCTGGCATGCGGCGAGGGTGCTGGTGGCGTCTGAATTGGCGCAAACCTATTTTGCGCACCGGTTGTGCCAGGTGCAACTGCAAGTGGTCGAACGCGATCGCGACTCGCGTGCCGTGACGGCGGAAGCGGCGGGCCACACCGAGCGCGCTGGCCTGACGGCGCCCGCCGTCGCGGCCATGGCCCGGGCCAGTCTGGCCGACAGCGCGGCACGCGCACGCCAGCAGGCCGACCTTTGCAACCGGCAGGTGAAAGCCTTGGTGGCCCTGACGGCATTGCCCGAGCCAACGCTCAGGGCCGAGTTGGCGAAAGCGCCGGCCCTGGCGTCCTCGGCCGCGATGGAAGGCTTGCTCGCTGTGAAGGCCGTGCCCATGGATGCGATTCGCCAACGCCCCGATGTGGCACAGCGCCCAGGCCAACTGGGTCGCCGCCGCTCAAGGCGTGGGTGTGGCCCGCGCTGCCATGTTGCCCAGTCTGTCGTTCTCAGGCAGTTGGCTGCGCAACCGGTATTCCACCGGCTGGCGACACCACGACTTTCAACACCTGGTCGATCGGGCCGCTCAGCATGACGATCCCGGTGGTGGGGCGTGGCGCACTGCAGGCGCGCACCGACGCGGCCGAGGCCCAGTACGAGGCCAGCGGCCAGGCCTACGCGGCCACGTTGCGTCAGGCGGTGGCCGAGGTCGAGCAGGCCATGGTCACGCTCGATGGCCTGCGCCAGCGCGAAGGCGACACCGCCACGGCCGTGGCGGGTTACACGCAATCGTTCACCGCCACCGAAGCACGCTACAAGGTGGGCTTCGCCAGCCTGAACGAACTCGAAGACGCGCGCCGCGTGCAACTCAACGCCGAGAGCGGCGCGATCGCCCTGCAGCAAGAACGCATCAACACCTGGATTGGCCTGTATGTCGCCCTGGGCGGCGGCTTCGATCCTGAGAACAACCCTTCTGCCATCAAAGATCCGTCATGAACGTTCCGAAATGAAAACCCCTCTCTTGAACGCGGGTCGAGCCTGGTTGACCTGGGGTCTGATTGGCTGGCCCTGAGCATGGTCGCTTGCCAGCCCAAAGCCGACGAAAACACCGAAGGTGCGGCGACGTGCGATGCTGCCGAAGCGGGTGAAGCGAGCGAAGCCAAGCCGTCGATGACGGTGACGGTGGAAAAGCCGACGACGGCAAATGTTGGGCTTGTCGCTCGATGCCAATGGCAATGTGAGCGCCTGGCAGGAAGCCAGCGTGGGCGCCGAGGTGAGCGGCCTGCGCCTGGCCACGGTGAACGCCAATGTGGGCGATCAGGTGACGCAAGGGCCAGGTGTTGGCCACCTTCGTGACCGCCACCGCCGAAGCCGAGAGCCTGCAAGGCAAGGCGGCGGTGATGCAGGCCGAGGCTAGCTATGAAAACGCCAAGGCCGATGCCGACCGGGCGCGTTCGATCCAGGACACGGGCGCGCTGTCGAAATCGCAGATTGCCCAATACCTGACGGCGGAAAAGGTGGGCAAGGCCCAATGGGAAGCCGCCAAGGCCGCTTACAGCGCCAGCCAGGTGCGCCTGGGCAACACCTCGGTGAAGGCGCCCGACGACGGCGTGATTTCGGCGCGCAGCGCCACCGTCGGCGGCGTGGTGGGCGCGGGCCAGGAGTTGTTTCGCATGGTGCGCCAGGGCCGCATGGAATGGCGCGGCGAGGTCACACCCAGCGAGGTGGGCCGCGTGAAAGTGGGGCAGGCGGTGCACGGTGACCCTGGCCACGGGCACCGAGCTGCCGGGCAAGGTGCGCGCCATTTCGCCCACCGCCGATTTGCAGACTCGCAACATCATTGTTTACGTGGACCTGCCGCGCCACAGCGAGCTCACCGCAGGCACCTTCGCCAAAGGTCGCTTCATGCTGGGCGAGAGCTCGGCCCTGACCGTGCCCGCCAGCGCCATCGTGGTGCGCGATGGCCACAACTATGTGTTCGTGGTCGGCGCCGACAACAAGGCCAGCCAGCGCAAGGTGCAGACCGGCCGCCGGGTGGGCGATCGGGTGGAAATGCTCGACGGGCTCGAAGCCGGAAGAGGGCGTGGCGGTCAAAGGCGCAGGCTTCCTGAACGAAGGCGATCTCGTGAAGGTGGTCAGTGAAAAGACGCGTCACAACACCACGACAGCCGCAGCGCGCGGCGCCTCGAACCCAGGGCACCGCGGAACTGGCTTTGCCAGGCCGCAGGTGCCGCCCCCTTGAGGGGTAGCGCCGTAGGCGCATGCGGGGGAGGATTTCCAACATGAACGTCTCAGCTTGGTCAATCAAGAACCCGATCCCGGCCGTGATGCTGTTCGTCATGCTGACGCTGGCGGGCATGTTTTCGTTCAAGTCGATGAAGGTGCAAAACTTCCCCGACCTGGACGTGCCCAACATCACCATCGTGGCCAGCCTGCCCGGCGCGGCGCCCAACCAGCTGGAAAACGATGTGGCCCGCGCCGCATCGAAAACGGCGCTGGCCTCGCTGCAAGGCCTCAAGCACATCTACACCAAGGTGCAAGACGGTGTGGTCACCATCACCGCCGAGTTCCGCATCGAGAAGAACACCCAGGAGGCGTTGGACGATGTGCGTTCTGCCGTGGCCAAGGTGCGTGGCGATCTGCCGTCGGACTTGCAGGAACCCATCGTCAACAAGATCGAGCTGGCCGGTGGCGCGGTGCTGGCCTACACGGTCAGCTCCGACAAGATGGACGACGAGGCCATTTCCTGGTTCGTCGAAAACGACATCAGCAAGTTGTTGCTGTCGGTGCGCGGTGTGGGCGCGGTCAACCGCGTGGGCGGGGTGAACCGCGAGGTGCAGATTCTGCTGGACCCGCTCAAGTTGCAGTCGCTGGGCACCACCGCCTCGGATATCTCTCGTCAGCTGGCGCGCGTGCAGATCGAAAGCGCCGGTGGCCGGGCCGATATTGGTGGCAGCCAGCAGCCATTGCGCACTCTTTCGGCCCTGAAATCGGCCGAAGACCTGGCGCAAATGGAGTTGTCGCTGTCAGACGGGCGCCGCATTCGGCTCGACCAGATCGCCACCGTGAAAGATACCGTGGCCGAACCCACTGCCGCGGCGTTTCTGGATGGCAAGCCGGTGGTGGGTTTTGAGGTGGCGCGCAGCCGCGGAGCCAGCGAGGTGGAAGTCGGGAACGGCGTGCGCGAGAAGCTCAAGGCCTTGCAGGTCGGAGCGCCCCGATTTGCAGATCACCGAGTCGTTCGACTTCGTGACGCCCGTGGAGGAAGAGTTCGCTGGCTCGATGGCGCTGCTGTACGAGGGGGCGATTCTGGCGGTTCTGGTGGTGTGGTTGTTCCTGCGGGATATCCGCGCCACCATTGTGTCGGCCGTGGCGTTGCCGCTCTCGGCGATTCCAGCCTTTATCGGCATGCACTACCTGGGCTTCTCCATCAACGTGGTGACGCTGCTGGCCATGTCGCTGGTGATCGGCATTCTGGTGGACGACGCGATCGTGGAGGTGGAAAACATCGTGCGCCACATGCGCATGGGCAAATCGCCCTACCAGGCGTCCATGGAAGCGGCCGACGAAATCGGTCTGGCCGTGATCGCGACCACCTTCACCTTGATCGCGGTGTTTTTGCCCACCGCGTTCATGTCGGGCATACCCGGCAAGTTCTTCAAGCAGTTTGGCTGGACGGCCTCGCTGGCGGTGTTCGCCTCGCTGATCGTGGCGCGCGCGCTCACGCCCATGATGGCGGCCTACATCCTGAAGCCCTTCGTGATGGCCAAAGACCGTCCGAACTGGGCGCGCAAAAGCCCGTTGATGGAGCGTATCTGGGCCTGGAGCAGCAGCCAGCACGAACCGGCCTGGTTGAACACTTACGCAGGATGGGCGGCCTGGTGCATCCGACACCGCTGGATCACCATGTTTGCCGCCGGAGCGTTCTTCGTGGCATCCATCATGTTGATTCCGCTGCTGCCTCAAGGCTTCATCCCGGCCGACGACAACTCGCAAACCCAGGTCTATATCGAACTGCCCCCGGGCACGACCTTGCAGCAGACGATTGAGACGGCCGAGCACGCGAGGGTGCTGGTGTCCCAGGTGGACAACGTGAAATCCGTCTACACCACCATCGGTTCCGGCTCGGCCGGCAGCGATCCGTTTGCACCCCAGGGCGCATCCGAATCGCGCAAGGCGGCGCTCACCATACAGCTCACCAAGCGCGGTGAGCGCCCGCGCAAGCAGGTGATCGAGGCCCAGCTGCGCGAGGCCATGTCCAACCTGCCGGGCGTACGCAGCAAGGTGGGCCTGGGCGGATCGGGTGAGAAATACATCCTGACCTTGACCGGTAACGACAGCAATGCTTTGGCCACCGCCGCCAGCGCCATTGAGCGCGATTTGCGATCCATCGCTGGTGTGGGCAGCATCCAGTCGAGCGCCGCACTGGTGCGCACCGAAATCAGTGTGACCCCCGATTTGAGCAAGGCCGCCGAGATGGGCGTGACCAGTGCGGCCATTGCCGAGACCTTGCGCATCGCCACCGTGGGCGACTACGACAGCGCCCTGCCGAAGATGAACTTGCCGCAGCGGCAGGTGCCCATCGTGGTCAAGCTGGCGGCCTCCGCCCGAGAGAATCTGGACGTGTTGTCCCGCCTCACGGTGCCTGGCGCAAAGGGCCCGGTGATGCTGGGCCAGGTGGCCACGCTGTCGTTTGGCGGCGGCCCCGCCGTGATCGACCGCTACGACCGCTCCCGCAACATCAACTTCGAGGTGGAACTGGCCGGTATCGCGCTGGGCGACATGAAAACCGCCGTGGAAAAACTGCCCAGCATGAAGAGCCTGCCAGCGGGCGTGCAGGTGCTGGAGATCGGCGACGCCGAGGTGCAGGGCGAACTGTTCGCGAGTTTTGGTCTGGCCATGCTGACGGGCGTGTTGTGCATCTACATCGTGCTGGTGTTGCTGTTCAAGGCCTTCCTGCACCCGTTCACGATTCTGGCGGCCTTGCCCTTGTCGTTGGGTGGTGCCTTCGTGGCGCTGCTGATCGCCGACAAGAGCTTCTCCATGCCGTCGTTGATCGGTCTGATCATGCTGATGGGGGTGGCCACCAAGAATTCGATTTTGCTGGTGGAGTACGCCATCGAGGCGCGCCGCGAGCACGGCATGGACCGCACCCACGCGATCCTGGACGCCTGCCACAAGCGCGCACGCCCCATCGTGATGACCACGATCGCCATGGGCGCGGGCATGTTGCCGATTGCCATTGGATGGGGCGCAGCCGACAGCAGCTTCCGCTCGCCCATGGCCGTGGCTGTGATCGGCGGCCTGATCACTTCAACCTTCCTGAGCCTGTTGGTGATCCCGGCCGTGTTCACCGTGGTCGACGATATTTCGCTGTTCTTCGGGCGGTTGTTTGGGCGCAAGCCCGATGGGCACGGCAAAGGCGAAAACGCGGGAAAGGGTGCCGAGGCCGTGGCGGCTTGATGCCCTTGCCCAGCAGGGCGAGAGCCGCCAAGGCCTCGCCCTTTTTTTGCGCCCGACTGTCGTCGTCTGCCCGAAAGGCGCGGCGCCTTGCAGAGCAGGGCCTCAGCCCTTCAACACCTTCAGCATTTCCGTCTCGAATTCGATCTGCCGCTTGTTGACCTGCAGCTGTGGCCCGCTGATGAGGAAGGTGTCCTCTGCGCGTTCACCCAGGGTGGTGATCTTGGCCAGTTCCACGCTCACCTCGTACTGAGCCAGAACCCGGGAGACGCAATACAGCAAGCCGTTGCGGTCGCTCGCGGAGATGGACAGCAGCCAGCGTTGTGCCTTGTCGTCGGGCCGCAGCACCACCCTTGGCGTCACCGGAAAGCTCTTGACCCTGCGCGAAACCCGCCCCAGGGTCGGTTGTGGCAGCGGGCCGCGTGCATCGATGGTCTTGGCCAGGCGGGATTCCACCATGGTGGTCAGTTCGCGGTAGTGTTCGGCCAGGTTGGGGGCGATGATCTGGAACGAATCCAGGGCGTGGCCATTGCGGGTGGTGTGGACCCGGGCGTCCAGAATGCTGAAATCGGATTCGTCGAAGTAGCCGCAGATGCGCGCAAACAGGTCGCTCTGGTCCAGCGCGTAGACCAGCACCTGCATGCCCTCGCCGCCGGGAGCCAGGCGCGCCTTGACGATGCAGGGTTCGGGCGCGGTGGGTTGGCCGCTGGCATCTTGGGGCAAGGCGCGTTGCGCGGCGGCCTTGACGGCCCCGTTTTGGGCGATCTGTTTGCTCAGTGTGCGGGTGTGCCAGGCGATTTCATCGGCCTGGTGGCGCATGAAGTAGCCCACATCCAGCGTGTCCCACAGCGCCTTGTGCGCCTCGTGGGGCATGGCGTGCAGGGCCATGATGGAAAGGGCTTCGCGTTTGCGGGCTTCGATTTCCGCGCCCGGATCGACCGCCTGGCCTCCCAGCGCGCGCAGGGTGTAGCGGTACAGGTCTTCGAGCAGCCGACCTTTCCAGCCACTCCAGACCTTGGGGCTGGTGCCGCGGATATCGGCCACGGTGAGCAGGTAGAGCGCGGTCAGGCGCCGCTCTGTGCCGACCCGTTTGGCGAAGGCCGCGATCACGTCTGGATCGCTCAGGTCCTGCTTCTGCGCCACATGGCTCATGGTCAGGTGTTCCTTGACCAGGAATTCAATCAGTTGACTGTCTTCTTTGGCAATGCCGTGTTCGCGGCAGAACACGCGCACTTCCTGCGCGCCGAGTTCGGAGTGGTCGCCGCCGCGGCCCTTGGCGATGTCGTGGAAGAGGGCGGCGATGTAGAGCTGCCAGGGTTTGTCCCAGCCGGCGGCGAGCTGCGAGCAGAAAGGGTATTCGTGGGAGTGCTCTGCGATGAAGAAGCGGCGCATGTTGCGCACCACCATCAGGATGTGCTGATCGACCGTGTAGACGTGGAACAGGTCGTGCTGCATTTGCCCGACGATGTTGCGAAAGACCCAGAGGTAGCGACCCAGCACCGAGGTCTGGTTCATCAGGCGCAGCGCATGGGTGAGGCCTTCGGGCTCTTTCAAGATGCGCAGAAACATCGCCCGGTTGGCCGGATCGGCCCTGAAGGCCGCATTCATCACCGGACGGGCATTGAACAGCGCACGCAGCGTGCGGGCTGACAGGCCTTTGATGCCCAGCGTCGTCTGGTAAATCAGAAAGGTTTCCAGAATGGCGTGGGGTTGCTGCACATACAGATCGTCGTGCGCGACCTCCAGCATGCCGCCTTTGTCGAAGAACCGTTCATTGAGTGGGCGGCGCCGGTCGATCACCATTTCTTCGTCGGCCAGCCGTTCTTCGATGTTCATCAGAAGAATCTTGTTGAGCTGGCGCACGGCCTTGGCAGCCCAGTAATAGCGCTTCATCAGCACTTCGCTGGCGCGGCGCACGCCTTTGGCGGTTGATGGCGTGGGCGCGTGGTTGGGGCCGTCGCCGGTGGGTACCTCGACGGGGGGCGTGTGTGCGCGGTAACCAAAGGATTCGGCCACGGCGGTTTGCAAGTCGAACACCAGCCGGTCTTCGCGGCGCCTGGCCTCCAGGTGCAAACGGGCCCGGATCTGGCTCAGCAGCGCTTCATTGGCCTTGATCTGGCGCGCCTCCAGCGGTGTGGCCAGTCCCTTGCGGGCCAGGTCGTCCCAGCTGTTGCCCAGGCCTGCGGCCTTGGCGATCCAGAGGATCACTTGCAGATCACGCAGTCCGCCGGGCGATTCTTTGCAGTTGGGCTCCAGCGCGTAAGGCGTGTTGTCGTATTTGTAGTGGCGCTGGGTCATCTCCAGCGTCTTGGCCACGAAAAAGGCCTTGGGGTCCATGGCCAGTTCGAGCTCGTGAACCAGGCGGTTGAACAGCGGCCTGTTGCCGCGCAGCAAGCGGGCTTCGAGCAAGGAAGTCTGTACCGTCACGTCTTTGCCCGCTTCGTTGAGGCATTCTTCAACGGTACGAACACTGGAGCCAATTTCCAGGCCTACGTCCCAACACCAGCCAATGAAGGTCTCCAGGCGTGCCTTGAGCGGCTCGTCCTGTTCGGGCTTCATGCCGTCGGGCATGAGCACCAGCACGTCCACATCGGAGTAGGGAAACAGCTCGCCGCGGCCGTAGCCCCCTACCGCGACCAGCGAGTAGGTGGCCTTGAAGCCGGCACGCTGCCACAGTTCGCGCAAAACCTGATCGGTGAGCCTGCACAGCCCTGACAGCGCCTTTCGGATACCCCGTGTGGACGACCCTTGGTCGGCCAGGCGCTGCATCAAAGCCGCTTTGTCATCGCGAAAGCGCTGGCGCAGAGCGCTCACGCCGTCATCCATCATGGATGGAACAACCGTTCCCACGGGTCAGGCCGCCTGCGACACGAAATCGGGCGTAGGCGGGCTGCCAGCCGACATCGTGAGCACTTCGTAGCCGGTTGGCGTGACCAGCACGGTGTGCTCCCATTGCGCCGACAGCGAACGGTCTTTGGTGACGATGGTCCAGCCGTCACCCATTTCCTTGATATCGCGCTTGCCAGCGTTGATCATGGGTTCGATGGTGAAGGTCATGCCTTCCTTCAGGGTTTCCAGGGTGCCGGGCCGGCCGTAATGCAAAACCTGCGGCTCTTCGTGAAAGCGCTGGCCAATGCCATGGCCGCAAAATTCGCGCACCACCGTGAAGCCGTTGCCTTCGGCGTAGGTCTGAATGGCGTGGCCGATGTCGCCCAGCCGGGCACCCGGCTTGACCAGCATGATGCCCTTCCACATGGCCTCGAAGGTCACCTGCGTCAGGCGCCGCGCCTGCACGCTGCAGGCCGCTTCGCCACCGATCAGGAACATGCGGCTGTTGTCGCCGAACCAGCCGTCTTTGGTGATCACGGTGACATCCACGTTGAGGATGTCGCCCTTTTTGAGGGCTTTTTCGTTGGGAATGCCGTGGCAAATGACCTGGTTCACCGAGGTGCACAGGTGGCCGGGATAGGGCGGGTAACCGTTGGGCTGGTAACCGATGGTGGCCGAGCGCGTGCCTTGCTGCTTCATGTACTCGGCAGACAGGCGGTCGATCTCCAGCGTGGTCACGCCGGGCTGGATGTGGGGCGTGAGGTAGTCCAGGACTTCGGAGGCGAGGCGGCAGGCTTCGCGCATGCCCGCAATACCGGCTTCGTCTTTGTAGGTGATGCTCATAGGGAAACGATTATCGCAGTGCGGTGGTGCAAAGGTATCGGGAGCGGTCCAAACGGTGGCGTCGCCTGGGGACAAGGGTGTGCGTGATGACACGCTGTAGCAAATTTTGCCCTTCGCCATCCGGCAAGCGCTGCGTTCCGTGTCAACATCGGTGCGGCGGCTCCGACCATCGTTTCTCCACGAAATGCACGTAGGCAAACGGGGGCCGCAGCGTCCGTTCGGCGGGGCGGTCCATCCATTTTTTTGCAAAGGTGTGTATTCGATGAAGAAAAGTCAATGGTTCTGTGCGTCGCTGGCGCTGGCCTGTGCGTCTGGTTCGGTCATGGCCCAGAGCGTGGGTGTCTACGGTGTGGTGGGCAGCGGTGGTTACGGCGTGGGGCTGAATGCCCCCTTGAACCCCATGGTGGGTATTCGCGGGGAACTGGCCCAGTTCAGCGGCTCGGACACCTACACCGAAGACCAGATCACCTACAAGGGCGACGTGAAACTCAAAGGCAATGGCCTGTTTGTGGACGTGCGTCCGTTCTCGGGCACGTTCCGCCTGGTTGGCGGCCTGGGTTTTGGCGGCACGTCGGCTGCCCTGGACGCGCAGACGGCCAACGGCACGGTGACCATCGACGGACAGACCTTCAATGCCTCGGGCAACAGCCTGAGCGCCAGCATCAAATACCCCAGCACCATGCCTTACGTGGGCCTCGGCTGGGGCCACGGGCGCCACAATGAGCCCGGCTGGACGTTTGCCTTTGACCTGGGTGTGTCCATTGGCAAGCCATCCGTCTCGCTCACCGGCTCCAGCGGTCTGCTGGCCCAGCCCGGTGCGGCCGCGGCCATCGCCGCGGAGCAGCAAAAGGTGCAGGACGATCTCAACAGCGCCAAGGTGTTGCCCGTTGTCAAGCTGAGCATCGGCTACCAGTTCTGAGGCTCTGAACGAGCCGCGGGTCGGGCCCGCTGCGCGCGGGTGCACATGTGGCACAGCCCATTCGCTGGGGCTACGGGGTCGTCTGCAGAGCCCTTGAAGTTGCCTCCTGAGCCGCTTTCGCATTCGCGGGATGACGGCTGAGGTGGGGGTGGCGACGGGTAAAATCACGGGTTTCCACCCATCCACTGGGCGCTGTTCGTGCCCGGTTGAACGAGGCCACCCACGTGACCCTGCATCTGCACTTTTTTGAGGGCGGCAACGCCCTCAGCGACTTCAAAGTCCAGCAACTCCTGCCGCGTCTGGCAGGCATCTCCGACAAGATCACCGGCCTCACGGCCCGCTTCGTGCACCTGGCTTCGTTCGATGCCGAGCCCGATGCGCGCACGGTGGAGCGTCTGGGCCAGCTGATGGCCTATGGCGAACCTTGCGCCGAGGCGCACCTGGAAGCCGCCAAGTCGGGCGCAGCTGCCTTGTGGGTATTGCCGCGTTTGGGCACTGTCTCGCCCTGGGCCTCGAAAGCCACCGACATTGCCCACAACTGCGGCCTGGCGCTGCACCGTGTGGAGCGTTTGGTGGAGTACCGCGTCACCATGAAACTGGGTTTGCTCTCCAAGCCCACGCTGAGCGCAGAACAACTGCGCGCCGTGGGCGATGTGTTGCACGACCGCATGACCGAATTGGTCACCCTCGACCGCAGCCAGGCCGAAGCCCTGTTCACCGAACTCCATCCCGCGCCCATGGAGCACGTCGACGTGCTCGGCGGCGGCAAGGCCGCGCTGGAGAAGGCCAACAAGGACTGGGGCCTGGCCCTGGCCGAGGACGAGATCGATTACCTGGTGAACGCCTTCACCGGCCTGAAGCGCAACCCCACCGACGTGGAGTTGATGATGTTCGCCCAGGCCAACAGCGAACATTGCCGCCACAAGATTTTCAACGCCCAGTTCACGATCGACGGCGCGCTGCAGGACAAAAGCCTGTTCGGGATGATTCGCCACACCCATCAGACGGCGCCGCAACACACCATCGTGGCCTACTCCGACAACGCCTCCATCATGGAAGGCAGCGAGGTCGAGCGCTTCGTGGCGCGCGCCGGGCAGGGCAACACTTCGGCTTCGCCCGCCTACGAAGCGGTGAAGGCCACCAACCACGTGCTGATGAAGGTGGAAACCCACAACCACCCGACCGCCATTTCGCCATTCCCCGGCGCCGCCACGGGCGCGGGCGGTGAGATCCGCGACGAAGGCGCCACCGGCCGCGGCTCCAAGCCCAAGGCGGGTCTGACCGGCTTCACCGTGTCCAAACTCTGGGGCGGCCTGAGCGACCAGCCCGACGGCAAGCCCGAGCACATCGCCAGCCCGCTGCAGATCATGACCGAAGGCCCGCTGGGCGGCGCGGCCTTCAACAACGAATTCGGCCGGCCCAACCTGCTGGGTTACTTCCGCGAATACGAGCAGGCCGTGACCGGCGTGATGCGCGGGTACCACAAGCCCATCATGATCGCGGGCGGTCTGGGCGTGATCGATTCGGAGCAGACGAAGAAGATCGATTTCCCGGCCGGCTCGCTGCTGATCCAGCTGGGCGGCCCCGGCATGAAGATCGGCATGGGCGGTGGCGCGGCCAGCTCCATGGCCAGCGGCACCAACGCCGCTTCGCTGGACTTCGATTCGGTGCAGCGCGGCAACCCCGAGATCGAGCGCCGCGCGCAAGAGGTGATCAACCATTGCTGGGCACAGGGCGAGAAGAACCCGATCCTGTTCATCCACGACGTGGGCGCGGGCGGCTTGTCCAATGCGTTCCCGGAGCTGACCAACGACGCCGGCCGCGGCGCGCGCTTCGATTTGAACGCCGTGCCGCTGGAAGAGAGCGGGCTGGCGCCCAAGGAAATCTGGTGCAACGAAAGCCAGGAGCGCTACGTGCTGGCCATCGCGCCCGAGTCGCTGGAGCAGTTCAAGTCGTTCTGCGAGCGCGAGCGTTGCCCGTTTGCGGTGGTCGGCGTGGCCACCGAAGAGCGGCATCTGACGCTGTTCGACGAAGGGCAAAGAGTCGCCTGTCGACATGCCCATGGACGTGTTGCTCGGCAAACCGCCCAAGATGCACCGCGATGTGAAAACCGTGGAGCGCCAGGCCGTGCCCATGGAGCTCACCGGCGTGGACCTGCAAAAAGCGGTGATCGACGTGTTGAGCCACCCCACGGTGGCGTCCAAGCGTTTTCTGATCACCATTGGCGACCGCACCGTGGGCGGTCTGACCCACCGCGACCAGATGGTCGGCCCCTGGCAGGTGCCGGTGGCCGACTGCGCCGTGACCCTGGCCGATTTCACAGGTTTCGCCGGCGAAGCCATGAGCATGGGCGAGCGCACGCCGCTGGCCGCGCTGCAATGCCCCGGCCTCCGGCCGCATGGCGGTGGCCGAAGCCATCACCAACCTGCTGGCCGCGCCGTTCGAGCTGTCGCGCGTGAAGCTCAGCGCCAACTGGATGGCCGCCTGCGGCGAGCCGGGCGAAGACGCGGCGCTGTATGAAACCGTGAAAGCCGTGGGCATGGAGCTGTGCCCGGCGCTGGGCATTTCGATTCCGGTGGGCAAGGACAGCCTGTCCATGCGCACCCAGTGGGCAGGCGCTGGCGAGCAGAAAAAGGTGACCTCGCCGGTCAGCCTGATCGTGACCGCGTTCGCCACGCTGGCCGACGTGCGCAACACGCTCACGCCCCAGCTCAACAGCAGCCATCGACGACACCACCCTGATCCTGATCGACCTGGGCAAGGGCCAGCACCGCATGGCCGGCAGCATCCTGGGCGAGACGCTCAGGCAGCCCGGTTGCCCGGTGAAAGACGGTGTGCCCGATCTGGACGATCCGCAAGACCTGATCAAGCTCGTCAACGCCATCAACGCCTTGCGCGCCAAGGGCAGCATCCTCGCGTACCACGACCGCTCCGACGGCGGCCTGCTGGCAACTGCAGCCGAAATGGCCTTCGCCGGCCACATCGGCGTGTCGCTCAACATCGACATGCTGCTGCTGGAGGGCGACGGCATCTCCGACAGCCGCATGGATTCGGGCGACGCGAAAAACTGGGCCACCCAGGTCAGCGCGCGCCGCGAGGAGCTCACGCTCAAGGCCTTGTTCAGCGAAGAGCTGGGCGCCGTGATCCAGGTGACCACCTCGGAACGCGATGCCGTGATGCAGACGCTGCGCGAGCACGGCCTGTCCAAACACAGCCATTTCATCGGCAAGACCCGCCCGCTGAGCTCCACCATCGACGTGGGCAAGGGCAAGCTGCAGGTCTGGCGCGACACCAAGGCCGGTGTTCAGCGCCGATCTGTTTGACCTGCACCAGGTCTGGGACAGCGTGAGCTGGAAGATCAACCAGCAGCGCGACAACCCGGCCTGCGCCGATGCCGAGCACGCAGCGGCGGGCTTGCCCGCAAGACCCGGGCATGCACGTGTCGCTCAGCTTCGACCCGACCGACAACGTGGCCGCGCCGTTCATCAACGCTGGCGCCCGCCCGAAAGTGGCCATCCTGCGCGAGCAGGGCGTGAACTCCCATGTGGAAATGGCCTACGCCTTCACGCAAGCCGGTTTTGAAGCGTTTGACGTGCACATGACCGACCTGCAAATGGGCCGCGCCAACCTGCGCAACTTCCAGGGTGTGGTCGCCTGCGGCGGTTTCAGCTACGGCGACACGCTGGGCGCCGGCATCGGCTGGGCACGCAGCATCACGTTCAACGACGTGCTGTCCGACCAGTTCCGCGAGTTCTTCGCCCGCCAGAGCACCTTTGGCCTGGGCGTGTGCAACGGCTGCCAGATGTTCGCCGAACTGGCCGACATCATTCCCGGCGCCGCAAGCCTGGCCGCGCTTCACCACCAACCAGAGCGAGCGCTTCGAAGCGCGCCTGTCCATGGTGGAGGTGCTGGAGTCGCCCAGCCTGTTCCTGCAAGGCATGGCCGGCAGCCGCCTGCCGATCGCGGTGGCGCACGGCGAGGGCTATGCCAACTTCAAGCACCGGGGCGACGCGTCGAAAGCGCTGGCCGCCATGCGCTACGTGGACAACAGCGGCGCCGCCACCGAGCAGTACCCGTTCAACCCCAACGGCAGCCCCGGCGGCCTGACCGCCGTGACCACGGCCGACGGCCGCTTCACCGCCATGATGCCGCACCCCGAGCGCGTGTTCCGCAACATCCAGATGAGCTGGACGAGCGGCGACCCGGCGGCGCTGAGCCCCTGGATGCGGATCTGGCGCAATGCGCGGAAAAGCATTGGATGACCCCCCTGCGCCGCCT
The DNA here is from genome assembly GCA_963698635.1 of uncultured beta proteobacterium. GTDB lineage: Bacteria > Pseudomonadota > Gammaproteobacteria > Burkholderiales > Burkholderiaceae_C > Hydrogenophaga. Next base: position 152,498 of record CAVORS010000010.1, read on the forward strand.
TCGGCGTCATCCCCTCGAGGGGGCCAACACCTGCGGCCTGGCCCAGCCAGGTTCGCGGTGTTCCCGGGCTGGGCCCAGCCCTTTCTGACCTCGCTCGCCGTGACACATTTGCACCCGCTGAGTCCGCAAACCATTGCCGCTTACGCCGCCGACGGCGCCGTCGTCCTGCGCGGTGTGCTCACCCCCGCCGAAGTCCAGCGCCTGGAAGCCGGCATCGAACACAACCTCGCCCACCTGAGCCCTCTGGCCCTGGTGGCCAGCGAAGCCGACGATCCGGGCCGCTTTGTCGAAGATTTCTGCACCTGGCAAAACAACCCGGCCTACCGCGACATCCTGCAAAATTCGGCGCTGCCCCACATCGCCGCCCAGCTGATGCAGAGCGACACGGTGCGCCTGTACCACGACCATTTGCTGGTCAAGGAAGCGGGTACGCGCCAGCCCACGCCCTGGCACCAGGACCAGCCGTACTACAACGTCAGCGGTCGGCAAAACGTGAGTTTCTGGATCCCGGTGGACCCGGTGCCGTTGGCGAGCACGCTGCGTTTCGTGGCCGGTTCCCACGAAGGCACCTGGTACATGCCGCGCACCTTTCGCGACAACCAGGCCAAATGGTTCGCCGAAGGCACGCTGGCCGAGTTGCCCGCCATCGACGCCGAGCCCGAGCGCTTTCGCCAGCTCGCCTGGGCGCTGGAGCCGGGCGACTGCGTGGCGTTTCACATGCTCAGCCTGCACGCCTCCAGCGGCACTGGGCCAGGTGCGCGCCGCCGTGTATTCTCTGCACGGTACCTGGGCGATGATGCGCGCCACGCGCCGCGCCCCTGGCGCACCTCGCCGCCGTTTCCCGGGCTCGCCGAGCGCTTGCCCGACGGCGCCGAGCTGAACGATCCGTTGTTTCCCACAGTTTGGCCGTGCGCTTGAGGGCATTCGCTGGCGTGTCGCTGCGCGCGGCTGGGTTGTGAAAGTTTGCTGTCTTTGCTAGCATTGACAGCAAATTCCTTCTGAAAGGGCCTCCCATGACGACACTCACCATCCGCAATCTCGAACCCGGGATCAAAGACAAGCTGCGCCAAACCGCCGCCGCGCATGGACGCTCCATGGAGGAAGAAGTGCGCACCATCCTTCGGCAGGTGTTGTCTCAGCCGCAGGCCACTGGCGGTTTGGGCAACCGCATCCATGCCCGATTTGCGGCGTTGGGCGGTGTGGCCGATCTGACGCTGCCTGAGCGAAGCGAAGCCCCGCGCTTTGCTGACATGGGCGATAGCGGAGCTGGCGATTGATCTTGCTCGACACCAACGTGGTGTCCGAACTCATGCGTCCAAGCCCGGCGCCTGGTGTGTTGGACTGGGTCAATGCCCAGCCTTCGAGCGAGCTTTGGCTTTGCAGCGTGGTGGTGGCAGAGTTGCTTTATGGTGTTGCCAGGCTGCCAGACGGCGCCCGCAAGCGCCACCTCGCTGTCGCGGTCGAGGCCATGGTGTTCGAAGACTTTGCTTCGCGCACCTTGCCTTTTGATCTCGAAGCCGCCGTCGCGTATGCGCAGCTCGTGGCGCAACGCGAGCGAGATGGCATGCCCATCTCCATGGCCGATGCCCAGATTGGCGCCATCTGTGCGGTCCATGGCGCAAGCCTTGCAACCCGCAATCAGCGGGATTTCGCCAAGCTGGGCCTGACGCTGGTCAATCCCTGGGCTTGAATCTGCCCAATAATTTCTTTGAACCATTTTCACTTTTTGAACGCACACCATGGCCGCTTCCAGTCTCCTCGCCCTCATCGACGACATCGCCACCTTGCTGGACGACGTCGCCGTCATGACCAAAGTCGCCGCCCGCCAGGGCATGAGCGCGGCCGACGATGTGGCGGCGATGACGCAGATCGCAGCCAAAAAGACGGCGGGCGTGCTGGGCGACGATCTGGCGCTGAACGCGGAGCAGGTCACGGGCGTGAAGGCCGATCGCGAATTGCCGGTGGTCTGGGCGGTGTTCAAGGGGTCGATGCTCAACAAGGCCATTCTGGTGCCCGCAGCGCTGGCCATCAGTGCGGTGGCGCCCTGGGCGATCACACCTTTGCTCATGATGGGCGGCTTGTTCCTGTGTTTTGAAGGCGCCGAGAAGCTGCTGCACGCTTTCTTCCACAAGAAGGAAGACGATGAAGCGCACCACGCCGAACTGGTGCAGGCGGTGAACGATGAAACCGTGGATCTGGTGGCGTTTGAAAAGAACAAGGTCAAAGGCGCGATCCGCACCGACTTCATTCTTTCCGCCGAAATCATCGTGATCACGCTGGGCACCGTGGCCGATGCGAGTTTCGGCCGCCAACTGGCTGTGCTGGTGGGCATTGCCACCATCATGACCATCGGCGTTTACGGCCTGGTCGCCGGCATCGTGAAACTGGACGACGTGGGTCTCTACCTCAACCAGCAAGCCGCCAAGTGGAAGCAGGCGATTGGCCGTGGCTTGCTGGTTTTCGCGCCCTGGTTGATGAAGACGCTGTCGGTGGTCGGCACCGCCGCGATGTTCCTGGTGGGCGGCGGCATCCTGCTGCATGGCATTCCGGCGCTGGGCCACGCGGTGGAGCACTTTGCCGAAGGCCTGGGCTGGGCCAGCGGCGTGGTCAACAGCCTGGCCGGTGGCGCGGCAGGTCTGCTGGCCGGTGCAGTGGCGGTGTTCATTTTCAACACCATCAACCGTCTGCGCGGCAAACCGGCGCACTGAGGTCGTTGAGCGCAGGCCCTTGACCTGCATCAAGGCGGTTTGCGGCGGCTTGCCTAGACTGGGGGCAACGAATTCGCGAGGGGTACCGGGGCGCCTGCTGCGCCCGCCCAGCGAATCCCACGGAGACCCCCATGACCAGCGCCGACCTCGAATCCCCCATCAGCAACTTCAACGACTGCCATGTGGGCATCGTCAAGCGCCTGAAAGCCTTGGACGAATTGCCCGCGCTCCTGGAGCCTGCCGCGCGTGCCCGCCAGATCGCCGAAGAATCGCTGGAGTTTTTCCGCGAAGCCATTTTTGAACACCATCTGGAAGAGGAGCGCGAGCTGTTTCCCGCCGTGATCGCCAGTGCCCATGCGGGCGAAGAGCTGACGCGCGTCAAGGCCATGGCCAAGCGGCTGACCGACGAACACCGTGCCATCGAGTCGCTGTGGAAACAGCTTGAGAAGGGGCTGAAGCCGGTGGCCAAAGGGCAGAGCACCAACCTCGATGTGGGCGAATTGCATCGTCTCGTGACCGAATACCAGGCCCACGCCAGTTTTGAAGAAACCGAATTCCTGCCATTGGCCGAGCAGATTCTGGGCCGCAACAGCAACCACATGGCCGCGCTGGGCATGTCGCTGCACATGCGGCATGTGAAATCGGTCAACGCCTACGTCTGATCGGTCGATACTGCTGCCCGTTGTTCAACGGTGCGGCGTGGAACCAAACCAAAGGGTGCCAGGTGCACCCTTTTTGCATGCCTGTCAATCGCGCCCTTTGCTACATTTGCAGGCTGCTTCGGCGTTTCGCCGCTCGCCTCGGTTCGGGCCAACGCCCGCCCTGAGGGCCCCGCGCTTTCACTTGCCTTCTTTGGAGTTCCATGTTCAACGCAGTGGTCAACCTCGGCGACGTCGGTCACGCCATCCAGCTCGCCCTTGCGCCAGCTTTTCTTTTGACCGGTATTGCAGGTCTGCTCAACGTCATGGCTGGCCGCCTGGCCCGCATCATTGACCGCGGCCGCCGCCTCTCCGAGCTCGGCCTGCCCGACAGCCCGCAGCTCAGCGAAGCCCAATCACATGAACTTGGCAGCCTGGAGCGCCGCCGCTACCTCGCCAGCGCCGCCATCACCGCCTGCACCTTCGCCGCGTTGGTGGTCTGCATGGTGATCGCATCGTTGTTTCTGCAGGTGCTGCTGCAGCTCGATCTGGGCTGGCTCATCGGCTTGTCGTTCACCATCGCCACGGTGGCCATGGTCACTGGCCTGGGCTACTTTCTGCGCGAAGTGCACATGGCCACCCAATCCATCCGCATCCCTGGCCCCGCCAAACGCTGATCAGCCATCCGTTCACTTCGTTGCCCCCGACCGTCCCATGCCTTCCACCGATACCCAAACCATTCAACCCGAACACTGGCAAACCGACGCGGGCAGCGCTTCCGTGGCCGTGCTCAACATCCCCGGCTTGCTCAGCCGCGCGAGGGTATTTGATGTGGACGTGACCCTGGTGGTCGATGTGCCATCGGATGCTTCAAAAATCGAGCCGTGGCATGAGTTGACCGTGGAGTTCGACGGCCAGCGCCAGTGGCACCGCCGCATCCCCAGCCACAACCCCGGCCAGACCGATGGGCTCGATTACCACCAGCGCGTGCGCCTGGAAGCCGAGCAGGCGCTGCGTGTGAGGGCGGTGGCGAAAGTGAAGGGTTCCCGGATCAAAAGCTTGGTGATTGAGGCGCGAGAGGAGCTATGAATTCGCTGCGGAACGCCCGTTGTTCGCTGGGTTCGGCTTGCCGGATTGGGTTGATTGTTTATCCGTAGAAATCAGATTAAAAGATATTCGTATCTTATTGATATTTATGAATAATTCCAAAAATAGAGAGCTGTTTTTGTGCCGCGCTGTCCAGTTTATGCCGCTGGATTTGCGGTGTACATCGCGTTAAACACTGTGCGGAATCAGCAAGTGCTCCCGATCCACTCACGCGTAGTACTCCGATCCTTCAATGGATGTATTTCTTCGCCAGCCGATTGTCGTTCCGACGAGGACTATTGGAAATTGATCGGGAGTACGGGGACGGTCGTGGACACTTCGACAGCGGCATCTCGGCTAGGTCGCGTCCTGGTGCAGTTTGATGCTGAGGTTGCCGCTCTTAGGTTGGCCTGTCACAACGTGGTCCCGAACAGCCTCTACATTCTTGAAAGTGATTTGGAGAAATTGCAGTGAGAAGCGTGTTTAACAAATCGGCCCAGCGCGGACGGCCTTCGGCCTCCGCTGGCCTCCAGCGTTGCCGGCATTCGTCCGGGCGAATGCAAGCCATTCATTTCACGCCATTCAAAGGCAACGAACCCCAAACCTTGAACTGGCGCTCTTGATCTGCGGTCACTGCTTGCAGTGAGTCCTTTGGCAAACCTTTCACGCATTCTTCTTTTTCGGCCGCAGTCATGGTTTCCGAGGGTTCAGGATTGGTTTCGAGGGTTGCGGTGCGATCGCTGGACCCACTCCAGGCAAACGGGTTCTTGAAGCCCTCAGGGTCGGGCAGACAGTCGTATTGGTAAATCGGTGGCCAGCCGCGGTCTTGCGGCTGAAAGGAGATGGTCTTTTCGAACACCAGGGGCTGTCCGTTGGGCGTGGGAGGCAGAGGGGGCATATGGCTCATGGCTTCGCGGGCGAGGCGTTCGGCGGTGTCCGAGGTGGACCAGATGGTGTCGAGCCGGGCCAGGTGGCCGTCCGGCGCGATCTCCACCCGAAAGCGCACGTCGCCTTGCTGCGGGCCTTCGACGGCGGTGCCCATCATGCTGCGCACCTGCTGGCCCCAGGCGTAGCGATACCGTTTGCTGTTGTTCAGGGTGTAGGTGGCGGCCTGTTGCCATTCTTCGGCGCTGGGCGGCGCAGGCGCTTCCATGGAGGCCGGTGCGTGTTCAGCGTCGAAGGCTTGATTGCGGCGGGGCCCGGGGCGCTGGCTGGGATGCATGGGACGGCGCTGCGCAGTGGCTTGCTGAAGGGTGCCATTGGCGTGAGCGGCGGCGATGGCCATGCTGTCAGGCGGCCGTGCGGCGGGCAAGACCATGGTCACCTGCAGGGTCGGCGTCGCCGGGCTGGGTGCTGGTGGCGTGGCCTTGCGGTTCCAGTTGCGAGCATCGCAAGGCGGCCGCGTGCGCCAGAGCGGATGCAGCAATGGCAGCAACGAAGGCAGGCGATGCGCCAAGGCGTCGGCTGGCCAGCCGCCGCTGCAAGCCTCATGGACTGGCCACTGGCCGGGTTCGGTAAAACGTCACTGGGCTCGCCGGTGCCGCATTCAACACGCTGCGCTTGATCTTGCCCACCACGTGCATTTCGCAGGGTTTGCAGTCGAAGCGCAGGGTGAGCTTTTCTTTGCCGTTGATGAGCTGCAGCGGCTCGGCGCGCACCGTGCCTTGCACGCCCGTGACGCCTTTGGCCTGTTTGGGGCACAGGCTCATGGAGAAGCGCACGCAGTGCTTGGTGATCATCAGGCTCACTTCGCCTTCTTCTTCCTGGCTTTCGTAGGCGGCGGCGATCACGTTGACGCCGTGTTGGGCGTAGAAGTCGCGCGCCTTGTGGTTGAAGACGTTGGCCAGGTAGGTGAGGGTGTCTTCTGGGTAGGTGGCAGCGGGCTCCACGGCTTGGCGCGGGGCAGGCGGTGCCAGGCCTGGGCGCGCGCGGCTTCCAGCGCTTCGATGGCTTCGCGGCGCAGGGCGTTGAGCTGCGAGGCGGGCACGAAGCGCGGGCCGTTGAGGTCGAGCGACACGTCGATCGGCTGGAACAGCGTTTCGCCCAGGCGAGCCAGGCCTTCGCGCAGCTTGGCTTCGGCCTGGCTGGGGTCTTTGGCATCTTCAGCGGGCTGAACCGTGGCAGGGTGGCGCTGCCGCTGTGGCCGTCTTCGTCGGTGATGCTGAGTTGCAGGCCTTCGGCGGTTTCGCTCGAGCGCGACCCAGGCGCCGATGCGCCGCTCGGCCGATTTTTTCTCCAGCCCGCGCACCCAGTCCATGTCGCGGTTGCGGTTGACTTGCACGCCTTTGCGCAGATCTTTGAAGCCTTCCATGGGGTCTTTGGGGAAGACACGCCAGACGTTGAGTGTGCCCTTTTGCCGGTGGCTTCGGCCCGGTTGATCTGCAAGCCCACCAGCTCTTTCTGCAGGTTGAGGTAACACAGACCGTCGCCGTTGTGGATCACGGTGTCGGCGTCGTCGGTTTCCAGCTCCACGAAGTTGGGGCCGACCGCTGTCACGATAGCCGATGGGGCGGCCGGGATTCTTGGGCGTGTCGAAGGCGCCGATGTCTTCCTTGCGGCCCTGGACGAAGTAGTCGGTGAACTCGCGGTTGAAGTTCTGGTCGGGGTCGGGCTGGAAGTTGAAGGTGCATTCGCCGCTGCTGGAGCGGGCGAGCTGCGGAGCTGGCGCTCTTCCAGGATCTCGTCGAGCAACACGCGGTAGTGCGCGGTGATGTTCTTGACATAGGCCATGTCTTTGTAGCGGCCTTCGATCTTGAAGCTGCGCACCCCCGCGTCGATGATCTCGCGCAGGTTGTTGCTCTGGTTGTTGTCCTTCATCGAGAGCACGTGTTTGTCGTGCGCGATCACGCGACCCTGGCCGTCTTTCACCTCGTAGGGCAGGCGGCAGGCCTGCGAGCAGTCGCCCCGGTTGGCGCTGCGCCCGGTGTGGGCGTGGCTGATGAAACACTGGCCGCTGTAGGCCACGCAGAGCGCGCCGTGCACGAAAAACTCGAGGGTGGCGCGGCCCGGCGCGTCTTTGGGGCCCAGTGCGGCGTCGATGGCGGCGATCTGCTGCAGCGTGAGTTCGCGCGCCAAGCACGATCTGGGAGAGGCCCACGTCTTGCAGGAAGCGGGCTTTCTCGGGCGTGCGGATGTCGGTCTGGGTGGAGGCGTGCAGCTGGATCGGTGGCATGTCGATCTGCAGCAGGCCCATGTCTTGAATGATCAGCGCGTCCACGCCGGCGTCGTACAGCTGCCAGGCCAGTTTGCGCGCGGGCTCCAGCTCGTCGTCGCGCAGGATCGTGTTCATGGTCACGAAGATGCGGCTGTTGAAGCGGTGCGCGTATTGCGCCAGGCGAGCAATCTCTTTCACCGAGTTGTCGGCACTGGTGCGCGCGCCAAACGACGGCCCGCCAATGTAGACCGCGTCGGCCCCGTGGTTCACGGCCTCGATGCCGATGTCGGCGTCGCGGGCGGGGGAGAGCAGTTCGAGCTGGTGAGAGAGCATGGGCGTGGGCGGTGGTGAGCAGGCACAATGCGGCTGGAAAATCTGAGCCAGCCGAGAACCCGATATTGTCGAGGAAACGCCCCATGAATGCACCCACCCCAAATGACAAGCCCGCCTATGTGTTGGTCCACGGCGCGTGGCATGGTGCCTGGTGCTGGGCGCGGGTATTGCCGCTGCTGCGCGAGGCGGGCCATGTGGCCCACGCGGTCACGCTCACCGGCTTGGGTGAGCGGGCCCATTTGCTCAGCCCATCCGTCGGCATCGACACCCACATTCAAGACGTGATCGGACTGATCGACGCCGAAGAATTGAGCAATGTGATCCTGGTGGGCCACAGCTACGCCGGCAACCTCATCACCTGCGTGGCCGACCGCTTGCAGCAACGCAGCCCCGGCCTGCTCAAAAGCCTGGTCTACCTGGATGCCGGCATTCCCGACCCCGGCAACAGCTGGAGCACGCCGCACACGCCAGAGACCGTGCAAAAGCGCATCGAAGAATCGAAAGCCAGCGGCGGCCTGAGCTTTCCGCCGCCCGACGCCAGCGTGTTCGGCCTGACCGGCGCCGACCGCGACTGGGTCAACCGCCGCCAGACGCCGCAGCCTTTCGCGGCTGTACCAGCAAGCCGCTGCATTTCGATGCCGCCCGGCGTGGCCGCACTGCCTCGCACCTTCATCGATTGCACCAACCCGCCGCTGCCCACGATCGACGCCGCGCGCAAGCGCGTGCGCAGCGAGCCGGGCTGGACGGTGTGTGGAGATGGACACAGGGCACGATCCGATGGTGAGTGCGCCGCGGGAGCTGGCGGCATTGCTGTTGGCGGAATGAAGGCGACAGTTGCTGGTGAAAATGTGAGGTCAATTCAAGACAGGGAACTGGTATGTTGAGGGAGAAAACGAGGTTGCAGGATCGACCCACATCGCTGATCCGGATGACCGTGGCAGGGGCTCTGGCCTTGGCTGCGCTGGTCGGGTGCGAGCAGCAGAAGGTGGCGGACTGCGACCCGGGCGACAGGGATTGGGAGCGCCAAACCTTCGGCGTTGAACTGCCGTCGGCGCCCGCGGTGGACCTGGCGGCTTTGCCCACGGATCTGATACAGGCCCACTATGTGGGGCCTTATCGCATGATGGCTCTGCTGATCAAGGGCGACTATGCCGGGGTGCAATCGTATTGGCGTGAAGTGGAGCAAATGCCCGACCACACCGAGCAAATGCGCGCGGTGGTTCGGATTCTGGATGCGTTCTACGAACGAGGCCTTTACGCGTTGAACATGGCCCAAGCCTGGCATGCCCAAGCGCCCGACTCGCCTGCCGCTCAAATGGTCTTGGCAGCCGCCTGGACCCATGCCGCATCTGAGGCAAGTCGCACGAACTACCCCAAGGATGCCTGGGGCGCCCATTTTTTCCGCGTTCACGACCGGGTTGCACAGGCCATACCGCTGCTGGACTCTTTGATGATCCGCAAGGACGTCTATGGGCGGGCCGCGCGCGAGCTGAATCTGAAAGCGCGCTCGATGCAGCCCGGCGGGGTTGATGAAGCGGCTTGGAGCCACTACCTTGAACTCGTCGAGTTTGCGCCGCACTACGAGTGGCTGTATTTGCGTGCGGCTGGCTTTGCGGCCAACCGCCGCGACGAGCCATTGCGCGCCACCCGGTTTGCCCAGTTGCAGTCATTGGCCGATACCCATGCTTTGCCGCAGCCTCACCGCCTGAACCTGGATCAGGCCATCGAAGCATATGTGTATCCCCCGGCCGAAAACCCCAATCCACAGGCGTGGCGCCCCTATTGGGAGGCCAGGGTGAAGGGGGCGCCCACGATCTACAACTACTACGGCTGGCTGGAGGCGGAGTACGCGGTGCACAACTGGGCCGGGATGGTGGATTTGGCCGACAAGATTTTGGCCTTGCACCCTCACCACAAGCGGGCGCTTGAACTCAAGAGCTATGCACTGCGCGAGATGGGCGAGTCCAAGGCGGCCTACAACGCGTCTTTCGAGGCCATGATGGTCGGCAGCGACTGGGGCATCAACCAGATTTTCACGGCCTACACCCGGGGAGGCCTGGGCTTGCCATTGAAGGACTATGACGCCATGTACGCCCATTGCAAGCTGGGCGCCAACCTGGGCCTGGCCGGCGCGGCCAATTGCATGGGTGCGGCGCATACCGATGGCTTTGCTGGCGTGGAGCGCGACGACAGGAAGGCGCTGGCCTGGCACTTTCTAGGTGCTCGTGGCGGGCATGCGAATTCGGTGCACGATGTGGCGGTTTTGTTGCCGCGCGTGGTGAGGGAACCGGCACTGGCCGCCGATATCAGCATGGCCACAGGCCACTGGATCCGCAAGGCGGCCAACGTCAACCACACCGCTGCGGTCAACAAGCTGGCCGCCCGACCCGATTGGGGCAGAACCTGCGCCATCGTTGACGACCAAGCCTGGGCTGAATGGGCTTTTCGCGTGTTGAAGGCGGTCTTGTTTTGACACACCTGAAGAAAAGGACTTCGTTGGCGGGTCGTCGGGCCGTACCCAACGTCTCGACCGCATCGATTTCCTGCGCGCCTTCGCCATGCTGTGGATGACGGCTTACCACTTCTGCTTTGATCTGAACTACCACGGCCTGATCAGCGAGGATTTTTACGACGACCCGTTCTGGACCTGGCAGCGCACGGCCATCGTGAGCCTGTTCTTGTTCACGGCGGGGTTGTCGCAGGCCATTGCGGTGGACCAGGGGCAGAGCTGGGCACGGTTCTGGCAGCGCTGGCGCCAGGTGGCCTTCGCGGCCTTGCTGGTCACGGCGGGCTCGTGGTGGATGTTTCCGCGTGGCTTGATCTACTTTGGCGTGCTGCACGGCATTGCCGTGATGCTGATCATCGTGCGGCTCACAGCGGGGTGGGGCGGCTGGCTTTGGGCGCTGGGTGCGATGGCCATAGCGGCCAAGTTTGTGGCGCCGTTGGTCATTGCGGCAGAGCCAGCGTTGGGGGTGTTCAACACGAACTGGCTCAACTGGCTGGGCTTCATCAACCGCGTTCCGGTGACAGAAGACTATGTGCCGCTGCTGCCTTGGCTGGGTGTCATGTGGTGGGGCATGGCGGCGGGTCGATGGGCGCTTGCAAATCGGCCCACTTGGCTGGGGGCGGGGGATGCGCCGTCCACCGGGTTGCAGCGCGGCATGGTGAAGCTGGGGCAGTGGAGCCTCACCTACTATTTGGTGCACCAGCCGGTGATGCTGGGTTTGCTGGCTGGCTATGTGTGGCTGATCCGCTGAGCGCTCATCTCGCAACGATCTCGCTCACCACTTCACCCAGCGCCGCCAGCAGCCTGTCCACATCCGCTTCACTGGTCTGGGGGCAGACCAGCATCATGTTGTGAAACGGCGTGATCATGACACCGCGGTTGAGCAAGCCGAGGTGGATCAGGTGCTCGAGCTCGCCATCCAGAATGCCATCGGCCTCGGTGCCGTTTTGGGGCGGCGTGGGCGTGAACTGGAATTCGGTGCGGGCGCCGACCTGGGTGACGCACCAGGGTAAGCGGTGGTGAGTGATCAGCTCGCGAATGCCGTTGGCCAGGCGCTCGGCCAGCGGCAGCATGTGGTCATAGGCGGCGGGGGTGATGACCTCGGTGAGCGCGGCGCGCATGGCGGCCATGGCGAGCATGTTGCCGGTGAGCGTGGTGCCGATGCCGCTGTGGCCGGGTGGCGCATCGGCTTTGGCTCTGACGGCGCGCTCTGCCAACTCGGCGCTCATGCCGTAGACGGCGCAGGGCACGCCGCCGCCCACGGGCTTTCCAAGCACGATGGCGTCGGGCTTCAGGCCCAAGGCCTGGGTGTAGCCGCCAGGGCTGGTGCTGATGGTGTGGGTTTCGTCGGCAACGAACAGGGTGCCGTTGCGCTTCATCAGCGCCTGCGCCGCCTCCCAGAATCCGGGTTGGGGCAAGACCATGCCGATGTTGGTCATCGCCGGTTCGGCCAGTACGCAAGCGACATCGCCTTTTGACAGCGCGGCTTCCAAGGCGGGCAGATCGTTGAACTCGACCACCACGGTGTGTTCGGTGAGGTCGTGCACCTGACCCAGCAGGCTGCTCCGTTGCACGGGCTTTTCATTCACCAGATCGACGAACACGTCTTCAATCGTGCCGTGATAGCAGCCGTTGAACACGAGAATTTTGCTGCGCCCGGTGGCGGCGCGGATCCAGCGCACGATGTAGCGGTTGGCATCGGTGGCGCTCATCGCGAATTGCCACATGGGCAGACCGAATCGTTCGCTCAAGGCCCGGCCCACCACGCCAGCGTCTTCGGTGGCCAGCATGGTGGTGTAGCCGCGAGTGGCCTGGGCTGCGATGGCGGTAGCCACGGGGGAGGGGGAGTGGCCGAACATGGCGCCGGTGTCGCCCAGGCAGAAATCGGTCAGCGAGTGCCCATCGGCATCGGTCACTTGCGCGCCGCTGGCGCTTTGCACATGCAGGGCAAAAGGGGTGCCCCAGTCGGTCATCCAGTGCAGGGGCACGCCGAACAGCAGGTGGTGCCGGGCTTCCTCGGCAAGCCGGGCGGACACCGGGTTGCGTTGAATGTAGCTGGCGCGTTCAGCGGCGAGAAAGACTTGGGCGCGCGACCAGTCCAGGCCGGCTCGGGTGGCGGGAAGTGTCATGGGTTCGGTCTCGGTTGCTTTCCTGCATTATGGGCAAACAGGGCCGTCGTGAAGGCAACCGGTTTGTCTGGCTCCCAGAGAGCCGGTTTGGTGACCGGGCAAAAAAAACGCGGCCAAAGCCGCGTTTCATTCTCATGGCACTGGGCCGCTGTGCGCTCATTCCACCTTGGCTTTTTCGCGCAGGTTGTTCTGGAAGGCAGCGAGGCGTTGCTGCTTGAGCTGCTGGGCGATCTGGTCCTTGATCTCTTCCAGCTTGGGCAACTGGGCCTGGCGGATATCGTCGACACGGATGACGTGCCAGCCGAACTGGCTCTTCACGGGTTCCTGGGTCATTTCACCCTTGGCCAGCTTGATCATGGCTTCGGAGAATTCGGTCACGTAGCTGGCCGCGTTGGCCCAGTCGAGATCGCCGCCGTTGGCGCCGGACCCTGGGTCTTTGGACAGCTTTTTGGCCAGATCTTCGAACTTGGCGCCGCCTTTGAGCTGGGTGATGATGGCCTTGGCATCGTCTTCTTTTTCCACCAGGATGTGGCGGGCGCGGAATTCCTTGCCACCGTTGGCTGCAGCGAATTTGTCGTACTCGGCTTTGACATCGGCGTCGGTCACCGGATGGGCTTTTTCTTCGTTGGCGAACAGGGCGCGGATCATCAGGGTCTGGCGCGCCAGCTCCATTTGCACCTTGTAGTCTTCGCCGCCGGCCACGCCACGCTTTTCGGCTTCCTGCATGAAGACTTCGCGCATGATCACTTCTTGCTTGAGCTGCGCGCGGGTGGCCTCGTCGACCGGCTGGCCGCTCGCCTGAACCTGCTTGGCCAGTGCTTCGACCCGCGCCATCGGGACGGCTTTGCCGTTGACGATGGCCACGTTTTGTGCGGATGCCCAAGGGGCGGCTACCAACAGGGTTGCGGCGGTGAGTGCCGTCAATGAAAACTTCATGGTGTTCCTCAGAATTGAAATGGCAGATTGGAGTGCTTCAGAGGCCGTTCGGTTCCCGGCCAGCCGCTTGCAAATAGGCGTCAGCGTTGGATTTCAATGGCCAATGCGTGCAAGCCGGCATCGGTGAATTTTTGCAGCGCATCATACACAAGGCGGTGCTGCGCCACCCTTGACTTGCCCGCAAAAGCCGCGCCGCCGATGCGCACCCGGAAGTGGGTGCCATGGCCGAGGCCGTTGGCGCCCGCGTGGCCCGCGTGGGCAGCGCTTTCGTCGATCACTTCCAGTGTGTCGGGCGCCAGTGTTTGCTCGAGGCAGGCGCGCAGGGCTTGGGCCGAAGCCAGGGTGGCGTTCGGCTCGGTCATGGGGCGTCTTTCTCGGCGTTGCTGGCAGGGCCTTCGGCCGGGCTGTCATCACGGATGTAACGGGAGATGTAGAGCCCCTGGCCGACGATGAAGATGATGGGGAAGGCGTAGCCCCATATCTTGAAGTTCACCCAGTCTTCGGTGGAATACAGCGCAGCCACATAGCCGTTGAGCGCCGCCATGAACAGAAAGTAGCTGACCCAGATCACGGTCAGGCGCGCCCACACGGCCTCTGGCAGGCTGAGCTGGCTGCCCAGCAGGATCTGCAAGAAGTTCTTTTTCCAGATCCACAGGGCCGCTCCCAATACGATGGCCATGCTGGCGTAGAGCACGGTGGGTTTCCACTTGATGAAACGCTCGTCGTGCAGCGCCAGCGTCAACACGCCAAACACGATCACCAATACCAAGGTGACCTTTTGCATCGTTTGCAGCTTGCGGTCGACCACATAAATGACGCCGGTCTGAACCAGCGTGGCCGCCATCAGCACGGCGGTGGCCGTGTAGATGTCGTACATCTTGTAGGCCGCGACGAACAGGGCGATGGGGAAAAAATCGATAAGGATGCGCATGAGGCAATTATCGCGCCCCGCCAGGCTGAGCCCATGGGCTCATCGATTGGGCTGCACAAGCCGGGGTGTATCTGGAGCGTTTGTAAGATGAACGCACCTGGGCGACCCGTTTCGGGTTGTTGATCGCCTCAATCTGCGGCCCACATGCCTGGTGCCGCTCTGAATCCAAACACTCACCCCACCTGCGGAGAACGCCTACCCCATGCCCAGTGAACGCATCGAATTTGCCGGCAGCCTTGGCGAACCCCTGGCCGGCCGTCTGGACACGCCCGACACACGACCTCACGCCTGGGCCATTTTTGCCCACTGTTTCACCTGCTCCAAAGACAGCAAGGCCGCCGCCTACATCGCGCGGGCGCTCTCAGAAGCGGGCTTTGGCGTGCTGCGGTTTGATTTCACCGGTCTGGGCGGCAGCGGCGGCGATTTCGCCAACACGCATTTCAGCTCCAATGTGGACGATCTGCTCGCGGCGGCCGATTGGCTGCGCGAGCAACACGGTGCACCCGCGCTCCTGATCGGGCATTCGCTGGGTGGCGCGGCGGTGCTCGCTGCAGCCCAACGGGTGGCCGATTGCCAGGCGGTGGTCACGCTCGGCGCACCCTTCGATCCCGCACACGTGACCCACCAGTTGGGCGAAGACCTGCAAGTGATCGAGGCCGAGGGGGAGGCTTCTGTGTCGCTGGCGGGGCGCCAGTTCAAGATCAGGCGCGCGTTCGTGGAAGATTTGAACGGGCAGCCGCAGGCCGATCGCATTCGTGCCCTGGCCAAACCCCTGTTGATCTTGCACGCGCCGCTGGACAAAACCGTAGGTGTGGACAACGCGCGTCGCATTTTCGAGACCGCGGTGCATCCGAAATCGTTTGTGGCACTCGATGGCGCTGATCACCTGCTCAACAGTGCCGAAGACGCGCAGTTCGCCGCCAGCCTGATCGCGGCCTGGTCGCGGCGCTACGTGCCCGCTGCAGCGCCTGCGCCACAGGTCTCGGCATCGGAGGCGGAACAGGGTGTGGTGGTGGTGTCCGAGCGGGACACTGGCCGTTTTGCCCAGGTGGTGAGCGCGGGGAGGCACCAGTTCGTGATGGATGAACCTCTCTCGGTGGGGGGTGATGACGATGGCCCCACGCCTTACGACATGCTCAACGCGGCGCTGGGCGCCTGCACGGCGATGACGGTGCGCATGTACGCGCGCCGGAAAGAATGGCCGTTGACCTCGGTGCGGGTGGCGCTGGTGCACGACAAGGTGCATGCGGCGGACTGCGAAGACTGCGACAGCCGGGAGGGCAAGGTGGACCGGATCGTGCGCGTTGTGGAGCTGCAGGGCGAGCTGGACGACGCCCAGCGCGCGCGCTTGATCGAAATCGCCGATCGGTGCCCGGTGCACCGGACCCTGCATTCGGAAGTGAACATCGTGACCCGTGCGGGCACGCTGTGAGGCATCTACAGCGCGGATGGTTGAGGCCAGTGGAGCGCCATCGGGCGCTTCGTAGTCGGCGATCACGCAGGCGCGTGTGGCCTGTTCGGCGAATTCTTGCAATACCTCGCGCAGCAGGCGAATCGGACGGGCCGTCCAGCGCGGCAAAGGGCTGGTCGATCAGCGTGAGCGCTGCGCCTGAGGCGAAGGCGGCGCTGAGCCACACCTTGCGGCGGCTGCCGGCCGAGAGCATGTACAGCGGCTTGTGGACGTGCGGGCTCAGGTCAAAGCCTTCGAGCAGATCGGCCAGCAGCTCTTGGTTGAACAGGGGGTAGCGCCCGGGCAGGGTGTTCGAACCATGCCGACGGGCTGGTCTGGTCCAGTGAGGTGGTCATGGGGTCGGTGCGGAAGACTTCCTGGCGCAAATGCACTGGTTTTTTCATCGCTGCGGTGGCCGTTGACCCCCACCCAGCCGCCGGTGGGCGCGACCTCGCCCGCCAGAATGCGCAGCAAGGTGGTTTTGCCGGTCTGTTCATCGCCTTGCACCAGCGTGACCCCGGCGGGGATGAGCAGATCCAGCGGACCAAAGAGCGGTCGGTCGCCCCATGTGTGCGTCAGCTGGTGCGCCCGGGCAATGGCGGGGGAAGCGGGGTCGCTCATGGCTCAGCCGCTCAATAGTTCACGTTGAACCGTGTGCCGCGCAGGTTGAAGATGGCGCTCCGCGCGCCAATTGATTCCAGCGTGAGGCCGGGCGAGAGCTCTTGGCCTTCTTTGACCACCTGACCGTTGGCGATCAACATGCGGTGGGCCGGGTTGGTGGAGTACGAGGTACCACTCACCGCGATCGCAGGCAATGCTGCGCGTTGTTCCGCACTCAACTTCGGCACCGGGTTGGCCGCTTGGCTGACTTTTGGCGGCGCACTGGGGGTTGAGGCCGCAGCTTCGGGCGCAGCGCGTGGCTTGGGCGGCGCGGCGGGCGGGGAGGGCGCTTTTTTGGCCAGGATGGGCAGCACTGGCGCAGTGGGTGCCCGCGCTGCTTCGGGGGCTTGGTCCGCGGCTGGGGCCGCCGCAGCAGGCGTGGCGCTGGCGGACTCGGCGCGGGGGGCGTTGACCGGCTTGGGATCGGCTGCCGCCGAAATGATGGGTGGCTCGGATTGTTGGGCCGTCGAGTCGGCGTTTGGGCGCCAGGCCTTCCAGGCCCATGCTGCCATCGCCAACAGAACCAGGACTGCCGCTCCCCAAACCCAGGTTCGAGCAGAAGCTGAGGGCCGACCCGGTCTGGGCAGGGCAAAAGGGGACTCGCTGGGCAACGAGGGCGTGGTGCTTTGGCCCCTTTCAGCATCGGCGCGCTTCAGCGCATCAAGAATGTAAGACATGGTTGGTTCAGTTGCTCGCCATCATGAGCCTGGGTTCATCCACGCCCGTGGCGCGATTGAGGAGGATCAGGGTGGTGGTGCCAGCGCGCCCGTCGACATCTAGGCCGTTGGCACGTTGGAAGGCTTCCACCTTCTGTTTCAGGGTGCTGGCCTCGGCGGGCAGCTTGCCTTGCCCTTGCAGCGAGGTGAGTTGCGCCTCCATCCACTTGGCGGTGCTGCCGTTATACCCATTGCTGATACGGCCCTTTTGACCCGGTGGTGTGCGCCAGAGGCTGGCGTAGTCGCCGTTCCATACGCTGCTCAGGGCACTCAGGGGCGTGCGCCAGCGCTGCTCCCCCACGCGCAGTTCGATCGCTGCATCGGTGATGGCGGTCGCCAGCACGTAGCCCGACCGCTGGCCGCGCAGTTGCAATTTGAGCAGGGCTGGTCGATCGAGCATGGCGCAGGCCGTTGATGGTCATGCGAGACGTGCGGTAGCACTGCAAACCCCGTTCCAGCGCCTGGGCGCAGGGGTTTTGGGCGTCAACGTTTTCGTCCCACATTTCGCTCAGCGTTGCGAAGCCTTCGTTTTCTTTGCCGATCCAGAGCTCACTGGGGGGTGGGCCGGGAGGCAGCATGGCGAGCGCTTGCGCGCTGGTTTCTGTCGGGGCTGGAAGTGACGGACTTGCGCTGGGGGACGGCACCGTGGTGGCGCGGCCGCCGTGCTCGGTGATTGCTCGGCCGCTTTCGGCGCAACGGTTTCGGGTTGAGGGGCGAGCGGCGCAGGCGGCTTGAGCCAGGCGGTGGCGGCCCACACCAGCAGGGCGCCACCCCCGGCGGCAATGGCCAGGCTGGCCCATTTGGGGTTGCCCCACCACGACAGTGCGCGGTTGGTTGCCGTAGGGGTTTTGCTCGCAAACACCTCGGTGGCTGCCTGGTTGATCACGCGTTGGTCGATACTGGTCTGGCCGTTGGCGTAAGCGCCCAGCAGTGCGCGGTCACACAGCAAATTGATGCGGCGCGGCACGCCTCCGGTCAGGCGGTGCACCTGGCGCAAGGCTTGGTCGGAGAACGGCAGAGGCCCCTTGCCATCCGGCCACGATCAGCCGGTGGGCTCACGTATTGCCGGGTTTCTGTTTGCGCTCAACGCACCGAGGTGAAATCGTGCGATCACCCGCTGGGCCAGTTGCTCCAGTTCGGGGCGGGCGAGCATTTCGCGCAATTCGGGTTGACCGATCAGGATGATTTGCAGCAGCTTGCGCTCGTTGGTTTCCAGGTTGGTCAGCAGGCGCAGTTGCTCCAAAACATGGCTGGTAAGACCTTGGGCTTCGTCGATGATGAGGATGTTGTGCAGCCCGGCCGCATGGCTGCTCAAAAGGTAGGCGTTGAGCGGATCCAGATGGTCCTTGATCGTGGCGGGCCCTATGCCTTCGTGCTTGACCTGGATGTGAAACTCGTGGCAAATCGTCTTCAGCAGGTCGCCGACGGTGAGTTTGGGATTGAAGATGTAAGCCACCCTCGCGTGCTCGGGAATCTGTTCCAGAAAGCGCCGGCAGACCGTGGTTTTGCCCGCACCGATCTCACCGGTGAGCAAGACGAAGCCGCCGCCGTTTTCGATACCGTAAAGCAAGTGCGCCAGTGCCTCCCGATGGCGCTCGCTCATGAAGAGGTAGCGCGGATCGGGCGCGATGGAAAAGGGCCGTTGGCTGAGCCCGAAGTGCGCGGCGTACATGGTGCGGAGGATACCGGTTTGGATGAAAACGTTGGTGGGGGTACGGCGAAGCGCTCAACGCATGCGCGCGCTCACCCATGTGGCCAGCTCTTCTGCAGTGACTTGCGTGGCCTGGGCCAGGCCACGCGCGCCACCGGCCGCGTCCGCTGTGGGTGCTGGAACAGTGGCTGCAAAGTCTCGCTGGGCCACCAGTTGATCGCCTTTGAGCAAGGTGGCGCGCAGCTGCACCGTGCCCGTGCTGGCTTGCGGGCTCTCGAAGGTCTGCCCGAACTGCTCCAGTGCAATTTGGAGCACGAACTCAGTGGTGCTGTCACCCAGCGACACCACAGGGCGTTGCTGGCTCAGCACCGTGCGCACCCGCTGCGCCACCAGTTGGGCAGGCGGCATGCTCCAGCGGGCCAGTGCGTAGGGCCTGAGTTCTTGCGCGTTGGCGTAGGCGAGCCGGTATTGCATGGCCGTGCTGCTTTGGCCCCAACTGGTCTGGATCTCGGCCAGTGCCAGCGGCGGCAGGTCGGCCGCGTTCTCGGCGGCTTGAACCGTGGGTGCGCCAAAGTCGTAGATGGTCTTGCTGACGGGGGCCGAGGGCGTGGCGCAGCCCGCGAGCAGGGCGGTCAGCGAGAGCGCGAGCAAGGCCCGGGCAGGCTTTGAGGTGTGGCTAGAGATGGGCATGGGGGCTCCTGAATCGGTGACAGCGGGCATCAAGGCTGGGAGGCGGTAGGCGCCACGAAACCGGGCTCGCCGGGGCCTGGCCGCACTTCGCCGCCGCCAAAGATCAGGCTTTGCGGGTTGTCGTTGACGACGTCGAGCACCTGTTCGGCGCTTTGGGCGGCGCGGGTGGCGGCGTCGGCGGTGCGGCCCGCGCTGGCGCTGGCGCGGGCCACGCTGGGCAGCACCGTGGCATTGATGGCCTTCGCGCTGTCGGCCAGGGCCTCGGTGGTGTTGCCGAGTTGCTCCAGCGTGCCGCCGGGTTTGGCCATGTCGTTGGCCACGGCGGTGAGTGCCTGGGCGGTCTCGGCTGCGGCGCGGGCGGTCGCGTTGAGCTCGGCGGCCGAACCTTGCAGCGTTTTCATGGTGGCGCGGGTGTCCGCCACCAGACCGGGAATATTGGTGCGCTGCGGGCCGAGCTGGGCATCCATGATGGCCTGCAGGCGCTCGGAAGCGGCGCCTACCTTGTCAGCGTTCTGGCCGATGCGTTCGACCGTGCCGATGATGGCGCTCTGGTTTTCAGGCGACAGCAAGGTGCTGATGCGTTCCGAGATGTTCTGGGCCTGTTGCAGCAGGAAGCTGCCCTGGTCGGCAAACTGGCTCAAAAGGCCCGGGCGCAAGGGAATGCGGGTGGGCGAAGCGTTGCTGGTGGCCAGCGGTGCCGACGCGTCGCCCTCATTGTCAAGCTGCACGAAAGCCAGGCCGGTCACGCCCTGGTAACCCAGCGTGGCATAGGTACCGGTCGTCAGGGGAAGCCCTTTGTCGATATCGATGCGTACCAGGACGTTTTCCGGGTTCTCGGGGTCGAAGCCGATGCGAACCACTTTGCCCACATTGATACCTCGGAAGCGCACCGCCGCTTGCTCGGACAGGCCGGAGACGGATTCGGTGGTGGACATCTCGTAAATGTCGCCCTCGCGTTTGTCGCTGGTGAGCCAGGAGGTGAGCCCCAGCAGCATCGCGGCCACCGCGATCACAAAAAGCCCAGCGGCCAGCGCGTGTGATTTGTTTTCCATGTTGTCTTTTCCTCTATCGCCCGGGTTCGTCCAGGATCGCCAGCGCCCTCAGGCCGCGGCCACCCAGGAAGTAGCGTTGTATGAAAGGGTGGGGTGTGGCGACGACTTCTCTGGCGCTTCCCACCACGGCCACGTGTTGATCGGCCAGCACAGCGATGCGTGTGGAGATGTCGAGCAGGGTGTCGAGGTCGTGGGTGACCATGACCACGGTGAGACCGAGCTGCTGGTGCAGGCCTTTGAGCAACTGGCAGAAATCGTCGGCGCCTTCGGGATCGAGCCCGGCGGTGGGCTCGTCGAGAAACAGCAGGGCCGGGTCCATGATGAGGGATCGCGCCAAGGCCACGCGCTTGATCATGCCGCCCGAGAGGTCGGCGGGCATCTTGCCTGCGTCGCTCGGCTTCAAACCCACCATTTGCAGCTTCACCAGCGCCGCATCGCGCACCACCTTGGCTGGCAGGCGACCCAGTTCGCGCAGAGGAAAAGCGATGTTCTCCAGCACGGTGAAAGCAGAGAACAGCGCACCTTGCTGGAACAGCATGCCCACCTGACTGGCCGCCACCTGCGGGTCGAGGTCGCCCACGGCTTGCCCCATGACGCGGATGCTGCCCCGCGTGGGTTTCTCCAGGCCCAAAATCTGGCGCAGCAGCGTGGTTTTTCCGGTGCCTGAGCCGCCGACCAGTGAGAGGATGTCGCCCTTGTAGACGGTGAGGTCGAGGTCTTTGTGCACCACGTGCTCAGGGGATGAACCGCCGCCGAACACAGTCCAGAGCTTTTGCACTTCGATCACCGCTTCCAATGGTGGCTGAGTGTTCGGTTCGTTCATACGCCGATGTCCCTGAAGGCGATGGCAAACAGCGCGTCGACCAATATCACCACGGTGATCGAGGTGACCACCGAGGCGGTCGTGCCTTTGCCCAGGCTCTCGGTGTTCGGTTCGATGCGCAGACCGAAGTGGCATGCCACCAGAGCGATCAGGATGCCGAACACCACCGTTTTGCCCACGGCCAGCAACAGGTTGGCCACATCCACCGCTGCGGGCAGGGCGTTGATGAAGAACTGGGGCGAGATGCCCAGGGCAATGTCGGATGCGAGCATGCCGCCCAGCAGGGCCATCACCGTGGTCCACACGCTGATCAAGGGCATGGCAATGGCCAGGGCCACAGCCCGCGGCATCACCAGGCGAAAGCCGTGGGGAATGCCCATGACCCGCATGGCATCGAGTTCCTCGTTGACCCGCATCACACCGATCTGCGCCGTGATGGCCGAGCCCGAGCGGCCCGCGATGAGGATGGCCGCCAGCATGGGCCCGAGTTCGCGCACCAGCGAGACCCCCAGCAGGTTGACGATAAAGGCATCGGCACCGAACTGTTTGAGCTGCTGGGCGCTCAGGTAAGCGAGCACCACGCCGATCAGAAAGCCCACCAACGCGGTGATGGGCAAGGCGGTGGCGCCAAAATGGTAGAGATGGCCCGAGACATCACGCCAAGGGCCTTTTTGCGGCGCCCGGGCGAGTTTCACCAGGTCGAGCAGCAGTTGGCCCAGCAGCCCAACAAAGCTGAGCAACTGGTCGAGAAATGCCATCACCGCCCCGCCCAGCGCGAGATAGCGCTGTTTGAAAGTGGGTGTGGCGATTGGGGTCGGTGCTTCGCTGAGGTCTGCCACCCGCTGGATCAGGCTGCGGTGGTCGTCACTGATATCGAGCTGGCTGGGCCAGCGCTGGCCCCAGAGCTCCCAGAGCATCTGCGCGCCCACATGGTCCAGCGACTGCAAACCCCGCAGGTTCCACGCGCGTGTTTCGGGTGTGGCCACAGGCAATCCCCGCCGCCAGCCTTTGGCATCAGGGTCGCCCGCGATGGCGCTGGCGGTCCAGTGACCGGTCGCCTGGTGCGCTGCACCCGTGCCGATACCGGCCACGACGCGGGGCGCGGCGGTCGCTTGAGGTGTGTTGGCCGGTGAGGCCTTTGAATCGGATGGGTCTGCGGGCATTGACGGTGTGGGGGAGGCGAGATCTGGGTCTGCACACTTGAATCCCACACGATAACCCTTTTGCGGCGCCTGTCAGCGCCGCGCCCCTTTCGCCTCGCATGGAGACCGAAAGCGGGCTGATCGCCACGGCATGCGATCAGCCCGACACGGGCTCAGAGGCGGTGAGCAGGGCCTCAGGCTGCCAGTGCCATCGAAGGCTTGCTGGTTGTCGTCGATGCAGATTTATTGGTCGAAGAGGTCGACACAGAGCATTCGATGTCGCCCGAGAGCTGACCGCCTTCTTCGATCACCACCTTGCCGTAACGGATCTTGCCGGTCACCTTGCCGCTGGCGTAAATCACCAGTTTCTGGCGCACCGTCAGATTGCCGTCGAACACGCCGTGGATTTCGGCGATGTCGATTTCGGCCGAACCTTTGAAGGCACCTTGCTCGGCGATCTGGATCACGCGGGAATCCATCGTGGCTTCCACCAGGCCTTCAACCACCAAGGTGTCGCAGTCGGTGATTTCGACGCCTTTGAGCTTGATGTTCGGACCCACGGTGAGTTTGCTGCCGCCTTCGTTGGTCTGGCTGCTGGGGGGCTTGCTCACGGCGCTGCTCTCTGGCGCGTAACTTGACGGAGCGTTCACAGGCTGGGCTGCGTTGTTGCCCGCGCCGTAGCGTTGTTGCGGGTTCGCGCCCGAATTGAGGCCGGAATTGAGGGGTTTCGTTGGTTCGGGATCGCGTTTGCCAAAGTGCAGTGCCATGTGTGAGCTCCTTCTAAAAGTGGAGCGTTCATGCTAGTGGCTACGGGCCTTACATTCAGGCGCGTCCCGTAAGAGTGGTAACGGGAAGCACGGTACATCCCGTTTCGGGTCTTGCATTTCCTGAAGGGCAGGTGGATTGTCGGTCGGGAAGGCGTCTGTGTGGATGCTTGTTGCTTTGCCTTTCGCCTGCGCTAAAGTGCCGGCCATGCCAAGCCATTGGATATGGGGTTCCCGCCCGCCGCCGCCGCCGATCACCTTGCCGCTCTCGCAGGTGAGTGCGCTTCTGGCCCGACTGGGGCAGGCCGATCAGCATGCCGTGGCAGAAGACTTGTTGCGGCTGGTGGGCGCTCAGGTGCCCTTGGCGCAATGCACCATTTTTGCCTTCGAGGCGGGGCGGCAACCCCGTATCGTGGCCGTGGGTGACCGATCACGTACCCAGGAGCTGCCCGACATCGCCGAGGCCTACGTGGACCTTTTTTACCGGCTCGATGGCAGCGCCGCGGCGATGGCGTCCGAGTTCGTGTCGGCCCAAAAAGCGGGCAGTGAAACACCACGCATCGTTTTGCATCGCCAGCGAGGAGAAGACATTCCGCACGATGACTACCGGCGCATTTGTTATGAGCAACCCCGAGTGGCCGAACGGCTATCGGTCATGGCGCTCTTTGAAGGGCGCCGCTGGTTGTCGGTGAATTTTTACCGGGGCATCGAACATGGCGGGTTCGATGAGGCGGGAGTGGCCACGGTGGAGGCCTTCGCACCGCTGATCGTGCATGCGGTTCGCTTGCACCACACAGGCCAAGCGCTGCACCAGAATCTCGCTGACTTGTTGATGGCGCGGCTGGTTCGGCAGTTCCCGACGCTGACCCAGCGCGATTGTGATGTGGTGGCCGCGCTGATGGATGGCCTGTCGAGCGATGCAATGGCACAGCGCCTTGGGTTGACGATCGGCAGTGCACAGACCTACCAGAAGCGGGTTTTGCGCAAGCTCGGCGTGGCAGGGCAGCGCGAATTGCTGGGCTTGCTGATGCACGGTGGCGATTGATGTCTGCCCCTGAACATGTTCCCAATTGGGGACAAGTGTGGCGCCCGCCTTGCCTACACTGCCAAGCACCACACGGAGACGCGCCATGCACCTGCCCCACGCCGAGCCCCGGCCATCGATTTACTACCGTTACAAGGTTTTCGACGCCTGGCTGCCCAGAGAGAACGCTGAACCGCAGCGACACAGTGTGGTCATCGTGGGCGCGGGGCCCATCGGGTTGGTCACGGCGCTTCTCCTGGCGAAGAGCGGTGTCAAAAGCGTGGTGCTGGAGTCGGAACGCCAGGTGTCCGAGGGGAGCCGTGCCATTGCCTTTACGCGGCGATCCATGGAAATCTTGCAGCAAACGGGTGTTGCCAACCGCGTGTCTGCCATGGGCTTGCCATGGCGCTTTGGCAACTCCTACTTCCGTGGCCAGCGTGTGTTTCGCATGGAAAACCCCCACGATCCAGACGACCGCTTTGAACCGCTGATCAACATCCAGCAACAGTACCTGGAAGAGTTTCTGATCGAAGCGGCCCAAGCCAGTCCGTTGATTGAGCTGCGCTGGGGCAACAAACTGCTGGCTGTGAAACAAGACGGGCAGGGCGTTGCGCTCGAAGTGGATACACCCGCAGGCCCCTACGCGCTACAAGCCGACTGGCTGGTGGCTGCGGATGGCGCGCGCTCAGTGATCCGAACCCAGATGGGCCTGAAGCTCGAGGGCGCGTCTTACGAAGGCAAGTTTGTGATCGCCGACATCCGAGTGGATTTGCCCTTGCCCACGGAGCGTCTGGCCTTCTTCGATCCCGAATGGAACCCCGGCAACACCATTCTCATGCACCAGGAACCCCATGGCCTGTGGCGCCTCGATTACCAGCTACCGCCCGACGAAACGCCAGAACAGGCCTTGCAGCCCGAATCACTGAAGGCGCGCATCAACGCCCAACTCGCCATGATCGGCCACGCCGGCATTCCCTGGGAGATGGACTGGTGTTCCGTGTATTCGGCGCGCGCGCTCACCCTGCCCAACTATGTGCACGACCGGGTGCTGTTTGTGGGTGACGCGGCGCATCTGCTGCCGATCTTCGGCGTGCGCGGGGCCAACACCGGCTTTCAGGATGCCCAGGCGCTGGCCTGGCGGCTGGCATTGGTGGCCAAAGGCCTGTCATCGCCGGCGCTGCTCGCGACCTACAGCCAGGAGCGCGTGGCCGCAGCCCGCGAAATCATCGATGAAGCAGGCAAAAGCACCCGCTTCATGACGCCGCCCACGCGCGGCTTCCGCCTGCTGCGTGACGCCGTGCTGTCGCTCTCGCTGACCCATCCCTTTGTGGGGCCGCTCTACCACTGGCGCACCTCGCGTCCGCACGAATACAGCGTCTCGCCGCTCAACAGCCTTGATGACGACAACACCCAATTCTTGGCAGGGCCGGGCCACGGTGCGCCAGCCAAGAACATCCAGTTGGGCGCTGGCAACCACCTGCTGGACCATCTGGATCACCGTTTCTGTTTGCTGTACGCGACCACAGCCATGGCCTTGCCCGAAGCACTGCAAGCAGTGGTTGGCGCGGTTCGGGCGCAGGGCATTTCGCTGCAAATCCTGGCGATCGGTGCAGCAAGTCCCGTGGCGGGTGCTGACCAGACCCTGCCGGACGGCAGCACCCACCTGCGCGAAAGATACGGATTGTCTGCAGAAGGCAGCGCCTATTTGCTGCGCCCCGATCAACACGTCTGCGCGCGTTGGCACCAGCTCGACGCCGAGCAGCTGCGGTCTGCGCTCTTTCTTGCCACCGGCCTGCGAGGAAACTGACATGAGCACTGCAAACGCCCAAGCCCTCACCATCCCCGAGCTGGAGCAGGTGTACGACGCTTTGGCCCAAGCCATTGACCAGGCTGGGCCCGACCTTTCGGAAAAATTCCTGGTGAAGCTTGCACTGCTCAATGCCAACGCGCTGGCAGATCCGGTTTTTTTTCAAGAACAGGTTGCCGCGGCCCTGCGAGATCTTTGAGGACTTTGAGATCTGGAAAGTCGAGGCGCTGACGACAGCGCCTCGCTCTGACCATACAGATCGGGTCGCGGATCTACTTTTTGCCGTTGGAGCCGCCGCTGGCGCTGGACCCCTTGTTGCCCGAGGAGGCTCCGCCGGTGGAACCGCTGTTGCTGGCACCGCTCGCTGCGCTGCTTCCGCTGGATCCGCTACTTGAATTGCCTGCGCCATTGCCACTGGCCGGCAGTGCCACGCCTTTTTCTCTGGCAACCGCTTCCATTTGAATGCGGTGCTCTGCCCGGATCGCCACGCGTTCTTGCTCGGTTTTTGCGAGACGCAGGCGTTCAAGGTAGGCCGCACGTTCTTCGGGGGTCATCAGGGTGCCGAGATAAATCTGGTCGCGATCTTGCAACCGATCCTGATCTTGAAGTTTGTCTTTGTCCTGCAGCGGGGTCATTGCCGGCGAGTGCAGTTTGTCTTGAGTCCTCACCTGGTCGGCCGCCACCGCCGCGCCCATGCTCGCAAATGCCATACCGCCCACAACCACACTGATCAAAATTTGCTTTTTCATGTCAACTCCAATAGGTCAAAATTTGGAAAAACGCAGGTAGATCGGGAGGGTTGTATAACTCCCCCCAGTACCCCGTTGAGACCAGTATGGGCCTTGAACCCGCCCGCGCATTGCGCAAAGTCAATGCAGGCGGTGTGTTTCGATCTCATGTGTGTCGAGGCGTAATAGCGCAATTGCGCATTTGCTCATGCGTTTGACCGGTTCGCGAGCAGGCGCACAGGGCGCACAGGCCGCTGGAGCGCGGACGCTTCGTCGCATGGCCGCGCCGGTCGCAGGAAAGCGGCTATCTCCCTACAAGTGCCATGTGGAGCTCAAAACCTTACACTTCAGGGTTCCCCCTTCAAAGCCCCTATGAACGCCCCCGTCGACGTTTCCTTTTTCGCGCGCGCCGCCAAGCCGATCAGCAGCTACCGCCCTTACTGGGCCAAGCGCTTCGGGGTGGCGCCGTTTCTGCCCATGTGCCGCGCCGAGATGGAGCTACTGGGCTGGGATTCGTGCGACATCGTTCTGGTCACCGGTGACGCCTACGTGGACCACCCCAGCTTTGGCATGGCGGTGATCGGCCGCGTGCTGGAGGCCCAGGGTTTTCGCGTGGGCATCATTGCCCAACCCGACTGGCAAAGCGCCGAGCCCTTCAAGGCGCTGGGCAAGCCCAACCTGTTCTGGGGCGTGACCGCGGGCAACATGGATTCCATGATCAACCGGTACACGGCCGATCGGAAGATCCGCAGCGATGACGCCTACACCCCCGGCGACGTGGGCGGCAAACGCCCTGACCGCGCCGCCATCGTCTACAGCCAGCGCTGCCGCGAAGCGTTCAAAGACGTGCCCATCATTCTGGGCGGCATCGAAGGCAGCTTGCGCCGCATTGCCCACTACGACTACTGGAGTGACAAGGTGCGTCGCAGCATCGTGGTCGACGCCAAGTGCGACCTGCTGTTGTACGGCAACGCCGAGCGCGCCCTGGTCGAGATTGCGCACCGTCTGGCGGGCAAGGAAACGGTGGATCAGATCACCGATGTGCGCGGTACCGCTTTTGTGCGCCGCTCGGGTGACCCCAGCACGCAAGGGTGGATCGAGCTGGATTCTTCCGAGGTGGACCAGCCGGGCCATGTGGAAGACCACATCAACCCCTACCTGACCACCAGCGAACAGGCGCAGGCCCAAGGCCAGAGCTGTTCGAAGGAAGAGGGCGCCGATGCCAGCGCTGCGGCCAGTGACCCCACAGGTCAAACCCATCACCATCCATCGCCCGCAGGGCGCTGGCGGCGTGGCCAAGTTGCCTCGCGAGCGCACCGTGATCCGCCTGCCCAGCTACGAGCAGGTGAAAAGCGATGCGGTGCTTTATGCCCACGCCAACCGGGTGCTGCACCTGGAAACCAATCCCGGCAATGCCCGCGCGCTGGTGCAAGCCCATGGGGATGGCACCACGGCGCGCGACGTGTGGATCAATCCACCGCCTATCCCGCTGACCACGGCCGAGATGGACTACGTGTTTGATCTGCCATATGCGCGCAGCCCCCACCCAACCTACGCGGATGAACACGGCAAGCACGATGGTGCCACCAAGATCCCTGCCTGGGAAATGATCCGCTTCAGCGTGAACATCATGCGCGGCTGCTTCGGTGGCTGTACTTTTTGCTCCATCACCGAGCACGAAGGCCGCATCATCCAGAGCCGCTCCGAAGACTCCATCATTCGTGAAGTCGAAGAGATGCGCGACAAGGTGGAAGGCTTCACCGGCATCGTCTCCGATCTCGGCGGCCCCACGGCCAACATGTACCGCCTGGGCTGCAAGAGCCCGGCCATCGAGGCCGCTTGCCGCAAGCCCAGCTGCGTCTACCCTGGCATCTGCCAGAACCTCACCACCGACCACGGCCCGCTGATCAAGATCTACAAGCGCGCCCGCGAATTGCGCGGTGTGAAAAAAGTGTTGATCGGTTCTGGCCTGCGGTATGACCTGGCCGTGAAGAGCCCGGAATACGTGAAGGAACTGGTGCAACACCACGTGGGCGGCTATTTGAAGATCGCGCCGGAGCACACCGAGGGCGGTCCGCTTTCCAAGATGATGAAGCCGGGCATCGGCAGCTACGACAAGTTCAAGCAGATGTTTGACAAGTACAGCGAAGAGGCCGGCAAGAAGCAGTTTCTGATTCCCTACTTCATCGCGGCCCACCCGGGCACCAGCGATGAAGACATGATGAATCTGGCGCTCTGGCTCAAGCGCAACAGCTTCCGCGCGGATCAGGTTCAGACCTTCTACCCCAGCCCCATGGCCACGGCCACGGCGATGTACCACACCAATCTCGAACCCGCTCAGGGGCATTCACCGTGACGACCGCGCGGAAAAGGTGGACATCGTGCGCGGTGAAAAACGCCGCCGCCTGCACAAGGCCTTCCTGCGCTATCACGACCCCAACAACTGGCCGCTGCTGCGCGAAGCGCTGAAAAGCATGGGCCGGGCCGAACTGATCGGCAACGGCAAACACCACCTGATCCCCACCTTCCAGCCCATGACGGATGGCAGCTACACCAGCGCGCGCAAGAAGAACAGCACGCCAGTGGGCAAGGCCAGTGCCAAACCGTCGCAAGGCCGTTTGCTCACGCAGCACACGGGTCTGCCACCGCGCGAAAAGGGCGGTCCGGCCAAGCCGGCGTCAGGTGGCGGGAAGCGGCGCAAGCCCTGAACCGCATGAGGCGTCTGTTGGGGGCCTTGTTGGGATGGGCCTGCCTGTGGGCGATGCCCGCGGGTGCTCAGACAGGCGGCGAAGTCTGTCCGCCCACGGCGAGCTATTCGCAGGAGCTGTTTGCTCGGGCCGCTGAAAAGGCCGCTGACCGGGGTTTTCTCTGGCGCATACAGCGTGATGGGCGGACGTCTTACCTCTACGGCACCATGCATGTGGGCAAAGCCGAATGGATGAGCCCGGGGCCGAGACTGCACCGCGCCATCGGTGCGGTCGACACCCTCGCGCTGGAGGTGGACATGAGCAGCCCCGAAGCGCAGGCGCAGTTGCAGGCCGTGAGCAGCCGACCCCTGCGCGAGATTCCGAAGGCACTGCACAAGCGACTCGAACAACTGTGGGCGGCCGAGTGCTTGCCGATGGCGCAACTGGGCAGTGGTCCGGTGGAGTTGCAGACCATGACGTTGATGGCCTTGATGGGCCGGCGCCAGGGGTACGACCCCAGCTATTCGTCGGAAGCGATGCTGATGCTGGCTGCACAGACGGGCCGCTTGCCAGTGGTTTCTTTGGAGAGCGTGAGTTTGCAACTGAACCTGTTGCTCGCCGCGAACGATGCCGAAGCCATCGAAACAGTGGCTTATGCCTTGCAGCAACTCGAAAAGCCGCAAACCCGCGCGATGCAGGCAAAACTGACCAAAGCCTGGGAAGAAAGCGATCTGGCGGTGCTGGCAAGCTACCAGGCCTGGTGCGACTGCGTGCACACCGAGCGCGAACGCGCTGATCTGAAGAAACTGCTCGATGACCGCAACCCAGGGCTGGCAGAGGGCATCGAGCGCCTGCATGCCAACGGCCAACGGGTGTTGGCCGCGGTAGGCGCCCTGCACATGACGGGGCCACAGGCCTTGCCCAAATTGCTCGCTGGGCGCGGTTTCACGGTCGAGCGCCTGTATTGAATGGAAGCCCGCGGCTCAGCTCGCGGGCACCGACTGAAACGCTGGCCAGATCAACCAGGCCAGCAAACCCACCAGATGCAACGCCACTGTTGCCCAGTAGGCCGCCTGAAACGATGCCTTGCTGGTTTTGTGACGGAACACCCGCTGCGCGAACCAGGCCCCAGGCCAGCCGCCCATCAGGGCCAGCCCGTGGAATTGGTTTTCGCTGATGCGCCACTGGCCTTCTTCGGCAGCGTTCTTGTCGCGCATGTAGAGGTAAAACGTGACCAGGTTGAGAATGATCAGGCTCGAGAACACTGGAATGGTGGGGAAGCGGCCCAACGCAATGCCGATGATCCACAGCAGCAGCCAGAACGCCATCAACGCGATGGTGCCCCACAGCAACTGCTGTTCCCGCTTCGATTGGTGGGGCGGTGTCGACCGTGGCGCCACCTTGGCTCGGGGCAAGATCACGGCGTTGGGGTCTTCGCGCAGCGCTTCGGCGGCCTGGATGGTGTTGCGGATCGGCTCCACCTTCAGGGCGCGCGGTCCTTTACCGCCCACGTGGATTTCATCGAAAGTGACTCCCATGCCTTCAACGGGATGGCGATTTTCCGCGTAGTCCCGGATATGAAAAAAGATATCTGCCACCGTATCGGCGCCGCGGATGAAGCCAAAACCACGTTCACCGTCCCAGCGCACCACCGTTCCCTTTTTTCTCATGAGCCGCTTGTGTGTGAATGGCGTTGATCGCCAGGTTGTCGAAAGGCGGGATTTGGCGCAAAATGCGCCAAAAGGAGTCCGTCATGCCATCTCCCAACGTGCCCACCGGTTCGAATTTTGCCTCAGTCAAGCTGTCCGCCGCCCTGGTGCAGCAGGCCCGCGAAGCGGCCACGCCTCAACGCCGCTCCGTGGCGGGCCAAATCGAATACTGGGCGACCCTTGGCCGCATCGCAGACGAGACCGGCCTCACGGTGCAAGAAGCCCGCGAGGCCATTGCCCGCTACGACGCGCGGCAAAGAGCCGATGAGCCGCTGGACGAGTCGCTGGATGCCCTTGAGACCCGCTTCTCCCAGGCCGAAACCTCGGGCCGCCTGGCCCAGGCCGTGCGCAATACCGTGCTGAACAACCGCCAGCAAGCCGCCGGCGACACCCGCCGCGCTGCTTGAGCAGACTGACTTCTTTTGCCCCACTTGGCGAAGAAACCCGTCTTCTATCTGCTTGCCGGTCCCAACGGTGCTGGCAAGTCCACGCTCTACAAAGCTGCTGTGGTGGAGGGCCTGATCCCGCGCACCGCTCCCTTCGTCAACGCCGATCTGCATGAAGCTGCCGAGCTTCAGCATATTGCCGACCCGCTGAAACGCTCCAAGGCGGCCAGAGCCTGGGCCGACGCCGAGCGCACCCGTTGCCTGAAGGCGGGGGCTTCTTTCGTCAGCGAAACCGTCTTCTCCCACACCTCCAAGCTCGACCTGATGGCCGCGGCCAAACGCGCTGGCTTTGCTGTGGTTTTGCTTGTGGTCTGTGTGGACGACCCGCAGATGCTGCTGGGTCGTGTAGCCCAGCGTGTGGAAGAGGGCGGCCATCCCGTACCGCCAGAGCGCATCCTCTCGCGCTATCCACGAACGGTGAGGCATTTGGGTGTGGCCGTGCGCCGGGCCGATCTGGCGCTGCTGTATGACACGTCGGCCCCGGCTGGCGAAGCCGTGCAGCCGCCGCGCATGGTGGCGCGGTTGAAGGGCGCCATTGTGGGCTGGACGTCTGGGCATCTGCCCGCCTGGGCAAGCGCTGTGCTCGACCCTGAAAAGCCGCAATAGTGCCAATTGGCAGTTCATTCCGTGTTCTGCAGGGCATACAGGCCGGCCAGAAGAATACTTTTGGCTATGTCATGGCATGGTGGGCGCAACCGCTTGTCCAGATTCGCTGGATTGCTCTGGAAAAAGGAGGGGAATCGGGTTATGCTGCACTGCAACATGGAGCCGGTATGAACAACCCTTGGGCACTCGACGACCTTTTGGCCGATCTGTACCACGCAAGAAAGAACGGTGATCTGGGCCGCATGGCATTTGTGGCCTATTGCGACGTGCGCCGCTGGGCGCGCGAAGAGGGCCGCAACGTCTTGGCCGAGCAGGCCGCAGGCCTCATCACGCAAAGCCCGCACCAAAGCCGCGACAATTTTCTGGAACAGATCGACGCCCTGATTGGCCAGCTGGAAGCCTTGCAGCGCGCGAAGGCAGCACCTCCCGCTGAAAACAAACCCATGCCGTCTTTCTGGCCTACTGATCCTCATATGGCCTGAGGCCGTACGCCAGGCCGACGGCAAGGGCGGGTTCAGCCCGCCAGCGTGTGCAGCGGAATGTCTTTCGCTGCGGCCAGCTGCTCCAGCTGCTTGCGCGTTTTGGATGCCAGGAACGCTGCGATGGCCGCATGGGTTTCTGGCTTGAACAAGCTGTCCAACCCCTGAACCTCCACACCCGCCGCAGCGCACAGGGCGGCAGCAAAATGCGGCTCCAGCGCTGCCACCGCCACGCGGCCACCCTTGCAGGGGTAAACGCGGTAACCCGCATGCGCCCCTCCCACGGCGCCACGTGGTTGCGTAAGGCCCCAGGTTCGGGGCAGGGCGAGCCAGTTCGCCGCGTCTGACAGCGCGATCTCCTGAAAACTGCTCTTGCCCGCCATTCTTTGCTGCAGCACGGCTTTGAGCGCCGCCTCACTGGCCATGAGCGCGCCGCCCATGTCGGCGAACAGCGTTGCGGGCAATTCCAAACCTGTCACCAGACCCGCTTCGGCCAGGTAGGTCAAATCGTGGCCAGGCTCCTCGGCACGCTCGCCGGGCGCCCCCACGATCGCCACCACTGAAAGTGCAGGGTACCGCTTGTGCAAGGCTTTCCATTCGAGCCCCAGTTTGGTCAGCGCCGAGGGGCGGAACGATGTGAGCAACACATCGGTGCGTGCCAGTTCCTTGTGCAACGCCGCCTGACCTCTTTCGGTCTTGAGATCCATGCGAACCACTTTGACCCCGGCGTGCAGATCGCCATAGGCCCCAGGGTTGTAAGCCCCCATGGGGTCGCCGCTGGCGCCTCCCTTTGCCGGGCGGCTCAGCCTTGACGCAGGTGGCGCCCATCGTTTTGAGCCGCATCAAAGCGGCCGGTCCGGGGAGGTTCAGCGCCAGGCTCAAAACGCGCACGCCGCGCAGGGGGGTAAGGCTTTTGGAAGACATATGAACAGGCGGGTGTGTGTGGGTGAGGGTTCTGGCGTCGTAGCGTAAATCCTTTTGGGTTTGACGGGTGTCACGCGTGGGGGAGTTCTCAAGGGTGGGCATGCTCCATCGAGTTCTTTCCCACGTTGGCAACCCGGAGGAATCGATCACTTCGATGCCAGAATACGCCGATGAAACTCAATCACCCCGATGTGAAATGGACAGGCTCAGGTTTGCTGCAGTTGGGAGCTGTACGGCCAGACTCGCCACTCGCCAGGCACGCCGAGCCTGTTGTCGAATGGTTGCAGTCACAGCGCGCCGAACTGGACGCTACCCTGGCGCAGACAGGCGCGGTGATTCTGAGGGGGCTGGCCATCAAGGATGCACAGGATTTCAACCGTTGCGTGCCGCATCTGGGCGATGGACCCATGCGCTATGACGGAGGGGCCTCGCCCCGTGCAAAGGTGCACGGCGCCGTCTACGAGTCGACGCAGTGGCCCTGGTTTTTTCGCATCCGAATGCACAACGAGATGTCCTACCTGCCCAAACAGCCGACACGGGCTGCTTTTTTTTGTGCCACGGCACCCATGGTGGGTGGCTCAACCCTGGTTTGCGACATGGCGGAGGTGTACCGTGCGGTCGACCCCGCTGCGCGAGAGCGCTTTGAGCGTCTGGGCGTGCGGTATGTGAGGCATTTCTCGGGTACGCCTTCGCCCTGGAAGAAGCAGCTCAAGCGGGTGGTGCGCGACAACATGCACCAGGAATGGCGTTTTGCCTTCCGCACCGATGATCGGCGCGAGGCAGAGGCTTTGTGTGAGTCGCAAGGCCTCACCTGGTCTTGGACCCATGGCGATGGCCTGAGGGTCGAAAGTGTGTTGCCCGCCACCCGGCTGCACCCTCATACAGGCGAACCCGTCTGGTTCAACCAGTCCACCACCATGCACCCCAATTGGCGCGCGCTGGGGGTCGTTTACCCCTACCTGAGACTCACATGCGCTGACAGCAGCCGCTACCCGTACAACGTGCAATACGGCGATGGCAGCCCGATGCCTGCGGCAGATCTGGCTTCCGTTTACGACGCCATGGATCGGTTGACGGTTGCGCCGAAATGGCAGGCAGGCGACTTGATGTTGTTGGACAACCGATGGGTCGCCCATGGCCGAAGCATCTATCTGGGCCCGCGCAAGATCCAGGTAGCGCTACTGGCGTAACTTGCCAGCGCCCCTGTGCGCTGGCAGAGAGGCTCAATTCGGAGCGGCTTGGAGAGCCAACACCGCGTTGATCCCCCCAAAAGCGAAGGAGTGAGACAGCGCCATCGCCCCGGGTCGAATGGCGGTCGGTTCTCGCAACGCATTCAAGGGCCCGCAATCCTCACCCAGGTTGTGCAGGTGGGCATTGGCGGGCAGCATGCCTTCTCGCAGCGCCATCAGCGACACGACGGCCTCAAGCGCGCCCGCGCCCCCCAGCAAATGCCCATGCAGTGCCTTCGTTGAACTCACTGGCAATCTCTCGGCTTGGCCTTTGAAGACTTCGCGTATCGATGCCGCTTCCACGGCGTCGCCCACGGATGTGGCTGTGCCATGGGCATTGATGTAGCCGATGGTTTCGGGATCCGTGATTTGAGCGTCGGCCAGTGCGGCTCGGATGGCTGCCGCTTGTGAAGCCATGCCTGGGCGGGAAATGTGGGCAATGTCGCTGGTATGACCAAATCCTCTCACCCAACCCAGGACCTCGGCTTGTCTCGCTTGTGCCGACGCTTCACTCTCCAGGAGCAGGGCCGCAGCACCATCTCCCATGGCGAAGCCGGAACGGCTTGCGTCAAATGGCCGGCAACTTTTTTCCGGCTCCTCGAGATCGGCCCGCGCCAGGGCACCGCTGGCCTGCCAGGCGCGCATCACCGTGGGTGCAATCATGCTGTCCACACCACCGACCAAAACTTGCCTGGCTTCGCCGCGCTCGATCATTTGGCAAGCCTGTCCAATGGCCAGCGCCGAGGAAGCGCAGGCAGCCGAAATGGTGCTGACAGGTCCCATCAATCCAAAATGATGCGCCACATGAAACGCTGGCGCGCTCGGCATGGCCATCGGGACCGTGGTCGGTCTTACCCTCTTTTTTCCACGAACGAAGACGTCGGTATAGCCTGCATCGAGTGTCGACAGACCGCCCATGCTGCAGCCCCAAAGCACGGGTGTGGCATGCCGGTCGAGCGCGCAAGCCCCTCCCGATTCGGCTTGTGAAAGGGCCTCGTGAGCGGCATGAAGGCTGAACAGGGATACCCGGTCAACATCCAGCAGCAAGTGTGGCGCCACGCCGGGAATTTCCAGGTCAGTGCTGCATATGGCTGCCACAGCGCGGGTCAGTCCCACTTCGGGGGCATCGTCTAACAAGCGCACCGCCGAAAAACCCTGCAGGAGCGATTCAAAAAGCGTTGGAGCGCTTTTGCCACTGGCACAGATCGCGCCCATGCCTGTCACCGCGATTTTCATGCGGCTTGTGCCTTGGCCGACAACTGGCGCTCAATCAGCGCAACAAGGTCGCTGACCAGCTTGACCTGCAGCATCTGCTCGTCCGTGATTTCGATGCCAAATTCATCGTCAATGTCAAACATCAGTTCGGCCAGTCCCAGGGAGTCAATGCCGAGTTGATCCAGTGGTGTGTCCGGTCCGGCGGCAACATTCTCAGCGCCACTGCGCCTTGCGGCCATGGCCATCAAGCGCTGGGCGATCGGGTTTTCTAAAGAATCAATGGGCATGGGGTGGGCCTTTCAGTTTGGAGAACTATTGTGTCATGGCGTTATTACTTTACGGGCGGTTTTTGAGCGCCATTTGGTAGACAATTCTTCAATGCTGATACGACTTATCCGGATCTGGGTGGCCTCTGCCTGGCAAAAGCCTGTCGGTGTGGACGATACCGTGGTCGTGCAGCGACGGGTGGGTCTGCTGGACCTTGACCTGAACCTCCACATGAACCACGCCCAGTTTCTGGTTGTGGTGGAGGAGACGCTTCTTGAGGGCCTTCAGCGCTCCGGATTTCTCAGAAGTATTGTGGGGATAGGCGCCGTCCCGATGGTGGGCGGTACGATGATCAGTTACCGCCGTGAACTCAAGGTTTTTCAACCTTACTGCGTCAAATTGCGGTATCTGGGCGCCGACGAGCGCTGGCACGTTTTTGGTTTCACATTCCTCAATCGCGTTGGCCAGGTGGTTGCCCTCGGCTATGTCAAAGGCGGGGCCGTGGGCAGGCGCGGTCAGACCCGGGGACTCCTGCCCAGCCTGGTGCTGTGGGAAGCGCACCGCCGGCGATTTCCGGCGCTGCGCACGGAGCCCGGGCCTCCTTTGGTGGCGAAGACCTGGCTCGAGGCCGAAGGCGATGCCTTCGAACGGTGGCGCGATGGCCGGATGAATGCTTAAGTATTTGTGCCGAAATCCAGCGGCAAGCCCACGTAGTTTTCCGCCAGCGAGCGCGAAGCCGCCTCGGAATTGACCAGGTATTCCAGCTCGGCTTCCTGCACCTTCTGGCCGAACTCGCCGGTGTCGGGGAAACGGTGCATCAGCGTGGTGAGCCACCAGCTGAAGCGCTCGGCGCGCCAGACGCGGGCCAGCGCGCGCTGCGAGTAGTTGTCGATACCGGCGTCGCTCTTCTCGGTGTAATGCTCGATCAGCGCGGTGGAGAGGTATTTCACATCGCTGGCGGCGAGGTTCAGGCCCTTGGCGCCGGTGGGCGGCACGATGTGGGCCGCGTCGCCGGCCAGGAAGAGGCGGCCGAAGCGCATCGGCTCGGCCACGAAGCTGCGCAGCGGTGCAATGCTTTTCTCGATGCTCGGCCCGATGATCATGCGTTCAGCCAGTTCGGGGTCGAGGCGCAGCCGCAACTCGTCCCAGAAACGCTGGTCGCTCCAGTCTTCCACCTTGTCGTCGATCGGGCACTGCACGTAGTAGCGGCTGCGCGTCAGGCTGCGCATCGAGCACAGCGCAAAGCCGCGTTCGTGGTTGGCGTAGACGATGGCATGGGTCGAAACCGGCGGCACATCGGCCAACACGCCCAGCCAGCCAAACGGGTACACCTTCTCGTATTCCTTGATCGAACCCTCGGGCACGCTGGCGCGGCACACGCCGTGAAACCCGTCGCAACCGGCAATGAAGTCGCACTGCAGTTCCTGCGCCTGGCCGTCCACTTCGAAGCGGACGGAAGGCTTTGCTCCGTCGAAATCGTGGATGCTCACGTTGGCCGCGCTGTAAACCGTCTTCAAGCCCGCCGCTTCGCGCGCCGCCATCAAATCGCGCGTCATTTCGGTCTGGCCATAGGCGGTCACCACCTTGCCGCCAGTCAGGCCGGTCACGTCAATGGCGCGGCGGATGTTTTTGTAGACCAGCTCGATGCTGTGGTGCACCGTGCCTTCGCTGTCAACGCCCTTGCTCACGCCGGCTTCGCGCAGCAGGTCCACCGTGATCTGCTCCAGAATGCCGGCGCGGATGCGGCCCAGCACGTATTCGCCGGTCTGGCGCTCGATGATGATGTTGTCGATGCCGGCCTTGTGCAGCAACTGACCGAGCAACAAACCGGATGGTCCGGCACCGATGATGGCAACTTGAGTTTTCATGGGGTTCACCCCCGCGCCGGCTTTGCCGTCACCCCCTCAAGGGGGCGGAACTGGCCGCCCGGCGGAGCCGGTTCGGCGGTTCCCTGACGCAGGCATCTCGCGCGGGGTTTGTCTCTGGTTGGTGGATGAGGCTATGAGCTTAGGCAGCGACCTCAAAGGCGGCAACCTCAGCAGAATCTCCGTGCGCGATCACCGGTCGATCTGTGCGATCATCGCGCAAGGATTCCTTGTTGGAGAACACGTTTTGAGTACCCATCCCATCGCGAAAGCCGATCTCATCGAAGGCATGGCCAAAGGCATGGCGGTGCTGGAGAGCTTCGACACCGAGCGCCAGCGACTCAATGCCACCCAGGCGGCCGAGCGCGCCGGGCTCACCCGCGCCGCCGCCCGCCGCCATCTGCTCACGCTGGCCCACCTCGGTTACCTCGACACCGATGGCAGCCATTACTGGCTCTCGGCCAAGGTCTTGCGCTTCTCGGGCAGCTACCTGGCTTCCGCCCGCCTGCCGCGCCTGCTGCAGCCCACGCTCAACCGCCTGGCCGCGCAAACCCGTGAGTCGTTTTCGGCTGTGGTGCTCGATGGCGACGAGGTGGTGATCGTGGCCCGCAGTGTTTCGGTGGGCGGCCAGCGGCTGATGGCCTATGGCTTGCACCTGGGCGCGCGCTTGCCGGTGCACGCCACCTCGACCGGTCGTGTCTTGCTCGCTGCGCTGCCCCGCACCGAGTTCAGCGCCTGGCTCAAGGGCAGGGAGTTACCGCGCCTGACGCCAGCACACCGTGGTCGACCACAAGCCTTTCCGCGCCGCGATCACCAAGGTGCGCACCGATGACCTGGCCCTGGCCAGCGAAGAACACGAACTGGGCGTGCACGCACTGGCGGTGCCGCTGCGCAACATGCGAGGGCAGACGGTGGCGGCGTTGAACGTGGTCGCAGCGCCAGAGCGGCTGGCGCCGGAGGTGATGCGGCACGATTTGCTGCCGCTGTTGCTGGATGCGGCGCGGGAATTGCGGGTGTTGCTTTAACGCAGTGTGAGAAAGGCGGTCATCTGGCCGCGAGGCCCGGCCATTCCCAGCCACTTCAGGCCGCCGCCGGAGGAGCGTCCATGGGATGGAGCGACGCTATTCGCGCAGGAATCTGTGTCCAAGTTCAACTGGAAATTCAAGGGCGGTTGGGGTCGCAACTCCGTCCATTGATGCAAACGGCGCAAGAAAGGCTTGGCAATTGGAGGGAACCGTGGGAGGCGTGCACGCGCGTGTGCGCAGTGGCACTGTGTTGCCTTGTGGCAAGTCAGGTGGGCGACAAATGAGGGCCAGTGCAACCCGCAACCGTCGAGACGTGGGTTCTTAAACGAAAAAGTCGGACTCGGCCCACTGCGAGGAAGGGCCATCGTCTTCGGCCTTTTCCGGTGCGTCGAGGTTCAGCACAAACACCACTTCGCCGCCGAATCGGCCGACGCCCAGCGATTTCATGAGCTGTTGCTCATTCTCGGGCCGCTCCATGCGCAGGAAACAGATCGCCTGCGTGGTGCCTTCGTGGATGGCGGTAAGGATGTCCAGACGCGCGATACGACCAAACTCTCCGCACAGGCGATGCAATGCGGATTTCAGACTGGCAACATCGCTGTGTTGCCGTAGTTCAGCCAGTGCGCTCATGTTCAACCCCTTTTTCCCCTGGACTCACTTTCCGCTGCTGAATGGTGCGGTGTGAGAAGATGTGTTTTACGCAATGGTAGTTGATAAGCTACAAATAGCAACATTTTTTTGAAGGCTTGGTGATTTCCTTCCCCCATAGGGATGATAGAACCAAAATTTCATGTAGTCGTGGTGCTCTTACGGGTTTTCCCGGGGTAAAAATGTTACAGACACCGCGGTCAACTTACATTACTTACTGACGAAAGCGGTCGCCAGATGCAACATGGACAGCGGGCCGAAACTCACGGCGAAGCCATGCCTTCGGGTGAGCGTGCGCTCGCCATGCCGCTGAGGCTGGATTGGACGCAACTGACGCAGTTGGCGGTCCATTTGGCCCATATGTCGGCTGCGTTGCTGGTGAAAGTCGG
Source organism: uncultured beta proteobacterium (assembly GCA_963698635.1). Classification (GTDB taxonomy): domain Bacteria; phylum Pseudomonadota; class Gammaproteobacteria; order Burkholderiales; family Burkholderiaceae_C; genus Hydrogenophaga. The sequence goes on from CAVORS010000010.1 coordinate 192,915, forward strand.
GTCCAAGGGCCCGGTGGTTCTGGGTGTGAGTGGTTTGTCAGCGGATCAGCAAGCTGCCGCAGTGGCACTGTGCTCCGTGGTGGCGGCGGACAAAGAACTCCATGGGCGTTTGCTGGACACCGCAGCCTACCCAGCATGGGCAGCCCTGGCACTGGAGAACCTTCCGCATTGCCTTGTGCTGCCGTTGCCTCCCAGCGGCCAGCAAAACACCACTTGGCTGGCGCTTTTCGACCCTGTGTCGCGAAGTTCCAACGAAATGGCGGAGTTTCTTCCAGGCTTACAAGCCTTGATCGCCCATGCTGGGCACTTGCAAGACCTGGCGCTCCAGCAGCAGCGGTCTGCATACCTGACTCAAGGCAGGGAAGAAAGCCTTGGCAAAGCGCTGCATGAGAGCGAAAGCCGCTTGAATCTGACCGAACACACAGCCGGCGTGGGCACCTGGTCAGTCGATACCACTTTCTGGCAGGTGCAGCATTCCGATGAGTACGGCAGCATCCTTGGCCTGCAATCCGGCGAATCCGTCAAGGATTTGGCGAACATGGTTCGGCGCTACAAGCCTGAACTGCGCACGTTGATCCAACAGCGGTTGGACCGGTGCGCCCAATCTGGCGAAGCGTTTGACGAAGAACTCCAGGTTCTGGTGCCAGGCACGGATGCCAAATGGGTTCGCACCGTGGGCCATGCTGTTCGCAATGCCGAAGGCCAGATTTTGCGCATTCAAGGAGCTGTGCAGGACATTACTGCTCAAAAGCAGGCCCAGCAGGAAACCATGCGCCTGGCCATGCGCCTGACAACAACGCTGGCCAGTATCAAAGAAGCTTTTGTCACGCTGGATCGTCAGTGCTGCTTCACCTACCTGAATCAGGAAAGTGAGCGGCTTCTGCAAAGGACAACGGCCGAGCTTTTGGGGTTGGAGGTCTGGCAAGGTTTCAACATCGACCTGGCGCAACGGATGCGCGAGCAGCTTGGTCATGCGCTCAAAACCAACAGGCAGGTTGAACTGGAGGACTTTTTTCCCCACATCGGTAAATGGCTGGAGGTTCGGGCCTACCCATTCACCGAGGGCCTGGCGGTCTATTTCCGCGATGTGACAGAGCGCCGGCGCTCACAAGAGCACCAGATGTTGCTGGAAACCAGCGTCGCCCGGTTGAACGATATCGTGGCCATCGCTGAAGCGGGTTTCGGCTTGGACGGCGAACCGCACATCGTTTTTGTCAACGATGCTTTTGAAAAGAAGACGGGGTACAAGCGCGAGGAGGTGCTTGGCAAGAGTCCGCGCATTCTGCTCGAGCCGGACCCGGCGAAATTCAAATTGCTTGAAATGGCAAAGGGCTTGCAACAGACTCGGCAAGCGCGCACCGAACTCAAGGTCTTCAGGAAGACTGGTACACCATTCTGGGTCGAACTCGAGGTGGTTTCGGTGCAGGCGAATGCCGACGAGGTGACGCACTGGGTCGCAGTGGGGCGTGACATCACCCACCGCAAGGGCGCGGAAGAAATGATTCGTCACTTGGCGTTTTACGACCCGCTGACCGACCTCCCCAACCGCCAATTGCTGCTGGACAGATTGCAAAAGGCGCTTTCGCAAAGCGTCCGCACGGGGCAGCACGGCGCGCTGATGTTTATCGATCTGGACAACTTCAAGATCCTGAACGACACGCTGGGTCACCATGTCGGCGACCAGTTGCTGCAGCAAGTCGCCCAGCGCCTGAAGAATAGCGTGCGCAAGACCGACACTGTGGCGCGCCTTGGCGGTGACGAGTTTGTCGTCATGGTGGATGACCTCAGCAGCAACGCCGATGCTGCGGCTTCCAAGTCGCGAGCACTGTCAGAAAAAGTGCTGACCGTGCTGCGCGAGCCTTTCCAGATTGCGGGGCATCAGCACTTTGCCACGCCCAGCATTGGCGTCACCACATTCAGCGGCAACCAGAGCGATGTGAGTGAACTGTTGAAACAGGCGGACTTGGCCATGTACCAAGCCAAAGCGCTTGGCCGCAACACGCTTTGCTACTTCGCTCCCGACATGCTCGCCACCGTCACGGCAAATGCTGCGATAGGAATCGCTCTGCGGGAGGGCTTGCGTGAAAAGCAGTTTGTTGTGCACTACCAGCCACAGGTGAATCTGCAGGGCTTGGTCACGGGGGTGGAGGCGCTGGTGCGCTGGAACCATCCTGAAGAGGGGCTGGTCATGCCGGCCGCCTTCATACCCGTTGCGGAAGACACAGGCCTCATCCTGCCATTGGGCATGTGGGTATTGGAAACCGCCTGTAAGCAGCTTGTCGCTTGGGCCGACTCCGCCGAAACGGCGAGTTTGAGCATCGCAGTCAACGTAAGTGCCTACCAGTTCCGTCATCCGAATTTTGTCGACATGGTGATGTCTGCGATCAGACGCACCGGCGTTCGCCCACAGAGGCTCAAGCTCGAACTGACCGAAAGCCTGCTGGCCGACCGTATGGAAATCACCATCCAGAAGATGGGCATGCTCAAAGATCTGGGCGTCACGCTGTCGCTGGACGACTTTGGCGTAGGGTATTCGTCCCTGTCGTGCCTGAAGCGCCTGCCTTTGGATCAGCTCAAAATTGACAAGGATTTTGTGGCCGATGTGCTGACCGATCCCAACGACGCAGCCATTTCACGGGCCATCATTGCGCTGGCCCAGAGCTTGAGTCTGCAGGTTGTGGCCGAGGGTGTGGAAACGCGCGAGCAACGGGACTTCCTGGCCAGTCAGGGCTGTGACCAGTTTCAAGGGTACCTTTTTGCACCAGCGCTGCCTCTCGAAGCACTGGAAGCGCTGTTGCGCAAGCCGTTGACCGATATGATGGTGACCGGCTGATCCGGTCGCCCGGCCCGATCATATGGGCTCCAGTCTCAGAACGGGCATCTGTTCCGGACTGACCCTGGTAGCGGTGTTGAGGCGGAACAATGCGTCCTCGGCGCAGGCAACTCCAGGCGGGTGGGTCCGGCCTGGTTTGTGCTGCTGCCCCCAGCAAGGCGGCAGGTTGCCAGTCAGGGCCGGCACGACGCCAATGGGCCATGCCGCTTTACCCAAGTCCGGCCAGTGTTACCCGAGTCGCAAAAAAGGGCGCGCTACTTCCGATTTGGTAGCGTGTAGGCTTGCTTGGCGGGCCTACCAAGAAAGCTGCTTTTACGGAGCGGTCTGGTCAATCGCGACTTTCGGGACAAGTGGCAAAGCAAGGAAGGCCATGTGCGCCAGATGGATATCCCGTGTGCACGCTAGGTGTGTAGTGGGGAGGCATTCGCCCCAGGAAGCCTTGTGTCTGGCCTCTTGCCGCTTTCAAAGTTGCTCGCCCATTGGGAGATGGAAACTTCGGTTCGGAGTTGAGGGGTGCTTCACCGCGAATATGCAAGCAAGGCCGTTGTAAATCAATACAATTTGATACCCTCATTAACATGCTGTATTAAAGCGCCCAATCTCGGGTGCCAGCTTACGCATTGATACCCCGCTGAGTCGTTGGTTTCAGCCGCTTATCCCTTACGCTTCCCCCACTTGATGGATACGTGAGGGAAAATACTCTCTATCGCACGCTCAAGTCGAATTGTCTTGAGGATTGAGCGACGGGCATGGCACCCGTCGGACCTCAATTGGCATCCACTCGATCAATTTTATGACCAACCCATCGACTTCGGTGACCGCTTCGTGGGCTCCTGCTGGCTGTCTGGCTGCTTGCATTGTGGTTTTGGCACCGAGCTCGCCCAAGCCTTCTCCCTGGCTGCTGCAACGCGATGAGGCAGGGGCCCAACAGCCTTCACTTTATACCGATGTCGGCGGCAAGGCCGAGAAACGCCCTTTTGGAAGCAAATATGAGAATTCATCACTACGGCTGGGTACCAGCTGGCCTTGTTGGCACTTTGGCCCTGTTGCTGGTGGCCTGCGGCGGAGCCGAGCCCTCCGATACCCTTGCCGGTGGAGCACAGACCACTCTCGGCGCCGGTCACTCAGGACCGCAGCGAGGCCGCAGCGCGACCCGTGGTCAACTCCAGCGCCAAGCCGGATGCCGAATTGACTGCCCGAGCCCTCGCTCAGGCAGAAGTTCAAGCGGAGCAAGCAGACCCTTCGCAGCCGCTGGAGAATCTGCAGCCTGACAGCGTCGCGTCCAAGAGTGCCTATGTGTCTGGCGCCGTCGTTCGCAAAGCCGCGGCGGTGGGCATTCCAGCCTACCGCTTCTACAACGCCAGTACCGGCGCACATTTTTACACCATCAGCCCGAGCGAGCGGGATACCCTGGGGTCGACCGTTGCCTCCCCGTTCAGCCTGGAAGGCCCGGCGTTCTGGGTGGCGAGCGCGTCATCGCCCGGCCTCTCGCCGGTGCATCGCTTTTTCAACGCGCAAACCGGCGTTCATTTCTACACCATCAGCGAGGCCGAGCGCGCGAAAACAGTGGCAACCTTGCCTCAGTTTACGTATGAGGGCGTGGCCTACTACGCCAGCCAGGTCGCTGGAGCCGGACTGGTGCCGTTTTACCGTTTCTTCGTCCCGGGCAAAGGGTTTCACTTCTACACCGCCAGCGAGAGTGAGAAGAACCGCATCCAGGCCAACCAGAGCGCCACTTACAGCTACGAGGGCATCGGGTACTACGTGCTGGAAGGCGGCGCCGAGGCTACCGCCGCAGGTTCAGATACGGGGTCCATGATGCCTGCGGTGAACACCGCCCGTATCCCATTGGGATCGACCGGTTCTGCGGTCGAACAGGCCCGAGCCACCAGCGAGACTCCGGCGCCCGGAGGGGGCGTTGGGGCTTTCCGCACGGAATGTGACTTCAGCCACATGTCTTTCGACGATCCCATCGTCTATCCAGGCCAGGCGGGTCGTTCGCACCTGCATGCTTTCTTCGGCAATACCGGCACCAACGCCAATTCCACGGCTTCTTCGATCGCCAACACTGGCAATTCGACTTGCCGTGGCGGGATCCTGAACCGCAGCGCCTATTGGGTGCCTGCGATGATCGATACCCGGGATGGCTCGCCGGTCAAACCGCAAACGGCCAACTTCTATTACAAAACCGGCTACGGTGGCGTGGTTCCGAGCTCGGTTCAATCCATGCCGGCGGGCCTGCGGATGATCGCTGGAGATGCGAAAAATGCGTCACCAGGTGGGCAGTACCAGAGCATGCCTTTCGGTTACAGCTGCCATACCAACAGCGGTACATCCATGGAAGGCCGCTCCATCCCGAACTGCCCTACAGGTGCGGAACTTTGGCAGACTGTCAACTTCCCCCAATGCTGGGACGGAGTCAACCTGGACTCGCCCGATCACAAGAGCCACATGGCTTACCCGACAGGTCGTGGTTGCCCGGCTTCGCATCCGGTGCCTCTGCCAGAGATCACTTTCAATATTGTCTACATGATCACCGCAGACAAACGCTGCTTCAAATTGGCGCCTGGCTTCGGACAACTACAGCAGCGCCCTGCCGGGCGGCTACTCGGGCCATGGTGACTGGTTCAACGGCTGGCGCCCGGAAGCCATGGGCGCATTCGTGAGAGGCTGCGATCAGGCCGCGCTCGACTGCCACTCTCATTTGCTTGGCGATGGCCGAGCCATCTTCTGAGCTTGCCTCTTTGTCATGGATGTCGAGTGGCACAAAGGCAGGTCTTTGCTCTTGACGTCCCGTCCGCTGGTGGCCGCATTGCGTTTCTTCGTACTGTGATCTGCCACCTGGGTGAGACTGGGCCGAGGCGTTAAATCGAGAAACATCAAGTGGTTTTTCTTGCGCCCAAAGAACAGTGGATCCGATGATCAGTTCTTTAAGGGTCCTCACTTTGCCTTGTTCTTCATCCTGTTTGTACAGGATTCACTTCAGCGCTGGCTGGTTTGCTGTGGCTGAGTGGACCATATCAGCGGGGCGGCAGACCTTTTCTTTGTGAAGAGGATAAAGCTGCCCGAGGTGACACAACTGAAACCAAGGTAACAGTAAATGGTATTTGGTTGATGAATGGGTTGAAAGTAATTCGATTGAGCTAAGAGAAATGCAATTCAGAAGCATTTCGCAACATGCTTGCCCGCTTCCTGAATTAGGATCAAGCTTCGCAATTTTGTTGGCGTAGCGCTATGAGAACTTTAGGCGTGTATTCGCATGGAAGATACATTCAGACACTCTTGAATCCATGAAACTACCGTCTAAAAGCCCTGCAATTTCGGGCTAATTCAAAAAGGCTATTGCCTTACATTTTTGACTCTAGCAAAAAACACCACGCGCCGCAAGAAATCTTACCGCATGTCGCCTGACGGGCCTAGCCCATCGGAATCACATCAAGACAGAAGCAAGCCAACCGATATATTCGCATTGCTTGAAATTCCAAAATTCATGGAATGCGTTGGGTTGAATTTGTTGCCGGTAAGCATAAGCAATTGTGTGCTTTTAGCTTTATTAAATCATCTCACTCAGCCGAAAGCTGTAATTTAAGGTACTCTATGAATCGAGAAATGAATTCTTCTGAGTCAATGTTCACATTGGCGAAGACGCCCAACGCTCAGAAGCAAATGCATTCTGGGCACAAATCGGGTCCCTCCCTGCTACTTATAGCTTTGGTTAGCGGACTTGCATTGACTGCTTGTGGCGGTGGCAGCGAAGAGGTCGGTACCTCGGAGCAACTCACAGCACCAGCCTTCGACCTCGAGACGGCTGGATTTGAAGAAGTCGACTCGTCGGAGCAATTCGTCGCAACGACCTCTGACCTCGATCTGGAGAAGCGGGGATGGTGGGGCAGAACATCAGCACCAGAACGCCCATACACGGCAATCGCTACGTCGACGCCGGCACCAGCACCAGCCCCAGATACACCCGGTACGCACATCATCAATGGCGAGTTATTCAGCAGCACGGCCTGCTCCTCTGAAAACAGCACTTGCAATTTTTCGGGTGTGCTCAAGGTGGCTTACGGAGCCGCTGACCAATTTAGCGTCAAAGCCGTAAGCGGTCCTGCAAGCTGCTCGAACGACACCTTCGGCGACCCCATACCTGGTACGGTGAAGTCGTGCTTTCTTTCTGCTTCGGCACAGCACCAGCACCAGCACCAGCACCAGCACCAGCACCAGCACCAGCACCAGCACCAGCACCAGCACCAGCACCAGCACCAGCACCAGCACCAGCACCAGCACCAGCACCAGCACCAGCACCAGCACCAGCACCAGCACCAGCACCTGCACCAGCACCTGCACCAGCACCAGCACCAGCACCAGCACCGGCACCAGCACCGGCACCGCACCAGCACCGGCTACTGGGTCCTTGATGCCTGCTGTGAACACTGCCCGAATCCCATTGGGATCGACCGGGGCTGCGCTCGAACAGGCGCTCAACGGCACCAGCGACCCCAGCGCCACGGGGACGGCATGGAGCTTTCCGCACCGAATGCGACTTCAGCCACATGACCTTCGACGATCCCATCGTCTATCCAGGCCAGCCGGGCCGATCGCACCTGCATACCTTCTTCGGCAATACAGGCACCAACGCCAACTCCACCGCGTCTTCGATCGCCAACACTGGCAACTCCACTTGCCGTGGCGGTACCCTGAACCGCAGCTCCTACTGGGTGCCAGCGATGATCGACACGCGCACCGGCACGCCGGTCAAGCCCACAACGTCCAACTTCTATTACAAAACCGGCGGCCGTGCAGGCCCGAGCTCGGTTCAGCCCATGCCTCGGGCCTGCGCATGATCGCGGGTGACGCGAAGAATGCGCCGCCCAGGCGGCATGTACGTCATGAATGCCATTCGGCAACTACGACCAGTTGGAGGGCAACAGCGATCAATCCCGAATTGCTCTGTGGGCGCCGAGCTGTGGCAAACCATCGACTTCCCGCAGTGCTGGGACGGCGTGAACCTGGACTCGCCCGATCACAAGAGCCACATGGCCTACCCGGTGCGCAATGGTTGCCCGGCTTCGCACCCGGTGGCTCTGCCTGAGATCACCTTCAACATCGTCTACCTGGTGACCGCAGCGGATGATCGCTTCACAATTGGCGCCTGGCGTCGGACAACTACAGCACCACTCCCGGGCGGCTATTCGATGCCACGCGCGACTGGTTCAACGGCTGGCGCAGGAAGCCATGGATGCGTTCGTGAGAGGCTGCGATCAGGCCGCTCTCGACTGCCACTCTCACTTGCTTGGGGATGGTCGGGCCATTTACTGAGAACTGGCGGCATGGACCCGGTGACCTTGCGATGAATACGGTCGATCCTTCTGCTGAGCGGCGTAGGCAACCAGTCCAGAAGATGCTTGGGAGGCGTTGGCAAACCAGCGTGGCTGCGCCCGTTGTCTCGGACCGGTGGAACTGATAGTCTCGATATGCTGATTTGGGTGTTTACGTCGTTTGCACATGCGCAATTTTTTTGGCTCTCCCCGCCGAAAGCTGCTGTTGCAGAGGACGCTCATCGTCGCGGCCATCGGCGTGGGTGCTCTGCTGTTTCTACGCGGCGATGTCATAGAGCTGTTTCGTCCTGCTTCTCCTTCAGCCCCACCATCTGACCGCATGGCGGCGGAATTGCTTCGCGCAGATGAACGTGCGGGCATCTGTTCTGCGGCCAACGCCGTAGGCGTCGGATTGCGTGGCGAGTATTTTTCCGAGCCATCGTTGCGTGGGGAAGTGGCGCTGGTTCGTGTGGATGGCGTCGTGGACTTTGACTCTTCGATGGATTGGCCGCCAGGGTTGGCTGCCCGGCCGGCTTCTGTTCGATGGAGTGGCTGGGTCAAGCCACCGCTCAGTGGTGGGTACCGATTTCATGCCGATGCGCCCAACATGAAGGTGCTTGTAGCGCGCAACGTGGTTGCCGGTGAGGGCGCTTCCCCAGATGGAACAGTGGACTTGGCAGCGGGGCGTTTCTATCCCATTGAGATCATCGTGACCCAACTGACCAGTTCAGACAAGCGGATCAGACTTGAGTGGACTGCGCCTCATGGCGCCCGCTATGTGGTGTCCAAGGCGCTCTTGCATTTGCCCTCCGACACAATTGCGACGCCTCGGAACTGACCAGTGTTGTTGCTGGAGCAACCCTGTGCTTGCGGTTTCCGGCACGCCCGCAGGCAGTGCCGCTCTGAGAAATGGTTGAAGGAGGGTGTCGGCTCGCGTCCAGGTGATGATGGACTCCGCATCCAAATGCAGAGCACGGCACTTGAAGCAAGCCCGGGGAGCGGCATGGGCTATTTCCATGGTCTCTGTGGGTGCGTCTGTCATGTCGATTGGTGGTTGACTGGGCCCGTTGAAGCTTTTCAACGAGCCCCATCTCGCGATCGACAGCTCAGACTCGCCAATCGCCGCAGCATGGGCGCAGGTCCTGATCCGTGGCAGGACCAGCCTGCGCACTGCCTGAAATTTCCCACGTCGAACCTGATTGCGGCCCTTGCAGGCCAGGGGTTCACAAAGGCTGCTTGCCTGGGCTACCGATGGGCTGCGTGGTCTGCCTAGTTCAGTAGGCGTTCTTGCCAGTCAGCGCGCCCAGGGTGCGCAGCAAGATGGAGATGTCCAGCCAAAGTCGACCAGTTGTTGATGTACTCGATGTCCGCCTCGATGCGCTGTCGCATGCGCTCGATCTCTCTGGTTTCACCGCGCAGCCCCCGCACTTGTGCGAGCCCAGTGATACCGGGCTTGATGTTGTGTCGGGCGAAGTAAGCGTTGATACCCTTCGAATATTGCTCGTCATGCTCTACCGCGTGTGGCCGGGCCCAACCAGCGACATTTCCCCTTTAAGCACGTTGAAGATTTGAGGCAGTTCGTCCAGGCTGGTCTTGCGAAGAAATGCGCCGACGCGGGTCATGCGAGGGTCGTTGCGGGTGGCCTGTTGCACCACGCCGTCTTTGGGCTGGTGCACAAACATGCTGCGGAACTTCCAGATGTGGAAGATCCGGCCACTCCAACCCATGCGTGCCTGACGGAAAAACACCGGTCCCTTGCTGTCCAGTTTGATGGCCAGATGCGATCAGCAGGAGAAAAGGCGTGATCAGGATCAGGATGAGCATGCCCAGTACGCGATCCTCTAAGGCCTTCAGCAGAAGGCGGGTGCCCTGTCAGGGGTGTTTCCGACAGGGTTAGAACTGGCAGGCCTGCGATCTCTCGCACGCTGTGATTCACCAGCAGCAGCGAAAAGATATCGGGCACCCAATGCACAGCCACATGGCGGTCCAGCAACTGGAGATACATGTCCTCGATCAGGTCGGATTCGCCCAGGGGAATAGCGAAGTAGACGGTCCGCACGTCGTTCGGTCGATGACGTCCATCATCTCGTCAAGAGAACCGATGACGTTGGGTTCATTGAGTTGCTGAAGTCCGAGGTCTCGTACAGCGTTGCGCCAGCTCTTCCATCACTGCCTCTGGGCTGTCGAGGGCAGTTCAAGGCACCCGACCACATTTTGGTTTAACCAGGGATTGCCAGAAATCTTGTTTTGCAGATAGCGTGCGAGTTTGCCCGTGCCCACGATCAACACGTTTTCGACCGGAACCGCATGGACCATGACCCGGGTCTGGATCTCGCCGGCTGAGGTACTGAAGCAGTACTTGCAGCAAGTAACCCGACAACAAAAGCTGTCCCAGCAGCAGGCGCGAAAACACATCCGTCGTTTTGGTCAGGAATCCAACCAGCAAGAAGAAGCCAAATGCCAGGGACCAAGCCTTAAAAAGGGTTAGGGCCTTGCGTGTAAAGCTGCTGTTGCTTCGTAGACACCGAACTGGTCATAGGCAAACACCATGACCATGGTCAGGACCAGAAGCAGCGCCGAATATTCGGCCGTGAATTCGCCAATTTGATAGCGAATCAGCAACAGGGACAAGTCCGATGACGGCCACCAAATCGACCACGGCTTGAACCGCGGTGGAAATGCTTCCGCGGCGCTTGAGAATGGATCGGGGATGTTTCTTGGAAAGGGCCATGTCGCTGAAGTATAGAGGTCCGATTGCTTGCAAAGCCTGACAGGGAAGGTCGAATGAGCAGTCAAGTCATCAGATAGGGTGATGTGCACCCGCTTGGCCTCAACATTGGCGCTGCCGCTACGGGCGCGTGTTTGGATGGGTTTTCGTGGGGATCATTGTTTGCTTTGCGCTACACCGGTCTTGGCATAGCTTGTCACAACTTCCCAAACCACCTCTTGCATCATTTTTGCCACTTCATCACTGGGGGCATGAGCGGTGCTTCCGTCTGCTCGCAACAAGCGGTGTGGCAGTCCCAAAGGGGTGCGATGGTAAAGCACCGCATAGTGAGTCAAAGCCACCAGGTAGTTGCCCAGATCATTGATGTGTATGTTGTCTCTGGTTCCGTTTTCAGTGATTGCAAACAGGTCTTCCCGTGATGACAGGCCTGGCAGACCACCAATTTGCTCTACCTTTCGCACGAATCTGGCCATGACTTGACCCGCCGGAATGACGTAAATCGCACCACCCGTGTCCCCGTGGGCCATGGCTTTGGCCAGCAGTTCGCCTTCCCAGTGGCGCGGCAGATCGTCGTCCAGGCGTTGGAGCCAGCCTTGGGGTCGTCCAGCGGGTGCCAGGTCTCGTAGAGGTAGACACGCGGATTGTCGGCCTGGTATCGTGTGCAAGTCGAGCCCATCGCCGAAGGTAGGCTGGGCTATCGAAATACTTGATGGCATCCTTGATTTCGACCATCTCGGTCAGTACAAGTGCATCAAACTGACCACTCTTAACGGCTTCCTGGCGTCTTGGTAGCGGGGGTGCGCATTTTCCTGCTCAAAACCGTTGATGGGCACATCAGGTTCCCAGTGCGACTTGAGCGTGGCGCCCCAGCCCAGCTGCGAGCGGTAGTCATGACCCGGACCCGCCAGTTGTTCGAGCATCGCCGGCATGTCGCGGCCCACCAGGCTGTGCCCGATGTGGAAAACCCGCATGGGTTTGTCAGGAGGGGGCAGCGGTTGCGCATACAGGGCAGACAGCGCGGCCGGGTCCAGGCCCTGTTGCCAGCCACAGGCGGTCAAGACGAAGAGCCAGAAGGTATTTCAGCGAATGTCTCTGGGGCATCTGGTGGAAATGGTGACGCGTGTTGATGGGGGGTGTTGCCCGTCGACTCGGCGTGAAGGCTCTCGGTTTTGGCTGCGGCAATGTGCGTGCGCACCAAGGAGGCCAATACGTCGACGTTGGGCGGATCCATGATGTCCATGTGTTTCCCGGGGACGCGCTCCACGGTCAATGCCCGGTAGCAATGCCTTCCAGCCATAGGCTGGCGCGGTGGAAGCGTCGTCACCTGCCTGCAGAAACAGGGCGGGCAGATCACAGGGCTCGGGTCGTGTGCACGCATGGATCTGGGCGTAGGTCTGATTTCGCCGATTGCCTGGCTCATGGCGTTGCGCCGTCTGATCGTGGTAGACACGATAGATGTGCAGCAGGTGCTTCAGACCCTGTCGACGGATCATGCGCAAGCGTCTGCGCAGGCCCGCCAGCAGGTGCTTGAAACCACGCCCGGGCAGCATGGAGTCGAGCAAGATGATCAGCCCAATTTCTTCGCCTGCCTGGCGCAGGCGCTGCGCCACTTCAAAGGCCAGTACGCCTCCAATTGAGAATCCGCCCAGGTAGTAGGGGCCGTGGGGCTGAATGCTGCGGATCAGGGCGAGGTACTCCAGTGCCAGCGTGTCGACCGACACCGACGAAAGCGCAGTGTCTTCCGGTTTTTGCAGGATATCGATTTCAGTTTGCGAAAAGACGCCATACACCGGCATCTGCGAATCCAGCCTTCTTCGCCAGTTGGCGGTACATCTCTGCACCGGCCAACAAAAACAGAGCCTGGCGCCTTCCCCATGGGGCTGAAGCACCGCAACCGGCACGTCGGCGGCGTCCTTTGCCGGCTGTGCCTGCGCGAGTGCCGCTGGACAGACCCGCCACGGTCGGATGTTTGAACAGCAGGGCCAGTGCACAAGGGCGTTGGAGCGCCGTCTCGATGCGGCTCACCACACCCACGGCCAGAATCGAATGCCCGCCGAGATCAAAGAAGTTGTCGTGAATGCCGAGCTGGTCGATTTGCAGAGTCTGCTTGCCAGATGGCAAGAATGGTTGTTTCGGTGGCGTTTCGAGGCGCTGCAGGTGGTGCGTTCGTAATCCGCTTGCAGCGGCGGCAGGCACCGGCAAGGCCTGACGGTTCGTTTTGCCGTTGGGCAGCACGGGAATGGTGGTCAGTTCGACGAACAGGCCGGGCACCATGTGATCTGGCAGCCAGCGGCGCAGGTGCTCACGCAGGCTTTGTGCGAGGGCATGGCGACCTTCGGGCACCACGTAGGCGACCAGCCTGGTCTGACCCGGCAGGTCTTCGCGAAGCATCACCACCGCGCGCGCCACGGCCGCGTGGTTGAGCAAGTTGGCTTCGATTTCGCCCAGTTCTATGCGAAACCCGCGCAACTTGATCTGGTCGTCCAGCCGGCCACGGTGTTCCAGCGAACCGTCGTGTCGCCAGCGTCCACGGTCACCGGTGCGGTAGATGCGCGGGTATGTGCCGTCCTCGGCGCGCGTGGTTGTTCAATGAATCGCTCAGCGGTCAGCTCCTCGCGCTTGTAGTAGCCCAGGGCGACACCCGTGCCGCCGATGTAGATTTCTCCGGGAACACCGATCGGACAGGGCTGAAGGTGTTCGTCGAGCACCTGGATCGATGTGTTCAACACCGGGCGTCCCAGGTCGATGGCCTGGGTTGCGTCCGGCGACACTCGGCAGCAGCTCGACCACACCGTGGTTTCGGTCGGGCCGTACATGTTCCAGACTTCGCCGCAACGGGCCAGCAGTTGCGAGGCAAGGTTGCCTGTCAAGGGTTCTCCACCCACAAGGGCCTTTAAGTGAGGGTTTCCAGCCCAGCCGGAATCGATCAGCAAGTGCCATCTCGATGGCGTGGCTTGGAGCACCGTGATTTTCTCGCGCACGATCACATCGGCCAGCAAGCGACCGTCGGTGGCCTGGTCTTCGCTGGCGATGACCACGGTTCCGCCCACGCCCAAAGGCAGAAACAGCTCCAGAACGGCAATGTCAAAGCTTGGTGTGGTCACTGCCAACAGGCGGTCTTGCGCTGTGAGTCCGGGTGTGCGCGCCATGCTGGTCAAAAAGTTCACCACAGCCCGGTGCGGCACTGGCAACGCCTTTGGGTTGACCCGTTGAGCCTGAGGTGTAGATCACGTAGGCGGGGTCGTCAGGCCGGGCATCGCGATCTGGATCGGCTTCCAGCGAATCGGCCGCGGTGGCCGCGATCAGCGATCGGTCTGCATCGAGAAACAACCGTCGGGTTGCTCGCATGCCAGCGTGACAGAGCGCTGGGTCACCAGCAGTGCCAGATCGGCGTCGTCGATCTGGTGGATCAGGCGCTGGCTGGGGTAGTCGGGATCCAGTGGCACGTAGGCCGCGCCTGATCTTCAGGATGGCGAGCAGCGCGACAAGCAGATCGTGGCCGCGGGGCAGGCAGACGCCGACGCGGGCGCCCCGCGCAATCCCGCGCTGGCGCAGCAACCTGGCCAGTCGATTCGACGCTTTGTCCAGTTCCTGGTGGGTCAATTGCACGTTGCCGAAGACGACGGCCGGCCGGTTCGCAGACGTCTGCAACCCCTTTGCTATCCATTCGACCACCGAATGGGCCTCCGGCGGTTCGGTTGGTCCGAGCGACCACTGGGTGAGGGACGCACGCTCGGCATCGCCGAGCAGCGGGATCGTGGCCACCCGGGTTCGCGCATCGACCACAGCAGCGCGCAGGATGCGCTCAAGGTGCTCACCCATGCGTTGCACGGTCTCGGGCGAGAACAGATCGGTTGCGTACTCGATCACGATGGCGTTGATCGTAAAGAAAGTCGGCGACGAACGTCAGGTCAAACTGAGCGGATGTGCGGTCGAAATCGAGGCGTGACCACGTCGAGCCCTTCGAATTGACCATCGCGGACCTGAGAGTTCACCATGTTGAACATCACGTTGAACAGCGGTTGCCGGTTGCCGTCAGTGCTTGCGGCCAATTCGCGCACCAACACTTCAAAGGGCATGTCCTGGTGCGCGAAGGCCTCCAGCGAGACCTCGCGCACCCGTGAGAGCACGGTGCGGAAATCAGGGTCGCCATCCAGGTCGGTCCGAAACACCAGGGTGTTCACAAAGGTGCCGATGAGGTTTTCAGAGGCAAGGTGATGGCGGTTGGCGATGGGAACGCCTATCGCGATGTCCGTTTTGCCTGTGTGCCGATACAGCAGCACGTTCAGTGCGGCGATCAGCACCATCGAAAGGCTGGCGTCATGAGCCGCGCCCAGTCTGCGCAGGGCAACGATGTGGTCTGGGTCCAGGGGCAGGCGCAGCGAAGCACCCCGAAAGCTTTGCGTCTGCGGTCGTGGAAAGTCGTTGTTCAGCGGCAGCGGCTCGAGCCCGTCAAGGCGGCGAGTCCAATAGGCCAGCTCTTTCGTCGCGCCGCTCGCCTTCAAACCAGCTCCGATGCCAGCTCGCGTAGTCTGCATATTGGATCGGGAGGCGGGCAAGACGGCTTGCGTGCCCGCCTGAATGGCGCTGTAGTGTGCGGCCAGTTCCTGGCCCAGTTCGGCGAACGACCATTGGTCGCTGATGATGTGGTGCATCACGATCAGCAACACGGCTTCCTGATCGGCCAGGTGGATGACCTGAGCGCGGAACAGCGGGCACTGGTCCAGACGGAAAGGGCTCGCACTGATGACCTGTTGCCAGGTGTTGATGCAACACACGTCTCGGATGGGGGGTGTCCTGCCTTGATCGAGATGCACTTCCTCGATCAGCGGAGGCGAGACCGACACCACTTCGCCCAACGATCCCTTCAGGTGACTTTGAGAAAGCGGGTTCGCAGGACTTCATGCCGCTCGACGACACGCGCCAGCGCACCCCGCATGGCGGCCATGTCCAGCGGGCCGCGCAACCGAAGTGGCCAGCGGAACGTTGTAGGCGCTGCTCTCGGGCGCCAGTTCATGCATGAACCACATGCGTTCCTGGGAGAACGACAACATGACCTGAGCTCCCTGGCGCGCGCGGGGAGGACGGAGCGGTCGCACTTTGTTCCTGTACGGTGGCAGGATCTGTCAGCTTGCTCTTGAGCCTCGACGACCAGTTGCGCCAGCCCCCGTACGGTGGGGCTTTCGAATATGGCGCTGATCGGCAGTTCGATGCCCAGTCTCGATGCGCAGCCGCGACACAAGCTGTGTCGCCAACAAGGAGTCACCGCCGAGGTCGAAGAAATTCGCGTCAGGTTCGATCGGCTCGTGGGCGAGAACGTCGGACCAGAGCTCAATCAGTGTCTCGATGAGCGAAGTGTCGGCTCTCTCTGTCTGCTAGCGACTGCCAGAGGGGTCGGCGCCTGCGCAGCTCAGTCGCAATGGCTCCAGTGCCCCTTGCAGGTAGAGGCGCCGCGCGGCGCTGCGCATGGGTTTTCCGCTTGAGGTGCGCGGCAGGCAGCCTGCGCGCAACGGGCACGATATCGTGCAGTTCGACCTGGTGCTCGATTGCCTACCTTCTTTTGCACGCCATCGATCAGGTGCACGCACCTCTTTGGGCGAAGGGATCCGGCTGCATTCGAGCAGCATGACCGCTGTTTCCTTGAGCCCCTTGTCGACCGAGATCGCGAAGACGCCGCCTGAGCGGATGTGTGGGTGCGCCGTCTCTGCTGTCTGTTCCAAGTCTTGCGGATACAGGTTGCGACCGCTGATCAGAATCATGTCTTTGCGACGACCCGCGACAAACAGCTCGCCTTCGTGCATGAATCCCAGGTCTCCCGTGCGCAGGTAGCGCGTTGAATCCGCGCCCTGACCAGAAAGAGTGGCTTCAAAGAGTTCGGACGTGGCTTCTGGTTGCCCCCAGTACCCCCGGCCGACGCAAGGTCCGGCGAGCCAGATTTCGCCGATGCGGTTGGGCTCGCAGATTTGTCTGGTCTCTGGATCAACGATACGCAACTGGAAGCCCGGCAGAACGGGGCCGCAACCGACAAGCGTTCGGGTTCCGGTCGTGAGCGCATTCGAGATCTGTATCTCATGGCGGTCCATGGCTCGCGCATCCAGCGTGACTCGAAGGGCTGTGAGCGCGATTGGAGTGCACCGTGGCGGCAAGAACCGCTTCTGCCAGGCCGTAAGAGGGCGCTAGCGCAGACTCGTTGAAACCAAATGGTGCGAAGTTCTTTGCAAAGGCGTCCAACGTGGCCGCTCGAACCGGTTCTGCGCCACAGGTCGCGAGTTGCCAGGCGTCGAGCTCTGTGCTCCACCCCGGGTTGCGGGCCAGAGCCTGTACACAGGCTAGGTACGCAAAATTGGGGGCCCCGCTGTGGGTGATTTTGTGCCTGCCTATCGCTTCGAGCCATGTCAATGGGCGCAACAGGAAGTGTGCTGTGGACATCAGGTATGAAGTGCCACTGGAGAAGACGGGCTGTATCACGCCATGCACCAGCCCATAGTCGTGGAACCAGGGTAGCCAGATCAAACCTCGTTTACCGATCGTGTCGCGTCCGTCCATCAAGGCTGTACATTGCGCCAGCACGTTTCCGTGGGTGATCTCCACACCCCGCGGTTCGCTGGTGGAGCCGGACGTGTATTGCAGGTAGGCAATGTCGGATTGATGCTGAGATTCGGCGCTTGATGCATCCGCGTCGAGTGCCAGCAGATCTGTGGCCAGCAGCGTCTGAAGAGAATGCCATGGCACTTCGAGTATCTGCATGCGGCCGGTCTCGATATGGCTGTCATGGGTCAAAGCCAAAGTCACACTCGCGTCGAGTGCGATCCCTCTCAGTCGGGCCTCGCTGACCCTTGAATTCCTCGTGTCTGGTGCGGGTGCTGGAATGGGAATCGTATTGGCCAGGATGCATCCCCAAAACAACTGCACTGCCTCGAGGTTGTTGTTGAATGCGAGTAGGACCCGGTCGCCGGGTCGAGTGAGTTGGCGCAGTTTACGAGCAATGGCGTTGGCAGACTGGCCCAGCTCGGAAAAGGTCAGAGTGTCGCGGGGCTCGAGTTTGTTGTCCAGGAACACGTAGGCCGGCGTGTCACCAAGGCTGGCTACCCGATTTCGGAGTAATTCTCGAAGGTCATTGCCTCTGGGCATGGATGACTGCATGGCGTTCTGCACTTTTGGACACACTTCTTTTGCCATGCTATTCATTATCCCGTAATTGAGCCACTGACCTGTCCCCCATCAACTGCACCAAGCTGAAGTCAGTGAAGTCCGTCAACCACCAGGAGAATGACGGGGATGAAGACTAGCTGATTCAGCGAAGCACAGATCATTGGCTTTCTCAAGTAAGCCGAGGCCGGGCTGCCGATCAAGGAAATCTGCCGTAAGGGCGGATTCAGCGATGCCACCTTCTAAAAGTGACGCGCCAAGTAGGGGGTGGGCATGGACAGGCACCCGATGCCAGACGGCTGCGCGAGCTTGAAAGAGAGAGCGCCAAGCGCAGGCTGCAAGGGCTCAGCCCGGTGGATTGCCGGCTGAGAGATGCCGCATGATCAGCGGGATATCAACTGTCCAAGTTCTGGGTTCAGTTCAAACCCGAGGCGGTTTACCATCCATAGCGCCATTGAGCCATGCTTCTTTTAGTTTTTGTGTTTCCCAATTTTTGGTTGGGTGTGCGATGCGCTTGCAATCTATTGCTTTCTCGCGGAACTCTGCCTGGCTCGAATACTAGCCAGATTCGATTTCCCCTCCCCCTTTTTCTTTCGACTCGCAGCTCGCAAGCTTAGTATGGCTTTAAGAGCCCGATAGGCAACTTGTTTGCGGTGTATGCGGCTTGATAAGCCAGGCCACGACCAATCCTTTCCACACTAGCAGGCGACCTTCGGCGCCGTATGAAGGTAAGGGCGCATTTCCGGACATTGACGAGAGTACGCAGAAACCCGTGTGGTTCGGACCGAATTTGACATCCACATCACAAAAATCCAGTACCCGCTGGGTTTGCGGGTACTGCCATTTGTGGAAAGCTTCCTTGGCGCAGAAATACCGAGTCACAGATCTCCCCTGCTCTGATTTGGGCAAAGATGAAAGGGTGGCGAGCTCTTTCGGCGTGCAAATCATTGCCCATAGCGCCGGGTCCATCCCCAGGTCTTCCTCGATATCAATGCCCATGGCGAGGACCGTGTCGCGCCGCCCGACAATCGCCACACAGACTCGATCGTTGTGCGTGATCGACCCCATCAGCCTCTCCGGCCAGACGGGTGAACGATCAGGGGCACTGGGGATGGCCGCGGGGGAGAAGCCAATCTGTACCATCGCCTCGCGGGCTGCTGTGCGACCAGCGGCGAACTCGCGCTGGCGCCTAGGAATGGCTTTTAGCACCGCATCACGTTCAACCGGCCAGAGGTTTTGAGGATCGCCGTCGACGTCTCTGCAGACTACGCCGATATCTGGCCCCAGTTCCTTGGCGAGTTGCTGGCGCAAAGAGTGCAAAACCAGAGATTCAGTTGACAGTTGGGAGCAGTCCATTCTGTGCATCAATCTTATGACTGCTTGCCGGCTCTCATGGCACGCCTGCGTGACATGGCGTCGGTACGCATCAGCGTGCGCTCGATGGTTTCGACGGCCGCTTCGGATTTGTCACGAGGCTTGTCGTCGATGTGGGCGGCCAGTGCGGCCAGGGTCGGAAATCGGAAGATGTCGGTGATGCTCAGGCGCGTGGCATTCAAGGCCTGCTTGATCTCGCGGTGGGCCTGCACCGCCAGCAGCGAGTGGCCGCCCAGTGCAAAGAAGCTGTCTTTGGCGCCGATCTGGGAAACACCCAGAATGCGGGACCAGATGGCAGCAATCTTCTGTTCGACCTCGTTTTCCGGTTCGACAAAGACTTCGGTGCGCTCACGCTGGGCGGTCTGTGCGGGCGCAGGCAGGGCCTTGCGGTCAACCTTGCGGTTGGGCGTGAGTGGAAATTCGTCAACTGTCACAAAATGGGCTGGCACCATGTGCTCGGGCAGGCGGGCAGCCGCCCAGTTGCGAAGGCTTTCGGTCGACATACCCGTGTTGGCGCGGAGGTAGGCCACCAGGCGCATGTCACCAGGCTGGTCTTCACGGGCGACCACCACGGCCTGGCGGATGCCGTCGGCCGATTCGAGCACCGCCTCGATTTCACCCAGCTCGATGCGGTAGCCGCGGATCTTGACCTGGAAGTCGGCGCGACCGAGGAAATCGATGCGGCCGTCCGGGCGCCAGCGCGCCAGATCGCCGGTGCGGTACATGCGCGCACCGCCGGGAGCGGCGCAGTCCGGGCGCACGAAGGGGTCGGCGGGGAAGCGCTCGGCGGTGAGATCGGCGCGCTGCCAGTAGCCGCGCGTGACGCCGTCACCACCGATGTAGAGCTCGCCCGGGACGCCCACTGGCACCGGCTGCTGGTGGTCATCAAGCACGTACATCTGGGTGTTGGCAATGGGGCGACCGATGTTCACCACCGCTTCTTCGGCACTGGCGGTTTCGGTGGACGACCAGATGGTGGTCTCGGTGGGGCCGTACATGTTTTCGATGGATGCCTGGGTGACCTGGCCCAGTTCGGCGACCAGCGTGCCGGGCAGTGCCTCGCCGCCGATCATGAGGTGCTTCACGTGAGACAGCGCAGCCTTGGCTTCGTCGTTCATGGCGATCATGCGTGCCATGCTGGGGGTGCACTGCAGATGGGTGACGCGGTGACGGGTGATTTGTGCGGCGATGGAGAAGTCGTCGTCGGACACAGCCGTCGGTTCATTGGATCGCCGCAGCACTTCGGCCAGGGGGTAGAGCCCCTCCATCACCTTGTCGACAGGTATGCCGTAGTCGATCAGACAAGCGACTTCGGCCACGCCAATGGCCTTGAGTTCTTCCACCCGTTGCAGGCAATCGTCCACGGTTCCGAACAGGCCTGAGTCTTCGAAGTAGCGCAGAAAGGCAAAGTCCAGAATGCCTTCCATTTCCTCTTCGGTCAGCGAGCGCAGGTCGAGGTCAAAAGGGTTGCTCACGCCCACCGGCTTCTTGAAGGCTGGAAACGCCCAGGCATACTGCTTGATCAGGCCAGCCGCGCTGCGCAGGTAGTCCTTCATCGGGCCCCGGGAAATCTCGCGTGCCTGTTCGCGGTCGCGCGCCACATAGGTGTGCAGCATCAGCGTAACGGTGAAGTCTGCCGGGTCGTGGCCCGCTTCGCGCAAGGCCTGGTGGTAGATCTTGATTTTGCCGGCGACCTCCGCGACGGTCTGGCCCAGCAGGTGGGTCAGCACGTTGGCACCGATGGCGCCCGCTTCTTTCCAGGTCTCGGGATTGCCCGCCGTGGTGACCCACACTGGCAGTTTTTTTGAAACCGGGCGCGGCTGGGTGACGACGTTGAACATTTCCCCGCTGGCGGTGGGAAAAGCCACTGCCTCGCCACGCCAGAGCTGGCGCAGTTGTTCGATCGTTTCGAACATGGCCTTCTTGTTTTGGGGCGGCGTGTTCTGTGGGCGCAGCACGAAGTCGTCGGGCTGCCAGCCGGAGGCGATCGCCAGGCCGGCGCGTCCGTTGGTGAGGTTGTCGATCACCGCCCATTCTTCGGCGATGCGCGCCGGGTGGTGCAGTGGCCCGACGCAACTGCCCGCCCGCACGCCGATGTTTTTCGTAACCGCAGCCACTGCAGCGCCGGTGACCGATGGGTTGGGGTAGGGACCACCGAAGGCATGAAAGTGGCGCTCGGGTGTCCATACAGCGCAGAAGCCATGTTGGTCGGCAAATTTGGCGCCTTCCAGCAGCAGCTCGTACTTTTTTGGGCCAGCGCCGTCGTCATTGCCCCAGTAGTACAGACTGAAATCCATCTTCTGCGCGGAGATGGGCATCTGGCCGCTGGAGACGAGCGCACGGTTCTCGTCACTGGAGAGCACCAGCTTGAAGCCACGGGCCAGGGTGTAGAACAACTCCAGCACCGAGATGTCGAACGACAGGCTCGTGACCGCCAGCCACACGCCCGGCGGATCGTGGCGGATGCGGTCGTCCATGCCGCGAAAAAAGTTGGCCACGTTGCGGTGCTCGACCATCACGCCCTTGGGGCGTCCAGTGGACCCCGAGGTGTAGATCATGTAGGCAACGTCGGAAGGCTGCACTCCGCTGATCGGGTTGGCGTCTGGTTGCGAGGCGATCTGCGCATCCTGATCGATCACCAGCACTTGCGCCTGGTGAGCCGGCAAGCTGGCCACCAGGGCCGCCTGCGCCACGATCACGGGCGCGCCGCTGTCTTCGATATACAGCGCCACGCGGTCGGCCGGGTAGGCCGGATCGAGCGGTACGTAAGCGCCGCCCGCCTTCTGGATGGCGAGTGCGCCGACCAGCAGGTCCAGCGAGCGTTGGGTGTACAGGCCCACCAGCGTGCCCGGCTTGACGCCCATGCCTTGCAGGCGGTGCGCCACGCGGTTCGCGCGGGCATTGAGTTCGGCATAGCTCAGTTCCGTGCCTTCGAACACCACGGCCGTGGCCTGGGGCGTGCGCGGCACCTGGGCCTCGAAGAACTGGTGCACGCAGGTCTGGCGTTCGTAATCACAGCGGGTGTTGTTCCACCCATACAGCACCTGTTCACGTTCGGCCGGCGACATGATGGGAAGACGCACCAGGGGCATATCTTGTGCGGACGCGTCGCTGAGCGCGTGCAATACGCCTTGCAGGCGTTGGGCCAGTTGCGCGGCAGCTTCATCGGGCAGTCGGGTAACGTCGTACCACAGCGTCAGACCACCGCCTTTGGCCTGTGTCACAGTGACGGCGGTGCCTTCAATGAAACCAACGCCTTGCGAAAGCCCGACCTGAGGAACGGTCAGACCTTTGATGGCCGGGTCGCGGACAAGCAGGTCCAGTGCAAAGGCTGGATATCGACGCGCCTGTGTCTAGCGCGGTGGCGCAGTGTTCTGCAAAAGCCGAGAAAGACAGCTCGCTTGGCGCCTCCAGGCGCAGTGGAACCCAGGTGGACAGGTAGCCGGGCGCATCGGGTACTGCTGCGCTTTGGTAGGCCAGATCGAAGGCGGCTCTTGCCACTGATCGCGAGCCACGCCGGCGGCCACAGCGGCCAGCAGGCGTCGCCTGTTAAACCAGGGGCGCTTGCAGTGCTATCTGATGCAGCGTCTGCAGGAGCCGGTGGCGGCGCTCGCCGATGCCAGGTCGATGGCCAGGGGGGACTGCAGGCAACGGCGCCAGGTCTGCTCGCCAGCGACCACTTGCGCCAGTGCGTCGGTCAGGGCCTTGGCTTCATCGGCATTCAGCTTGGGCAAGTTGTCGCCCGGTTTGCGAACGGTTGACGGGCACACGGCCTGACCGATGGCATCGCGCAGACCGCTCAGCCGCACCGGCACCGACGCGGTGGCCACCACCAGACCCGCCGGTGTGGCTTCCAGTACCTGTCCGGGCGCACCGGTACCCGATGCCGGCTTCGGCCACAGCGCCAGTCACCAGCAGAATGCGGTCGCCCACGTCCACCTTGGCGCAAGTCAGCGGGTTCCAGTAGGTGCTGTGATCGAGTGCCAATACCAGTGCCACGATCGATTCGGCGGTTTGCGCAAAGTCGATCCGAGCGGCAGCGACTGGACGGTCCAGGCGCGCGTGGTAGCTGCGCTGGCTGAGGTCTTGCGGCTTGCGTTGCGGGCCGGCGACCGTGCAGATCCACCAGCAATTCGGCAAAAGCTCTCCATCGCGGCTTCATAGCAGCGGGTATTCAAGGTCAGCGCGGTTTCATTGGGCGCCATCTCGAACAGGCGCTGCTTGACGATGTCGCCTTCGTCAATCCCGCCTTCGATCATGTGCCAGGTCACGCCATGTCGTTTCTCTCCCTCCAGGATGGCCCAGACCGGTGCATTCAGGCCGGCGTGCCGTGGCAAGGGACCATCGTGGAAATTGATGGCACCATGCGTGGCCCGATCCAGCACCGCCTGCGGTATCACCGACAGGTTGGCGATACTGAACAGCCAGTCGAATGTGATGCCATCCAGACGGTCGCTCAAATCTTCGCCGGGCGCCTCGACGCGCAGGTTCTGGTGAACGGCCCAGGCGCGGATGTCAGGGTTCCGGGTGATCACCGCGTTGATCCGGTCGCCACCCTGAAGCAACCTCTCCGCAGCATTGGATTAGAAGGGACTCATTGCCCATTACCACACAGGAAAAATTGCTCATGGAATACTCCGGATATCGTGACAACCTGGGTGTCAGGTCGACGGGGCGCTGGAACGTCCGACAAGGCGGCGGTGCCAGGCACAGCGCAGTGCGTGGGAGACGAGGTCTCTGAGAAAGTGCTCAGGTTTGGAGGTGCCTTTGCTCCCCAAAAACTTGCGCAATCCTGAAATGGCAGAGCCGGCCACGTAGGCCGCCGTGGCTGAGACAGCATAGAACACGCCGTGGTTTTTCGTGAAATACCAGAGGCGGGAGTCGAACCAGAAAGGGGGCATGCGCTTCCACGTCTTCATGCCGGTAGAGACCGATCCGATGTGCATGACATGGCTTTGTGGCAGGTAGGCACAGGTCCAACCCGCTCGTCGGGCACGCAGGCACAGATCGGTTTCTTCAAAATAGAGGAAGAACCGCTCGTCGAACCCGCCCGTTTCTTCGAACGTGGTTTGGCGAATCATGATGCTGGCGCCGGCCATCCAGTCGACGGTCTGCGCTTCCAGGGGTTCTGGCAAGGGCACGATGTAGCGCCGCAGCAGCCGTGAAATCGGGCCGGTGGCCGCAGCGCCCTCAAATTCACTGAGAACGCTCGGAAACCGGAACGCGGTCTGGTGGTACACGCCATCGTCTCCATGCAGGCGACTACCGGCAAACCCCACCTCGGGATGGGCCTGCAGATACTCGGCCAGCACACGGATGGCGCCGGACTCCGGAAAGGCGTCGGAGTTGAGGATGTAGACGAAGTCGGGCGCCGAGCCATCGGGCAGCCCGTGGCGGATCCCGAAGTTGTTGCCGGCACCGTAACCACCGTTGTGACCTGACTGCAGCACCCGAACGCGGCGCCAGCCGTTTTCCTGCACCGCCCGGGTCAGGGCCTCAAAAGACCCATCACCTGAATCGTTGTCGACCACCGTGATGGCGCCTGAGAGGCCTTCCATTTCACGCAAGGCCGCTTCAACCGCCCGCAACGTCAGCTCAGGCGTTCGGTAGTTGAGCACGATCGTCAGGACACTGGCATTGGCGGGTTGCTTCATTCGGCGGCCCCTGGCCTCTGAGCCTCTTCGATGCAGCCTTTCAGCAAGTTGGCCATCACCCGCACATTGGGCTCCAGCACCATGGAGTCGTGGTTGCCCGGCACTTCCAGCACCCGCAGCTTCGGCAGGTAGCGTGTCCAGTTGTTGTCTTCGTAGAGATACTCCCGTTCCGAACTGACCCGACGCCCACCAGCCACTGTCCATTGAGGGTTCAACGGTGGACGAAACAGCACGGCAGGTCCGTTCCAGGCTTGCAATCGATAGACGGGCAGTGCCCGCAGGAATGCCGCCTGGATGGCTTCGTTGTTCAGTTGGTTCGATCGGGATTCAAGCGGTTGCGCATGGCGGTTGCGCAGCTTGTCGAGCTCCCAGCGAACACGCTGGCGGGCCCAGTCCAGGATGAAACCCGCGCCGCCCTTGCGCAATTCGGCAAGTTTGATGAGGGCTTTGTCTGTGCGGTTGATTGGTGGCCGCATGGGCAGGGGCGTATCCAGCAACACCAGCAAACGGACCGTTTCGCCAGCGGACTCCAGTTGGCGGGCGATTTCATAGGCCGTGATGCCGCCACCTGAGAACCCTCCCAGCAGGTAGGGTCCGTGTGGCTGGACCTGGCGCATTTCAGCGATGTAGTCGGTCGCCGCTTCCTCAAAGGTTTCGTGTGGCGCCTGATCGCCATAGAGACCACGAGCCTGGAGGCCGTAAAAAGGCCGGTCTGCTCCCAGCAGACGGGCCAGGTGCCGCAGGTTCAGCACGTTGCCAAACATACCGGCCACGAGGAAGAAGGGGGTGCGTTCACCGCCTTCACCATCGTGCATGGGCACCAGGTGCACGAAGCGCCGCTTGGCCTGCGGCGCTACACCGGCTGTGGCGGAAGCTGTCGCATTGTCAGCACCACTGTCGCCGATGCGCTCCCGAATCAGCGCTGCGCACAGCGCGATGGTGGGCGCCTCAAACAACACCGAGATCGGGAATTCGACACGGTAGGCTTTTTTGATCATGGCAAACAGACGCACCGCGATCAGCGAGTGCCCGCCGAGATCAAAAAAGCTGTCCTGAACGCCTACCTGATCGACGCCCAGCAGCTCCTCCCAGAAGCCCACCAACGTGCGCTCCACATCGTTGCCCGGCGCCGCATAGTCGCTGTCCAGGTCGGGTCGCTGGAACTTCTGCCCCGAGCCCGCGTCGGCGTCCATGGTCTCACCAGCTTTTCGAGCCAGTGCATCCAGGTTCATGGACGAGATGACGACCTGCGGCATCCCGGTGGCCAGAGCGCGCCCAAAAGCATCGGCACCTTCGTGCGGCAAGATACCTTGCGACATGTTGTATTGCAGTTGCTCTTCTGCCGGGGAAAGCTTGGCGTGTGCGCCGCTCCCACCGGCTTCTTCGAACACCAGATCGCGTGCATCGAGACGGCTGACCGAGGATGAAAATCCGCCTTCCTCCAGGCGTTTGATCGAAAAGCCTTGGACCTCGATGCAGACCTCACCGTGAGCATCGCACAGGGTTACATCGAACACCGCAAACGGTGCGTCGGAGCGGTTGTCCTGGGCATTGCGTACCCAGCTCCAAACCTTGCCTGGAAGTGGCCTGTGCACCTTCACCGACTGGTAAGACACAGGCACCCAGAGATGGTCGCTGGTGTAACCCGCGATCAGTCGCATCGCCCAGCCAGTGGCCAGGTCGAGCAGCGCAGGGTGCAGCAAATAGCCAGCCGAAAGGTCGCCCTCGAATGCCGCCGGGAGTTGAAGGTATGCGATACCCTCGCCATCGCCGTAGGCCACCGATTGCAGCACCCGCCATCGCGCGCCGAAGTTCAGGTGTTCTTCCTGAGGCGAGCGCAGTCCGTCACGGTCCTCGGCACGGTGGTGCGGGCAGCGAGCCAGCAACGCGGCGGTGTCAATCTTTTCGGTGGCGGGCAACGCACCCGGGATCAACGTGGCCTGGGCGTTGAGCTGGAAGCCCTTGCGACCGTCAAGCAGCACGTCGCTGCGCACCTCCAGGGCATAGCCTTCATCACTGCGTGCCAGCATCACGCGCACATCACGCGTCTGATCGTCTTTGACTTCCAGCGGTCGAAAGAAGTACAGGTCCCTGATCGAAAAAGCCCCCGATTCGCCGTTGCCGCGCAGGGCTTGGGCCGCGAGTTCGAGGTACCCAGTGCCTGGCAGCAACGCCTGTCCAGCTTGGGTTCGGTGGCCGTCGAGAATCCATTGGTCCCTGGCTTGCCAGGCCGCTGTGAACAGCCGGTGTCCAGCTGCATCAAAGGTGGCATCGTCCAGCAGTGGGCTGTCGGCCGGATGGCGTGGCAGTGGCGCTGCTTCCCCCAGGCGGTTGGCCATGGCTTTCGCTGCCATGCCCACTTCGTTCCAGATGCCCCAGTCGATGGCCAGCACATGGGTGCGTTGCCCCGCGCGGCTTTGCGCATAGGCATTGAGGTACTCATTGGCAGCCACGTAGTCGACCTGACCTGCCGGCGCGGTGACCGTGCTGGTCGACGAGAACAGGACCAGCCAGTCGATGCTGCCGTCAGGGAACAGCTCATGCAGGATTTGTACGCCGTGAACCTTGGGCGCAAACACCTCTTCTACGCCACCCGATGTCTTGGTCATCAGAGGACCGTCATCCACCACACCGGCGGCGTGGATCACCACTTCGATACGTCCGAAACGCTGTTGCGCCTGTTCGGCAGCGGTCTGCATGTCTTTGACGTTGCACACGTCCGCAGCGATCACCAGGACCTCGGCACCCAGGGTTTCCAGGCGGCGCACTGCCAGGATGCGCTGCACCACGGGATCGAGCGGATCGCCGCTGCGCAACTGTGTGTCCCAGGACTCGCGAGCCGGGCAATGGCTGGCGCGCCAGCAGCACGAGGCGGGCCTGGTTTTCACGCGCGAGGCGCTCGGCCAGTGTCAGGCCGATGCCGCCCAGGCCGCCAGTGAGCAGGCAGACACAGCCCTGCGAGAGTCCGGTGAGACCTTCTGTTGGTTTGAGTGGGAGCGGGGCATAGCCCAGCTCGAATCGTTTGTCGGCCCGCAAGGCGACCACGCGGTTGTCCGGGGCTGCAAACAGGTCTTCAAGCACCCGGTCAGCCAGCGAAGTCAGTGCGTTTACATCCGGTTTGGCCCGCCAGCCTTTGTCCACGGCGGGCAGTACCACATCGAGCACCGAACAGGTCAAGCCCGGCAGTTCCCGAGGAGCCACGCGGGCAGGACCCATCAGCGTCGCCTTTTCGGGGTAGGGCAGGGCTTCATCGCGCACGCGAACGGCACCAGAGCTGAGCACGGTCAGGTGCTGGGGTTTGGGCAGGTTTTCGCCCGCCATGGCCTGCGCCAGGAACAACAGGCTGAAAAAGCCTTGCTCCAGATTGCGGTGGAAGAAGCTGCTGCCAGGGCGAAAGCGCTCTTCTCGCGTCACCAGCCAGGTGTGGACGATCTGTTGCGGCGTGTTGCCTGTGGCCACGAGATCGCGCAACAGCTCGTCATAGCCTTCGCGCCCACGCTCTGGCGCAAGCAGGTATTCGAATTCGCTCAGCCGGGCAAAGAGGTCGCCCGCACGCACCACGGTGACCCGGTGGGAAGCGTTGCGAAGGCGTTCGATCAGCTTGTCGGCAAGGCCAGCCTCGTCCGCAAACACCAGCCATGACTGTGGCTTCGTGCTGGCCAGGTCCAGGGTGACATCGATTTCAATGTTGGCCTGACGCGGTCGCCAGCGTGGCTGGTAGCCCCAACCACTGATGTCGTCGGTGCGCACCAGTTGTGGCGCCGTTTCCGGTGTCGATCGGGCCACACCTGGTTCGATGAAGTAAGGCTTGCGCTGAAAGGCGTAAGTGGGCAAGGGCACCCGGCACCGCCGTGCTTCGCCCCATACAGGCACCCAGTCCACGTTCACGCCGGTGGCCCACAGCCGGCCCAACGTACCCAGGAACCAGACATCGTCGGCGACGGCATGGTCTGCGTGGCGAAGCGAATTGACGACCTGGCCGGAAGCAACTCCGTTGGCTTGGGCCAGCGACCCCAGGGTCTTGCCGGGGCCGACCTCCAGATACACCCGGCCGCTTTCTTGCATCAGCGTGGCCAGGCAGTCGGCAAACTGCACGGTGTTGCGCAGGTGCGCGACCCAATACAGGGGGTCGGTGGCCTGCGCAGCGCTCAACGGTTTGCCATCCTTGTTGGAGATGATGGGCAGTTGCGGTGCGTTCAGCGGGATGCTGCGCAGGTAGGCTTCGAACCGGCCCAGAATGGGTTCGAGCATGCGCGAATGTGCGGCAATGTCGATCTGGATGCGCTGTGACTCCACCTCGCGAGCGGTCAAGCGGGTTTCGAGTGCGTCCAGCGCGTGCTGCGGGCCCGACACCACGCAAAGGTCGGGTGCATTGACGCTCGCCATGTCCAGGTCGCTGCCCAGCAAGCCACGGACTTCATCGGCGGGCAGCGGGACGCTGAGCATGCCGCCAACAGGCACGGTATCGAACAACTGACCGCGCAGCAGAACCAGCCCGATGCAATCCTCGAACGACATCACGCCAGCGAGACAGGCCGCCGTGTTTTCGCCCATGCTGTGGCCAACCAGGGCTGCAGGCCTCACGCCCCAGGACATCCAGAGCTGCGCCAGCGCGTACTCAACGATCATGATCAGTGGCAGTTGCACCGAGGGTTGCTTGAGTTTTTCCACTGCCTCCGCGAGCTGGTCGGGTTCTGGCAACCAGAGGGCGCGGATGTCGTAGTTCAGCTGGGGTTGCAGCACGTCCAGGCCACGGTCCATCCAGTCCTGGAAAACGGGCTCCGTCGCGTAGAGCTCGCGTGCCATGCCGGCGTACTGGGCGCCGCCGCCCGGGAACATGAACACCACTTCGGGGTCATCGCCCATGAAGCTGTGGCTGAACACGCGGCGGGTGTCGGTGCCCTCCAGCAGCGTGGCGGCTTCTTCGTGGGTTTCGGCCACCAGCACGCGCCGGTGCTCGAAGGCGCGGCGGCCTTCCTTGAGGGTATAGGCCACGTCCGCCAAGGGTTGTTCGGGGTGTGTACGCAGGTGGGCGGCCAGCGCCTTGGCGTTGGCATCCACTGCGGCGCGCGACCTTCCTGACACCACCAGCAACTGGAATGGCCAGTCAGATGGCTCGGACGGCGGAGCCTCGGGAGGCTCTTCCAGCACGGCATGGGCGTTGGTTCCGCCGACGCCGAGAGAGTTCACGCCAGCGCGGCGCGGGCCCTTGTGCGACACCCAGGGGGTGAGGGTGTGGTTGACCAGAAACGGGCTGGACTCGAAGTCGATCGAAGGGTTGGGGTGTTCATAGCCCAGGCTCGGTGGTATTTCCTGGTGTTTGAGTGCCAGCGCGACCTTGATCAGGCTCGCCACGCCCGCAGCGGTGTCCGTGTGGCCGATGTTGGTCTTGACCGACCCGATGCGGCAGAAGGCATTTTCTGGGGTGGTTTCCCTGAACGCCTGGGTAAGGGCTGCGACCTCGATGGGGTCGCCCAGGTAGGTGCCTGTGCCGTGGCATTCCACGTAGTCGATGGTCTCTGCACCCACGCCGGCCACAGCCTGGGCTTCGGCGATGGCCTTGGCTTGGCCGTCAACGCTGGGGGCCAGGTAGCCGGCCTTTGCCGCGCCGTCGTTGTTGACAGCGGTGCCCTTGATCACCGCCCATATATGGTCGCCTTCTTTGATAGCGTCTTCCAGTCGCCTCAGCACCACCACGCCTGCGCCCGAGCCAAAAACGGTGCCTTGGGCACGGTGGTCAAAGGCATGGCAGTGGCCATCCGGAGAGAGGATTTCGCCTTCTTGGAACAGGTAGCCGCGCGCATGTGGCAGTTCGATCGTCACGCCGCCGGCCAGGGCCATGTCGCACTCGCCGAGCAGCAAAGACTGGCAGGCGTGGTGCACCGCCACCAGAGAGGTCGAGCAAGCCGTCTGGACATTGACGCTCGGACCCTTGAGGTCAAAGATGTGGCTTACCCGGGTGGAAAGGAAGTCCTTGTCGTTGCCGGTGTGGCGCAAAAGGAACATGCCCGTGCTGGCCACCAGATCGGGGTTGGAGCAGATGTTGAAGTAGAAATAGCTGCCCATGCCACAGCCCGCATACACAGCGATCGGGCCGTCGAAGGTCTCGGGTGGGTGTCCCGCGCTTTCCAACGCCTCCCAAGCCACCTCCAGGAACTGGCGGTGCTGCGGATCCATGATGGCCGCTTCTTTGGGACTGAAGCCGAAGAAATCGGCGTCAAACTGCTCGAACCCTTCAAGTGGCGCTGCCACGGGCACATAGTTGCGGTGCCGCATGCGCTCCGGGTTTTCTCCGCTTGCCAGCAACTCTGCCTCTGTCAGTCGCCGGATCGATTCGATTCCCTGACGCAGGTTGTGACCAATAGGCAGTCGGATTGGCGGCACCCGGCAAATGCGCCGACATGCCGACGATGGCGATGTCGTTAGAAGCGGCTGAAGGCGTTGTCACTCAGATATTCCAGGTAGGGTCACCCAATGGTGTTACCACAGGGAAAAATCATTATGACCCAACAATTTGTTACCTGGTGTGAGCGAGATCACACTTTGGGGGGATCAGCCGGCTTGGAAGGGGGGTGGTCACCCCATTGGCTGTCCCTGGGTTGGCCTACGTTGACATTGGTGTCGCCCAGCACACCGTACTCACTGCGATCGTGCAGCACTTCATCGACCACTTCAACGTCAATCACACGGGCTTCGGCGGCAAACCCGTATACGAGGGCCATATCGCAAAGGATGTTGATGCTGCGAGGAATGCCATGGGTCGCCTTGGCGATCTTGGCTGTTGCAAAGGGTGAGAACAGTTGACGTTCCCGACCCGCCACCTTCAACCGGTGCTCGATGTAGTCCCCGACCTCTACCGAATTCAAGGGCGAAATGAAGAAGTCGGCCGCTACCCGCTGGGCAAATTGCTGAAGTTCCGGACGCCTGAGCAAATCGCGAAGCTGGGGTTGTCCGACGAGCACGACCTGCAGAAGCTGATCTTTATCAGCATTGATGTTGGAGAGCATGCGCAGCGATTCCATCGCCGCCGAACTGAGGTTTTGAGCCTCGTCAACGATCAGCACAACCCGGTGATTTTTCCCATACTCGCTGATCAAAAAACGCTGGAAGGCATCGTACCGGGCGATGGGCGAGAGTCCATCGTAGGGCTGGTCAAATGCCAGCATGATCCATTCGGTCAGGTCCGTCAGATTGGGGTGGGTGTTGGTGACCACACCCACCTTGACCTCGTCCTCCAACTCATTGAGCAGGCGACGGATCAACGTGGTTTTGCCGCAGCCGATGTCGCCGCAAATAACCGTGAAGCCGGCCCGGTTGACGATCGCGTACTCCAGCATGGTGTAGGCCAGCGAATGGCGCTTGCCCATGTAGAGGAAGGCGGGGTCAGGCTGAATGGAGAATGGTTTCTCCTTCAGGCCGTAAAAGGATTCGTACATGCCTAGATAACCTGTTATTGGCCGAGTCTGTAAAGGTAATCTAAATACATCTCGAGTTCCTGAGCCAGTGAGAAGTCGGTTCTGTGCATTTGGGTCAAACGGTAATCGGTCTGTGAAATCTGTCGAAGAGACCCAAGTGCACGGTATTAATCGTAACAGTTTACATAATCGGCCTACATGTTCCTGACCTTGTGATTGGCAGAGCAGAGCGCTGTCGAGCCAGTGCTTCTCCTGGGTCAGGCATTTTCGGTCGTCAGAAACAGGCCTGACGCGAGTGACTGCAAGAATGGGTGAACCTCCCAGAGGCGTCTGAAGCAACCCTTCTCGCCTGCGGAAGCGCGTCCGAGCGCATCGGGACAGATGCCAGGCCGTTGAATATGGGCGTGTGACCGGTTGCAGAAAACGACGCCATGGCCATAGGCATCTCCCCGGGTTTTTTCGATTTGCATCGTAGCCTCCGGGTGACGCAAGTCACAGGCCCATCCGATCGCGCTCAGGAACCAGAAGGCGCGTTCCGCTTCGTGGTCACAGTGACGGCCATGGTGAGAAATCTCGATGGGGCCGTGCCGCCATTGGTTTGATGAACACTTTTCCGAGACCGCGGTTGATGCACCCATTGGCAGAAGCCAGTCTGTGCCAGCTTCAGGCCCCGGGACCTTAAGGTGAAGGCGAACTCGCACAGAAGCGCTCTCATGAAGAGGCACTTCACCGGACCTTTTTCGCGAGGTTCCGTTCGCCACGCTTTTCCCGCAGATCGCTCACCGCCTCTAGGCAGTGCACCCTTGGGCGCTGTCGAAGAAATTCGTTCTCTGCTTCGAGCAAGCCTTTGGAAGCCTGCTCACACGGTTCGAGCAACGCTGCATTCACCTACTTGTAAATCCTGCGGGTTGAGGCGCTTGTGGTCTGTGCTGGCAGCAACCTGGGTCAAAGAACAATTGGATTTCGCGCCTTGTTTGACGGCCATTTTCCTGGAATGCCAGGCTGACGCGGTATCGAAGGGAAGAGGGAAGAGGGGAGAGGGAAGCGCAGCTTCAAAACCAAATCCTTTCTCTTCAATCAAAGCGGGTCAATTCCAGCGGTCACGACTTTAAGGCCATTGGAATCGATGCCGGACCAGCTTTTATGATGTGACTCCAAGTCTTTTCGAGACCTTCTCGGAAGGGCGTTTTGGGCGCCCATCCATACAGCTGGAAAGCCTTGCTGTTGTCGAGAATATTCATTCGAACATCGCCGGGGCGATCGGGGACAAATTGCTTTTCAATTGTCCGGCCTGAGATCTCTTCCACGGCTTTTACGATTTCCATCACGCTGTGACCGACCGATGCAGAGATATTCGCGACGGCGGACCCTGGATGGTTTGCTGCCAGCAGCATTGCATCAATCACATCCTGAATGTAAATGTAGTCCCGGACCGCCTTTCCTTCTCCGTTGATCCTCAAAGCTCGCCCATAATAAGCACACCCCATCGCTACCGCAACAATGCCCTGCACGCCCAGTATTTTTTGGTTCGGGCCAAAGGGATTTGAAATTCGCAATACATTAATGTCCAGATGTGTGGATCGCGCATAGAAGGTGAGATAATTCTCTATCGTCAGCTTGCTTTGCCCATAGGCTGAAGTGGGGACCAAGGGATGGTCCTCTGGAATTGGAACTGTGTCAGGATTTCCATAAATCGTACCGCCTGAAGATGCGTATATGATCTTTTTCACACCGTTGGCACTGCAAGCTTCAATCAACCGTATTGTCGGAAGCAGATTTGAAAGCAGATCATAGGCGCTACTCTCCATTGTCATGCTCGGAAAGGTCGTTGAAATCAAGTGATACACGGTATCAATGTTTTGAGTGGCGCTGCGCAATGCAACATCATCCATAAAATCCCGACAAACCAATTCAATCCTGTCTCGAATGTTTTCGATGTTCGAAATCGAAGAACTGGGGCGTGTGAAAACGCGCACAGTTTCACCCTGGGCAACGAGCCTCTGCGCGAGATTGCTGCCAAGAAACCCCGCGCCGCCCAAAATTAAGCTGTTTCCCATACCGAATTTGATGGTTGGTTGCTATGGTTGACGGGCTGCCTTCTGCCCAATGGTTTCATGAAGTATTTCCAGAATACGATCGGCTTTTGATTCCCAGTCGAAATTCTCTTCCTTGACCCGCTCGATACCGGCGGCGCCCATTTTTTGGCGCAGCTCTGGTGATTTTTCCAATCTCAGCATGGCATCAGCCAGCCCGTTAATAAACCCATCGACGGTGGTGGGGTCGACCAGAATCCCGCAAGTTTTCTCTACGTATTGAGCCGGGCCCGCCCAATTGGTTGCAACGATGGGCAGCCCCATTGCCATGATTTCCAAAATGGCATTGCCTCCGCATTCACGCAGGGAAGGAATGACGAATACGTGACATTTCTGAATAATCTTGATGCTTTCTTCCCTGCTCAAGCGACCGTGAAAATTGATCCTGTCGCCAGCCCCCGTTTCAGTTGCCTGGGTTTTAATGGAGTCCATTAGCTCTCCATCACCAATCATTTCAAGTACAGCATTTGACTGTTCGGAAACTTGTTTAAATGCCTGCACAAGAAACTGGGCCCCCTTCCAGTCAACAAATCGACCCCAAAAGATGAATCGAACCGGGTCTCTGGGGTCTGCTGACTGGTGTTCGATTGGTTTGCATATGGACAGATCAACACCACTTTCAACCACTTTATAGACTTGGCCTCGGTAGCCGTGGGGCAGTGCCTTTGCCGTGCGGTCGTTTGCCACAATCAAACTCTCTGCCTGCAATTTTCCTGGTGCCCATTGATGCGCCAGTCCCGATGCGGCGCGTCCAAGCTTGATGGAAAGACGCGTCACCGGTGAGTCCATATAGCGGAAGGCCGGTGGAAACTCAAGCCCCCCGCAAAGTGGTCCTATGACGACGGGCACCCCCAGGTCGTACATAAAACTCAGTCCTTTGGGGGAAATAGGCGCCGGTTCGAAAACAATCTGAATGTTTTCCGATTTTACCAATTCCTTAACGACTTTCCGCGTGGTTCGTTGTGTAATGGTATGAATCCATTGTCCAAATATGAGGTCTTGTATCCGATAGGGAAACCGGTGACTGAGTTTCCAGATAAGCACTTGAAGTCGCGTATCTTCAATGAAATGAAATCTGTGGAAATCAATGTCGTTCGGAAAAAGTTCCCGCAATTCGTTGCGGACCCGAGAGTGGCAGACAATCCAGATTTCAGCACCGCGAGCACGAAGCAGCTTCAAATAGAACAGAGGCAAATTGGATTCGCCGCTCATGCGCATCGATGCATTCTCAGAAGCAATGATGACCCGTATTGGCTTGGCGTTTGGCTTTCCAAATTGACTTGCCATAAAAATGGATCCCCTTTCTGGTGATTTTTCGGCCAAATTTCAGACTTGTTGAGCGGAGGCTTCGTTTGCGTACCAGGAAAATACTGGCTTGATGGCGAGGATCGCGCTATTTCAAAAGCAGTTCATGTGGCGTTTTGAGTTGCGTGAGTTCAATTATTTTGCGGGTATGAGAAAAATTTCTCTTGCTGCCTATCAATCGCGGCGATATACCGGTGCAATTTTAATTGATTGGCGGTCAAAATGCATTACTTTGTCGCAATTCGATTGATGGCGGATTTATCAGGATTTGGACGCGGGAAGAGATTGCAGTATATCCTTGAGAAGCAATTTGACGCCAGCAGGGTAGTGAATGAGGTAACGTTTCCACAATCGACCAGGCTCCTTCAACAGTCGGAACAGCCATTCCATCCCAAGCTTCTGCATCCACTTCGGCGCCCGGCTTCCTTTCGGACCCAGGATTTCAAACGTACCACCAATGCCAGTGATCATCAGTTCCGGCATCAATGCCCTTATTTTCAATGCCAGCCGGTCCTGTTTGGGAACGCCCAGCGCCAGAAACAGCATGCGCACCTGATGGTCACGCAGCGTATCGACGAACTGTTGCACCTGTTTGTCACTCAGATCGACCTTGCCGTTGAACAGGTAACGGCATGCTTGCTGCGCGGAATCACCGTAGCGCGCCACGGTGATGGCTGGATCCACCCCACCAATGATGGCGTAGATCGGCACCTCTGGAAGGCGAAGAAAGGCATCCACCAGGTCGACGCCGGTGGTCCGCTCGGGGATGGTCTGGTCAGCGCCCTTGAACCGGGAGGCCCACACCAGAGGCATGCCGTCGGCGGTGATGATGTCGGCCTGCGCGACCAGATCCCGATAGCCGGGATCTCTGGTAAAGCGCGAGAGCATTTCGGTGTTGAGTGTGAGCAGCCATGCGCCTTCTCCCCGCGATCATGCGTTCCAGAATGTCGTCCAGCGTCTGCTTCATGGTGGAGCGGGAGATGGGTAGCCCACACAGGATGCAATGGTCACTCATGGTTTGTGGTCCGTTCTGGCCAGTTTCTGGCTAGCGCTGATACACGAGGCCGATCGTTGGGCTGTTTCGTGCGTGAGGTTGCGGTCACGGTTTCCGTGCGTGGCTCGGGTTCAAACATTTTCTCAGTCTCGTCGCGTTCGTATCCAGCTGGCCTGGCGCCGGGTCAGGACGCCCAGGTAGAGCGGAAGTTTGCGCAAGATGTACCAAGGCACAGACAGCAGTTCGCCCAGACTGATCCAGCGACGGCCAGCCTTCCACCAGCCTGCGAGTACCGTCAGGATCAGCAAGACAAATGCCAGCCAGCGAGAGCGTTGCCACCACTGGCCAGATCATTCCCAGCCATGCCAGCAGCGTGGCACCCGCGGCTTGCGCACCAAGCAGCAAAACCAGCAATGCCAGTGGCGGGACACACATATCCAGTGTCATCGCCAGCAGGCCGACGTTGCCACGGGTCACGGATTGCCACAGCAGAGTTGGTGCTTGCCCTGCAACCATGCTCAGGTGGCCGTGCTCCCACCGTTTGCGCTGTGATTGGGTGCCCTGATCATTGGTAGGGAAACAGCTGCTCACCAGCGCAGACGGCAGGAAATAGGGGGGCTTGCCCGTCCGGGCGCAGTCCAGGCCGAGCTTGAGGTCTTCAACGATGTGACCGGTGGCGAGGTTGACCTGCTGCAGCAACGGCCAGGGGAATGCCATGCCACTGCCCATCAGTTGGCAGGGCAGGCCCAGGCGGCGGTAGCCCTCGGCGCGCAGACGGGTACGGAAGTCCCAGGCGAATGCGGCCATGCGTTGCATCAGGCCAGCCCCGGGCGGAGCGAGCATGTCATACATGGCCTGTACGGGTCTTTGCAGGCGGTGTGCCGCCATGGCAATGGCCGTCAGGCTGCCGGCTGCAGCGACACAGTCGGCGTCCATCACGATCACCACGTCGGGCGGGGCAGGGCGCAAGTGGTTCACGCCGTGAGCCAGTGCATAGCCTTTGCCACGAAGTTCAGTGTCAAACCGCTCGATAACGCTGGCCCCGGCTGACCTGGCACGGTCTGCGGTGTCGTCTGTGCAGTTGTCTGCCACGACCAGCAGTTGACCGCCGGCAGGCAGCACCTGCAATGCCTGGCTCACCATGGATTCGATGATCTCGGCCTCATCGTGTGCGGGCATCAACACCACGGTCGAGGGCAACGGGCGCTGTCTCCATCTCCCGGGACCGATTCGGGTCGCTCGAGCAGAAAGCTGGCCAAAGTCTGGAGCGCAAGCAGCGCAACGAGTGCCATCAGGACCGCGCCTGTGGCCAGAAGCACCCAGCTGATGAGTGGTGGTGATCATGATGGCGCCGGCAAGAGGTGGCTGGAGCTTGGCGGCTTCCGTGTCGATCGAGTGTCGCTCGATGACTCTGGCGCGCGCCGCCAGACCCATGCTGCTGCAGTTCGGCGGCTGGCGTCGCCAGCGCGCTGCCAAGCGTCTCGACCAGGGCCTCCACGTCGCCAGCGGGAACGAGCCAGCCATCGACGCCGTGGCGCACCAGCTCGGGAATGCCCGCAATGCTGGTGGTGAGCACCGGTCTGCCCAGTGCCATGGCTTCCATGATCACCACGGGAAGACCTTCGGCAAAGCTGGCCAGAACCATGGTCCTGCGCCGCCAGCAATTCCTGCTTCACGCGCTCGCTGCTGATCCATCCGGTGATGCTGACCTGGGCTTGCAGGTTGTGTTGGGCGATGAAGCACTTCGAGCTCACCCCGCATTTCGCCGTCGCCGGCCAGCACCAGGTGAAAGTCTTCTCCCCGGTCCCTGAGCCTGCGGACCGCATCGAGCAGCAGCAATTGGCCTTTCTGTTCGCAAAGCCGCCCAACGCAGACCAGGCGAGGGGTCGTTGGGAATGGTTCGGACGGAGGCGGATCGAAGAAGGAAGTCTCCAGCCCACAGTGCACCACCTGAATTTTGTGCCAGTGACTGTGGCCGACCCAGCGGTAAAGCTGACTTCGGCCGTAGGAGCTGATGGCGACCACATGCGAGGCCGCTTCGATCTTCTCGCGAAGGTGCAGCCCCAGGGGGCGGTCGAACTCGTCAGGACCATGTACTGTGAACGAATAGGCCGGGCCTCCGATCAGGCGGGCCAGCAGCGCGACCTCGGTCGGGTTGGTGCCGAAGTGAACGTGCAGATGATCCACCCCCTGCTGGCGGCACCAGTGAACCAGTTCACAGGCTTCGGCCAGGTACACGAGGTGGTATGGCGCGGGTCGATCGGACAAGCGCGACAGACGCAGGGCCATGCCGAACACCCTGCAGAAATGAAGCCGGTGCACTCAGCAATTGGCGAATCGTGGCCGGAAGCAGCGCGCCAAGCCCTCCACGCAGGAGGTAGTGGGTTTTCTCGCGTTCAGACAAATCGTCCGGGTCAACGAGCTCGTCGCTCCAGCCCCTCAGTGCAAGTCGCGCGACCTCCACGCCCTGGCGCTCCAGCGCCAGAATTTCGCGCCGTATGAAGCTGTGACTGACCTTGGGGTACTGGTTGGTGAAGTAGGCGACGCGCATCAATGTGCTCCTCGCCGCCGCCATGCACTGGCGGTGATGACCAGCAGCGCCCCCATTTCCACGATCCAGTTGACTTGAAAGCCGGAAAACCGGTGCCCAAGAACGGCGTCGACATGATGGAATGAGGCCGCACGGATGATGACGAACACCACGAGTCCAGTGCCACCCAGCAGCGCCCAGAATGTTGGACTGGGCGCCCCCCAGATCAGATTCAACGTGGCCGCAAACAGCGTCAGTCCCATGATGGCGATGCCAGCAATGAAGGCCATCTGGAACTGGCTCCGATGCTTGTACCAGCCTTGCTTGTCAGCCATGATTCGGCCAATTTCAGTGAGCGCACTCTGCAGGTCGAGTTGCTTGTTGATTCCCAGCATGACAAGCCCAAGGAGCAGCATTCTCCAGAACCATTTTTCGTAGCGGGCAGAGCGTCTGGGCGGCTCGGTCCATTCGCGCAGCAGCGCCAGACGGTCCATGCGGCGACGCCGTAGAGCAGCACGGTCAACCAGCCGGCGAGGCTGGGATCCCCAATGCCTGGGGACCAGTTTCCGATGAGTCCTTGGTTCAATTGAAAGTGGCTCCGGTTGTTCGAGCTATTTGTACTCGATGATAGGACCAGCGATACCCCGCAAGCGCGAGATGTGGAACTTCAAAACACCCCAGGCCTCCGCAAATTTCCCGATAAGCATGAAGGTGCTGGAGCGTGCCGAGCCGCTGCGCCAGAAACAGGCGCAACCATTGCAGCGGGTAAACCAGGATGCGAGCCAGTGCCCAGGGCCCAAGGCCAAACGTGGCGATGGCGATCAACAGTGGCAGGAGCATCCCCCAGAAGCCAGGCACGACGCGTTTCCCGGACCCAGTGGCGCTCGGGAGGGGCCCCGTGAAGCCAAGCGCCCTCCGCAAAAGCATGGCCTGCCCGCACCGTGCGCTTCCACCACTGGCTGAAACGGGTGATGGCAGCGTCGTGCAGGGTCATTTCTCGGTCGAGCCGGTGAATGCGCCACCCGCTTTGACGAAGGCGCACGCAAAGCTCGGGCTCTTCGCCAGCAATCAACGTCGTCTCGGTAACCGCCGACAGCCTGCGAGGGCCGGTGTACGCATCATGGCGTCACCGCCGCATGACAGCGTGTCGCCGACCGGCGTGTTCCACTCCTCGTCGCACATTTGGTTGTAGACCGAATGCTCCGGATAACCGCTCACGGCGCCTGCCGCACACCACCGCGTGCGAGGCTTGCATTGCCAGAAAGTCCCGTGCAGCCTCCAGCCAGCCCGGGACGATCTCACAGTCCCCGTCGACAAACTGCACGAAGTCGACTTCGGGGTGCCGCTCCAGCAACCGGCGCAGGCCCTCATTCCGGGCCCGGGCAGCGGTGAAGGGTCGCGACATATCAAGGTCAAGCACGTCGGCGCCCATCTCGATGGCCATTTGTTTAGAACCGTCATCAGAGCCCGAGTCGACATAGACGGTTGCAAGCACAACGGGCAGCACAGAACCCAGGCAGCGTCGCAGACGTTCGCCCTCGTTGCGCCCGATCGCCACCACGCCCAGCTTGTATTCACGCATGCGAAGTCCGCTTCCCTATCGAGCGGCAGGCAGCGCGCTGGCGCACCCACAGCCACAGATCCTGCTGGAACGTCCGCCAGCACGACGGCATTGGCTCCAATTCTGGCGTGGTCCCCGATGGTGATGCCGCCGAGCAGCTTGGCGCCGGCGCCAATGTCAACATGGCCTCCGATCACGGGCGTGCCGCCTGAGGCCAGCGATCCGAGCGTGACCTGTTGAAAAATCAGGCAGTTTGGTCCGACCCGGGCATCGGGGTGAATCACCACGCCGTTGGGGTGCGGCAGCAGCAAGCCGCCCCCAAGCTGGCAGTTCAGGGGAATGTCCGCACCCTCACCGCGCTCCAGAAGCGGTGCTGCAAAACAGCCCAGGCGATGCGCAGGCCGCTCAGTGCTGGCGGTTCTTGCTGGTACCGTTGGTAGCGCCGAATGCAGGACAGCAGATGTTTGCCCGGGTTCCATTCGCCCGGTTGCAGTTGTTCACGGCTCCAGTCGGGTACTTGGTTGTCGGTCATGGGTGGGGCATGAGGGGGCAGGTGAACCATGGGCGCCGGCGCAGAATGAGGGCGCCGCGTGCGGGTGCAACCCATCTTGCGAAAGACCAGCAAGGTCGCTTTACAGCGCTTTTAGGGGAGTCAGAAACGGGCATCCGGCAGTGCGTTGGTGTCCGAGGGGGTACCTCTATTTCGAACTTGAAACAATCCGCGGTCGCGTCGTAACCCGTTGAATTCGCTTCACCAGGTTCAGGTGCAAATGCATTCGGCAGGTGTTTCATTCTGTCACCGACAGACGCTTACATTTTGCACAATTGCTGGTGATGGATTTCATTGGGCGACTTTTGGCTTCTTTGCATCCGCGCTGAGGGCCTAGTTGTTGAGACCCTGCGGTGGATGCGAACGGGTCTGGTTTCCTGCGAATGATCCGCCATATCCAACCACTTTAAAGCTGCTTCCAACATGTTGAACCTTCCGACCACTGGCGCATGCACGCTGGAGCAGGTTGGCCGGCGGGCCTTGAGAGAGGTTTGGTGTTGACGTGTCTTCCCGAATTCCAGCCTTTTCATCGGCGGCGGTACGGTTGCTTTCCGGCGAGCCAGGGGGCGCAAGGAGACGCAACGAAGCGATCGAGATTTTCAAAGGAGGGAATCGCAGATGTGCTGTGTTGGACCAAATCCGGAGGGCCGGTCGTGGGCATCTGTTGGGAGATCGGCGATTCGGGGACCTCAGCCTCACCCCATTCGGGCGTTTGAGGACGAAAAATGCCAGGCTCAAGCGCATCGAGGCCGGGCTGACGCTGGACAGGCAGATCCTGGATCCGGCAGGATGTGGCTCGAAAAAGGCTTTGAAGGCTGTCAAGCGGCGCGAACGGGGGGCGCTCGATGAGGGGAGCGAGGATGACCAAGCCCATCACTGTGGCGACGTCACGCGTCAACGCCCACCGCGCGGCGTGAAGCTCGCCCGCATGCGATCGAAAAAACCCACAGACCACGGGTTCATCGGGTCATTTCACACGCGGTGCCGAAACGAGTTCTTTACGATGCGGATTGCGCCGCAGAGGTCGAAGGTTAGGGTCGCGCGACTGCACCCATGACCGCGCGCATGGTTCGCTCGGCCGCCTGCCTCAGGGCGCTCGCGTTGGGAGAAAGCCGCATCAACTCGCTCGAAACAGCACAAGGCCAGTTTGAAAGGGGCTGAAAATGGGGGGGCAACAATTCACCGCGTAACGGATGAGCGGTGCCCCACAATGCGGTCTATTGCGCAGAAGGAAGGCCTCACGCAGGCCGAACGTGGAGGAGGGGGATGTAGGTGTGACTAGCGTAAGATAAACTTCGTAAGAGTTTGAAACTTGGTGTTGTCCAGGTGGGGAATAGGAGATCTGACGCAGGGTATTTGAAGAGCCCGTGTAGCAACTCGATTTTTTTGGAGACTGACCATGTCTAATTTCGCGCGCTTCTTGATGTCGTTTCTGTTGGTGACTGTGAGCGGATCTGCGCTTGCTCAACCGGCGTCAACTTATAAGCTGCGTCATGGTGATACCTTGATGGTGTCCGTCTGGCGTGACGAGGCCTTGCGGATGGAGGTGCGCGTGCTGCCGGACGGCAGTATCACCTTCCCGCTGGCTGGGCGGGTCGAGGTGGTGGGGTTGAGCACGCCGGAGGTCGAAAGCCGCGTGGCCGAAAAGCTCAAGAAGTACATCCCGGTACCGGTGGTGACGGTGGCGATAACAGCTACCGCTGGTAATCAAGTTTACGTGCTCGGCAAGGTTGTCCGTCCGGGCGCAGTGACCTTGACCTCGCCGGAGACCACTGTTTTGCAGATGCTCAGCCAGGTGGGTGGGCTTGATCGCTTCGCTGACGGCAATTCGATCCGCGTGTTGCGCAATTCGCCGCAAGGCAAGCCAGATCTTGCCCGTCACGTATGACGACTTGATCAAAGGTAACCAGCTCGATTCCAATGTGGTGCTGATGCCTGGCTGATACGATACTGGTGCCTTGATCATGAATGCGCGGATTGCCTCTCTCTTGGTGCTCGTCGCCCTGCCTTTCGCATGGTTGCCGGCAATGGGGCAGAACATGTTGACTGTACCCATGGAAATCGTGCGGATCAGTAACCCCGAACTTTCCCTGAAAGCCGCGGTAGCGTCGCGCTCTATCGATTCCATCCACAGTACACGCTTCGGGCAGTTGATGGGAGTTCTCGCACTGAGTTGGCGTTCGGGGCGATGATTGAAAAGTCGAGCAACACCAATCTGAGTGCCAACCGCACCCTACCAAGCGTGGGCGTGCTTTGGGAGAGCTCCAGCCCAATCGATGTATTCGGTTTGCGGGCTTCGTTGGACGAAGCTTCCACGCGCGAGACCGAGTTCGTCGATTTCGGCAGGGTGACTCGCGACAGCACGCAGCGCACAGGAACACTTGGAGGTACCTGGACCCGCAATCTGACGCAACAACATCTGTTGAATTGTCGGCGTCGCATGCTCGCGTGAACTACGACACCCCGTCGCTTGTCGACTATCGAGAGACGCTTGGATCTGTTGTTTATCGTATCGAGTCGAGTGCCAGGTCCCGCTATGAGTTCTCCGCAAGCGCTTCACGCCTCAACCCCGAAGAGGATAGCCAGAGTACATCGCGTGGCGAAATTTCGCTGGGCTATCAAGCAGACCTCAGCGAGGTGGTCACCTTGAATGCGACCCTGGGCGCTGTTCGCACCAGTGAACTGCGCAGCAAGACAAATCCCGTGGGGGCTTTGCGTATTGCATACACAGGTGAGCGGGCTGGCTACGCTTTGGGCTGGTCACGGAATGTAAGTGTGGGAGGATCCGTGAGAGGCTACACACGTTCCGAGACCGTTGACACTTCGCTTACTTATCCGTTCACTGCTAACACGTCCCTCTCTTTCGGATTTAACCAAGCCAGATCCCTTGAGGCGGATCGGGAGAAGGGTAGCACTGTGTATGCACGTATTCGATCAGAATTGACCCGATTTTGGGTGTTCACAGTAGGCTTGGAGAATAGGCGTGCCAAGTCCTCTGGCGCGCCTACGGCCAGCGGGAACTCGTTGGCGCTGGGGCTCGCTTACACGCACCCCGATTTTTGACTCGAACACCTCATGCCCGCCGACTATCAACTTAGCCCCAAAGACTACCTGTCCATTGCCCGGCGCCGGGCGTTGCCCATCATCCTGACTTTTGGTGTTGTCATGACGGCATCTGTGGTGGTCGCGATGATGTTGCCGCGGGCCTACCAGGCGACTGGGACCTTGTTGTCGAGGGCCCGCCGATCTCAGGCGACGTCGTTCGCTCTAGCGGCACCAGG
Source organism: uncultured beta proteobacterium (assembly GCA_963698635.1). Classification (GTDB taxonomy): domain Bacteria; phylum Pseudomonadota; class Gammaproteobacteria; order Burkholderiales; family Burkholderiaceae_C; genus Hydrogenophaga. The sequence goes on from CAVORS010000010.1 coordinate 237,697, forward strand.
AAGTGCGGAGCAACTCGTACAGGCCTTGCGCCAGCGAATCATGACGCGCGAGAGTTTGTTGCGCATCGCTGCAGAGCATCAGGTGTTTGACTCAGGCGCCGGGGTCGGATTGAAGGACTCGGCGGTGGTGGATGCGATGCGCGCGAGCATCGATGTGAGCGTACTGATCGGCAATATGCAGAGTTGGGAGCGGCCTACCAGCAACTTTGCCTTTCAACGTGTCATTTGAACATGGGGAACCAGAAAAAGCGCTGGAAGTTACCAGCGCGCTGATCCAGTTGTTCCTGGAGAGCAGCGTTCGGGACACAGGGTAGCACAGGCATCCAGAGCCAATGAATTCTTAAGCCAGGAGGCCGACCGCGTCAAATCGCAATTGGAAGACTTGGAGCGGCGCATAGCTGCCTACAAGCGCTCACAGGGCAACGTCTACAGAAGACGGACGGCGGTGGCGCTGGCAAATATCCAGTCTCTTGAGAGTGATCTTCGGGCTGCTGAGCGAGATCACCGCTTGGCAATGGATCAACTTCAGCCTGTGGAGGTGGATTTGGCGGGGGCCCGTGCGGGTGTGCTTTTGCCTGGCTCGGTGAACACCGCGGGCCCAAGCATTGCGGAGCAGGATCTGGAGCGGGCGAGATCCGAGTTGGCGCGTTTGCGGGGTGTTTCCACAGAGGACCATCCGGATGTTCGAGCGCAGCGGCGAAAGATCGACTTGCTGGAGCGGGCCCTGCGAGGCCGAGGCATCGGTGAGCAGTCCAGCGCGGGACGCTATTGCTGCACAAGCAAAGCTGGCAGTTTCCCGCCTGGAGGCCCAACGCGACACAGCGCGCGCGCGAGCCGATTTGTTGGTCGATCAACAGAGAAGCCTTCGCAGTGAGATCAACCAGCAGCGGTCATCAGGTGGCACGTGCGCCGCAGGTGGAGCGGGATCTGGCCGCCCTTCAGCGTGATCACGATGCTGCTCGTGCAAAGTACGAGGACCTGCGGTCCAAGCAAATGTCGGCGCAGGTTGTTCAGAACCTGGAGGGCGAGCAACAAGGGGAACGCTTTCACGCTGCTTGAGCCACCCTTGATGCCCGAATACCCCTTCAAGCCAAATCGCAAGAAACTCGTAGCAATGGGTTTCTTCCTGGCTCTGGCTGCTGCGGCGGGTGTTGTTGTCTTGCTTGAATTGATCTTTGCACGGGTCAGAGGGGTCAATTCTGTGACCGCGCTCACTGGTCAGCGACCCATGGTGGTCATTCCCTACATCACCTCGACCGCCGAAGTCCACTCGGCGCTGGTTCTGCGCAGACAGTTGATTGGACTTATGGCGGGGGTGGTACTGATTGCTCTTGTCGCGGTTCACACTTGGGTTGTGCCCTTGAATACCCTGCTGATCTCATTGTTGTCCCGTCTGGGCTGAAAGCAATTTGCCACATGGAACGCATCAAGCTCGCTATTGAGAAAGCCAGGATAGGCGAAACCAAAGGCCAAATCCGACACGAAGCGGCACCTGGCGACCTCGGTTCCGTACAGTATTCGGAAACGGCAGTGGTGTCTTTGGACGCTGCGCATTTGGATTCCTTCAGAATCATCTCCCATCAGAAGACACATCCAGCCAGCTGGGCGTTCGATGTGCTGCGGACTCAGGTGTTGCAGAAGATGGACGAAAATGGCTGGCGGACCCTGGCAATAACTTCCCCAGGCGTGGAGTCTGGTAAGACGGTAGTGGCGATCAATTTGGCCATGAGCATCGCTCAACAGACCAACCGTACGGCACTGCTGGTTGATTTTGACCTGCGCCGTCCCAGCGTAGCCCGCTCTCTTGGCTTGAACCGCACAGTGTCCTTGAATGATTTTTTTGACGGGCGTGCCAGCATTGGTGAAGCCCTTGTCAATCCGGGGATCGAGCGGTTGGTCGTTCTGCCAACCAACCATCCGGTCGTTAGGGCTTCGGAGGTGCTGTCCTCGGTTAAGGTGGGCGACCTCATAGATGAGGTGCGCGAGCGGTACAGCGATCGCATCGTCATGTTCGATCTGCCTCCTATTTTGGCAGCTGACGATGTGATGAGCGTTTTACCTCGCATTGACTGTGTTCTGTTGGTGGTTGGAAGCGGTGTATCCACTGAGAGCGAAGTCGAAGAGACCATGAGCCGCCTGTCAAAGGCCAATTTGCTTGGCGTGGTTCTGAACAAGGACGAGCGCCAACACAAAACGCCTATTACTTAGTGCGTCATAACCGATGCTGTTTGCCTTTACAGGGGGCTCCAAGGCATTGAAGTGGCACACCGGAGCTGTCGCCATGACGACTCCGTGCCGATGCCCGCCGCACATTTCTCGTCGCATATGTCTCTGATGGACCGCATCGCGCTTGTTCGGCATGGACACAGATTCAAGCGCTTTTTGAGCGTTCCAGGGCAGGAGACGGATACGGCGTAAATGGTGTGTACAGCTTGGTGCCTGCTGTCAGGCTTGGGTGTTCCTTATTGTTTCTCCCAACAGTGTAGGTCGTTGATCGGTATTTTGATCGATGTGCCAACCATGATCCAACGAAATCGGAAAAGCCATGAATATTTCAGCCAGCACGAAGAGACACCTCAAGTGGATAGTGAAAGTACGTCCACCATGTCTCCTTCGTTGTTGCCCATCGATGCTTTCCGACGGGTTTCATTTGAACAGTGCCGAGCAGGAGGCGGGTTGGGGAAGACTTTGTCTGGGGAGTATCTCTTTGCAGACCGTTTCCCCACATCAGTCATTGACGACTTCTTGCCTGAAGATGTCGTCAGGCTTGCGTTGGACAATTTTCCGACCAACCCCATCGCCAGTGATACCATTTTTGAAGATGGGTCTTGCGGGTCCAGCACAAACGACAAGTGCTTCCCCGAGGATTGTGATGCACCACAGAAGGTTGTTCATTTCTTTAATTCGGCACCATTTGTTGAATTTCTTGAAGGATCTGTCATGCCATTCAGGGATTGATTTTTCCTGACCCCTATTTTGTTGGAGGTGGGTCACCACGAAACAGGCGAAGGTGGGTACCTCGGCGTGCATGCTGATTTCCGTATGATGATCGTCTGCATTTAATCGCAGAATGAATGTGATCGTCTACTCTAGATGACATTGGCCAAGGAGTATGGCGGCGAACTCGAACTATCGGATCGGGAGATGGAACATGCATGCATCGGTCTCACCCGTTTTCGATCGCTGCGTCATCTTCAATCCCGATGCAGATTCATATCACGGGCATCCGGATCCACTGACATGCCCCGAAGGCGTCTTTCGGCGATCGATTGCTTTGTCTTCTCACGGCATGGAAGGAAAGTACAAGGAAGATTCCATCAAACTCAACGATCTATTCGCACGTCCTCACGATGGTGCAACCGCAGAAGAGAGAGGCCTTCAATCTGAGGCTGGACCAGCATCTGCGTCGATGGGTGCCTCCCGCCTCCAACGGTATGTTTTCGCGGTCGAGCGGAAGCTCGGTCTATACACTTCGGCCTGTATGCGTGATCGTTGCCGCCCCCATTCAATGCGTTCCCCGATACCCGACTCGTGACGGGCTCGGGTCGATGTGATGCGAGGGGCTTAAGGAGCTCATAGGTCACTCTTAACGGGCGCTCACCACTCCGATGGCTTCTTTCAAAGCGCCTCTTCACATCTCTCGGCACCCAGGGATTTTGAGCGCCGCCGCAACGTACGGGTGTTTCCTGACCATTCTTGGCTTGCTGTCGCCCAATATCTGGATTTGCCTTTTCGCTGCCTTGCCTGTGATGTATTGGGGTGGCCGCAGAGACTCGATCCTATAGCGCTTTATGTGCTCCTTTTTTTATGTAATCCCCGATGTACGATCCCGCTGCCATCGATTGTCGTCGACCAGCTCTTCAGATCAACAATCAGCGCTTGCTGGCTCTTGCAATCGTACTTCCTGCGGCACTTAAGGCCCGTAGATTGAGGTTGCGGCGAGAGAGCCGCGGCGGACTCCCTGGCCCTCCCCCGTCGACTGGATATCTAGCAGCTGGTTGTCTGATTGGCTCTCTCGTTCTTCGGTCATTCTTCCAATTCCCTATGAAGCCGTAACCAATACCTTACGGCGTGCATTTCTTGAGGTCCTTGATGTCGGTCTTCTTTTTGCGGTATGGAGCCGAGTACAGCCACGCTATGAGGTGTTCCGTGATTGTCTGGTGGGTAGGATTAGCCGCGGTGGATGATGAGCCACTGTGGCGATCTTCGAGACTGCCCGTGGTTCGCTATCTGTACGTCCTATTTCGATGCGCTGGGGCAACCCCGATGGTTTTGCTTTTCTCATGCGGGGTGATTACCTGCGT
>CAVORS010000011.1:0-123133 GCA_963698635.1 uncultured beta proteobacterium
AAACAATCGACCCGTGTGAGCGACTGCTCAGGGTCGATTCGTGGCGTTGGAACCATTCGTGACCATGGTCGCAGAGGATCCCGAATCAAAGTCGGGAAGCCGGGTGTGGATGCGGTCGTGGACGGGAAGACCCCGGACGGTCATGCCTACGATTGGTCAAAGGCCGGTCGCGCTGGAAAGCCTCGAAAATCCGACAAGATCGTGACCAACAAAGACCACTGACGCCTAGTTCGGTCGGGCGCCATCTTCCGGAATCCGGGCACACGCTGACCCTGGCGCCATCCAGCCAGACTTGCTCTTCATCCAGTCCCAACGCGCTTGCTGGAGCGGTGTCCAAGGCGATGCCCAATGCGCGTGCGACATCAACGTTCTCGATGGGCAATTCCCAGGTCAAAAAGATCTGAGCGCGATCCTGGCTGGGCAGGTGGGGTTGCGCGTGCACGCCGGTGCTGTGGCGCTCAACGACGGCGTGGGGTTGGCCGGTATCGAAAATCACAACCGTGCCCCTGGTCAAGGGGATGCGATGGCCGGTCGCGGGGAAATGCACGTCCAGACCGCAGTCTTCGCTCAGGAAGAGGTTGCAAAAGGCCATGCCGCCGTAGTGCTCCGCGTCGTGGTGGTACTTCGTGCCGAGCGTGGCCATCAGCGCGATGTCGCTGGTGGTCAGCACTTCTTTCAAACCCATCGCTCGTGTCCAGTCGGCCACAGCCTGAACGCATGGGTTGAAGTCCGGCCAGCGGGTGCGCGCTCGTGCCAATGGCAAGGTTTCGACATCGCCAGATGCCAGGTTCAATCGCAGTGATATCTCGTTTTTCCAGTCGGCGCGCAACCGCGCAGGTGGGGTCGGCACATCGACCCTGCCCCACAGCACGGTTTCGCTGACACTCCGGCTGCGGATGGCATCGCCACTCCAGTAGTGGGCAACAGGGTAAGCACGCTGGTGAAGCGGTGGATGGGGTGTGTTCATCTGGGCCGCTGGTGTACGCGCGTGCAGCCCATGCATGCTGACTTCAATGGAGCAGCTGCGTTGGTTGGTCGCTTGTGATGACGGTGGCCAGCAGCTTCGGCCAGAGGGGCGCATCCGGTGGGTGAGGGCCGCCTGGGCAGCCTGCACCCTGAACCCATTTCGGGAGACCAGCGCATCGTGGGCGGATGCCCCCGCGCCATGCTCCGTTGCCCCAGCCGGTCAAGCGGGAGGGTGACCCTCAGGCCTCAAATCCAATCTCGACCCGCAGCGGCGCCGCATCCGCGCCGATCAGCTTGCTGATGAACTGCGCGGCCACATCGGGTTTTTTGGAGCTGGTCGTCACCGCCACGCTGTAGATCGTGGACAGGCCCAGCTTGCCTGGCAGCAGTCCTGCCACCACCACATCGGGTGCGAACCGGATTTCGGTGGTCTGGATGCAGCCCAGAGCGCCCTTGCCTTTGGATTTGGCCAGTGCGGCCAAGGCTTCTTCGCTGTTGGGGAACACGTGCAGCCGGGTTTTCAGGTCGTCTTCGGCAATGCCCAGTTTTCTGAGCACGCGCAGGATGTGGCCGCCTGCGGTGGATTGCTCGGGATCGGGAATGTAGATGCCTTCGGCGGCCAGCAAGGCGGCCTCGAAGGCATCGGTGGAGCCGACATCGGGCGCTTTGGCGCCTTTGCGCACGGCGATACCGGTTTTGACCACGCCCAGAATGCGCGCGCTCCCAGCCACCACATGGCCATCGGCTTCCATCTGGGTGATCTGCGCGTCGGTCAAGGCGACAAGGTCGGCGGCATCGCCATCGACCAGCCCACTTTCGATGGTTCCCACGGCGTCGAACACGCATTCGACCTCGTAGCCGGTCTCGGTCATGAAGGCGTCGTGGAGCTGGGCGACCAAGCCTTGGACCGCGCCGCCGCTGAGCATTTTGATTTTTTGTGTCATAACCCTCTATTTTGCCTTGCTGGCGGCGGTGGCCGTGGAAGCGCAGGGCGCCCAAATGGCGTGGGTTGGAGGGGCGCAAAGGGCAGGGACCACTACAATTTCCTCCCCCTGTCAAAAACCCCAGAACCCGACCCCATGAACATCACCATCAGCCCTGAGCTGAAAGCCTATATTGATCCTTTGACGCCTGATGAACACGATGCGCTGGAGCGCAGCATCCTGGCCGAGGGTTGCCGTGATGCGTTGGTGTTGTGGGGTGAAACACTGGTGGATGGCCATAACCGCTATGGCATTTGCCAGAAGCACGGGTTGCCGTTTCAAACGGTGCAAAACACGCGATTCCAGTCGATGGAGGACGTGCACCTGTGGATGATCGACCAGCATCTGGGGCGGCGCAGCGTGTCGGATTTTCAGCGCGGCGTCTTGGCGCTGCGCAAGCGGGAAATCCTGGCGGCGCGGCGCGGGCGGGCCGCCACAGACGATGCCGTGTCACAACATGAAGCGCAAGCTGTGCAAGCGCTGTCTTCTGATCAGCCAGCGGTCAAACCCCTGCACAGCCGGGAAGACATCGCCAAGGCGGCGCGGTTGAGCAGCAGCCAGGTGGTGCAGATTGAAAAAATCCAGAGACAGGCCACTCCCGAACTGGTGGAAGCACTGAAGGCGGGCGCGGTGTCGCTCAACGCGGCCGCGGCTGTGGCTTCCTTGCCCGAAGAAGAGCAGAAGGCGGCGGTGTCGGCGGGCAAAGATGAACTCAAGCAGGCTGCCAAGCGGGTGCGCGAATCCAAGCGCCGTCCGCGCGAAGAAGATGCCGAGGGCGCATCCAATGCCATGGTGGCGGTCGATGAGGGCGATGCCTTGCGGGCCCAGGTGGCCGCTTTGCAGGCGGAAAACGCTTCGCTGCGTGAGCAGGTGGCGGCGCTGCGCAGGCGCCTGGGCGAATCGGATGAACAGGTTCAGCGCCCCGCACCTTGAATGAAAACAGCAAAAGACCCCGAGGCAGTCCCGGCGCCTCGGGGTCTTTCGTTGTGTGCGACCGGTCGCTCAGTTCATGCGGACGGTGCCAGATGCTGGGGCCATGCCAAGCATTGGTGCATCTGTTGCGACCGTTGATGGGTATTGACCGGGGTTCAGGTCGCGATAGGTCGCCCCGGTTTGGCTGTTGGCGATCAGGGTGCCATCGCGTCGGGCCTGGGCCAGTTCGCGCAGCACATCGGCCCGACTCACAACGGGCGTCGCTGCTTTCGCCGGGTAACGGCTGGGGTACAGATCGCGGAAAGTGTCGCCTGTCATGTTGTTGGCGATCAGGGTTCCGTTGCGCCGTGCGGCGTCGAGCTCTGCCTGCACTTGCTCGCGGGTCACTGACGAGGTTTTGGCTGCAGGGTAGCGGCTGGGGTAGAGGTCGCGGAAGGTGGCGCCTGTCATGTTGTTGGCGATCAAGGTACCGTTGCGCTGGGCTTGCAGCAACTCGGCGTGCACTTGAGCGCGGGTCATGCCGCCCATGTCGGTGGCGAAGGCAGTGCCGCTGCTGGCAGCGGCTGCGGTGAGGGTCAGAGCGATGAGGGCGATGCGTGAGGTGGTCATGGTGTGGATTCCTTGAGAAGTGGATGTTCGAAAGGCCAGAGGGCTGGCTTTTCATTGGGGACATCTCTACTACGCACTTCGTTCAAGATTGGATTCAGCTTTTTGCCGGTGTTGTGCAAAAAGCCTGGCTGGGTACCATGCATGCATTCGCCGAAGGAGGTATTCATGTGCCGCAACATCAAGACGCTTTTCAACTTCGAGCCACCCGCCAGCGAGCTGGAAATCCGCGATGCTTCACTCCAGTTCGTGCGCAAGCTGAGTGGCTTCAGCGTGCCAAGCAAAGCCAACGAAGTCGCGTTTGATCAGGCGGTGGCCGAAGTGGCCGAGTCGGCGCGGCGTTTGCTTCGAACCATGGTGACCAACGCCGAACCCAAGAACCGTGAGGAACAGGCGGCCAAGGCACGCGAGCGCAGTGCGTTGCGGTTCGCCGCCGATCGAGGCTGATCCGGGCTCGGTGAACAGGCCCTAACGGCGGATGGCGTTGACGGTCCGTTGTGCATTGCTTTGGCGGGCGGCCTCGGCGACTTCTTTGGCCACGATGGTCTGGCCGATGGGCGCCAACGCGATGCCGGCGAGCTTGAGGTGTTGCCAGGCAAAGGGAATACCGATGATGGTCAGGGCCAGCGCGATGGCTGAGGCCACATGGCCAATGGCCAGCCAGATGCCCGCGAAGACGAACCAGATGATGTTGCCCAGCGTGCCAAAAGGGCTGGTGCCGATGTCGCCTTGCTGGGTCAGTTCCTTGCGGCTGATGGCTTCCTGCCCGAAGGGAAAGAATGCGAACTTGCCGATCACGAAACAGGCGCGGCCCCAGGGCGCGCCGACGATGGTGAGGAAGGCCAGCGCGCCGACCAGCCACCAGCCCAGCCCCATCAGGACACCGCCGAGAATGAACCACAGAAAATTGCCAATGGCGGTCATGCGTTGCTCCTTGGGTGTCCGGGCGGGCAGGCGATCGACCTGCCCGGGGTCATCAGATCATTTTCACCGAGCGGCCGATGTAGAGCACCGGGCCGGTGGGGCGGCCGGTGGGTGAGCCGGTCTCGGGCTCCAGCGTGATCTCGAAGAGCTGGTTGGCCTGGATCGCGGGCAGTTGATCCAGCGAAACCTCCAGGGGCTGGCCAGGCTTGACCAGGCCCAGTGACACCGGCGCGTTCCAGCTGTCGGCCTTGGTCCAGAACTGCAGCGCGCGCTGCTCGGGCACCGCGGTTTCCACCAGGGGCACGAGCTTGAGGCGCTTGTCGGTGCTGGCCTGGATCACCCAGCCGGGCGCGGTGGCGTTGGGCGCGACCAGCACGACCATGTATTTCGGCTGCGCCGGGCTGACGAGACCGGCCAGCGGTGCGACGGCCATGACCGCTGCGGCCGCGAAGCTGGCGCCGGCGGCGAAGCGCCAGAACGCCAGGCTGCTCCACCAACCGGCCCACCAGGCCGGCCGGGGCGCCTGGGGTTTGGGCGCCGGTTCGGGCGGCAACGCCAGCTCGATGCGTTGCCAGAGGTTGGCCGCGGGTTCGACAGGTTCGGCCAGTTCGGCGATCGGGGCCAGCCGCTCTTCCCAGGCTTGCACGGCCTCGCGCAGGGCGGCGTCGGTCGGCAGGCGGGCTTGCACCTGGGCGCGCTGGGCGGCCGAGAGCGTGCCGAGCACGTAGTCGGCCGCGAGTTGTTGCAGGGTGTCGAGGCTCATGCCATGCACTCCTTGAGCGAGGCCACGCCGCGGCGTATCCAGGCTTTGACGGAGCCCAAGGGCGCGTTCAGCCGCTCGGCGATTTCGGCGTGGGTGCAGCCATCGAGGTAAGCGAACAGCACGCAGTTGCGCTTGGCCGCATCGAGGCGGTTCATGCAGTCGTCCAGGCGGCCCAGGGTGGAGCGGCGTTCGAAGGCATCGAGCATGTCGGCGCTTTCGGGCGGGTCACCCGCTTCGAGCAGGGCGTCCATGGTGTCTTCTTCGACCGACACGGTGCGCGCGCCCGAGCGGACCGCATCCAGCGCGCCATGGCGCACGATGCTGCACATCCAGCCCCGGCCTTCGCCGCGAAGCGGGTCGAAGCTGGCGGCTTTGTTCCAGATGTTGACGAACGCGTCCTGCAAAACGTCTTCGGCCGCGGCGCGGTCGCGCACGATGCGCAAGGCCACGCCCATCAGAAAGCGGCACTCGCGCTCATACAGCTGCTGCAACGCGCTGCGCTGGCCTTGGGCGCAGGCTTGGAGCAAGGCGTTGTGATCGAAAGGTTGGAGCGGTTGTGAAGACAATTGCGGAGGGCGCGCAACCCCGGCCAAGAATAAGGTGAACATGATCTTAGCCGAGGTCGAACCGCGCCCAGCGCGCGGGCTCAGGACGCTTTGTAGAAGACGTAGTCGGCCTGGTAGTTGACGATGACCTTGGCATCGACGTTGGCCGCGCCGCATTCGGACCTGGGCGCCACGCCGCCTTTGGTCGCCGAGCGCTGCACGTAGGTCACGCCGGTCATGGCGCCAGAGCCCATGGCCGGATTGGCTTGCACCAGCTGGAAGGGGATGTTGCCTTCGCCGCCGGGCGCCACAGCGAGTTGCTTGCCGTCAAATTTCGAACCGTCCATGGCTTCCCAGGTGGCGGGCGGGCCGTAGTACTTGCCGACTTGCTTGCCGCTGCGGTCGAGCAGTTTCGCATCGGGGCCGGCGAAGACCCAGGCGTATTTGCCGGCCATCTCCTTGTCGGCGCGGCATTGGTAAGTGATCTCACCCACGCCCACGGTTTCCATGGCGACCATGTTGCCGGCGGGCACTTTGACCGCGTCGGGCAGGTGGTCCTGGGAAAACATCATGGTGTTGCCGGATCCGGCGGCGCAGGCCATGAGGGTTGCGGAAGCGGCGGCAGCGGCCAATGCGGATTTGAAGAACATGGAAGACTCCTTGGTACAGGTTGAATGGACAGCGACGTTGTGTGCGTCACTGCCTGTACTAGGGTTGAGCGGCCGATTTGGATGCAGTCGGCGCGAAATATTTTTTGAGAATTTTTGCCGTGTGCTTTTGAACCGCCCTGTCGAGGCGCTGCACGGGCATTCCGCGCTGGCTCAGCGGTTCGCCATTTCTTCGGTGATGAAGCGCCAATGGACCTCGCTCACCGGCGTGATCGACAGCCGGCTGCCGCGCTGCAGCACCACCATGTCGGCCAGCTCGGGGGTGGCCCGCATTTCGGGCAGGCCGATGAGGCGGGTTTTCTTGAGCGCCTGCACATCCCGCAGCAGCCAGCGCGGCTTGTCTGCCGGGGACTTGGGGTCGAAATAAGGAGAAGACGGGTCGAACTGGGTCGGGTCGGGCCGGGTAGCTGACGCCACGCGCGCGATGCCGGCGATGCCGGGCTCAGGGCAACTGGAGTGGTAGAACAAAACGCCATCGCCCACCTGCATCGCATCGCGCATGAAGTTGCGCGCCTGGTAGTTGCGCACGCCGGTCCAGGCCACGGTGGCGCCAGGGGCTCGGAGCGCGTCATCGATGGAGCACTCTTCGGGCTCTGATTTCATGAGCCAGTACTGTTTGGCGGTGGGCGGATGCGTCATGCGGTCAGTGTACCGATGGCACCAGTTTCCATTGGCCATAATGCTGCGCAAAGGGTGAGTCTGCAGGGGCGGCTCACCGGACAAAAAGTCAGGGAGTGCAAAACATGAGCTTCAAAAATGGCTCGGCGGGGGCAAGCGTTTGCGCGCGCTTCACCGCCATGTTCTTTGGTTTGCCATTGGCCTGTTGCTGAGGCATGGGCGGCGCTGGCGTGGCCGTTTGGCTGGGTTGGGTGACGGGTGTGGCACTGCAACTGCAGCAAGCCGAGCTGTGGCCTGTCTGGGTGTATGCCGCTGCCTGTGGCACGGGCTTGCTGGCCGCTTGGCTGGCTTGGCGCTGGCCGTGGGGTGCTGTAACGCCTGTTGGGCGCTGGGTGTTGATGGGGATGATCGGGCTCTGCCTGGCCTGGGGCCAAACCGGTTGGCGGGCAGCGGTTTATGCGCAACGTGATTTGGCGCCTGGGCTCGAAGGCGTGGACATCGAGGTCAGCGGACGCGTGGCTTCGTTGCCGCAACGGGGTGACGACAGCTTGCGATTCGAACTGGCGGTGGCATCGGCGCGGGCCGATCAGCGCGATGTGGTGTTGCCTGAGCGTTTGCAGCTTGCTTGGTACCAGCGCGGTGTCGCCAGCAACGAATGGCCGCTGTTGCACGCCGGCGAGCAATGGCGTTTCACCGTGCGCTTGCGCAGCCCGCATGGCACGTCCAATCCCTACGGTTTTGACCGCGAGCTTTGGTGGTGGGCACAAGGCATTGGTGCACTGGGCTATGTGCGAGATGGGCCGAAATATGCGCCAGCGGAGCGGCTGCAAGGCGCGCATTGGTACCGGGTAGATCGCTGGCGCGAGGTGGTGCGCGATCGCATCACCTCACGCCTTGATGATCAGCGTATCGCGGGCGTTTTGGCGGCCCTGGTGGTGGGCGATCAAAGCGCCATCGATCGCGACGATTGGACGCTGTTCAGAACCACCGGCGTGGCGCACCTTGTGAGCATTTCAGGTTTGCATGTGACGCTGTTTGCCTGGGTGGCCATGATGGGGGTGGGTTTTCTTTGGCGCAGGCTGTCGCGCTGGCAGCCTGCGATGGCATTGTGGCTGCCGGCACAGCAGGCGGCGGGCTGGGGTGGGTTGTTGCTGGCCTGTGGGTATGCGGTGTTTGCGGGATGGGGCGTGCCAGCACAGCGCACGGTGCTGATGCTGGCGCTGTTCCTGGGGCTCAGGCTGATGGGGCGCCAGTGGCCCTGGCCGTTGGTGTGGGGCGCTGCGTTGGCTGCGGTGTTGCTGCTCGATCCGTGGGCGTGGTTGCAGGCGGGCTTCTGGTTGAGCTTTGTGGCGGTCGGCATTCTTTTTGCGGCACTGCCGCAGGTGTCGCACAGCGCTGCGCAACCCGAGCAAAAGGCCGCGGGTTGGCGGGCGTTGAGTGCCGTATGGAAACTGCTGCGCGAACAGGGGGTGGTAACGCTGGCCCTGGCGCCCTTGTCGCTTTTGCTTTTCGGTCAGGTGTCGGTGGTGGGTTTGCTGGCCAATTTGTTGGCGATCCCATGGGTCACGCTGGTGGTGACGCCGTTGGCGCTGCTGGGTGTGGCCGTGCCCTGGCTGTGGGATGGTGCTGCTTTGGCCACGCAGGGCCTGATGCTGTGGCTGGATGGGCTGGCCCAGTGGCCTTGGGCGGCGGTGTTTCGCGCGGTACCGCCGGTCTGGATGGGCGTGGCGGCTGCCGTGGGCGCACTGGTGCTGGTTTTGCCCTGGCCCGGGGTGCTGCGGCTGTTGGGGTTGGTCTTGGTGTGGCCGGTGTTGGCCTGGACGCCTCCGCGCCCTGCACCGGGTGCGTTTGAGGTGGTGGCGCTGGATGTGGGGCAGGGCAGCGCGGTGCTGGTGCGCACATCAGCGCACAGCTTGTTGTTCGATACAGGGCCACGCTATGGCCCGCATGCCGATGCCGGGCGCAGCATCGTGGTGCCGGTGTTGAGGGCCATGGGTGAGGCGCCTGACGCGGTGGTGGTGAGCCACCGCGACAGCGATCATGCGGGTGGTTCGGCTGCGGTTCGCGGGGCCTGGCCGGGCGCGCGATGGCTGGCCTCATATGGAGAGAATGCCGCCGAGCGCTGTCTCGCCGGGCAACAGTGGACCTGGGACGGCGTGGCATTTGAGGTATTGCACCCTGGGCCTGAGCATTACGGGGATGATGGAAAAGGCCGTCTGCCGAGCAATGCCATGTCGTGCACCTTGCGCGTGAGCAATGGCAGCGAGGCCGCCTGGCTGAGCGGGGACCTTGATGCCGCCCGAGAAACGCGCCTGGCATTGGGCCGACCTGAATTGCGCGCGAGTCTGCTGGTGGCGCCGCACCACGGCAGCCGCACCTCCAGCAGCCCCGTGTTGCTCAATACCTTGCGCCCCAATTGGGTGCTGGTGCAGGCGGGGTACCGCAACCGGTTTGGTCACCCGGCGCCCGAAATACTGGCCCGCTACGAGGTCCGGGGGATGCGCTGGGTGACTTCGCCAACCTGTGGCGCGGCCACCTGGCAGAGCCAATTTCCGAAGGAAGTGCAGTGCCATCGGGTGCAAACGCGCCGATATTGGAACCATGTATCGACCCCTTATGAGGGCACAATGGGATCGGATGCCGATTCTGGCGATTAGGCGCAAAGGTGCCGGATATGCAGGATTTTCCGAGCTTGGCTCGCTACTTGCTATATCGTGAACACAGGAGATAACACCATCATGAACGTTCCGATGTTTGACGAAATGAACGCCTCGCCCGACGAGGTGCGCGCCCATTACAAGCAATACGCACGCTGGCTGAGCGAACAGACGCCCGAAGTCATGGCAGACCGGCGTGAAGAGGCCGAAGTGATTTTCCGTCGGGTGGGCATCACTTTTGCCGTCTATGGCGACAAAGATGAAGACGCCTCGGGCGGTGAGCGGTTGATTCCCTTTGACCTGATTCCGCGCATCATCCCCAACGACGAATGGCGCACCATGAAAAAGGGACTGGTCCAGCGCGTCACAGCGCTGAACCGTTTCCTGCATGACGTTTACCACGACCAGGAAATCATCAAGGCAGGGCACATTCCGGCCGATCAGATCCTGAAGAACGCGCAGTTCCGGCCCGAGATGATGGGCGTTGATCTGGTGCAAAACGTTTATTCACACATCTCGGGGGTGGACATGGTTCGTGCCCCGAACGCGCAAGGCGTGGGCGAGTACTACGTGCTGGAAGACAACCTGCGCGTGCCCAGCGGTGTGAGCTACATGCTCGAAGACCGCAACATGATGATGCGGTTGTTCCCCGAACTGTTTGGCCAGAACCGGGTGGCGCCCGTGGCGCACTATCCCGATCTGTTGCTGGAGACCTTGCGCGCGGTTTCTCCCCCAGCTTCTGCGGGTGAACCCAATGTGGTGGTGCTCACGCCGGGCATGTACAACAGCGCCTACTTTGAGCACGCTTTCCTCGCACAGCAAATGGGCATCGAGCTGGTGGAGGGGCAAGACCTGGTTGTGAAAGACAAGTTCGTCTACATGCGCACGACGCAAGGCCTCAAACGGGTGGACGTGATTTACCGCCGGGTGGACGACGATTTCCTCGACCCCACCGTGTTCAGACCGAATTCAACTCTGGGCAGTGCAGGTCTGATGGACGCTTACCGCGCAGGGCAATGTGAACATTTGCAACGCGGTAGGGACAGGCGTGGCAGACGACAAATCGATCTATCCCTATGTGCCCGACATGATCGAGTTCTACCTGGGGGAGAAACCCATCCTGAACAACGTGCCGACTTTCATGGGGCGCAAGCCGGATGATCTCAAATACATCCTCGACAACCTGAAAGATCTGGTGGTCAAAGAGGTGCACGGTGCGGGTGGCTACGGCATGTTGGTCGGCCCGGCATCCACCAAGGCCGAGATCGAAGAGCTTCCGCAAGGCCATCATCGCCAAACCCGATGGCTACATCGGTCAGCCGACGCTGTCGCTGTCTACCTGCCCGACCTATGTGGAAGAGGGCATTGCACCACGCCACATCGATTTGCGACCGTTTGTGCTCTCGGGCACCGAGGTGCAGATGGTGCCCGGCGGCTTGACGCGGGTGGCGCTCAAGGAAGGCTCGCTGGTGGTCAATTCGTCGCAAGGCGGTGGCACCAAAGACACCTGGATTCTGGAGTGAATGCTCCCCTGCGCCGCTTTGCGTCACCCCGTCAAGGGGGCGGCGCTGGCAGACCGGCGAAGCCGGACCTGCGGCGCCCTCGGTTCAGACTTTCCCTCTTGCGCAGCAAGCCTTGCGCAACCACTCGGAGACAAAAACATGCTTTCTCGCACCGCTGATCACATGTTCTGGATGTCGCGCTACACCGAGCGCGCCGAAAACACCGCCCGCATTCTGGATGTGAACTACCAGACCTCGCTGCTGCCGCAGTCCAGCGTACGAAGCGCAGGCTGGCTGGGAAGGCTTGCTCGTCATCAGCGAGCTCATGCCGGCTTACAAAAGAAATATGGCAAGGAGATCACGCAGCCGCAACGTGCTCGACTTCATGGTGCAAGACGAAACCAATCCGTCGAGCATTGCCTCCTGCTTGCGCGCTGCGCGTGAAAACGCCCGGGCGGTGCGGGCTCGCTGACCACAGAATACTGGGAAACCCAGAACCAGACCTGGCTGGAACTGCCGCGCATGTTGAAGGGCAACGCTTTCGAGCGCGACCCGAGCCAGTTTTTCGAGTGGGTCAAGTTCCGCTCGCACCTCTCGCGCGGCGTTGCCATCGGCACCATGCTGCGCGACGAGTCTGTACAACTTCTACCGCATGGGCACGTTCCTGGAGCGGGCCGACAACACGGCACGCTTGCTGGATGTGAAGTACCACGCGGCGTACAACGACAAGACCAGCGATGCCGCCTCGATGGAGGAGGACTACGACTTCTACCAGTGGAGCGCCATTCTTGCGCAGCGTGAGCGGCTTTCGAGGTGTACCGCAAGGTCTACCGCGATGTGATCACGCCCGTGAAAGTGGCCGAACTGCTGGTGCTTGCGCGCCGACATGCCTCGCAGCTGGCATAACTGCATCAACGAGGTGGTGAACAACCTCAATGTGGTGGCCAATGACCAGTCGGGCGAAACCCAGCGCCAGGCAGGCAAGCTGCGAGCCGATTTGCAGTATGCGCGCATCGACGAAATTCTGGAGCGGGCCTGCACGCCTTTCTGACCCAGTTCTGGACCGCGTCAATGAACTGGGCATCCGCATCAGCGACGATTTCCTGGTGCCGGGCTGAAAGCGCTTCCATACTGCGGTCTCTGCCGAGGCGGATCAGGGCGTCGTTGGGCCGCCCGAGCGCGAGTTCGAAGGCGGCGCGCCCGCACCCAGCGAACTCTGAGCGTCCAGATCGCGCTGATCAGGAAGTACACCAGCACGCCACTGGCTGTCGCCAGGATCGCCAAGCCCCACCACCAGGGGCTTGCCCACGGTGGTGAGGTGGCGCACCGAACGCAGAAAGCGCTCGCGCAAACTGAGGTCTTGGGCAGATTCGGCTTGTGGTTTTTGTCGAGGACTGCGCTGGCCTGTTCGTCGCTGACGGGTGATTGTGCCGAGGATGGCTTTGCCCAGGTGGTAGGCGCCGAAGTACACCGGGCCAAAGGTCACGGGGTTGGTCACCAGCGTGCTGGCCACGGCCATGGGCAGGTTGGCACGCAAGACGATCGCTGCTCCTGCGGCCAATGGCATCTGCGCCACCGGGATCAACAGACCGAAAAAGATGCCCAGCGCCAAGCCCATGGCGATGCCCTTGCGGCTGAAGTGCCACAGGCGGGGGTGGTGCAGGGCAGGCCCCATCCAGCGCAACCATCGGTTGTCTTTGATGGTTTGTGGTGTGGGCAGCCAAGCCTTCAGGCGATTCCTCATGGCCTGAGTGTGCACCAGTGGGGGTAGAGTCACCGCTGGTCCGACTCAACGTGCAGACAACTGCGTTTGAATGGTCTGGCCCAGTTCGATCACGGCCATCGCGTAGTAGCTGCTCCAGTTGTAGCGCGTCACAGCGTAGAAAGTTGTCGGTACCGGCCACGTAGCTGCGCGGCGCATCGCCGTTTTCCAGCTCCACCAGGGCGAGATTGCCGGTGTGTTGCAAGCGCAGCGCCCTCCAGGCGGGCACCTTTGGCGGTGAAGCTGTTGACGCTGAAGGTGGGGAGGATGTCGGGCGCGAGCAGGCCATCCAGGTCGACTTGGGGGCCGTCGACCGATACCGGGAAGTGGGTGGGCATGCCGGGTTGCCAGCCAAATGCTTTGAAATAGTTGGCCACCGAGCCGATCACGTCGGCCTGGCTGTCGAACAGGTCCACCTTGCCGTCACCGTCGAAATCGATGGCGTACTTGATCCAGCTGCTGGGCATGAACTGAGGCCAGCCCATGGCGCCGGCGTAGCTGCCACGCAGCCCCAGCGGGTCGAGGCCGTTGCGCCGGGTCAGGCTGAGGAACTGCTCCAGCTCGTCTCTTGAAGAAAGCGCTGCGCGCCTCTGCACGCGGGTGGCTGGTGGGGAAGTCGAAGGCCAGCGTGGACAGTGCATCGATCACCCGGAAGTTGCCGGTGTGTTGACCATAAATGGATTCCACGCCGATCACGCCAACGATCAGGCTGGCCGGCACGCCAAACTCGGCCTCCGCGCGCGACAGCCAGTGCGCGGTTGTTTTCCCAGAAGGCCAGACCAGCGCGAATCCGAACAGGTTCGATGAACCTGGCACGGTAGGCGACCCAGTTTTTGGAGGTGCCGCGAGGCGCCGGTTGCATGAGCCGTGATCACCTGGGGCAGGCGTTGGGCCTGCGCCGATTTGCTCGCGCACCCATCCCACATCGAGGTCGCGGCGCATGCGCCAGGTCGGTCGGCAAAAGCCATGGCTTCGCGTTGGCATGCATAGCGAAGGGGCTGCTCATCGCTGTCAGTTGCACGCGGCCGATGGCCGTTTCTTGGCTTCGCTGGCAGCGTGGATGGCGCAGACACAAGCTCAACCAGGCTGCGGCCACCAAGGCGAGAGCGGTACGGGTCGGGTGTCAATGAAAAGAATGAGGTCAACGGGCGTTTCCTTTGGGCCAGGGCAATTGCTGGAATTCGCGTTGAAGTGTAGCCAGTGAGAGCGCGGGCTATGGCGGACTGTAGCGCTGGGCTTCCAGCCGAAGCAGCCACAAGCTCACGCTTTGAGCGAAAGCGTGTGTCGCCAAAATGCCGCTGTGTCAGCCGCGCCAGCTCGCGTGGCGGCGTTTGCTCGTCGGCGTCCAGGCCCAGTCTGTCGCAGGCGTTCGCGTGCGCGCTTGAGCAGTCGCATCCAGGGGTCGTGTTGCTGGCGTTCCCACAGGCTCCAGGCCGCGCCGGCCAGACTCACGGCCACCAGCACGCCGATCAACACATAGGCCAGATCGGTCCAGCTCGGTGCGTCGAAGCCCAGATTTTTCAGCAAGTTGAGCTGGTTGCCCTGGCTGTAGTTGAGCACCGGTCTGGTTCCAGCGGTTGTTCACAGCCTCCCAGGCAGCGCGCAAGGTGGCCGCCAGCGTGGGGTTGATGGTGCGCACGACACCGGCAAAGGCGCCTTCTGGCGCGACGCAGGCGCTCGAAGCACCCGGTGCGCCCGGGCGAAACGGCCGAGGTGGGGTCCACCCGCACCCAGCCCTGGCCTTGCAAGCCAGACTTCGGTCCAGGCGTGGGCATCGCTTTGCCGCACGGTCCAGAAGCCATCAAGCTGTTGAGTTCGCCGCCCTGATAGCCGGTGACGATGCGCGCAGGAATGTCCATCGCGCGCATCAGGATCACGAAGCTGGAGGCGATGTGTTCGCAAAAGCCTTCGCGGCGGTCGAACCAGAACTCATCGGCCGTGTCGCGCCCATAGACGCCAGGGTCCAGCGTGTAGGTGTAGCCCTCGGTGCGCAGCTTGTCGATCACGGCGGCCACCAGTGCAGGGGCGTTGGCAGCGCCCGGGCCGTGTTCACGCCGCAGAGCCTGTGCCAGGGCAAAGGTGCGTGGGTTGTAGCTGGCAGGCAGTTCAAGGAAATCTTGCAGGGCCAGGTCGGGTTGCATGGGCCCATGACGGAAGACAGTGTGGCTTTCTGCGCTGTAGCGCAGCAGACCGCCAGTGGGGCGGCGGGTACGCCAGTGCAGGTCGGCGGCCATCAGCACTTCCTGCCCATCGACAGCGGGTGCCTTGGCCGCAGCATCCAGCGTGAGCAGCCAGGGGTGGCGGTGGGACTCAAGCGTGACGGTGTAGCGAATCGCAGCGCCGCTCACACGCAGATCGGCCTCTAGCGCCATGCGCTTGGGAAAGCCCGAGCGCAGGGGCAGCCACTCTACGCCGTTGTAGGTGCTGAACACCGGGCCCCTGAAGTACATGTCGCTTTGAGGTGGTGGGTTGCCTTCGAACTTCACCCGCATGGCGATGGTGTCGTCGAGCGCGAGTCTGGCGATTTCCCCAACCCGCATTTCGCCCGACAAACCGCTGCGGCCGGCCATGCTGTCGCTCGGCATGCCCCAAAGCGGTGCCATCCGCGGAAACAACATGAACAGCACCAGCATGATCGGTGCGCCCAGCAAGGCCAGACCACCAGCGATGCGCGCTGATTGTTTGAGTGGCGCGGCGCCAACGGGCATGTGGGCGTTGACCAAGGCCGTGAGCAGGCCCAGCAGCGCGATCAGGATGCCGTGCAGCAGTGAACAGCGACTGGGAATAGAAGAAGTGGGTCAGCAGCGTGAAGAAAGAGAGGAAAAACACCACGAAGGCGTCGCGCCGCGCGCGCATCTCCAGGGTCTTCAGCGCCAACAAGACCACGATCAGCGTCACGCCGGCATCGCGCCCCAAAAGCGTGCGATGGGTGAGCCACGTTGCACCCAAAGTGAGCACAAGCAGACCGATGCGCCAAGTCCAACCTGGCAGGGGCTGGCCATGCAAGGTGAGGCGGGCGCGCCAAATCAGCAGCACGCCGGTCAGTGCCGAACACCACCAGGGAATGTGGCCCACCTGCATGAACACCACCCAGCCGATCACGGCGAGCAGGAACAGTGTGTCGCGCACTTCGCGGGGCAGGTGCACCAGGGTTTCGCGCAGCGTGGTGCGGCGCGAAGGCGCAGGAGGGCTGGCAGCGTTCAACACAATGCCATGGCCTCCAGGCAACGGGCTTTGTGGGCGTCGCCGTGGTCTGGGGCGAACTCGCGCCCCGGCAGTCGAAGGCCGTAGTCCAGACCTTGGTCTTCGGCCATCAAGATCCAGGCGGTGAGTCGCGACAGGCGCGTTTCCAGGTCGCTGGCGCCACAACTCGCGTGGTCGAGCCAGAGTTGCTGGCGTTGCATGGCCAGGGTGTCACGGCTGACCAGATCATCGCGTCCGGCGGCAAAGGCCTGCGCTGCCTTTTTCCAGACCACGGTTTTCTGCGGGTCACCGCGTCGGTAGGCGCGCACGCCGTCGAACTCGCCCGAGCTGTTCATGCGCCCGAGCCGCGGCGTGGCCTGGCTGGGGTTCGCCGGGTGGCAAACCGGGTGGATGTGCTTCGGGCGCCGGGTAAACCACCACGCGGGCGGCCGTGCGCCAGATGGTCCAGACGCGAAAGGTGCCGAGCGGAAACAGGGTCACTGCGGTGAGGGCCGGTGTGGCATGGCGCCCACGCCGATCAGGCGCCCAGGCCACGTGCACGGTCTCGCTGCCTTGTGCCGGCACGTCGATCCAGGCCAGGCCATCGTCGCCTTCGGCGCCGCGCTGGCTCACCACACCCAGGCCGATGCCAAACCGTGGCTTGCGACCGATCGTTCGCCAGGCGCACTTCAAGTGAAACGGCCTGACCCAGCGTGAACCGGCAAGGGCGGCGCCAGGTGCAGCGTGAGCCCACGCAAGTTGGCGTGGCACACATGCATGCCCACCACAGCGCTGCCGGCCAGCAAGAAGGTCAACAGGTAACCCAGATTGAGCTGGTAGTTGATGCTGGCCACGAGCAGCAGCAGCAGGGTGAAGCCCAGCATCCAGCCGGGCCGGGTGGGCAGAATGTAGACATTGCGCTGCGTGAGCGTGAGTGTGTCGGAGGCGGGCAGGCGATTGAGAAACCACTGGCGCACGCGCTGGCGAACAGGCGCCAATGGATTGACGCGTTGAAACCACCCCATGGATTCGGTTGCTGTCACTGGCAAGCCCAAGTGTCCTGAATCGGATCAAGGCAGCGGTGTGGCCTTGACCATGGCCCTGACTTGTTCCATGGAACCTCGACCAGCACTGCTTACGGGCACCAGACGGTGCGCGGTGGTTTGCGGCAACACGGCGGCAATGTCGTCGGGCGCAACGTAGTCACGGCGCATTCATGTAGGCCTGTGCCTTGGCGGCGCGCACCACAGCCAGGGCGGCACGTGGCGACAGGCCCTGCACAAACCATTTGCCCGAGCGCGTGGCTTCGATCAGGTTTTGCAGGTATTCCAGCACCGGGTCGGCGGTGTGCACCGACGCCACCGCTTTTTGCAGGTGGGCCAATTCGATGGGCGACAGCACGGGCTTCAAGCCTTCGAGCAGATCGCGGCGGTCGTTGCCGCGCAACAGCTCGCGTTCGGCGACACGGGATGGGTAGCCCAGCGAGATGCGCATGTGAAAACGGTCGAGCTGTGATTCTGGCAAGGCATAGGTACCGAGCTGGTCGTGGGGGTTTTGCGTGGCGATCACGAAAAACGGCGCAGGCAGTGGTCGGGTCGCGCCCTCGATCGTGACCTGCTTTTCTTCCATGGCTTCGAGCAAGGCACTTTGCGTCTTGGGACTGGCGCGGTTGATTTCGTCGGCCAGCAGCACCTGGGCAAAGACCGGGCCGGGATGGAACACGAAGCCTTCGCGTTCCCGTTCGTAAATCGACACGCCCAGCAGATCGGTGGGCATCAGGTCGGCAGTGAACTGCACGCGCGAAAACCGCAGGCCGAAAGATGCGGGCCAAGGCTTGCGCCAGCGTGGTCTTGCCCACGCCGGGAACGTCTTCGATCAGCAGGTGACCACCGGCCAGAAGACAGGCCACACAGTCGGCTACTTGGGCCTGTTTGCCCACGATCACCGTGTTAAGCTGATCGAGCAGTTGTTGAAGTTTTGGATCGGCAATCATGCCGCGAACGATACCGTAATTCAGAGATGAGCCAGCCCACCGGATATTTCACCCACAAAGCCTGCTGGCAGCATGAAATGGGTCGGGGCCATCCCGAATGCCCTGAGCGGCTGGATGTGATCGAACGCCGTTTGGTGGCCACCGGCCTGAGCGCAGTGCTTGAGCGCCGAGAGCCCAACCCCGCATCCCTCTCCGACATTGAGCTGGCCCATGACCGCATGTACCTCGCCAGCCTGCGTGGCCTGGCTGACACGCTGCGTGATGAGATCGCCGCTGGCGGCCCCTCGCATGCCCAGGTCGATCCCGATACATCGATCAATGTGCACTCCTGGGACGCCATCTTGCGATGCGGCCGGCGCAGCGTTGGACGCGACAGATGCCGTGATCGCTGGCGAGTTGGCCAATGCTTTTTGCGCCACACGCCCGCCCGGTCACCATGCCATGCGCAAGCAGGCCATGGGGTTTTGTTTTGTCAACAACGTGGCTGTGGCCGCCAAGTACGCGCTTGAGCGACACGGCTTGAAGCGTGTGGCCATTGTCGATTTTGACGTGCACCATGGCAACGGCACGGAAGACATCGTGGCGGGTGACAAGCGCATTCTGATGTGCAGCTTCTACCAGCACCCGTTTTTCCCCATCGGTGAGCATCTCACGGCAGAGAACCTGGTGAACTTGCCGGTACCTGCCCATACGCGCGGCATGGACATCCGTGAGCTGATCGACATGATGTGGCTGCCGCGTCTGGAGTCGCATCAACCGGAGATGATTTTCATCAGCGCTGGCTTTGATGCCCACCGGGATGACGACATGGGCCAACTCGGCCTGGTCGAGCAGGACTACATCTGGATCACCGACAAGCTGGTGGACATGGCCCGCCGCTTCTCCAAGGGCCGCATCGTGAGCTGTCTGGAAGGCGGTTACGAATTCAGTTCACTGGCGCGCAGTGTAGAGGCCCATGTGCGGGTGCTGGCCGGGGCGTAAGCCGCTCAAGCCTCGTCTGGTGACAAAGCGGTGGACTTGACCAGGGTCACCGGCACTTGGCTTTCGTCCAGCAAGGCCTGTGCTACCGAGCCGGGCGAGACATCGTCTGATTCGCTGCTGCCCCGCGCGCTCACGATCACGGCGTCGCAACCGTGGTTCTCCAGGATTTCAAGCAGCATGTGGGCCGGATCACCGGTGGCCACTTCCTGTTCGGCATCCAAACCTGCGTCATGCAGTGCCTTGAGTGCGGGGCGCATGAGGTCATGACCTGCGGCGTCGCTTACCTTCTGGATGACGTTGGGGTCGTGCGCCACCACCATTTCATACAGGTTTGCAGGAGATTGCACGTTGGCGACGACAAATTGGGCTTTCAGGCCGCTGCCAACGAGTTTGATGGCATGGTGTACCGCATCGAGTGAGCGTTGTGATCCATCGGTGGGCAATAGAATTTTTTGCATCATTCAGATCCTTGTTGTTTGACTCTAAGAACATCCTGCCAGACACTTTTCTCGGCCATATGCCTGTCGCCGATGGTGTCTCTGGATGTGCCATGTTTCTATGTTCGCACGACGCTGGCTTTGTGAGACAACTTATGAGCAAATGTTGCGCTGGCTCAAGCGGAGCGGCAATGGGTCAGAGTGTGGCGCTCAACATCGGTGCAAACAGCGCGGCAATGCCAAGAAACGAGAAGAACCCGACCACATCGGTCACGGTGGTGAGGATGATGGACGAAGCGGTGGCTGGGTCCTGCCCAAACCGTCGCAGCAAAATGGGCACGAGCGCGCCGGCCAGGCCTGCTGCCAGCATGGAAATCACCATGGCCAGCACGATCACAGCCACCAAGGCCAGCGATTGGCTCCACACATAGACCGCCAGGCCTGTCGTGGCAGCCACGCCCAATCCGTTGATGAGGCCGGTGATGGCTTCTTTGCCCACCACGGCGGGCCAATGGCGCAGACTGATCTCGCGCAGCATCAGGCCACGCATGGTGACGGCCAGAGCCTGGGCCCCTGCGTTGCCCGACTGGCCCGCCACCACCGGCAGCAACACCGCTAGCGCGGTGAACTGGGCAATCGTGCTTTCAAACAGGCTCACCACAGCCGCGGCCAGAAAAGCGGTCAAGAGGTTGATTTGGAGCCAGGGCAGGCGCTTCTTCACCGCAAAGAATGGCGATGAGAGCGCGCGCTCATCAGGGCTTGCGCCGACCATGGTCAGCATATCGATACTGGTTTCCTCTTCGACAGCGGTCATGAGTTCGGCCTGACGGATGACGCCAATGAAACGGCCACTCACATTGACCACTGGCAATGCGGTGATGGGATGCTTTTGCAGCGTTTCCACCACGTCTTCCCTGGGATCCAGGGCGGACGCAAACGCCACCACGTTGCGGGTGATGTCGGACAGCGGAAGGTTGCCGCTGGCGAGGGCCAGGTCTTGCACTTCAACGCGCCCGACCAATCGGCCATCGTCGTCGACCACGAACAATTCCCTCAAGCCGTCGCGCCGGATCTGGCGCAGCCGCTCAATGGCTTCGGCCACCGACATGCCGGTGCGAAGCGGTCGAACGCGGGGGTCCATCATGCGGCCAGCGCAATCGTCGGCATAGCCCAGGAGGTCGTTCAGCTCTTTGGCCACCTCGCCGTTGAGTTGCCCGAGCCAGGTCTCTCGCTGCTCAGGCTCCATCTGGTTCAGGACAGCAATCGACACCACAGGCTCAGCCTCGGCCAGCAAATGCACGGCCATGGGCTGGGGCAGGGCTTCCATCACCTCCAGCGCCACGTCGGCGCTGAGCGCTTCCATGCGCGCAAACAGGCGTGTGGCGGTTGATTGACCAGCAGGGCCGCGGCCTCGGCGGCAGGCATATTTTCGAATTGGCGCGCCGCTTCATAGGGATAGTCGAGCAAGAAGCGACGGGTCAACGCGGCTTCGGCGGTGTCCTGCGGTTCACTGTCCATCAGGTACCCCTTCAACCGGGTTCACGCTCGGCAGAATTCCGACGCCCACGCCGACCGCTCCGGACAGGACCTGCCAATAACCCTTCGCCAATGCGCCCGGCAAGGAGGTGACTGCAGCGTCTTGCGCGGGCTCTCGGGTCTGGCGGCGCATTGCGAGAGCCAGTGCATCGCGTGTCAGCACACCGACGAGGCGCCGCCCGGGCTCGACCACGGGCAACACCGAAGCGAGTTCCCAACCAGGGTCTGAGGCCGAACCTGCGAGCGGTGCATGGGCCATCAGCCATGCAGCGGGTGGGTGCATCAGGGTGACCAAGGTGTTGGCTTCGGGGGCGCGCAACAATGCGGTCAACTCCACCGTACCAAGCAATTGCCGGCTGTCATCGGTGACAAAAATGCTGGGCTGGTTGGATTCGGCTTGACGCATTTTTTCCAGCGCATCACCAGCGCGAGTGCCGGGCGGCAGCATCAACACTTCTGGATCTGCCCATGCGCCGAGCGCGTCTTCGCTGTAACCCAGCAAGATGGAGGATGCCAGTGCCGACGTGGTGGGCAGGCTCGCGATCAGTTCGCGCCGGCGGGCTTCTGGCGAATTGCGCAACAAGGAAACCGTGGCCTGTAACGGCATGGCGGTCAGCAGCTCCAGGGCGCGTGCGTCTTTCAACTTGGCGAGACAGTTCGAAGCCTGCCGAGGAAGCATGGCCGCCATCACTGCGGCACCGATGCGCGCGGGCGCCCGCTCAAAAACCCGAGCGGCCTGCTCGGGCAGCTGCGCCTCCAGCACGCGCGCTGCGTTGGCGGGATGCCCCCGCATGAATGCCAGGCTCAGCGCGCTCTCGCCACCGGCGCTCATGGTGATTCCGCTCCGCAAATGGGCAAAACGGGTGGAGCGAGCATTCAGTCTTCCTCCCGAGCCAGCACCACGATGGCTTCGTCGTGGTAGAGCCCTCCGGGCAGCATGACCCTGCCTTCGGTGGTGGCCAGAACCAAGGAAGTGGCACTGACCTCGACAACACGCCCCTCGTGCCCGGCCACTCGCACGCGTTGGCCAGTGCGCAATGCCTGCCCCATGTAGTGGGCTCCGATCAGATTGGCAACATAGGTTCGTGCGCCCAAACTGACCGCCAAGGCCACGCCACCGAGCACCGCCACCAGCAGCACCGCGGCAAAGACGGCTACCCAGGTCACTTTCAAACCCATCTGGTCGGCGCCGACCAGCAGTGCAATCACCAGCATGGCGCCACGGGCGACGTGGGCCAGAGCGGTGCGTTGAGCGGGTGCCAAGGCCGTGGCGGTGGTCTGCACCACTTCGCCCGCGAAACCTGAGAGCAGGTAGCCCGCGGCAATGATCAACAGGCCCGCAACCACCAAGGGCAAATGGTCAAGCAGTTTGGCCAACCAGTCTGTGAAGGTCTGGAGCCCCAGGGACTGGGTGGCTGCCGTGACGAAAAACAGGAGCACCACCCAGTACATCAGGGTTCCGAGCAAATCGGCGAACCGGCCCATGCGCCAGCCTCGACTGCCAGTTGTGCGAGCAACCAGTGCATCCAGCAATCCAGCGCCGCGGCGGGTGACCATGCGCATCAGGCGCGCCAGCAACCAGCCCACGACCAGCAGGGTGATGGCCTCCAGCAACTGCGGCAGGTTGCTCAGCAGCCGGTCACCCACGGTGGCGGCTGCGCGGTTCAGCGTTTCAAGAAAGTTGCCCATGGAGCATCCTAACTGAGGTGGTTTTGCGCAGGACAGGGCAAACCCTTGTGCGCAATATGAGGCACATTGCCTGGGTATCTTCAGCAAGATGAGCGTTTCGTCCAACTGACTTTGTCGGTGACAAAGCAGCTTGCATTCACAATACGGACATGACCGACTTGACTCAAATCCTGCTTCATCGTCGCGATGCCAGAGGGGTGCATTCGCTGACCCTGAACACACCGCGCAGTTTCAATGTGTTGTCCGAGGCCATGATGCTTGCGGTGCAAGCGGCGCTTGACGCCGTCGCAGCCGATGAAAGTGCGCGGGCAGTGGTGATTGCGGCAGAGGGCAGGGCATTTTGCGCAGGCCATGATCTCAAGCAGATGCGGGCAAAGCCCGAGCTCGCCTATTACCAGGCGTTGTTTGCCCAGTGCTCCAGATTGATGATGAGCGTGCGTCAGTTGGAGGTGCCTGTGATCGCTCGCGTGCAGGGTCTGGCGACAGCGGCAGGTTGCCAATTGGTGGCCCAATGCGATTTGGCGGTGGCTTGCAAGGAAGCCACTTTCGGTGTGAACGGCATCGATGTCGGGCTTTTTTGTGCGACGCCCAGCGTGGCACTCTCTCGCAACATGTTGCCCAAGCAGGCCATGGAGATGCTGCTGACCGGTGACTTTATTTCGGCCGATGAAGCCAAAGTACGCGGGTTGGTCAATAGGGTGGTGGCGGCTGATGCGTTGGACGACGAGGTGTCTGCTTTGGTGGATCGTTTGCTGGGGAAACCACGCGAGGCCCTGGCCATGGGCAAGGCGCTGTTCTACCGCCAACTTGAAACAGGTATGGCGTCGGCTTACCAACTGGCTGGGCAGAGCATGGCCTGCAACATGGCGCACGAGGTGGCGCAAGAAGGCGTGCAGGCCTTCATCGATAAGCGCCCCCCTCAGTGGCGCAGCTGACCTGACGATCCAACAAATCGCTTCACCATTTCCAGAAAGTTATGGACAACTCGACCGCTGTGCCTCCACCGATTGAGGATTTGAATGCCTGGCTGCAGGGTTTTTTGCAGCCCACGGTGTGGGTGGAGTTCTCCGCGTTGGCCGCCTGCATATTGGTGGCCTGGGGCGCTTCCTTTCTGTTGCGCAGGGTGCTGGGGATGCAGGAAGACCGTTCTTCCGTGCTGTTTGGCCGCAGTGTGGTTGACGGCGTGTTGTTCCCTGCGCTGCTGCTTGCTCTGGGCTACGTCGCGCGGGCCGCACTTTTGAAATTCGTGCCTCTGGCTGTATTCAAGGTGGCCATACCGGTCCTGGTTTCACTTGTAGTGATCCGTGTGGGTGTCAAGGTGTTGAGGGTGGCATTGGCTTCAGCGCCGTGGGTGAGGGCGCTGGAGCATTCGATTTCCTGGGTTGCCTGGCTGGGCATGGTGCTTTGGGTCAGCGGCTTGCTGCCTGTGGTGCTCAATGAACTTGATGCCATCACCTGGACCATGGGCAGCTCCACAATCAGCTTGCGCACCATGATTGAAGGGGCGCTGACGGCCTCTGCGGTGTTGATTCTGGCCCTGTGGGTTTCTTCAGCGATTGAGGCGCGACTGTTGCGCCAGGCCGTGGGCAGCGATTTGAGTTTGCGCAAGGCGGTGAGCAATGCCACCAGGGCGCTGCTGATGTTCCTGGGTTTGATCGTCGCACTGTCGGCCGTGGGCATTGACCTGACGGCGCTGTCGGTGCTGGGCGGTGCAATTGGGGTGGGTATTGGATTCGGCTTGCAAAAGCTTGCATCGAACTACGTGAGTGGTTTTGTGATTCTGGCCGAGCGCAGCATGCGCATCGGCGACAACGTGAAGGTTGACGGCTTCCAGGGCCGCATCACCGACATCAACGCCCGTTACACCGTGATCCGCTCGCTTGGGGGCAGCGAATCCATTGTGCCCAACGAAACCCTGATCACCACGCGCGTGGAGAACCTGTCGCTGGCGGACCGGGACGTATGGCTGTCTACCGTGGTTTCGGTGGCCTATGACAGCGATGTGGATCTGGTGATCCGTTTGCTGGAAGCTGCGGCTTTGGAGCAGCCGCGTGTGTTGCGCAATCCCGGGCCTGGCGTTGCGTTGTCGGCGTTCGGTGCAGATGGTCTGGAGTTCACCCTGGGCTATTGGATCGCGGACCCCGAGAACGGGCAATTGGGTCTGCGTTCTGAGATCAATCTGTGTGTCCTGCGTTCATTGAGGGCGAACGGCATCGAGATACCGTTCCCTCAGCGCGTGGTGCACATGAAAGCGTTGAGCTGAACGCTGCCCTCACTGCATCAGGCTGGGCAACCACAGTGCGATGGATGGCACCGCGATCAAAATGCCCAGGCGCACCACATCTGCGATGACGAAAGGCCAGACGCCCCGGTAGAGGGTGTTGAGCTTGACGTCGGGCAGCAGCGAGTTGAGCACAAACAGGTTGAGGCCGACGGGTGGCGATATCAGGCCGATTTCCACAATGGTCACGATCAGGATGCCAAACCATACCGGGTCGAAGCCCAGACCTGTGATGACAGGGAAAAACACGGGAATGGTCAACAAGACGATGGCCAGCTCTTCCATCACCATGCCCAGGGCGAGGTAGATACCCATCATCACGACCACCACCATGATGGGGTGGGGACTGAACTGCAGCACGAAATCGCGCAGGTCGCCAGGCATGGAGGTGAAGTTGATGAAGTTGGTGAAAATCATTGCGCCGATCAGGATCATGAACAGCATGGCGGTGGTGCGCGAACTCTCTATGAGCACCTCCATCAGCACGCGCGGTGAGAGCGTTCTTCGCAACAACGCAAAAACAAAGGCGCCTGCCGCGCCCACCCCGGCCCCTTCAGTGGCAGTGAACACACCGCCGTAAATGCCACCAATCACCAGCGCAAACAACAACGCAACGCCCCACACGCCTCTGATGGCCGCAAAGCGCTCTTTCCAAGTGAAACGCTTGGCCGGCGGGCCAGCTTCCGGGTCGCGCCAGGTGACGAACACCACGGCCATGCACAGGCAGGTGATGGCCACGATGCCAGGCAAAATACCCGCGACGAAGAGACGGCCGATATCGGTCTCGGTGATGATCCCGTAGATCACCAGCACGGTGGAGGGGGGAATCAGAATGCCGAGCGTGCCCCCCGATGCGATGGAGCCTGTGGCCAGCGTGTCTTTGTAGCCATGGGCCTTCATCTCAGGGTAGGCCACGCGCGACATGGTGGCTGCCGTGGCAATGGATGAGCCGCAGATGGAGCCAAAACCGCCAGAGGCGATGATGCTGGCCATGGCGAGGCCACCACGCTTGTGGCCCACAAAAGCATTGGCGGCCGTAAACAGTTCGCGGGCCATGCCCGCGCGGGCGACAAAATTGCCCATGAGCACGAACAAGGGAATCACCGACAAAACGTAGTGAAAGCCGGTTTCGAAAATGGTCTGGCTGGTGCTGGCAAAGGCGGGATTCCAGCCCCGCATCAGACCCAGCCCGACGATGCCGGCGATCGACATGGCCACGGCCAGCGGTATGCGCAAGAAAGCGAGTGCGAAGACGGCGATAAAGCCCAGGAAGGCTTCGGTCATGATTCGGCTCCGTTGTGCGAAGCATCTTTGTTGTGTGCCATGCCGGGTTTCAGTACAAACAAGAGGTGGACCAAGGCAGTGAGCACAAGCAGTGCTGCCATGATCCATGCCACGGGCGCAATGGAAAGCTGCAAGTGCACGGTGGTGTCGCCGTATTCAGCGAAGCGCTCAGCGCGCATGGCCATGAGCTCGGCCAGGAAGCCAAACACAACGCCACTGACAAGGTGGACCAAACGAGCCTGGGTGCCTTTCAGCCAATGCGGAATGAAGGCATCGAGCGAGTCAAACACCACATGTTCATTGCGCCAGGATACGAGTGGAAGCGCGCTGAAAATCACGATCACCATCAGTATCTCCGTCAACTCCAGTCCGCCGGGCACGGAGTTGTTGAAGAACTTGCGGCCCACCACGTCAATCAGTGTGAGCCACATCAGAGAGAACAGAGCTGTTGCCGCAGTCAGGCCAGTGGTTCTGTTGAGCAGTTTGTCGAGGTGCTTGAGCATGCTGAGATCGTGACCCAAAAAAATGGGCGGGGCAGTGCATCAGCATCTGCCCCGCCTGTTTTGCCGAAAGCGGCGTTATTTCACCTTGGCGATTTCAGCGCGGAACTCGGCCAGAACGCCCTTGGGATTTTTCAAGCCCTTGACTTGCGCTGCAGCAGCCCATTTGGTTTCCAGATAGTCCTGCTTGTCGGCCACGGCTTTGATGAACGCTTTGTCGGCCTGAATGCGTTGCACGCCCTGGGCCGTTTGTGGGCCTTCACGACTGGCCACGTCGGCCTTGTCCCAGCCCTGGCCAAACAGACGTGCAGCGGGTTCGCCCGACAGCTTGTCTACAACCGCTTTGTCTTGCGCAGACAAGGCCTTGTACTTGTCCTGATTCATCATGAACACGAAGCTGGTGTTGTAAAGGCCTCCGGGGAAGGTGGTGGCGTGCTTGATCATGCTCAGCTTGAACGAGGCGATCGATTCATCCGGGAACAGCGTCGCATCCATCACGCCGGTGGACAACAGCTCGTAGGACGAAGGTGCGGGCTTGAGCGTGGTGTTCCAGCCCAATGCCTTGGTCAGCTCGTTGATGTTGCCGCCGCCAATGCGGAATTTCAGTTTGGACGCGTCTGCGGGTGACTTCACAGCAGCGTCCGTGGAGAAGATGATGCCGGGGCCGTGTGTGAATACGCCCAGAACTTTCACGCCACGGTGCTCACCAAGTGGCGCAAAGTATTTGTCATAGATGCGCTGGTAGGCAACAGATGTGGCTGTCGCGCTGTCTCCCAGGAAGGGAAATTCCGCGACCTGCGTATTGATGAAGCGTCCAGGGGTGTAGCCGTCCACTGTGTAGGAGATGTCGGCAAGGCCGTCACGAACCGCATCAAAAGTGCCCGGAGCGGACACCACACCCTTGGGAAGAATGTTGCACTTCATGCTGCCTGCGCTCTCTTTGGCCAGCATGTCGCACCAGTCCTTTTGTGCCACGCTGAGGTTGTGGGTGGGTGGCAGCCAGCTTGAGACGGTGAACACTGTTTCAGCAGATGCGGCACCGCTGGCGAGCAGGGTGGCGGAGACGGCGGTGGCGAGAACGGAGCGAAGGGTCATGAGGTGTCCTTGTGGGCAGAGGAAAATGGTTACAAACAATAAACAGTTTGATCTTTTTTGAATATAGTTGAACATTCACCACTTGCGTCTCCAGACTTACCCCAATTGGCCGACCGATCGGTTGGTCAATCGAAAGTGGCCCCAAGTCTGGCGAACGGTCTGCGCGATGGTGACACCGATTTTGGGGTTTTTGTCCGCATTGCCTGACTGCAGACCCTATAATTTCGAAAAAGCACGATCGTTCGTTTTTTCGCATTGTTCGCAACTTCACGGGCGATCGGGTTCGTTTTTCAGACCCGGGCATACAATGGCAATTGACGTGCACGTCAATCTGACTGCCCTCTCATTTTCCAACCCGTCTTCACAAAACCAGCAGGAGCAACCCAACATGAAGGTCATCGTCCCCGTCAAACGTGTGGTGGATTACAACGTCAAGGTGCGTGTCAAGGCCGACCAGTCAGGTATGGATCTGGCCAACGTCAAGATGAGCATGAACCCGTTTGACGAAATCGCTGTGGAAGAAGCCGTGCGCTTGAAAGAAAAGGGCGTGGTCACCGAAGTGATTGCCGTCTCTTGCGGCGTGACCCAGTGTCAGGAAACTCTGCGCACCGCCATGGCCATTGGCGCCGACCGTGCCATTTTGGTGGAAACCGCTGAAGAGTTGCAGCCGCTGGCCGTCGCCAAGTTGCTCAAGGCCTTGATGGACAAGGAGCAGCCCGGTCTCGTGATCCTGGGCAAGCAGGCCATTGATGACGATTGCAACCAGACCGGTCAGATGCTGGCCGCCATGAGCGGTTTGCCGCAAGGCACGTTTGCCAGCAAAGTTGAGGTCGCTGGCGACAAGGTGAACGTGACCCGTGAAGTGGATGGCGGCTTGGAGACGCTTGAGCTTGACCATGCCCGCAATCGTGACCACCGACCTGCGCCTGAATGAGCCGCGTTATGTGACGCTGCCCAACATCATGAAGGCCAAGAAGAAGCAGATGGATATTGTCAAGCCCGAAGACTTGGGCGTGGATGTGGCTCCTCGGATCAAGACCCTGAAGGTCAGTGAGCCCCCCAAGCGCGGTGCCGGCATCATGGTGCCCGATGTGGCGACCTTGGTGGACAAGCTCAAGAACGAAGCGAAAGTGATTTAGCCCCCGCGCTGGATCTAATCCCCCCGCGCCGCCTTCGGCGTCACCCCCCAGGGGGCGGCGCTGGTGGCCCGGCCAAGCCGGTTCCACGGCGCCCTGGGTTTGCAGACACACTTCGCTCGAACTCATTTGAGACTCGATAGGAATCTCAATCATGACCTCTCTCGTTATTGCTGAACACGACAACGCTTCCGTCAAAGGTGCCACGCTCAACACTGTCACCGCTGCTGCGGCTTGCGGTGGCGATGTGCATGTGCTGATCGCTGGCCACAACGCCGGTGAAGCGGCAAAGGCCGCTGCTGCCATCGCTGGTGTGGCCAAGGTGATCCATGCGGACGCGGCTTACCTGGAACACGGTCTGGCCGAAAACATGGCCGCCCAGGTGATGGCCATTGCTTCGAACTACAGCCACATCCTTTTCCCCGCCACCGCATCGGGCAAGAACATCGCTCCCCGCGTGGCTGCTTTGCTGGACGTGGGCCAGATCAGTGACATCACCAAGGTGGAGTCTGCCGACACATTCGAGCGCCCTATTTACGCCGGCAACGCGATCGCCACTGTACAAAGCGCCGACGCGACCAAGGTGATCACCGTTCGCACCACGGGCTTTGATCCGGCCGCAGCCACTGGCGGTTCCGCTGCTGTTGAAGCGGCTGAGGCCGTGGCCGACAGCGGCAAAAGCACGTTCGTGGGCAGCGAGATTGCCAAGAGCGACCGCCCTGAGCTGACAGCGGCCAAAGTCATCGTCTCTGGTGGCCGCGCGTTGGGCTCCAGCGAAAAATTCGACGAAGTCATGACCCCATTGGCCGACAAGCTGGGTGCCGCTCTGGGCGCCAGCCGCGCCGCGGTGGACGCGGGCTACGCACCCAACGATTGGCAAGTGGGCCAGACCGGCAAGATCGTGGCGCCTCAGCTGTACGTGGCTTGCGGCATTTCCGGCGCCATTCAGCATCTGGCCGGCATGAAAGATTCCAAGGTCATCGTGGCCATCAACAAAGACCCTGAGGCGCCGATTTTCTCGGTGGCCGATTACGGTCTGGAAGCCGATCTGTTCGTGGCCGTGCCCGAGCTGGTCAAGTCGCTCTGATCCCAAGATCGTGAGCAAGGGCATCGTTCGCGATGCCTTTTTTTTACCCATTTCATTGAATCTGGAGTTGAGATCATGAGCTACACCGCCCCACTGAAAGACATGCTGTTCAACATCGAGCACATCGCTCGCATCGATCAGGTCGCGGCCTTGCCGGGCTTTGAAGATGCAGGCCTGGAAACTGCGCAGGCGGTGCTCGAAGAATGTGCCAAGCTCAATGAGGGCGCTGTGGCGCCGCTGAATTGGGAGGGCGATAAGAATCCGTCATCTTTCAAAGACGGCAAAGTGACGACCACACCCGGTTTCAAAGAGGCCTACAAGGAGTTTGCAGAAGGCGGTTGGCAAGGCCTGCAACACCCCGCCGATTTCGGCGGTCAGGGCCTGCCCAAGACGATTGGCGCTGCCTGCATTGAAATGCTCAACAGCGCCAACATGAGTTTCGCGCTGTGTCCACTGCTGACCGATGGCGCTATCGAAGCTTTGCTGACGGCAGGATCAGACGAGCTCAAGGCCACCTACCTGGAAAAGCTGGTGAGCGGTGAGTGGACCGGCACCATGAACCTGACCGAGCCACAGGCCGGCAGCGATCTGGCCGCCGTGCGCAGCCGCGCCGAGCCACAGCCCGATGGCACCTACAAGGTGTTCGGCACCAAGATTTTCATCACCTATGGTGAGCACGACATGGCGGACAACATCGTCCACCTTGTGCTGGCCCGCGTGACCGGCGCGCCTGAGGGCGTGAAGGGCATCAGCCTGTTTGTGGTGCCGAAGCACATGGTCAACAAGGATGGCTCGCTGGGCCCATCGCAACGACGTGCATTGCGTGTCTATCGAACACAAGATGGGCATCAAGGCTTCGCCCACTGCGGTCTTGCAGTACGGCGACAACGGCGGCGCGGTGGGCTACATCGTGGGCGAAGAGAACCGTGGCCTGGAGTACATGTTCATCATGATGAACGCCGCGCGCTATGCCGTGGGCGTGCAGGGTATTGCGGTGGCCGAACGCGCGTACCAGAAGGCCGTGAGCTATGCGAAAGACCGTGTGCAGAGCCGTCCCGTCGATGGCAGCATGAGCGCTGCTGCGCCCATCATTCACCATCCCGATGTGAAGCGCATGCTCATGACCATGCGCGCCAGCGTGGAAGGTTGTCGCGCCATGGCCAGCGTCGCCGCTGCGGCCTACGACGCAGCGCATCACCACACAGATGCCGAAGTGCGCAAGCAAAACGCGGCTTTCTATGAATTCCTGGTGCCGCTGGTCAAAGGCTACAGCACGGAGATGAGCCTCGAGATGACGAGCCTGGGCGTGCAGGTGCACGGCGGTATGGGCTTCATCGAAGAGACCGGCGCGGCCCAGTACTACCGCGATGCCAAGATCCTGACCATCTACGAAGGCACGACCGCCATCCAGGCCAACGACCTTGTGGGTCGCAAGACGGCCCGCGATGGCGGCGCAGGCGCGAAAGCCATTGCGGCGCAGATCGAGAAGACCGAAGCTGAGCTGACCCAGCGAGGCAGCGCGCAATCGCTGGCTGTGGCGAAGCGGTTGACCGCTGCGCGACAGGCGTTTGTGGACGTGGTCGAATTCATTGCAGCGAATACCCGCTCCAACCCCAATGCGGCTTTTGCCGGCAGTGTGCCTTACCTGTTGCTCGCCGGGAATCTGATGGCCGGGTGGCAAATGGCGCGCGCCCTGTTGGTGGCTGAAGACCAATTGGCTGCAGGTGTCGACGCTGCGTTCATGCAAAGCAAGATCACCACCGCGCGTTTTTACGCCGACCACATCTTGAGCCGCGCCCCTGGCGTGCGCGATGCGATCGTGGAAGGCGCAGAAGCCGTGACCGCCCTGGCTGCTGAAGCTTTCTGAGCTTCAAGCCAAGCCTGTCTGTCGCAACACAGACAGGCTTGATGGCTGGCCTAAGACAGAATTTCCCCATGCGTTTTGCTTTTCAAATCGCAACCGAAATCCACAACGGAGACAACCACCCATGACCACCCGCCAACGTGCGCCCTTGCCCCCGGTTCTGCAAAAAATCAAGTTCCCCGTGATCGGCTCACCGCTGTTCATCATCAGCAACCCCAAGCTGGTGATTGCGCAGTGCAAGGCTGGCGTCGTGGGGTCCATGCCTGCGCTCAATGCCCGCCCAGCTTCGCAGCTCGACGAATGGCTGGCCGAGATCACCGAAGCGCTGGCGGCACATGACAAAGCCAACCCAGACAATCCGGCCGCGCCTTTCGCGATCAACCAGATCGTTCACAAAAGCAACGACCGCCTGGAACACGACATGCAGTTGTGCGAAAAGTACAAGGTGCCGATCGTGATCACCAGTCTGGGCGCGCGCGAAGATGTGAACAAGGGCGTTCAGTCCTGGGGTGGCGTGGTGCTGCACGATGTGATCAACAACGTGTTTGCCCACAAAGCCATTGAAAAGGGTGCGAATGGCCTGATTCCGGTGGCTGCCGGTGCAGGTGGCCACGCGAGTGTGAAAAGCCCGTTTGCCATGGTGCAGGAAATCCGCGAGTGGTTCGATGGCCCGGTTGCGTTGTCAGGCTCGATCGCTTCCGGCGGCGCGGTATTGGCGGCCCAGGCCATGGGCGCTGACTTTGCCTACATCGGCTCGGCGTTCATTGCCACCGAAGAGGCTCGCGCGGTCGACGGCTACAAAGAGATGATCACCAAGAGCAATTCCGATGACATCGTCTACAGCAACTTCTATACCGGTATCCACGGCAACTATTTGAAGGGCAGTATCAAGGCGGCCGGCATGGACCCTGACAACCTGCCCGAGAGCGATCCGAGCAAGATGAATTTCGCCACGAGCGAGGGTGCCAGCGCGGCCAAAGCCTGGAAAGACATCTGGGGCTGCGGGCAGGGCATTGGCGCGATCAGCGAGGTGGTGCCCGCCGCCGATCTGGTGGCCCGATTCAAGCGCGAATACGCAGAGGCCAAGGCGCGTATTTGCGGCGGTTGACCACTGCTCGACCATGAAACAAAGCCACCCCCGGGTGGCTTTGTTTTTGGCAGGCTTCAGACGCACCAGCTCGGTTTCGGCTCAGGCGACTGGGCGCTGGCCAGGCAGACAGTGCGGTCGGCGTCAGGCCTTGGCGGCAACCGTCTGCCATGTGCACAAAGGCGCTGCAACTCAGGGATTGCGCGGTCCGCTGGAGATCAGCGCCCGGGCCCAATCGGGAATATTGGGCAGGAAACGGCCGGGTTCTGGCGCGTACTCCACGCCATCTTCGTCGGAAATGCGCTGCACATAGCCGCCGTTCTTCCATTCGGCATACAGCCAGTCGTCGTCTTCGCGTGTCAAACCTGGCGGCGGTGGCCCCAGGGGGGTGTTGGGCGTTTTCTTGAGTGCCGAGCCCATGTAGTCGATCCAGATGGGCAGGGCGGCACGGCTGCCCGATTCTCGGCTGCCCAGGCTGCGAGGCTTGTCGTAGCCCATCCAGACCACAGTGGCCAGCGTGGGGTGGTAGCCCGTGAACCAGGCGTCGAAGGCGTTGTCGGTGGTGCCCGTTTTGCCATACACGTCGCGCCGCTTGAGCAAAGCTTGCGCGCGTGCGCCTGTGCCGTAGCGGGTCACGTCGTTGAGCAGGCTTGACATCACGTAGGCGTTGCGCGCCGGGATCACGCGGTTGTCTTCGGTCAGCGCTTCCGGGGCAGGTGCTTCGAACAGCGTTTTGCCTTGCGCATCGGTGATCTTCTCCACAACCACGGGCATCAGCCGCCAGCCACCATTGGCCAAAGTGGCATAAGCGCGCACCATTTGCAATGGGGTGACGCTGCCTGTGCCCAGCGCCAGCGTGAGGTTGCTGGGTTGGCGCGCGGCGTCAAGGCCAAAACGTGTGGCCCACTCGCGTGCCCGCGAAACGCCCACGTGGTCGAGCACACGCACACTCGCCAGGTTGCTGGAGCTGGCCAGGGCCTGGCGCAGCGTGATGGGACTTTCGCCCCCTGCATGGCTGTTGCTGGGGCTCCAGCCGTTGGCCGCGGTGTACGGCAGGTCGTCGATCAAGGTGACGGGCATCACGCGCTCTTCCAGCGCGGCCGAGTACAGCAGCGGCTTGAAGCTGGAGCCGGGCTGGCGCCAGGCCTGGGTCACGTGGTTGAAGGGCTGGCGCGATTGATCGAATCCGCCCACCAGTGCCCGCACACGGCCGGTTTGTGTGTCCATGGACACCAGGGCGGCTTCGGCTTCTGGCCACTGGCTGATTTCCCATTCGGTGGGGGAGCCTTTTTGTCCGGATTGCACCACGCGCACCACGGAGCCGCGTTGCAGGCTGAGTTCTTTCTTGGCCTTGCTTTTCAGACCTTCCCGGGCCCAGCGAACACCTGTTCCGCTGAGTGTCACGCGTTCGCCTGTGCCCAGTTGAACCAGCAGCTCCTTGGGGGTTGCCTTGAGCACGATGGCCACCCTCAGGATATCGTCATCGATGTGGTCCTTGAGCGCTTCAGCGGCCGCACTGCTCAGCGCTTCGCCGTTGGCACTGGGCAGCTCCTCGAAGCCTTCCGGACCGCGCCAGGTGCCTCGTCGGTCGTAGGCCATGACGCCTTTTTGCACAGCGGCGTAGGCGGCGCGCTGGTCGTCAGCCAACAGTGAGGTGGTGACGCGGATACCACTGGAATAGGCTTCGGTGCCGTAACGTTCCACCACGATGCGCCGCGCCATTTCGGCAACGTGGGGCGCATGCAGGTCTTTCTCCCCCGGGGTGCGCAGGGTGATTTTCTCGGCGCGTGCGGCTTTCCATTGCACTTCGCTGATGGCGCCGGTGGCCTTCATGCGCTCGAGCACCACGCGCTGGCGCTTGATCGCCCGCTCCATGTTGGCCACCGGGTTGGCGTAGTAGGGGTTTTGTGGCAGCCCAGCGAGCATGGCGGCTTCGGCGGTGCTGAGCTCGTCCATGGTTTTGCCGAAATAGGTTTTGGCCGCAGCGGCAAAACCGTAGGCGCGCTGACCCAGGAAGATCTCGTTCATGTAGATCTCGAGGATGCGGTCTTTCGAGAGCGCGTCCTCCACCTTGAACGCCAGCATGATTTCTTTGGCCTTGCGTTCCACCGAGAATTCGCGGGTGAGCAGCATGGTACGCACCAGTTGCTGCGTGATCGTGCTGGCGCCTTGTTTGCGGCCGCCAGTCAGGGCGGCCACCACGGCACGGGCCATGCCTTTGGGGTCGATGCCCGAGTGTTCGCGAAAGCGCGCATCTTCCACGGCCAGGACCGCGTCTTGCAGGATTTTGGGCGTTTTGGACAGCGGCACATAGATGCGCCGTTCGGTGCCGAACTGGGCGATCTCAGCGCCGTCAGACGTGAAAATCTGTAGCGGCAACTTGGGCGTGTAGTTGACGATGCGATCGATCGATGGCAAGTCAAACGTGGCCGCCGAGGCGGGTGGCACGGCACAAAACAGCGCGAAAGAGCAGACGAGGCCGGCAGCAGTGGCCCGGCGCAGAGAGATTCCTGTCATGGCGCGATTATCCCGGGCTTGTGTGAAGCGGGTGTGCAGCCTTGTAACAGGCCCTCACAAGGCACTAGCGCGCCACCCAGCCACCGCACAGGGGAAACACCTGACCGACGAAGCAGTTGGCGTTGTCGCTGCACAGGTATGCGGCGAATTCGGCGTCTTCTTTCGCGCCGACCAGGCGCCCCAATGGCACCTCGCGCGCCAGCCGTTCCTGGAATCTTGGGTTGGCCTGTACTTCTGGGGGGAAGTAAGTCGGGTTGTCGACGAAGTTCTGGGCGATCAAATTGATCTGCACGTTGTGGGGCGCGGCCTCCAGGCCCACGGCCTGCACATAGGCTGTTTGTGCGCCGCGCGCGGCGCAGTAGGTGGAGGCGCGCTTGATACCGCGCAAAGCGGATGCGCTGCCCATGACCAGTATCTTGCCGCTGCGCCGTTGCACCATGGCAGGCATCGCGGCCTTGACCAGGCGCGGCAGCGGGTCGACCAGGGCGGCGAACACGCTGCGCCATTCGGCGTCGTCCACCTCGGTGGCGGCGGTGTTGGGTGCAGCGATGGCCAGGTTGGCGATCAGGATGTCGATGTCGCCGGCTTTCGCCACTTCGCTCGCGGCGGCGGCAGGATCGACCAGCGGGATCTCGCTGGTGACCACGGTGGCACCGTGTGATGCCAGCACCTCGCACAGGGTAGGGCCCATGAATTCGCGCCACTGGGTGACCAGAATGCGCTTGTTGGCCAGCATGGCTGGGGCGGTATTGCTCATGGTTTGTCTCCAATGGATAGTTGACCAGTCAACCCATGATACGGAGCACGCTCCAGCGGCCTGTCAATAGAGCGTCAGTTCAGGGCCGCGTAGAGACCTTGGAACTGGACATGGCGCGCCATCAGGGCGGCATGGCGTTGCGCATGAGGTGCGTAGCTTGCCAGCACAGGCGGCGTGATGCACACCGCTTCCTGGTCGCCCCCGGCGGCGAGCCAGCCCAGGCGTGCCGCGCCCATTGCGCCGCCGCTTTCGGCGTCCTGGTGCACAGTGAGGGTGAAGCCGAAGGTGTCGGCCAACAGCTGCGCCCACCAGGCGCTGCGCGAACCGCCGCCCACAAGCGACAGGTTGCTCAGAGGCGTTTCGGTGACCGGGATGGTACGCAACCCGTCGAGCAGGCCAAAGCCCACGCC
Organism: uncultured beta proteobacterium; assembly: GCA_963698635.1. GTDB lineage: Bacteria > Pseudomonadota > Gammaproteobacteria > Burkholderiales > Burkholderiaceae_C > Hydrogenophaga. The sequence goes on from CAVORS010000011.1 coordinate 36,765, forward strand.
TTCGGCCACGGCGTACGCGAGGTGGGCGCGGGTATGCGAAGCGCGCAGGCCTGTCCAGGCACCTGTGGCCAGCGGGTTGTTGTGTGGTGAGCGCTCACCACTGAGGTAAGGCAAAAAGAGTGGTGCTGCCAGCTGTTCGTTTTCGCTCAGGGATTGCGCTTCGCTCAGCAAGGCCGGTTCATCGGCAAACCCCAGGCTGCGCGCAGCCCAGGTGACGGCGCTTGCCGCACTCAGCATGACGCTCATCTGGTGCCAGCGGCCGGGCAGGGCGTGGCAGAACGCGTGCAAGGCCTGGGCGGGATTGGGCTCGAAAGCCGCGCCACTGACGAAGACCACGCCCGAAGTGCCCAGCGAGACAAAGCCCTGACCAGGACGCACCAGGCCCATGCCCACGGCGCTGGCCGCGTTGTCGCCAGCACCGCCGGCCACGGGCACAGCATCTGGCAGCCCCCAGCGCTGGCAGAGCTCGGGTTTCAGACTGGCCGAGATGGAGCTGCCTTCCACGAGCCGTGGCATGTGATCGCGGGTCAGGCCGGTGGCGGCCAGCAAGGCGTCTGACCAGTCGCGGCGGCCCACATCGAGCCAGAGCGTGCCGGCCGCGTCCGACATGTCGCTCACGGCTTCGCCGGTGAGCATCAACCTCAACCAGTCTTTGGGCAGCAAAACGCGCCGCACCTGCGAAAAAACTTCGGGCTCGTGTTCGCGCACCCACTGCAGCTTGGGCGCTGTGAAGCCGGGCATGGCCAGGTTGCCGGTGATGGCAGAGAGCTCGGGCACATCGCGGGTGAGCTGCTCGCACTGTGGGCCACTGCGGCCATCGTTCCACAAAATCGCGGGGCGCAGCACCTGGTCTTGGCCATCCAGCAAGGTGGCGCCATGCATTTGGCCGGACAGGCCGATGGCCTTCAGCTGGGCAAGGACCCGAGGCTGCTCGCGCTGCAATTGGTCCATGACCGCTTCCAGCGCGCGCCACCAGTCGGCTGGGTTTTGCTCAGACCACAGCGGGTGGGGGCGTTGCACGGTGAGCGGCGAGCGCGCGGTGGCGAGGACCTGGTGCTGATCGGAGAGAAGCAGTGCTTTGAGTTCGGAAGTGCCGAGGTCGAGGCCGAGGTACATGGTGGGTGTTGTGGGTGAATAAACGCGATGTGACGCAGTGCCCCACCAAACCAGATGAGCTCACACACGGGCTTGGCCCCAGCGCAGGACCGAACCCAGGGTACCGCCGGACGGCCAGTATTGCCCCCTCGGGGGAGGACGCCACGCGGCGCGGGGGGGGATTTTCTACGCAGCGCCTCGAAAGCGGGTCAGGGATTGTTTGCGGAATTCCGATGGCGTCATGCCTTTGGCTTCGAGAAAACGGCGGTTGAAGTTGGCCACGTTGTTGAAACCCACTTCGTAGCAGATCAGGGTGATCTGCTGGTCGGTGTCCATCAGCAACTGACAGGCCCGGCTGATGCGCACGCGGTTGACAAAGTCGGTGAAGGTGTTGCCAGTGGCCTTGCGGAAGAATCGCGAAAAACGGCTCTCGCTCATGCCCAGTTCGGCGGCCAACGCGGCGGCCGAGTGGGTTTCGTTCAGGTGGTCGGTGATGCGGGTGACGAGCCCGTGGATCTGGTCGATGGAGGCGTCGTCGTCGTCGCTTTGCAGCTGAACGCTGGAGAGCAACCGGTAGTCGGTGCAGGCCGCAAGGTCGGTCATCAGGTCAAAGAATGCGGTGAGACGGCGCAGACCCTGGGCCTGCTTGACGAGGTGCCAATGGCGTTCGGCGCGCTTGCCCATGCCAAAGAACTCCACGCCGTGGCGCGCGCGCTCCAGCAGCGGCTTGAGCTCGTCCAATTCGGCAATGTGGGCGGCTGCCTGCATCAGCGGTTCGTGCTGGAACTGGATCACCAGGTCCCGCAGTTCCACGCCGTTTTCCGGGGTGTCCAGCGAAAGCCAGTTGTGGGGCAGTCTCGGGCCTGTCAGCACCAGATGGCCAGGTTGAAACGGGCCAATCCAGTCGCCTACGAACACCTTGCCCGAGGTCTCCGTGATCAGGTGAAGTTCGTATTCGTCGTGGTAATGCCAGCGGGCCAGGGGCGTTGGAAACCCGTGGGACAGACAGCGCACAAAGCCCGAAGTGTCGGGCGTTTCGTAGCCCAGATCGGGTGAGCGCGCGTAGTCGCGTTCGAGCTCTGGCTTGAGCTGGCGTGGGACGGTGCGGTATCGGTCGGTCACGGTGTTCATATTCTGCACCCTGTTTTTTGTCCCTATCAAGCCCTTTCGGGGCGCACGCCTGTGTGGGCGGTGATGAAGCGCACCACGCGCTCACTGGCTCTGCGAACGCCTTCGACCAGGCGCGGATCGCCAGCCATTTCACCCCACAGGAGGGTATCGGCGCAAAAAGCGGCAACAGGGTCGGCCGCCTCGCACATGGCGTGGGCCACGGCAGGGTCCATCGCCTGGTCCTGGTAGGTGTAGTGAATTTTTCCGGCGTGCCACCGTTGCAGGTAGGCCAGGAACAGCGCTGGCAGCATGGCCACGCTATCGATGGATTCTTTGCGCGCCAGGCGCTGGCGAATGGTCGGGGCAATGAAGCCGGGCATCTTGCTGAAGCCGTCCATGGCCACGCGCTGGTTGGTGTCTTGAATCGCAGCGTTGGCGAAACGGTCGAGCACGGTGTCGCGGTACTTGGCCAGGTTCAAGGGGCAGGGGTTCTCGGGCGTGTCAAGAACGGGAATCACGTCGTCGGTCACGTAGTCGTAAGCCAGCCGGCGGATCACCGGGTTCTGGGTGCCTTCGTGGATGTACTGATAGTTGATCAGGGTGCCGGCCCATGCAATGCAGGAATGGGTGGCGTTGAGCAGGCGGATCTTGGCTTCCTCAAAAGCGTCCACCGATTTCACCATCTCGACACCCACGGTTTCCCAGGCGGGGCGACCCGCGATGAAGTTGTCTTCAATGACCCACTGGATGAAGTTCTCGCCCATGAGCGCTGCCGGGTCGTCCTCGCCGGTGGCGGCTTTGACGCGCTCGCGCACATCGGGCGTGGGGCGCGGCGTGATGCGGTCGACCATGGCGTTGGGACTGCTGGTGTAGGCCTGCACCCATGCCAGCAACTCGGTATCGCCCGTGAGTTCGATGAACTGCAGCAAGCCGCTGCGCGAGCGGTCACCGTTGTGGCGCAGGTTGTCGCAATTGAGCAGGGTGACGGCGCCGGCAACGGCGGCGCGGCGCGCCCGCAGGATGGCGGTCAACGCGCCGTAAATCGTGGTGCCGGGCTGGCCGGCGCGGGCTGCTTCCAGGTCGGCGCGCAGGTCGGCGAAGGTGTCCAGGTCGAGGCGATTTTTGGCGTCGAGGTAGTAGCCCGCCTCGGTCACGGTGAACGAGATGATCTTGGTTTCCCGGGTAGCACCTTGCTCGATCAGACCTGCCAGGTCGGGCGTGTGAGGAATCACCTTGCTGATCGAGGTGATGCGCTCGTAGTGGTGCTCACCGGCAGGGGAGATGGTTTCCAGCGTGTAGGCACCGCCCTGGACTTGAAGGGCAGCAATGGTGTCGGCCATGTCGGGGCGGATATTGCCGCCCGCCAGGGTCCAGCTGCGGTCGCCGGTTTTCTGGAGTTCGTGCAGGTAGACGGCTTGGTGGGCGCGGTGGAAGGAGCCCAGGCCCAGGTGAAGCATGACATTCATGGGGAAAGACTCACAGATCAAAATTGGAGGGCATCATCACGACATCGCGGATGGTCATACCGCGGGGCCGGGTGAGCATGAAAACGATGACTTCGGCGATTTCGCTGGCTTCGATGAGGCTGCCTGAGGCTTTGGCCGCCTCGAGCTTTTCGGCGGGCCAGTCGGACAGCAGCGAGGTGATGACGGGACCGGGCGAAATCGCGCCGACGCGGATGCCGTGTTTGAACACCTGGCGGCGCACGGTCTGGACAAAACAGTCGATGGCCCATTTGGACGACGCGTAGACCGGCTCCCAGGGGGTGGGGAAATGGGCGGCCAGCGAGCTGGTGACGATGATGTCGCCGGTTCTTTGCTCGCTCATGTGCACCACCGCGTCGCGCACGTTTTTCATCACCACGTTGACGTTGAGGTTCAACATGCGGTCGATGGCATCGTGTTGCGCGTCCACCAGGTCGCCGCCCACATAGAGGCCGGCGTTGGCGTGGAAGATATCCAGACGGCCCGCGCGTTGGAGGATTTCAGGTACCAGCGAGGCGCACTGCGCCGGGTCGAGCAAGTCGAGCTCCAGTGCAATGGCGTTCGCGCCCATGGCCTCGCAAGCGGTGGCCAGGGCTTTGGCGTCCCGATCCACGATCACCACGCGGGCACCGCCCGCGACCAAGGCTTCGGCGCTGGCGCGTCCGATGCCCGACGCGCCACCGGTGACGGCGGCGACTTTGTTGGCGAAAGGCAGTGACATGGTCGATTGGGCTGCGTTGGGAAGGATCAGGCAGCTGCCGTGGCTTTCACCACACGGCCCTTGCTGTCGAACCAGTGCGCCTGGTCCAGGGCCAGGTCGGCACTGACGGTGTCGCCCATGTGCAGGGGGGTGCGATCGCTTTGGCGCGCCACCAGTTGGGCACCTTCGTTGGTGGTGATGTAGATCAGGGTCTCGGCGCCCAGGGCTTCGACCACGTCGACTTTGCCTTGAACTTTGGCGCTGGTGTCCGAACCCACCACCACACACTCGGGCCGCAGGCCGATGGCACCATCCTGGGCCGCCGCTGGCGCCAGCGCCTTGATGGCGGCCGACCACTGGGTGTGGGGCAGGATGTTCATCTGCGGCGTGCCGATGAACTGGGCCACGAACTGGTTCGCCGGGCTGTCGTAGAGTTCCAGCGGCGTGCCAACCTGTTCGATCAGACCGTCTCGCAAGACCACCACCCGGTCGGCCAGGGTCATGGCTTCGACCTGATCGTGGGTCACGTAGATCGTCGTGGCGCCCAGGTCGCGATGCAATTTGGCGATCTCGATGCGCGTCTGGCCCCGCAGGGCGGCGTCGAGGTTGGACAGCGGCTCATCGAACAGAAACACTTTGGGCGCGCGCACGATGGCGCGACCAATCGCGACACGCTGGCGCTGGCCACCCGAGAGCTCCTTGGGCGTGCGCTCCAGGTATTTCGTGAGGTCAAGAATCGCCGCGGCTTTCTTCACCTTCTCGTCGATCTCGGCCTTGGGTGCGCCGGCGAGCTTGAGCGCAAAGCTCATGTTTTCACCCACGGTCATGTGTGGGTACAGGGCGTAACTCTGGAACACCATGGCCAGATCGCGTTTGGAAGACGGCAGGTGCGTGATGTCACGACCTTCCAGCGTCAGCTTGCCGCCGTCGATGTGTTCCAGTCCCGCGATCAGGCGCAGCAGGGTGGACTTGCCGCAGCCCGACGGGCCCACGAAGACGATGAACTCACCGGGATTGATGTCCAGATCGATGCCTTTGATGGCGCGGTGGTCACCGAAGAATTTTTCGATGCCTTGAAGCTGGAGGTATGACATATCAGTGTTTCTCAAAAAGGGTTTGCATTCACAAATACTGAAGGCGCGTGCAAGTGGTGTCTGGCCCAGGCTGCCGCGGAACCGGCTTTGCCGGGCCGCCAGCAGCGCCCCCTGGGGGGTAGCGCCGAAGGCGATGCGGGGGGATCTATTTCACCGCTCCGAATGTCAGCCCCTGCACCAGCTGCTTCTGGCTGAACCAGCCGAAAACCACGATGGGGGCGATGGCCATGAAAGAAGCGGCCGAGAGCTTGGCCCAGAACAGACCTTCAGGGCTGGAGTAGCCAGCGATCAGCGTGGCCAGCGTGCCGCCGTTGGCTGCGGTCAGGTTCAGGCTCCAGAAAGCCTCGTTCCAGCTCAAGACCAGACAGAGCAGTCCCGTGGAAGCCAGGCCGCCCATGGCCAGGGGCATCAGCACCAGTCGGGCCTCTTGCCACAGTGTGGCGCCGTCCATGCGCGCGGCTTCCAGAATCTCACGGGGGATTTCCTTGAACTGCGAATACAGCATCCAGACCATGATGGGCAGGTTGGACAGCGTGAACACGATGATCAGGGCGACCGGGTTGTCCAGCAGGTGGCTCTTTTGCGCCAGCACGTAAACGGGGACCAATGCACCCACGGCCGGCATCATCTTGGTCGAGAGCATCCACATCAGGATGTCCTTGTCGTGCTTGCCTTTGAAAAAGGCCATGGCGTAGGCCGCAGGCGCGGCGATCATCAGGCCGAAGATGGTGGAAAGCACACTGGTGATCACCGAGTTCTTGGCGTATTGCAGATAGTCGCTGCGCTCGTTGACTTCGTGGAAGTTTTCCAGCGTAGGGCTGAAGAACAGTTCGGGCGGTACCGCGATGGCCTGCAGCTCGGTCTTGAACGCGGTCAGCATGAGCCAGCCGAGCGGGAAGAACAGCAGCGCTGCAACGCCCCAGGCGGCCACGGTGCGAACGGCGTAGGCCGGTGTGTAAGTAGATTGGCGTGCCATGGGGGTTCCTTATCTTTCCAAGTTTTTGCCAACCATGCGGATCATGAAGATGCCCGCGATGTTGGCCAGCACGACCGCAAACAGCGCACCGGCTGAGGCCACGCCTGCGTCAAAGTTCAGCAAGGCTTGCTTGAAGATCAGGTAGGCCACGTTGGTGCTCGCGTCGCCAGGGCCACCGCCGGTGGTGGTGTAGATCTCGGCGAACACGCTGAGCAGGAAAATGAGTTCGATCATCACGACCACCGCCACCGAGCGGGCCAGGTGGGGGATGTAGAGGTAGCGGAACTGCTGGAAGAAATTGGCGCCGTCCATGCGCGAGGCTTCGAGCTGTTCACGGTCCATGCTCTGTAGCGCGGTCATGAAAATCAGCGTGGCGAACGGTAGCCACTGCCAGGACACCATCAGGATCACGGAGAACAGCGGGACTTCGGTGAGCCAGTCGATGGGGGTGGCGCCGAAGAAGATCCAGACCTGCGCCAAGACCCCGTAGATCGGGTTCATCATCATGTTCTTCCACATCAGTGCATTGACTGTGGGCATGACGAAAAAGGGCGAAATCAACAAAATGCGCACCAGGCCACGACCGGCCAGAGGCTCGTTGATCAGCAAGGCGATGAGCACGCCGAACACCACGGTGATGCCGATGACGCTGCCCAGCAGCAGAAGGGTGTTCATGATGGCCGGCCAGAACGACGGGTCGGTCATGAAGTATTCGTAATTTTCCAGTCCGATAAAGGCGGATTGATCCGGGTTCAGCAGGTTGAACTCGATCAGCGAGAAATAGATGGTCATCACCAGCGGCACGATCATCCAGAGGAAGAGCGTGCTGACGGCTGGTGCCATCAGTAGGCGGGGAAGCGTGCGTTTCATGGCGGTGCGCCCAAAAGTAGGGAGGGGGAACTGTCGCGCTGGGCTTGTTGCCCGGGACTTGAAGAGCGTTTGTCTTCAGGAGAAAAGGGGCAGCAAGCAAATGCTGCCCCTTCTGTGTGAAGCAAGAGCGGCTTACTTGTAGTAGCCGGCCTTCTTCATCTGGCGCTCAGCGGCGACGTTGGCTGCCTTCAAGGCAGCATCCACCGTTTTCTGTCCGGCCAGCGCTGCGCTCAGCTGCTGACCCACGGTGGTACCGATGGCCTGGAACTCGGGGATGGCAGCGAATTGCACGCCGACATAGGGGCTCTTGGGCAAAGTGGATTCGTTCGGGTTGGCCGAATCGATGGCCATCTTCTCGGCTGGTGCGAAGCGGGCGGCTTTCACGAACTCAGGATTCGCGTAGGTCGACTTGCGCGTGCCGGTAGGCACTGCGGCCCAGCCATTGGTTTTTGCCACCAGCTCGATGTACGCCTTGGATGTTGCCCAGGTCACGAACTTTTGTGCAGCGTCCACTTTCTTCGAACCCGATGGCACGGCCAAGGCCCAAGCCCACAGCCAGTTGGCACCCTTGTCGGTCACCTGGGTTGGCGCCTGTGCAAAGGCCATCTGGTCGGCCACTTTGGATTGCTTGGGGTCGCTCACAAACGAGGCGGCGATGGTGGCGTCTACCCACATACCGCACTTGCCTGTGTTCGTCAGGGCCAGGATTTCGTTGAAACTGTTGGCCGAAGAGCCTGGAGGGCCGTACTTGGTCAACATGTCCACGTAGAACGTGACGGCATCTTTCCAAGGCTTGCTTTCGAACTGCGGCTTCCACTGCATGTCGAACAGTTGGCCACCAAACGCGTTGGCCATGGTCGTGACGAAGGCCATGTTGTCGCCCCAGCCTGGCTTGCCGCGCAGGCAGATGCCGTACACGCCGTTTTTGGGGTCGTGGATCTTGGCCGCAGCGTCGCGCACCTGTGTCCAGGTGGGGCGCTCAGGCATGGTGATGCCAGCTTTGTCGGTCAGGTCCTTGCGGTACATGAGCATGGAGCTCTCGCCGTAAAAAGGCGCTGCGTACATCTTGCCGTCCACGCTCAGGCCATTGCGCATGGCGGGCAGGATGTCGTCGATGTCGTAGGCGGCATCGCCCTTGATTTCATTCAGCCAGCCCTTTTTGCCCCAGATAGGGGCTTCGTACATGCCGATGGTCATGATGTCGAATTGACCGCCTTTGGTGGCGATGTCGGTGGTGACGCGCTGGCGCAGCACGCCTTCTTCCAGGGTGACCCACTTGAGTTTGATGTCGGGGTTGGCTTGCTCGAAGGCACTGCTGAGCTTTTGCATCTCGATCATGTGGCCGTTGTTCACGGTGGCGATGACGAGTTCGGTGCCGGCGGCGTGGGCCAGGCCAGCGCTCATGAGCGCGGCGGTGAGGGCGGATGCGAGGCGAAATTTCACTGAAGTCTCCTGTTGGTGGATGAGGCGGTTGCCAACGGTTGAGGAAAACCGTGAAGTAATTCTCGCGAGCTCTCCAAACATGATTTGTACGAATTTGGAGTTGAAGTGTATTTTCTTGCGTCAAAGACTAAGGATTTACCCTTGTTTGCGGAGCAAAGTATGGGTTTGGATGGCACCCGACCTGTTACTTGCTGAGACATGAATCGGTGGGTTGACCTGGGTACCATGCCGTTCATGGCCACTTCGTTTCTTCACCAGCTCACCGGCTCCTTTTCACAACCCAGCGCCGAGAACCCCACTGTGGCCATGGTGGAGGCGGCTTACCGGCACCACGGCTTGCCATGGCGTTACATCAACTGCGATGTGGCCCCTGTAGATCTCGCTGCAGCGGTAAAAGGCGCGAGGGCCATGGGCTGGGTGGGTTTCAACTGTTCGCTGCCCCACAAGGTCGCGGTGATCGAGCACCTCGATGGCCTGGCCCCTTCTGCCCAGATCATTGGTGCGGTCAATACGGTCGTGCGCAACGCCTCGGGCCAATGGATAGGCGAGAACACCGATGGCAAGGGCTTCGTGCAGGCCCTCGGCGAGGTGGTCAATCTGCCCGGGCAAGACGGCGATCGTTCTGGGGGCTGGCGGCGCGGCGCGCGCGGTGGCTGTGGAACTTGCGCTGGCCGGCGTGGCGCAGATCGAAATCGTCAACCGAAGCGTGGCGCCTGGGGAGGGGCTGGTCGAACTCATCAATGAGCGCACGCCGGCCAAGGCCCATTTCCGGGCCTGGGATGCGGTTTTGCAGATACCGCCGGATACCGATTTGCTGGTGAACACCACCTCGGTGGGGCTGGGCGACCCCGATGCGCAATTGCGCATCGACTGGGACTCCTTGAAGGCGAGCACGGTGGTGGCCGACGCCATTCCCAACCCGCCCAAAACGCACCTGGTGCGCACCGCCGAGGCCAAAGGCTGCATGGCCATTGATGGCCTGGGCATGCTTGTGAACCAGGGCGCCATTGCCGTCAAGTTGTGGACCGGCGTGGACGCCAACCGCGGTGTGATGCGTTGGGCGCTGGCGCGGGTGTTGGGCGTGCAATGACCGGTTGCGGACGAACATTCCTTCGAATGAACGTTCCATCGGTAGAGCCTGCAACGCTTGCGCCGCTTGTCCCGGTGGTCTCCTTGGCGCAAATCGGATCCCATGCGATTGATCATGCCCGGGACATGCCCGCTGGCTTTCACCCGAACGCGGCCACTCAACAGGTTGCCGATGGTGAAGATGCCTACCGGTGGAAAGTTGGCTCAAGCTCTGCCTGGCCGTGGCAGACCGGTATGAGTTTGCTGCCATGGCGCCCCATGGGCCATGGGATCGAGCCGGATTGGGGGTGGTGGTCCAGGCGGCGCGACAGCACAGAAAGTGGCGTCGCTCAATGCCGGCCGTGCGAGGCCGGGTCAAAAGACCGCTGCGGGTGAGGTCCTATCATTGGTGCATGCTTCACCAAGCGCGCCGAACCTGCCCATGCCGCAACACATCCTCCTGCTCGAAGACGAACCCGCCATAGCCGATACCTTGCTGTACGCCTTGCGTGGCGAGTCTTTCGAGGTGACCCATGTTCGACTGGTGTCCGAAGCACTGGCCGCTTTTCGTGCGAAGCCACCCGATCTGGCCATTCTGGATGTGGGGCTGCCCGATGGCAACGGCTTTGATGTGTGCCGCGCCATCCGCAAAACCAGCGAACTGCCGATCGTGTTTCTGACCGCGCGGGGGGAGGAAATCGACCGCATTCTGGGTCTGGAGCTGGGCGCCGACGATTACGTGACCAAGCCTTTTTCACCGCGTGAAGTCTGTGCGCGGGTGAAGGCGATTCTGCGTCGCAGCGCGGGCAACGGCAGCGCGCCAGCCGGCCCTGTTGCTGAGGGCGGGCTGCAGCTCGATGAAGCGGCGCAGCGCATTCGCTGCGGCGGCGAGCCCCTGGCCTTGACGCGCTATGAATACGGTTTGCTGGCGACCTTGCTGAAACGGCCGCAGCGCATTTTTTCGCGTGCAGAACTGATGGATCTGGTGTGGGGTGATGCGCCCGACACCTCGGAACGCACGGTGGATGCGCACATCAAGCTGTTGCGCGCCAAGCTGCGGGCCTGCGGTCTGGAGGCCGATCTGATCCAGACCCATCGCAACATGGGCTATTCCCTTCAAACCCCGCGCTGAAGCACCATGCGCATCGCAATCCGTTTGATGTTGGGGTTCTTCCTCGTGCTGGGCCTGGCTTTGTTCGTGGTGCTGCGGGTCTTTCTGAACGAGGTGGAACCAGGCACCCGACTGGCCATGGAGGACAGCCTGATCGACGCGGCATTTGCTTATGCGCAATTGGCCGAACCCGACATGAAAAACGGCACCATCGCCACCGGCGGTTTTGCCCAGGCCATGAAGGCTTATCAGAAAGCGCGGCCAGGTGCGGTGCTCTGGGGCTTTCCGAAAGACCAGGTCGACACCCGCATCACCATTGTCAATGCCCAGGGGACCGTGGTGTTTGACACCCGCGGTGAGGCGCTCGGGCAAGACTTTTCGCGCTGGAACGATGTGGTGCGCACCTTGCGCGGAGAATATGGCGCGCGCTCCAGCGTCGAGGATCCGAAAGATCCCGACAGCACCGTGATGCACGTGGCCGCCCCAATTCGCGACGGTGAAAGCATCATCGGCGCGCTCACCGTTTCACGCCCCAACAACAAGCTGGAGCCCTACATCGAGCGCAGCCGTCAGCGCATCTTGCTGGGGTCCTGGGTATTGCTGGGCTTCACGCTGTTGATGGGGCTGCTGTTCAGCTGGTGGATGGCAAGTTCGCTGTCTCGCCTGAAGGGCTATGCCAATGCGGTGGCCGGTGGCGAGCGGGCCGAGCTGCCGCGCATGGGCCGCCTCAGCGGCAAGACCGAATTCAACGATCTGGCGCAAGCGGTGGAACGCATGCGGCTGAAGCTGGAAGACAAGGCCTATGTGGAGCGCTATGTGCACACGCTCACCCACGAGCTCAAGAGCCCTCTGGCCGCCATTCGCGGGGCTGCCGAGCTGTTGCAGGAACCCATGGCAGAGGCCGACCGCCAGCGCTTTGCGCACAACATCGAGCGACAGACCGAACGCTTGCAGCAACTGATCGACAAGTTGCTGCGCCTGGCCGATGTGGAGCAGATGCGAGAGCTGCACGACGTGGAGCCGGTGGATCTGGCAGCGCTGACCCGAGCGTTGCTCAGGGCCTCGGAGCCACGCCTCCAATTGAAGCACCTCCGGGTGGTGGACGCCTTGGGGGCGGCGAGCACCTCCGTTCCGGGCAACCGTTTCCTGATCGCCCAGGCGCTGCAAAACCTGATCGACAACGCAGTGGACTTTTCACCCGAAGGCGGCACGCTGACCTTGGCGCTGTCGCGCGGTGCCCAAGGTGTGGAATGGTCGGTTCGGGACGAAGGGCCGGGCATTCCCGATTACGCACGCGACCGCATTTTTGAGCGCTTCTATTCGCTCCCCAGAGGCGAAGGTCTGGAGAAGAGCTCAGGACTGGGCCTGTGCTTTGTGAACGAGGTGAGCGCTTTGCACGGCGGCAGCCTGCAGGTAGACAACGTTGATGGCCCCAGCGGTTGTCTGGCGCGTTGGCGCCTACCCGCCTGAAGGCGCCCGCTTTCACACCCACCGCACAAAACACTTTTTCACTTCACAGGGTGTGCGCGCGCGGTGCACGCCCGATTTCAAGAATGGCGCTGTCCCACAACCGAGGAGCGTCCCTTGAACAAATTCCCTTTGCTGAGCAAAACCCTGATCATTGGTTTTCTGATGGTCTTGCTGGCCATTCCCCTGGAGATGGTGAGCGGTGTGATCCGCGAGCGCACCATGAACCGTGCACAGGCCACCACCGAAGTCGCCCGTGCCCACTCGGGTGCGCAAACCCTGGTCGGGCCTGTGCTGCATGTGCCTTACACCGAGACCTTCAAGCGCACCGTGGTGGTCGATGTGGAGAAACGCACCCAGCGCGAAGACACGGTGGTCGTGCCGCGCGTGCTCACCGTTTTCCCGCAAAACGCAGACACCCGCAGCCGTCTCACCACCGAGACGCGCTGGCGGGGCATCTTCCCCGTCACGGTCTACACCAGCCACCATGAGACGGCGGGCCGCTTCGTGTGGCCGGGCATCGCGCCGATTGAAGCAGGCGGCGAAATCAAGCTGGGCCAGCCGTTTGTCACGATGGGAGTGAGCGACTTGCGTGGCCTGCAAAGCGCACCCCTGCTCAAGCTGGGCGGTCGGACGCTGGCGGTCAGTGCATCGCCTGCGGGGCAAGACTTGCCGCTGCCATTGGCCGCCACGCTGGATGCGACGCAGCTGGTGGTCAACGCGCCGCTGGACTTCACACTGGCGCTGGATCTCGCCGGAACGGGAAAGATCGCCTGGGTGCCACTGGCCGACGACAACCGCTTCAGCCTGAGTTCCCCTTGGCCCCACCCCAGCTTCGGTGGCGATTTTCTGCCCCGCGAGCGTGAGGTGGGAGATGGTGGGTTCACGGCCATCTGGAGCGTGCCTTCGCTGTCCACTCAGGCGCAGCAGCAGTTTCTCGCGCAAAGCCACGAGAAAGGCGTTCGCATGGATCAGCTGTGGGTGTCGCTGGAAAACCCTGTGGACGTGTACCGCCTGAGCGACCGCGCCACCAAGTACGGAATGATGTTCATCGTGCTCACCTTTGCGGCCTTCTTCGTGCTGGAAATGGTCAAGCGCTGGCGCATCCACCCCATGCAATACCTGATGATCGGTGCCGCACTGGTGCTGTTCTTCCTGTTGCTGCTGTCGCTCTCCGAGCACATGGACTTCGCGGCGGCATACGCGATTGCCAGCGCGGCCTGCATCGGTTTGCTGAGCCATTACCTGCGCCACGTGTTGGGAAGCTGGCGAGCCGGGTTGGGCATGAGCGGCATGCTGGTGGCCTTGTATGGCGTGCTCTACGGGATTCTGGTGTCAGAAGACAACGCCTTGATGATGGGTTCGCTGCTGCTGTTCGGCGTGCTTGCGGCCATCATGGTGGCGACCCGCAAACTGGACTGGTACGGCGTGATGCGCTCTGAGGCGAAACCGGTGGCGGCGCCTTTGACGCATGGCGATGTGCCGGATGCCACAGTTTGAGGACCCACACCATGACAAGACTTGTGGAAACCCGTGGGCGTTTGAATGTGTCGATTGCATTGCATGGGCAGCCATTGCTGAGTGTCCAGCTTCAACATCGGGCAGGCCTGGAAAGTGAGGGGCGCCGAGCACGCCGTGCTTTGAGGGCCAGGGCCATGGCCGAGCTGGCCAAGGCCTGGGCAGGGCAGCCAACGCAGCAGCGCTGGCGCGAGGGGCTGAAATAGGTTGCCGCCCCAATCTGCCGCATCAAGGGGCAGCCGCGGCTTGCTTTTGCTGTAGGGGCCTCAGTTGTCGCTGTCAGGCTCGGGAACGTAGACGTAGCCGAACGCGCCGACTGTGAGGACCTTGTTGTTCGCTGTCGTGTAAGACACCACGCCCATGGAGTGGTAGGTCGAGACGAAGGCAGCCAGGTCGCCGAGTCGAAGCAGCGCCGCCAATTGGCTGCGTTCGGCGACGGCCTTCTTCAGCTTGGCCCGATGCCTGTCGGCAGAAGGGTTGAGCAGGGCGGCGGCGGCCACCGCGATGGCGATGGCAAGGGCGTAGTGAACAGCGCGCATTTTCAGATTGGGAAGGGAGAAATCGGGTACGCGAAAGTGAATGCCCAGCGGGTGGTGTGAACGCAGCTGGATTTTCAACGAAACGCTATTGCCCTTGGTCCTGCTCCCAGCGGATCAGCGCGCGAACAAAACCGTGGTCGCTCTTGGTGCGGCTGCGGCCTTCGAACAGGTGGTCGTTGAACACTTCCACGCGCTTGACTTCGCCGATGGCGCGGCGGCTCTTGGCGGTGAACTCTTCGCTCACCAGGATCTGGTCGAGCACCTCGGGGTAGCCCTGATGGATGTGGGAGAAGGCCACATCGCGGCGCAGCGCGGCGTCGCCCTGCACGTCCCAGGCGCTGAACAGGGCGCAGTCGTAGGCGCCGCGGTCATAGGCCACTTGCGAGGTGTTGGCCACGAGCTGGGTGGTGACGCTGTGGGGGCTGTCGTTGAGGTCGCCCATCATCACCAGCGGTTCGCGCGTTCGGCGCAGCATCTCGATGACCCGCATGCGCACGGCCACGGCTTCGGCGCCGCGCATGATGAGCGAGCGCAGGCTGCCCAGGGCCTGGACCGCCGGGTCGTCCCGGTCTTCGGTGGAGTGGCCTTCTTCGTCGCTGAGCAGCTTGGGGCGTTTGGACTTGAAGTGGGCCGTGATGATGTGCAGGTTGGGGCCGTTCTTCAGGCGCAGCGTGGCATGCAGAGGCGGGCGCTCGAAGCGGGTGTAGGGGCCCAGGCCGGGCACATCGACCACCGCCTCGGGCGGAAAGTCCACCAGCGAGTCCACCGATTCCACCGCCAGCCGGGTGACCAGGCCCACGCGGGGCGTGCCTTGCGCGCCCTGCTGGCCCGGGCCGTTCTCGGCGCCGGGCACGGCGATGAACTTGTAGCGCAGGCCGCTGCGCTTGACGGCCTCCATCAGCGCGGCTTCGTCCCACACTTCCTGCACCGCCAGCACGTCGGCATTCAGCGTCTTGATGCGCTCGCCCAGCCAGTCCACCTTGCGCTCGTATTCGCTCTGGCTGTAGGGCTCTTGTCCGGGGTAGAAATCGCGCCCCGGCAAGGCCAGGTTGAGCACGTTGCAGGTGGCCACGGTCAGCGTGGCGTAGGCAACAGGGTTGTCGTTGGGTTGGGTATTGGTTGAAGCCATGCGCACATCCTAGGCCATGCGGGCAGATGCCGGCGGCGCGCCGGCGATTTCAGGCGGCTGGCGTGAACTACGTTCATTGCGAAGGCTTCTCTGAGTGGCTGGACCTGGCCCGAGTGGGTGGAGTCGTAGCCGGGCAGGGCATTGACCGATTGCTTGAACTCGGGGTCGGCCAGGATGGCCAGTGTTTTTTGCATCACCGGGTGTTGCAGGGTGGCTTCGTGGCAGATCAGAAAGTAGCGCTCGTTGACCATGGGGATGAAATCCAGCTGGAAATAGCGGGCAGGGCGCTCCAGGCCGAAGCCGGCGTCGGCCAGGCCGCTGGCCACAAAGGCGGCCACCGACGCATGGGTGGCTTCGCTTTGCTCGAAGCCGGCGATGCGGGTGCCGGCGATCTGGGCTTCGCCCAGCAGGCCTTCGAGCAAAAAGCGCGTGCCCGAGTCGGCCGGGCGGTTGATGAAGCGCACGTCGGTCGCGCGTGAGGTCGGCCAGCTCGTAGATCTTCTTCGGGTTGCCGGGCGCGACCATGAGGCCCTGGCGCCGGGTGGAGATGTCGACCAGCATCAGGTCGGGTGCCTGCAGCCATTGGGCGTAGTGCTGCAGTGCTCGGCCTGTTGTGAGCCGATCGGAATGTGGATGCCGCAGGCTTCGCAATTGCCGTCGTGCAAGGCGGCGGCCGCGGCGGTGCTGGAGGCGTAGCTGCGGATCACGTCCTGCCCCTGCTCCAGCAGTTGTTCGATCAGCTTTTCGATCGAGAAGCCGTAGCTGGCATGCAGCCGAAAGGCGCTTTCGCCGGGGCTGGCCACCTTGGCGATTTCGTGCGACAGCTCGGAAGACAGCGAGTCCAGAATCGGCTGCAGGCGCGCCATGATGCGCAGGTCGGCCCAGACCAGTTTTTCGGCCAGCGGTGACAGCGTTGAGCCTTTGCCGCGCTCCATGTGCAGCAGCGTGGTGTTGAAGTGGGCCTCGCCAGCGCGCACCAGGTCCCAGGCGTGGCGGTAGGACATGCCCAGGTTCTGGCAGGCGGCGAGCAGGCTGCCTTGGGTGTGCACGGCGGTGAGCAATTCGATCAGCCGCGGCGACAGCGCGCCCCCTTCGCCGCCCTGGATGGTCCACACCGGTTTGATCGAAATTTTCTTCATCGGGATAACCCTTT
Source organism: uncultured beta proteobacterium (assembly GCA_963698635.1). Taxonomy (GTDB): domain Bacteria; phylum Pseudomonadota; class Gammaproteobacteria; order Burkholderiales; family Burkholderiaceae_C; genus Hydrogenophaga. The sequence goes on from CAVORS010000011.1 coordinate 53,522, forward strand.
ATGACCTGGAGTGCACTATGGCTGCGGCCCTGGCGCTCATATTGCGCGGCTTGCGCGAGCCCGCGATCATGCACGGGCTTTTCTGGTTTTCGCAACACAACAGGAGACAAAGATGGGGACATCTGCAGTGGCAACTGGGGATTTGATGGGGGACGATGGCACGGGGCTGTTGTCCAAGGAGCGCATCATCGCCGCACCGGGGTTCAGCCGTTGGCTGGTGCCGCCCGCCGCATTGGCGATTCACCTGTGCATCGGCATGGCCTACGGCTTTTCGGTGTTCTGGCTGCCGCTGTCCAAGGCGCTGGGCATCAAGGAGGCGATGGCGTGCGGACCTGAGGTGGGCTTCTTCGGGCAACTGTTCACCACCAGTTGCGACTGGTCGATTGCCACGCTGGGCTGGATGTACACGCTGTTTTTTGTGTTCCTCGGCTTGGCCGCGGCGATCTGGGGCGGCTGGCTGGAGCGGGTGGGCCCGCGCAAGGTGGGCGTGCTCGCGGCGTTCTGCTGGGGCGGCGGCATGCTGATTTCGGCGCTGGGGATTTACCTGCACCAGTTCTGGATCATGGTGCTGGGCTCGGGCGTGATCGGCGGTATCGGCCTCGGGCTGGGCTACATCTCGCCGGTGTCGACGCTGATCAAGTGGTTCCCGGACAAGCGCGGCATGGCGACCGGCATGGCCATCATGGGCTTTGGCGGCGGCGCCATGATCGGTTCGCCACTGGCGGCCGAGTTGATGAAGATTTTTCGCCACGCCGACCGAGGTGGGCGTCTGGCAGACCTTTGCGCGTGATGGGTGCGCTCTACATCGTGGCCATGCTGTGCGGCGCCTTCGGCTACCGCATCCCGGCCAGCGGCTGGAAGCCTGAGGGCTGGACACCGCCCGCCGCACAGGGCGCCAACGCCATGATCACGCACGGCCATGTGCACGTGAAAAAGGTCTGGGGCATTCCGCAGTTCTGGCTGGTCTGGATGGTGTTGACCATGAACGTGTCGGCCGGCATCGGCGTGATCGGCATGGCCAGCCCGATGCTGCAAGAGGTGTTTGGCGGCAGCCTGATCGGCGTGGCCGGCAAGTTCAGCGAGCTGGACAAAACCCAGCTGACCGCGATCGCCGGCGTGGCCGCGGGCTTTGCGGCGCTGCTCAGCCTGTTCAACATCGTGGGCCGTTTCTTCTGGGCCAGCCTGTCCGACAAGCTCGGCCGCAAGATGACCTACACGCTTGTTCTTCGTGCTCGGCGGCATCCTGTATTTCAGCATCCCGGCCAGCGCGGGCTCGGCCAACAAGCTGATGTTCGTGGGCGCTTTCTGCATCATCCTGAGCATGTACGGCGGCGCCTTCGCCACGGTGCCGGCCTATCTGGCCGACCTGTTCGGCACCCAGATGGTGGGTGCGATCCACGGCCGCCTGCTCACCGCCTGGGCCACGGCCGGCATCATCGGCCCGGTGGTCGTGAACTACATGCGGGAATACCAGTTGAACCTTGGCATCCCCCGGGAGCAGGTGTACAACCAGACCATGTACATCCTGGTGGGCATGTTGATCGTGGGCCTGATTTGCAACTTGTTGGTGCGCCCGGTGTCTGACAAAGCACTTCATGACGGATGCCGAGCTGGCCGAAGAAAAGCGCCTGGCCCACGACCGGGCCAAGGCGGCCGAGGTCGGCAGCAGCAAGCAGGCCTACCACGCGACGAGTTCGCTGACGGTGCGCGCTGGCCTGGGCCGCTGTCGGTATCCCGCTGGCCTGGGGCGTGTACCGCACCTTGCTGAGCGCGGCGAAGTTCTTCAACTGATCATCGCTCAGCCTGGTCCGCGCTGCGACGCGCAGTGCGGGCCTTGCATCGAACTCACGGAGCCATGCAATGCTTGAGCAGCTCGACACGCTGATCCAGACACCACCGCGAGCCGGCCCGGCGGCCTGTTGCCGCTGCTGCATGCGGTGCAGGACGCGATCGGCTACGTGCCCGCCGAAGCGGTCGAACCCATCGCCAAGGGGCTTCAATCTGTCGCGCGCCGAGGTGCATGGTGTGATCAGCTATTACCACCATTTCCGCAGCACCCCGCCGGGGCGCACGGTGGTGCAGGTGTGCCGCGCGGAGGCTTGCAAGGCCTGTGGCGCCGATGCCTTGATGGCCGACATCGAACAGCGCCTGGGCATCAAGGCCCACGAAACCCGGGCCGACGGTGCGGTGTCGCTGGAGCCGGTGTATTGCCTGGGGCTGTGCGCCCAGTCGCCAGCGATGCAGGTCAACGAGCGCGTGTTTGCGCGGGTGACGCCTGCGCGCTTGCCGCAGTTGCTGGCGGGCGTGGAGGTGGCGACATGAGCGCGGTGAAGATTTTTGTGCCCCGCGATTCGGCGGCGCTGGCGGTCGGGGCCGACGAGGTGGCCGCTGCTTTGGTGAGCGAATGCGAGCGCCGGGGTTTTGCGATCGAGCTGGTGCGCAACGGTTCGCGCGGCCTGTTCTGGCTGGAGACGCTGGTCGAGGTGGCGCACGCCGCAGGGCCGGGTGGCCTATGGCCCGGTGATGGCCGAGGATGTGCCGGCCTTGCTCGACGCGGGTTTGCTGCAAGGCGGTGAACATGCCTTGCGCCAGGGCGTCACCGAGCAGATTCCCTTTCTCGCGCTGCAGGAGCGCCTGACCTTTCGGCGCATGGGCATCACCGATCCGCTGAGCCTGGCCGACTACGAGGCCCACGACGGCTGGGCCGGTTTGAGGAAAGCCATGACGCTGGAGGCGCAGGGGATTGTGAGCGAGGTGACGCACTCCGGGTCTGCGCGGCCGCGGCGGCGCGGCCTTTCCGGCCGGCATCAAATGGAAGACGGTGGCGCATGCCCAGGCGCCGCAGAAGTACGTGGTCTGCAACGCCGACGAGGGCGATTCAGGCACCTATTCCGACCGCATGACCATGGAGGGCGATCCCTACATGCTGATCGAGGGCATGACGATCGCGGCGCTGGCCGTCGGTGCGACCCAGGGCTACGTCTACATCCGCAGCGAGTATCCGCACGCGGTGGCGACCATGAGCGAGGCCATGGCGCGGGCCACGGCAGCCGGCTTTCTGGGCGACAACATTCTGGGCAGCGGCCACCGCTTTGCACCTGGAAGTGCGCAAGGCGGCGGGCTCTTATGTGTGCGGCGAGGAAACGGCGATGCTGGAAAGCCTCGAAGGCAAGCGCGGCATCGTGCGCGCCAAGCCGCCGCTTCCTGCCATCGAAGGCCTGTTTGGCCAGCCGACCGTGATCAACAACGTGATCACCTTCGCCAGCGTGCCGGTGATCCTGGCGCGCGGCGCGCAGTTCTACCGCGACTTCGGCATGGGCCGTTCGCACGGCACCTTGCCGTTCCAGCTGGCCGGCAATGTGAAACACGGCGGGCTGGTCGAGAAGGCCTTCGGCCTCACGCTGCGCGAACTGCTGTACGACTTTGGCGGCGGCACGCGCAGCGGCCGACCGATCAAGGCCGTGCAGGTGGGCGGCCCGCTGGGCGCCTATGTGCCCGAATCGCAATGGGATGTGCCGCTGGACTACGAGGCCTACACCGCCATCGGCGCGGTGCTCGGCCACGGCGGCATCGTGGTGCACGACGACACGGCCGACATGGCCGAGCTGGCGCGCTACGCCATGGAATTCTGCGCGATCGAGAGCTGCGGCAAATGCACGCCCTGCCGCATCGGGTCCACGCGCGGCGTGGAGGTGATCGACCGCATCACGGGCGGGGCGAACCGGGCGCAGCAGGTGATCTTGCTGCGCGATCTGTGCGAGACCATGGTCAGCGGCAGCCTGTGCGCCATGGGCGGCATGACGCCGTTCCCGGTGCTTGTCCGCGCTCGACCACTACCCGCAAGATTTCGGATTGACCAGCGCACGACCGCGAGGCCGCCTGAAGGAGCACAACGCCATGCTGAAAACATTCAAGATTGAAATCGACCGCGGCACGCCGGCGCGAGCCTCCAGCGAGACCGTGGAGCTGACCATCGACGGCAACAAAGTGCGGGTGCCCAAGGGCACCTCGCTGATGCGCGCGGCGACCGATGCCGGCATCCAGGTGCCCAAGCTCTGCGCCACCGACAGCCTGGAACCCTTTGGTTCGTGCCGCCTGTGCCTGGTGGAGATCGAGGGCCGCAAGGGCACGCCCGCGTCCTGCACCACGCCGGTCGAGCCGGGCATGGTGGTGCACACGCAGACGCCCAAGCTGCAGAAGCTGCGCAAGGGCGTGATGGAGCTGTACATCTCCGACCACCCGCTGGACTGCCTGACCTGCAGCGCCAACGGCAACTGCGAGTTGCAGGACATGGCCGGCGTGACCGGCTGCGCAATGTGCGCTACGGCGTGGGCGGTGCGGTACGTCGATGGCGTGCGGCGCATCACCATCGCGATGCCAAGAAGGACGAATCGAATCCCTACTTCACCTACGACGCGAGCAAGTGCATCGTCTGCAACCGCTGCGTGCGCGCCTGCGAAGAAACGCAGGGCACGTTTGCGCTGACCATCTCCGGGCGCGGGTTCGAGAGCCGCGTGTCGCCGGGCCAGGACCAGCCCTTCATGGACAGCGAGTGCGTGAGCTGCGGCGCCTGCGTGGAAGCCTGCCCGACCGCCACGCTGCAGGAAAAATCCATCATCGAACTCGGCCAGCCCGAGCACAGCGCCATCACCACCTGCGCCTACTGCGGCGTGGGCTGTGGCTTCAAGGCCGAGATGAAGGGCAACACCGTGGTGCGCATGGTGCCGTGGAAAGACGGCAAGGCCAACGAGGGCCACTCCTGCGTGAAGGGCCGCTTTGCCTGGGGTTACGCGACCCACAAAGACCGCATCACCAAGCCGATGATCCGCGCCAAGATCACCGACCCGTGGCGCGAAGTGAGCTGGGACGAAGCCATCGACCACGCGGCCAGCGAGTTCAAGCGCATCCAGGCCAAGCACGGCAAAGACTCGGTGGGCGGCATCACGTCGAGCCGCTGCACCAACGAAGAGGTGTACCTGGTGCAGAAGCTGATCCGCGCGGCCTTTGGCACCAACAACGTCGACACCTGCGCCCGCGTCTGCCATTCGCCCACCGGCTACGGCATGGGCCAGACCTTCGGCACCTCGGCCGGCACGCAGACCTTCAAGTCGGTGGAGCAGGCCGACGTGATCATGGTGATCGGCGCCAACCCGACCGATGCCCACCCGGTGTTCGCGTCGCGCATGAAGCGCCGCTTGCGCGAAGGCGCGAGGCTGATCGTGGTCGATCCGCGCCGCATCGAGCTGGTGGAGACGCCCCACGTGCGCGCCGACCACCATCTGGCTTTGAAGCCCGGCACCAACGTGGCCATGATCACCGCGCTGGCCCATGTGGTCGCGACCGAGGGCTTGATCAACGAAGCCTATGTGGCCGAGCGCTGCGACATGAAGAGCTTCAACGAGTGGCGCGCTTTTGTGAGCCGCCCCGAGAACTCGCCGGAAGCGTTTGAAGCCGTCACCGGCGTGCCGGCGGACGAGGTGCGCAAGGCCGCGCGCCTGTTCGCCAGCGGCCCCAACTCGGCGATCTACTACGGCCTGGGCGTGACCGAACACGCGCAAGGCTCGACCATGGTGATCGGCATCGCCAACCTGGCCATGGCCTGCGGCATGGTCGGTCGCGAGGGCGTGGGCGTGAACCCGTTGCGCGGGCAGAACAACGTGCAGGGCAGTTGCGACATGGGCAGCTTTCCGCACGAGTTGCCGGGCTACCGCCACATCGGCGACACCACGGTGCGCGCGCAGTTCGAAGCCCATTGGGGCGTGGAGATCAGCCCCGAACCGGGCCTGCGCATTCCCAACATGTTCGAGGCCGCGCTGGGCGGCAGCTTCCTGGGGCTGTATTGCCAGGGCGAAGACATCGTGCAGTCGGATCCGAACACGCAGCACGTGTCGGCGGCGCTGTCGGCGATGGAGTGCATCGTGGTGCAGGACATCTTCCTGAACGAAACCGCCAAGTACGCCCATGTGCTGCTGCCCGGCAGCAGCTTCCTGGAAAAGGACGGCACCTTCACCAACGCCGAGCGCCGCATCAGCCGCGTGCGCCAGGTGATGCCGCCGCTGGCCGGCTCTGGGCGACTGGGAGGTGACCATGAAGCTGGCGAATGCGCTGGGCTACCCCATGCACTACAACCACCCCGAAGAAATCATGCAGGAGATCGCCGAGCTGACACCGAGCTTCCAGGGCGTGAGCTTCGAGAAGATCGACCGGCTGGGCAGCGTGCAGTGGCCTTGCAACGAAGACACCGAAGAGGCGGGCACGGCCATCATGCACGTGGACCATTTCGTGCGCGGCAAGGGCAAGTTTTTCAACACCCAGTACATCCCCAGCGACGAGAAGATCACGCGCAAGTTTCCGCTGCTGCTCACCACCGGCCGCATTCTCAGCCAGTACAACGTGGGCGCGCAGACCCGGCGCACGCCCAACAACCAGTGGCACGACGAAGACCTGCTCGAGATCCATCCGCACGATGCGCTGGACCGCGGCGTCAAAGACGGCGACTGGGTGGGCATCAGCAGCCGCGCCGGCCAGACGGTGATGCGCGCGCAGATCAGCGAGCGCATGCAGCCGGGCGTGGTCTACACCACCTTCCATTTCCCCGAGAGCGGCGCCAACGTGATCACCACCGACAGTTCGGACTGGGCCACCAACTGCCCCGAGTACAAGGTGACGGCGGTGCAGGTCATGCCGGTGACGCAGCCCTCCGAGTGGCAGAAGGACTACGAGGCGTTCGACCGGCAGCAAATGGACTTGCTCAAGCAGGGGCAGGATGCCCATGCGCACGAGCTGGTGGGCAAGTGAAACCGTTTGACGAAGCCGTGGTGAACCCCAGCGGCGTGCGCACCCAGACGGTCACCGCTTGGCGCGACGGCGCGTGCTCGGTGCGGCCCGACTGGCTCGCGCAGGAGGTGCCGGTGGCGCTGGTGTTCAACGGCATTTCGCATGCGGTGATGCTGGCCAGCCCCGACGATCTGGCGGATTTTGCGTTGGGCTTTGCGCTCACCGAAGGCCTGCTGAATGGCAGGGACGAGCTCTATGGCATCGAGACCGAGCGCAGCGAGCAGGGCATATCCCTGCACCTGAACGTGGCCTCGGCTTGCGAATGGCGGCTCAAGGAGCGCCGGCGCAACCTTGCCGGGCGCACGGGTTGCGGCCTGTGCGGCACGGAAAGCCTGGACCAGGTGAGCAGGGCGGTGCCTCAGGCGCCAGTCGTGCAGGTGCGCCAGGGGGTGTTGGCCCAGGCGCAGCGCGCCTTGCGCGAATGGCAGGCGCATGCAGCAACTGACGGGCGCGGCCCATGCCGCTGCCTGGTGCGATCTGGATGGGCGCATCGTGCTTGCTGCGCGAAGACATCGGACGCCACAACGCACTGGACAAGCTGATCGGCGCGATGGCCAAAGCGGGCACCGATCCGGCCTGCGGGCTGGGTGCTGGTGACCAGCCGCGCCAGTTTCGAGATGGTGCAAAAAACCGCCATGGCCGGCGCGGGCTTGCTGGCGGCGGTGTCCGCGCCAACCTCCATGGCCGTGGACCTGGCCGAGCGCTGCGGCCTGGCCTTGGCCGGTTTCGTGCGCGGCGATGATTTTGTGGCCTACACCTGGCCCGAGCGCTTCGGCCTCAGCGGCCGTTGACCCCTTTTTGAGAATTGATCCCATGGACATTCAGAACCTTGTCGGCATGGCCAATCGCATCGGCCAGTTTTTCGAATCGTTCAGCGACCGCGATGAGGCGCTGGCGGGCATCGGCAACCACATCCACAAATTCTGGGAGCCGCGCATGCGGCGCGAGTTCTTGAGCCATGTGGACGCGGGAACCGCCGAAGGCCTGCGGCCCATCGTGGCCGACGCGGTCAAGGCCCACAGGTCGCAATTCGCCTGAAAGCGGTCTTCGCCCGGGCGCCGGGGGGCCGAGATGGTTTCAATCCGCCTCGCTGAGCGGCAGCATCACCAAAACGGTGAGCCCGCCGCCAGGCGTGTCTTCAGCGCCCGCACACCGCCATGGGCTTGATCTGGGTTGGCGACGGCGGCAGTTGCGGTGTCTGAGGCAGGTGCCTGAACCGCGGCGGCCTTTTCAGGTGGCTTGACCTCAACAGTTGTCGTTGCAGCGCTGGCGGCGAACACGGTGAATGCAGAGATGAGAGCGATAAGCAATTTGTTCATGTTGAACTCCTGAAAGGATGGATGTCCAGAAGCGGTGCTTCAGTGACAGGCGCTATTCTTCTCATTCAGACTTAGCAACCACTTAGGGTCAACAAACTTTCTTTCCTGAGTGCATAGAAGGTGAAAGCCGTGCCCACCGGGACTTGCGAAAGCGGTTGCAGCTGACGTGTTGCGGAGGTTTTCAACGACGAGAGGCGCTGTTTGGATGTGCAGCGCATTTTGGAGAACATCGCGTTTCCCGGAGCACCAGGTAGCTGTCGGGAACACGGTACCAGTGCGGATTTCAGATGCAAAAAAGGCGGACAAATGTCCGCCTTTTGGATGCTGGCCGAGGCCGAAAAAACCGGGCTTGGCGCTTGTTCAGCGAATGCGGCCAAAGCTGGTGCGCAATGGGTCCGCGCCACCACCTTTGGAGCCACCGCCACCATTGCGGCCACCTGGGCCGCCACGGCCACGGTTGCCACCGCCACCACCATTGCCACCTCGACCACCACGGCCACCCAGCGAGTCGATGCTGGTGCGCAATGGGTCGGGCTGGCCGCCGGGGGCACTGCCGGTGTTGCGTGGCTCGCGAATGCGCAGGCTGCCCAAGTGGGCGTTGGGCCCAGGTTGGCGCTCGGCGCGATCACCGCCTTCGCCGCGGTCCTCACGGGGCCCACGGTTGGGTCGGTCGGCATTGCGGGGCTGACCGCCGCTGCCAAAGTTGTCGCGGCTGCGGGGCTGGCCCTGGCCGTCGCGCTGTGGACGTGGACCCTGGGCATTGCGTCCGCCGCCGTTGCGACCACGGCCGCCACCTTCGCCACGGCTCTCGCCCTGGCCTTCACCTTGGGGAGCAGGGCGTTGGCGCTGACCGCCGTTACCGCGGCCAGGCGAACCGCCATCACTGGCTTTCTTTTCCCGAACGCGCTGCAGCATTTCCGTGCGCGCGGCCTTGGCCGCAGCGGCCATGACATCGCGGCTGGGCGGCTTGCCTGCGCCGCCCCAGATGGTCTGGCGGCCCATGGCGATGGGCTCGGCCTTCTCGCCTGGCTCTGGCATGAATTCGGGGAAGATTTCGACCGGGATTTCCTGCTTGGTAAACCGCTCGATGTCCATCATGAAGCCCTCTTCATCCAGGCTCACAAGGTTCACGGCCTCGCCGCTTTTGCCGGCGCGGCCGGTGCGCCCGATGCGGTGCACGTAGTCTTCCGAGACGTTGGGGATTTCGTAGTTGACCACGTGTGGCAACTCGTCGATGTCGATGCCGCGGGCCGCGATGTCGGTGGCGACCAAAGCGCGGATCTCGCCGCTCTTGAAGCCGGCGAGTGCCTGGGTGCGTGCACCCTGGCTCTTGTTGCCGTGCAGGGCCATGGCCTGTATGCCGTTTTTGGTCAGGAACTCGGCCACGTTGTTGGCGCCGAACTTGGTGCGTGTGAACACCAGCACCTGGCTCCAGTTGTGTTTGTTGATGATGTGCACCAACAAAGCTTTTTTCTTGCCGCGGCCAACCGGATGGATGACCTGGGAAATGCGCTGCACCGTGGTGTTGCGCGGGGTCACCTGGATGCTCAGAGGGTCCTTGAGCAGGTTGTTGGCCAGGTCGCGGATTTCATCGCTGAAGGTGGCCGAGAACAACAGGCTCTGCTTTTCTTTGGGCACCAGCGCCAGAATTTTCTTCACGTCGTGGATGAAGCCCATGTCGAGCATGCGGTCGGCTTCGTCCAGCACCAGCATCTGCACGCCGGAGAGATCGAGGAAGCCTTGCTGCTGCAAGTCGAGCAGGCGGCCGGGCGTCGCGACCAGGATATCGACGCCACGCTTCATGGCATTGATTTGCGGGTTCATGCCCACGCCGCCGAAAATCACGGCAGAGGTCAGGGAGAGGTGTTTGCCGTAGACGCGCGCCGACTCTTCGACCTGGGCGGCGAGTTCGCGGGTGGGCGTGAGCACCAGGGCACGGATGGCCACGCCACCGAATTTGTTTTTGGCGCGCTCGCCGGTGCTCAGGCGGTGCAGCATGGGCAGCGTGAAGGCGGCGGTCTTGCCGGTGCCCGTCTGGGCGCCGCCGAGCAGGTCTCGCCCGGCCAGAACGGCGGGAATCGCCTCGGCTTGAATGGGGGTAGGGGTTTCGTAGCCGTGCTCGCGCACCGCTTGCACAATGGCCGGGGCCAGGTTCAGATCGTCAAAGGTCATTTAAGGTGAGGCGCCCATCCAGGGCGCTGGGGGCATCGGCCACTCCGGCTGCTGTGCTCCCTTGGGAGACGAGGTCGACCGGTCAGTCTGCGGCAGATGGATTCACAAAGGTGGGCGGCACATCGGTGATCGACGTACCTCCCCAGCAGTGTGCTGGTGTTGAGCCGGACTGTTGCACCCAACGGGTCCAATTGTCGCACGAATGAGGCAGAGCCGTTTTGCTTCCTGTTTTCCGCTCGAAATCTCCATAATGTGTGAATGTTTCAGGCAACCATGGTCTATGGTGAGCCACTCACCTCCACCGATCCCAAAGCCGTATGAACCCTCACAAGTTGATCCGATCGGGCGTGGCCAATGACCCGGGCAATCACCGCCCGACGCTTCAGCACTGTCTGGAGGCCACGCTCTCGATAGCCGATCCCATGATCGATGAGTTGCTGGAGCGGCTGGCGCTCTTGGTCGATCCTCAGAGCCTCGTGCCCACCCCCGTGGAACTCAAGGGCGTGGATTTGAAGGGGGTTGCACAGTGGCTCGACAGGGTAGATGCCATCAAAGAGACCTGGACCACCGAGCTTCGCCAAGTTTTCTACCATGGTGAAACCCGGGATGTGGATGTGCACGTGGTGGTCCGGTTTGATGACTTGCGCCTGCTCGATGACCAGCAGATCGACGCCAGTATCGAGTTCGCCATGGTCGAACAGGTCCTGGCTGGCGCCACCACCGATCTGCTGCCCCGGCTGAACTCCTTGGTCAGCAACCTGATGGGCTGGCTGACCGTTCAGCCTGACCTCAATCCGATCAGGCCCGCGGCATACGCCAGAGCGCTGCGCACCGTGTTGCTGGAACATCTGGCCGATCCGCAACAGCGCAAGTTGTTGATGGTGCCCGTGGCGGCGATGCTCGGCGAGAGTCTTCGTCAGGTCTACCGCGAGGTGATCCAGTGGCTGATGGCCAATGGCGTTCAGCCGCTGGACACCCCAGCTCAAACCTTGCAGCCTGAGCGTGCGCAAGAAAGCTCTGTGGGGCGAACCATGTTGACGCTGGGACGGCTGCGGCAGTTGCTTGCAGGCGATCTGAACGAGCAGGCTGCGGGTGGGCCCAACTACCTGCAAACGGTGCCAGCCTCCATGACTGTGCTTGAAGACATGGATCTGATCGAGCCGCTGATGAAGCGCTTGCGCAATCGCCCTGCGCCGTCGACCGATCAGCCGCCAGTGGCTGAAATGCCGGTGGTCACTGGCCAAAAGCTTGGCCGCCTGCTGGGGCAGGAGGTGGTCAGACTCATGCTGGAAAACTTGACGCACGATGTGCGGCTTCTGCCCGCGATTCGGCAGCAAATCGGGCTGCTGGAGCCTTCTCTGGTCCGGCTGTCTCAGGCCGAACCCCGGTTTTTCAGTGACCGTCAGCACCCTGCGCGTCAGTTGCTCGAAAACATGACCCAGCGCAGTCTGGGCTTTCTCAGCCACCACGATGAAGGCTTCGCGGACTTCTTGAAGTCGGTGAAAGGCGCGGTCAAATCGTTGGAGAAAGTGGATGCCAATGAGGAGAAGTACACCCGTCTGCTCAAGCGATTGAAACGCCGTTGGGCAGACGACGATGCAAGAAAAATCCAGCGGCGTGCAGAGGCCGCTCGTGCCTTGATGCACGCCGAGCAGCGGCAGTCGCTGGCTGAGCGGCTGTCGGCCGATTTTCAGCAACGCATGCATGAGAAGGCTGTGCCCGATTTTGTGCAGCGTTTCCTGACAGGCCCTTGGTCGCAGGCTGTGGCCGAGGCACAGCTGGCAGACTCCAACAACGCTGACGAGCCGCTGGAGAACGTGACAGACGATCTCATCTGGAGCGTGCAGCCTGTCTTGATCCGCCGCGATGTGGACAGGTTGGCCCGTTTGGTACCGCGCATGCTGGCGCAGATGCGCGAAGGTTTGCAGCGCATTGACTACCCAGCGGAACACATCGGCCAGTTTTTTGATGCGCTGGTCAACTTGCACCAGAAGGCTTTTGATACGCCAACGCTGGCGCCGGTCGTGCCATCTGACCAGGGGCCGGAAGGAACCATGGCGTCGGAAGAGACCAGGGATGATCCTTCCGAAACAGAGGCCACTGCGGGGAGCGATGAGACCTTCTGGATGGCAGGCAAGGCAGCCGAAGATGCCGGATTCTTTGCGGGCGATTCGGATGATGCAAAGGAACCCTCAACGGCGGCTTTGTCGTCGTGGGAGTCTGATCTCACAACCGGTGCCTGGGTGAACCTGAAGACACAGGGCGAATGGGTGCGTGCCCAACTGACCTGGACCAGCCCGCGCGGCGGGCTGTTCATGTTTATCTCAGCCAGTGGCATGGCACATTCCATGACCCGCCGCACGATGGACCGCCTGCTGAGTGCTGGCGCGTTGCAGATTGTTTCGCGTGGTGGGGTTGTGGACGGGGCGCTCGATGCCGTGGCCCAGCACGCCATGCGCAATGTCCAAAACGATGGCGACGGCGAAGCGCAATGAACCCCGTTCGAGGAAACCCATTTGACGACCACCACTTTTGGCTACGACGCTTTGCAAGACCGCATATGGATGCGGGTGCATGAGCTGGACCAGACCGTCTGGCTCACACGGCGCATGGTGGTGGTGATTCTGGGGCCGATGTTGCAGGCCTTCGAGAGTGCCACGCCAGGTGAACAGGGTGGGGCAGCAGCACCCGCCAGGGCCGCCTTGGAACACGATCTGGCTTTGCATGAAACCGCGCCGGGCAAAGCAGCGCCACAGATTCGTGCAGGACATGTGCCCCCCAGTGAAGACAGCGATCCCCAGACCCGCTTGTGCAGCCGTATCAGTGCCCAGGCCAACAACCAATCCATGTTGATGACATTCGACACGGCCTCAGGTCCCATGGTGTTGCAACTCAGTCGCCAGGGCATGCACCTGTGGTTGCGAGGCTTGGTCATGGTGCTGAAACAGACAGATTGGGGCATGCCGCAGGCCTTGCCCAAATGGCTCAATGCGGGCTTGATGCCGCCGTCCATCCAGGCCTTGATCGACAAACCCATGCCGCAAGATCCGGCCAGCGGGTAGCCGGTACGGGCCTGGCCTGCGATAATCCGAGGCTTGTCTGCCGTCAGCACAGTTTGCCGGCCAGCCACTTCCCACAATCCCAGCAGCGGTCTTGAAACCATTCAAGGCCCGTTTCTGCTGCGTTTCAATCAGGTGATCGAACCATGGCGCAATACGTCTTTTCCATGAACCGGGTCGGCAAGATCGTGCCGCCCAAACGTCAAATCCTGAAGGACATTTCGCTGTCTTTCTTCCCGGGCGCCAAGATCGGCGTGCTGGGCACCAATGGCTCGGGCAAGTCCACCTTGCTCAAGATCATGGCCGGTATCGACAAGGAAATCGAGGGCGAAGCCATCCCGATGCCGGGCATCCGCATCGGCTACCTGCCGCAGGAGCCGCAGCTCGACCCTGAGCAAAATGTGCGTGAAGCGGTCGAAGAAAGCCTGGGCGAGGTGCGTGCTGCGCAAAAGCGCCTGGACGAGGTGTACGCCGCCTACGCCGAAGAAGATGCCGATTTCGATGCCCTGGCCGCCGAGCAGGCCAAGCTGGAAGCCATCATTTCCACCGCCGGCACCGACAGCGAACACCAGATTGAAATCGCCGCCGACGCGCTGCGCTTGCCCCCATGGGACGCCAAGGTGGGCCTGCTCTCAGGCGGTGAGAAGCGCCGCGTGGCACTGTGCTGCCTGTTGCTCTCCAAGCCCGACATGCTGCTGCTCGATGAACCCACCAACCACTTGGACGCCGAGTCCGTGGACTGGCTGGAGCAGTTCCTGGCGCGCTTCCCCGGCACTGTGGTGGCCATCACCCACGATCGCTACTTCCTCGACAACGCAGCCGAGTGGATTCTCGAACTCGACCGGGGCCACGGCATTCCCTACAAAGGCAATTACTCCACCTGGCTGGAGCAAAAAGAAGCCCGCCTGGAGCAGGAGCAGCGCACGGAAGATGCCCGCACCAAGGCCATGAAAAAGGAACTGGAGTGGGTGCGCCAGAACCCCAAGGGCCGCCAGGCCAAGAGCAAGGCGCGTCTGGCCCGCTTTGAAGAGCTGAGCGACGTTGACTATCAAAAGCGCAACGAAACCAACGAGATCTTCATCCCGGTGGCCGAGCGCCTGGGCAACGAAGTGATCGAGTTCAAGGGCGTGACCAAGAGTTACGGCGACCGCGTGCTGATCGACAACCTGAGCTTCCAGATTCCTGCGGGCGCCATCGTCGGCATCATCGGCCCCAACGGCGCCGGCAAATCGACGTTGTTCAAGCTCATCAGCGGCAAAGAGCAACCCGATTCAGGCGAGGTGAAAAAAGGCCAGACCGTGAAGATGGCCGTGGTGGACCAGAGCCGCGAAGACCTCGACAACGAGAAAACCGTGTGGCAAGACATTTCGGGTGGTCTGGACATGATCACCGTGGGCAAATTCCAGATGCCCAGCCGCGCGTACTGTGGCCGCTTCAACTTCTCCGGCGGCGACCAGCAAAAGCGCGTGGGCAGCCTCTCCGGCGGTGAGCGCGGTCGTCTGCACCTGGCCAAGACCCTGGCCGAAGGCGGCAACGTGTTGCTGCTGGACGAACCTTCGAACGACCTGGATGTGGAAACCCTGCGCGCGCTGGAAGAAGCCTTGCTGGAGTTCGCCGGTTGCGCCCTGGTGATCAGCCACGACCGCTGGTTCCTGGACCGCATCGCCACCCACATCCTGGCCGCCGAAGGCGACAGCCAGTGGACCTTCTTCAACGGCAACTACCAGGAATACGAAGCCGACAAGAAGAAGCGCCTGGGCGAAGAGGGCGCCAAGCCCAAGCGGGCCCGCTTCAAGAGCCTCGCTTAACGAAGCTGCTGCAGCGCCTGTCTTCTCCGCTGTGGGCGGGTCGTTGCACCGAGCCCCTGGCCATATGGCCAGGGAGTTCCTGTGGCTTGCGTTTGCAAGGCGCTTCGGCTTTTTTGCCTAAGGGTTGGTTCGCCGGTGCCGATATGCGAGTGATTCATTCAATCACTTTCTTGGGGCCGCCCGATGATGCACCGGCGCTTTCTTCTCTTGTCTTCCGCAGCTTTGCTGGCCGCCTGCTCCACGGCTGAAAAGCATCCTGAAGCTGCGTTACATGGCGCAGAGCATGGGGCTTCCCATGGTCCGGTGGCCGATGCGGTGATCCAGCAGCAAAACGCCTTGCTGGTGAAAAACACGGAAGGCAAAGGCTTTGGCCCTCAGGCGCCGCGCGATATTTCGACCTTTGTGGGCAGCAATCCGCGCGTCTTCGGTATCGCGCCGGGTTACACAGAAATGAATCTGTGCAACATTCATTTCCACAAGAATGCCGAGCACAAGGGCGGTGAGTTCACCCTATACGCTGGCAATGGTGATGGCCATGGATATGACACCGGTTACCGGTACACGGGCCACCTGTCTGCCGCTGAGTTGAAGCCCACGCCCGAGCCGATATGTCCCAGCGATCACGGCAGTCTGGCGTCCGGTGACACCATTGAGGTGCATTACGTGCACTCCTCGGCCCAGGTGGGTCCTGGGCCGACGCTGGGGGCCTGCCTGAGCGATTCCATCCAGAACCCGCAACTTCGGGTGGAAGCACAGGTCCTCGTGTTGGTCAACGACCAGCGCGCTGCCGATTTCCGCGAGCTGGCCCGCCATGGCCTGGTCAATGGCCTGCACCAGGCCTGGAGGATGCCCAATGACAGTGGCACCCCGGTGCAATACCCTGGCTCGACCACCGGGCCCTCTTACAACGAGAAGGCATCACCTTTGCAGGTGACCTGGCGTGTTCGCCCCAAAGTGTTGAAGGTGAGCGCGCAAAGCGTGGGCGAGTGGTGCAAGGGCAATGCATTCAAAGAAGACCACGCCCACGGCGTGCGCAACCTGGTCACCAACCCGGATCTCTTGGCCAAGCCAGAACGCTAGCTGAACGTTCCACCGTGCCGTGTCGCTGTGGGACGCCGCTGGCCGGTCCAGTGAAGTCGATCGCGCGGCACTGTGGGTGTGCATGCGTTTCCCGGCGATGGTTCACGGGATAATTCCTCGTTTCAAATGCCCCATTCCGACATGAACCCGACCGACGAACAAGTGCTTGCCGATACCCGCCACTGGATTGAAAAGGCCGTGATCGGGCTCAACCTGTGCCCGTTTGCGAGGGCGGTGTATGTGAAGAACCAGGTGCGCATCGTGGTGAGCCGTGCACGGCACCTGGATGCGCTTCTGGACGAGCTGGACGCCGAACTGACCCTGCTCAAGGACACGCCGGCCGATGAGATCGACACCACCTTGCTGGTGCACCCTTCGCTGTTTCCCGATTTCTTTGTTTTCAACGATTTTCTCAACGTGGTCGACGATGTGGTGGCCGAACACGAACTGGAGGGCGTGATCCAGGTCGCGAGTTTTCACCCCCAGTTCCAGTTTGAAGGTGTGGATGCGGACGACATCTCCAACGCGACCAACCGCTCGCCCTACCCGACGCTGCATTTGCTGCGCGAAGACAGCGTGGAGCGGGCGATCGAGTCGGACGCTGGCGACGCCGAAAAGATTGTGGAGCGCAACATCGCCACCTTGCGCGAACTGGGAGCCGAGGGCTGGAAGCGCCTGCTCGATTGAGATGGCTGGCCGGGCGATCCGGTTCAGCCGAACGAGGTTAAAGGCTGGAATGGCCCGTTTTTCGGGGCATTTTTTCGCATTATGGGCATGAGGTTGCCAATCAAAATGGCAGAAGGTTGTCAGCCTTCTACATTGTTGTTGCCCTCTCAAAACCATGAGCCTCCATCAAGATGGCGCTTTCGGCGCCAGCCTCCAGTTTGCTTCCGAGCAGGCGCAAGTCTGGGTGCCTCAATGGGTGTCGCATTTGAAGGAAGCCCTGCGGGTGCATGAGCAGGGCGCGCGCAACTATCTCGAAAAGCAGGCCATGGCCCAGGCGCGATCGGTGCTGGCCCGGTACCACGATGAGGTGGCCAAGCGATTCTTGGCCGAAATCGCTCAGGTGCTCAAAGACGCTGGCGCCCTCAAGCTGGAAGCTTCAGGTCAGCGAAAGCCTTCGGCGTTCAATCTGGATGCCTTGACGCTGTTGGACCACGATGCGGTGCAGGAAAAAGTGGACTTGACCCGGGCGCAGCAGGTGGTGCGCATGGCCGCCGAAGATGCGCTGCCTCCTCTGGATGCGGTGCTGACGCGCGCCCGTGGCTTCGATGTGGTGCGCACCGACGTGAATCCCTTGCACCCCGATGCCATTGTCGCGGCGCTGTCGCGGGCCTTGGGCACATTGCACCTGGACGACGATGTTCGCGCCCAGTGGATGCAGACCGGCGCGGCGTTGCTGGGAGCAGAGCTCAAACGCTTTTATGGTGCGATGACGAACTGCCTGGTACAGCTGGGGGTACAACCCGCAGACTACGTTGTGGTGCAGCGGTCCGAAAACCGCCGGATCACGGCAGCGTCTGATCCAGGAAGCGCCGAACCATGGGTGGCTGGCGTCCCGCAACACGGCGCAACCAGCTTGACCCTGGAGGATCTTCATGGGCTGTTGGCCAGTACCCTGAAAGCGACAGTGAATGGCGACACGGGCCAGTCCGGGCAGGCCCATGGCCTGGCCTGTTCGCTGGCTTCGGAGGTGGTGACCCGCTTGATGCAGAGCCTGGCTGAGGATGAGCGATTGTTGAAACGTGTGCGCGACATGGTGCAAGTGCTTCGACCCGCCCTGATGCAACTGGCGCGTGCGCAGCCGGACTTCTTTGCCGATCCGGCCAATCCGGCGCGTCGTCTGCTGGATGCCATCGCCCTTCAGGGCGCTGTGTTCGTGACCGAGCTGGATCCGGGGTTTGTTGAATTTGCTGACCGCACCCAACGTGTGCTGGGCGCATTGCAGGCGGCCGACTCGGAGCTGCCCGCGCGCATGGTCGCCGCATTGCAGCGGTTTCGGGGGCCTGTTGTTGCCCAGCCAGTTCGGCCTGTTCCGGCCCCGGGTGCTCACCGCAGGCCTGCCCATGCGCGGGAGCAGGTCGACGAAGTGCCTCCGGCCTTCATGGACACGCTCCCCATGGAGCGCGATCTGATGCCTGTGGATGGGACCTACCGGCGAATGTCCGGTGCGGCCCTCGCTCTTGCGACCGCCTGCAGACCCTCTTAGCGTCAGCCAGCTCAGGGCTTGCGCTGAAGTTTCTTGCGCACCAGACCAATGTTGTTGCGCAACGCGTAGAGTTCGTCGGTGTACGACAGCGGCACCACGATTTGCTCCACCTTTTGTTCCAGTGCATCCAGCTCGCCCAGCAGCGCGTCGGTGGAGTTGCCGGGGGCCAGTTCCTTGATGGCCTGTTCGATGGTGCGCAACTGCCCATACCAGCGGAACACGCGCGAGCGGATGCGGAATTCGTAGAGCGGCGGCACGATGCGCGAGAGCGGCAGGGCCAACGCGATGATCAGACCCATGGCCACCCACATCCGCTCCACCAGATTGGCTTGCCAGAATGGCAAATAGCGCTGCAAGAACGGTGGGCCGTTCTTGATGGCGCGCACGGCTTCGGGCGAGAGCGGCACTTCGCTGTGCTCCAGACTGGGGTATTCGCGGGCTCGGTTGAACCAGCCCGCGCCGCCGTGCAGGTTCATGGCCGCCTGGGCGAACAGCTGCACGATGGCCGGGTGGGTGCGGGCGCTGGCCAGCAAGCTGGTGGTGGAGGCGACCAGGCGCATGTCGCGCTCGGGAATGTTTTTCGACAGGTCCACCACGCCTTGTGGCATGACCACGGGTGTGAGGTAGCCAAAGCGGCGCGAATAGGCCTCGCTCTGGGCAAAGTCCATCAGGTGGATGCCGGGCGACTGCAGCAGCATTTGCACCATCAGCGATTCGGGTGCCGAGGCAAAAACGACCGCGTCCACCTGGCCCTCCAGAAAGGCCACGGTGGCCGGCGTTTGCTCCATCTCGCTGAGGGTGAGCTTTTGCGCATCAACGCGGTTGACATCGAGCAATGTTGAGAACAAACGCGGCACGCCGCTGCCGGCGGTGCCCACGTTGACGCGCCAGCCGTCGAGCTGGGTCAGACTGTCAACCGTTGTGGCTCCCTGGTTCAGGCGCTGCGCGGCGTCTTCCCGGTAGAAGAACCAGAGCGGTTCCACGAACAGGCTGCCCAGGGAAGTGATGGACTCTTCATCGTCGTAGGCAAAGTCGGCGCTGCCGCCTTGAACAAAACCAATGTCGGCCTTGCCACTGCGGATCAGCTCCAGGTTTTCAGAGGAGCCTTGTGACGGCAACAAATCGACCGTGATGCCATAGCGTTTGAGCGCTTCGGCGTAGTGTTTGCCGAACTCGGCGTAGGCGCTTTGTTCCGGCCCCGTGGCCAGGGTCACATGCTTGGGCGGGTTGGGATCGAGCCACCAGTAAGCCAGCGCCAGCAGCAAAACAGTGAGCAGCGCAAACGGGCCGAACGAGGCGGCCATGTCCCGGAGAGACAACAAGGTATAGCGTAGGCTGGTGGACATGGGCGGTACGTTACCACGCGCGGGGCACTTGGCCGGCCGCATCAGGCGGCTGGGAAACGCAGGCAGAAACGGGTGCTCTCCGCGCTGGAATCCACGGTGACCGAGCCGCCGTGCGCTGCCATGATGGCCTGGGTGATGGCCAGACCGAGGCCGGTGCCATCGGAGGCGAGGTGCACGCGCGATTTGTCCACGCGGTAGAAACGGTCAAACAGGCGCGGCAGGTGCTCTGCGGCAATGGCCGGCCCAGCGTTGTCAACACACAGTGTCGCTTCGCCGCGCACCTGGCTCAGCCTCACCACCACGCGCGATTGTTCTGGCGCATGGCGGATGGCATTGGAGAGCAGGTTGCTGATGGCGCGGCGCAGCATGAGCTTGTCGCCATGGACCTTTGCCTGGCCTTCGAGCACCAGGGCGATGCCCCGCTCATCGGCCACCACATCGTAAAAGTCGAACAGGGCTTGCGCCTGTTCTTGCAGATTGACGGACTCGCGATGGGGCAGCGCCAGTCCGTGTTCGGTCTTGGCCAGCAGCAACATGTCGGACACCATGCGCCCCAGGCGCTGGAATTCTTCCGCATTGGAGGCCAGTGTGTCGCGGTAGCCAGCCGCATCGCGCGGCTGCGCGAGGGTGACCTGGGTCTGCGTGAGCAGGTTGCTGATGGGGGTGCGCAGTTCGTGGGCCAGGTCGCTGGAGAAGTCGGACAGGCGCTGGAAATCGCTTTGCAGGCGCGCCAGCATGGTGTTGAGATCGTGCGCGAGTTCGGCCATTTCCACAGGCACGCTGTCTTCGGGCATGCGCTCATCGAGCTGGTGGGCATTGACGCGGCGGGCACGCTCCCGCATGTCTCGCAAGGGGGCCAGGCCACGCCGCGCCGCCCACCAGGCGAGCAGGCCACTGGCCAGGGCGGCGACCAGCAGGTAGACCATCAGGCTGTGGCGCAGCTCGTCCATGAAGTGGGTGTGATGGTGGGTATCGGTGGCCAGGAGCAGTCGCAAACCTTCCGGGCTGTCCAGGTAGGACGGCGCTTCCATGGCGAAGACCGTGCCGCGCATGACGTTGCCGTCTCGGCGCCAGTCGCGCGTGGTCAACGGGCCAGTGGCGGTGCCGACGGTTGAAGTCAGATCGGAAGGAAAGGGGTTGTCGGTCTCACCGAACAGCAGTGTCTGTTGCTGCTCCAGGCGCAGGTGCAAGCCGTTGTGGCTTTGCTGCAATTCATCGAGTTTTTGCTGCATTTGCGCCATGCTTGCGCTGCCTGTCACCAGCTGTCTGATCAGGGCGGCTTTGTCTTCGAGGAAGGTGCGGTCGAGGTCGACAAAGTGGGCGTCGTTGGCCCGGGTCACCATGAAGCCCAGTCCAGACAGTACCAGGAGCGATGCCCCCATATAGAGCAGGGTGAGCCTCGCGGTCAGTGTCAGCCGAGGCGATCATGCGTCGGGTTCCGGTACTTCCAGCACGTAGCCCATGCCGCGCACGGTGTGGATCAGCCGCGGCTCAAAACCCTCGTCAACCTTGGCGCGCAGGCGCCGCACCGCCACGTCGATCACGTTGGTATCGCTGTCGAAATTGAGGTCCCAGACCTGGGAGGCGATCAGCGAGCGCGGCAAGACCTCCCCCTGGCGCCGCATCAGCAGTTCGAGCAGGCCAAACTCCTTGGCGGTGAGGTCGATGCGTTTGCCTGCACGGTTGACGCGACGGCGCAGCAGGTCCATCTCCAGATCCGCGAGCTGCAGGGTGGTCTGCTCCTGGCTGGTTGCGTCCGCGTCGCAGGATCACGCGCACCCTCGCCAGCAACTCGGCAAAGGAGAAGGGTTTGACGAGGTAGTCGTCTGCGCCCAGCTCCAGGCCGCGCACCCGGTCTTCCACCTGGTCGCGGGCGGTGAGAAACAGAACAGGCATTTCGCGCCCAACGCTGCGCAGTCCCTTGAGCACCTGCCAGCCATCGAGTTCGGGCAGCATCACATCCAGGATCACCAGGTCGTGCTGACCTTCGAGCGCCATGTGCAGCCCGTCGTTGCCGCGCGCGGCGAGGTCCACGGTGAAGCCTGCCTCGCGCAGGCCCTGGCGCAGGTATTCGCCGGTTTTGGGTTCGTCTTCAACAATCAGAATGTTCACCGGCGTAGTGTGCCCGCTGCGGGGAGACTTGGGTTCCAGATGACAAATTTGTCATCTTTTCGACAGCTCCCTGTGAGGGCTCGGCGCCCAAAATGGCGGCATGTCAATTTTCCGCCCCTTCCACCTTCCAGCATTGCGCAAAGGCTCTGCCGCATGGCGTTCTGTGGCCCTGGCCCTGTTGCTCACGCCTTTCGGCGCATGGGCGCAGACCGCAGGGGCGACTCCCGAACTGCAAGACTGGCGCGCCGCCAATGAGGCGGTGGCGCAGTTCAAACGCGGCCATATCGATTTGCTCAAATGGGAACGCAGCAACCTGCCCAAAGCAGAGCAGGTGCCCGAGGTGCAGCCCGATCTGATGCTGATGGCACCTGCCGATGCGGTGCGGGCAGCCTGGAAACTGCACCCCGACTTGATGCGGGTGCAAAACCGGCTGGGCGCCGAGATCACGCAGCAGCTGGCCGAGGGGCGCCTGGACGCCATGGACCCCAGTCTGCAACGCCGTGTGGACGAACTGGGCGAACTCCTGGAAGTCGCGGCCGATGCCCGAAAGACCTGGATTGAAGCTGTGGCGGCGCGCAAGGTGCTGCGGTTCCGTGAAGCCGCGCTGACCAGCGCAGAGGCGGGCAGCGAACTGGGGCGGCGCATGGTGAGCGTGGGCAATTGGAGCCCTTTGCAAGCCACCCCTTTTCAGTTGGCCACCGCCACCGCCCGCATGGACCTTCGCCGGGCCCAACTGGCGGCCAGGCAGACCGAGGGCACATTGCTCAAACTGCTGAGCCTGGGCGGATCGACCACGGTGCTGGGGCTGCCCGATGCACTGCCTGAATTGCCGGCTGCGGCCCTGACGCAAGCGGCTTGGGCAGAGCGTCTGCAAGCCCTTCAAGCCCAATTGCCAGGTGTGACCGCCACCCGCAACCGCATGGCCTCGCAAGCCGCCTTTGATGTCTACAGCGCAAGCCATGAGCTGGCTCAAATCAGCAGTGGGGAGGTATTGCGACTGCGCCGTTACATCACCGAAGAAACCGTTCTGCACTACAACGGCATGCTGAAAAGCGTGTGGGATCTGCTCGATGAGGTGCGCAACCAGGCCGCGGCCGAGGTCGACGCCATCGATGCGCAACGGGACTTTTGGTTGGCCGAAGCCGATCTGCAATGGACCTTGCAAGGCGGCGCGCCGAACAGTCTCGTCTCCCTGGGCAGTGGCAACGCCGGGGCCGGTGGCGCTCCCGCCCATTGAACGCATCAGGATCACGTCACATGAGTCACATTCCTTCCCGTCGCCAATTTTTCGCTGGTGCTGCTGCGTCCGTCGCCGGTCTCGCGGTGTCCCGCTCGGCGCTGGCCGGCCTGCCCGAACCGGTCATCCAGACGTCCACCACCATGGCGCCACCGCTGGTGCCGCCCACCGGGCGCCCCTACAACCCGGTCGTGACCCTCAATGGCTGGACGCTGCCCTGGCGCATGAACAACAACGTCAAGGAGTTTCACCTGGTGGCCGAGCCTGTGGTGCGCGAAGTGTCCAAGGGCTTCAAGGTCAACATGTGGGGCTACAACGGTCAGAGCCCGGGGCCGACGATCGAGGTGGTGGAGGGCGACCGCCTGCGCTTTTTCGTGACCAACAAGCTGCCCGAACACACCTCGGTGCATTGGCACGGGCAGCGCCTGCCCAACGGCATGGATGGCGTTTCGGGGCTGAACCAGCGGGCGATTCCGGTGGGCAAGACCTATGTGTACGAGTTCGTGGCGCGCCGCCCGGGCACCTTCATGTACCACCCCCATGCCGACGAGATGACGCAGATGGCCATGGGCATGATGGGCATGTGGGTCACGCACCCCAAAGAGAAGCACCCCCATATTGCCGAAGTCGACCGCGATTTCTGCTTCATGCTGAACGCCTTCGACGTCGAGCCCGGCAGCCGCACGCCCATGGTCAACACCATGACCGACTTCAACATCTGGTGCTGGAACAGCCGCGTGTTTCCCGACATCGATACGCTCAACGTGCGGCTGAACGACCGGGTGCGCATCCGGGTGGGCAACCTCACCATGACCAACCACCCGATCCATCTGCATGGCCACGAGTTTGAAGTGACCGGTACCGACGGCGGCCCCACGCCGCCCGGTTCGCGCTGGCCCGAGGTGACCACCGATGTGGCTGTGGGTCAGATGCGCCAGATCGAGTTGCTGGCCGATGAAGAAGGCGACTGGGCCATGCATTGTCACAAGAGCCACCACACCATGAACGCCATGGGCCATGCGGTGCCGACCATGATCGGCATCGACCACCGCGGCATCGTGGGAAGGATCCAGTCTGTGGCGCCCGACTACATGGTCATGGGCGAGCGCGGCATGGCGGACATGGGCGAGATGGAGATGCAAATTCCCGACAACACCGCGCCGATGATGACCGGCACGGGGCAGTACGGCCCGCTGGAAATGGGCGGCATGTTCAACGTGTTCAAGGTGCGCAAGGACCAGAAGCCGGGTGACTACAGCGACCCGGGGGCATACAAGCACCCGCCGGGCACCTCGGCGTTTGAGTACAACGGCCCATTGGCCGAGCCGGCAAGGTTCCAGTCAGAGACGAAGGCCAATGGGCAACCCGTGACAGGGCTGCACAACAAAGCCGCCGCCATGCCCGAAAAGCCCTCGCCTGCGAATGCCTCGGCCGTCAAGCCCAAAGGCCATCACAAACATTGACCGATGGGCCTGACCGCCCAGCCCTCAACCCATTGCGCCAACCAGAAACACCTCTTCATGAAACAACCCGCCTTGCACCCTCTCTTGCTGGCCCTGATGCTTCTCGGCGCAGCGCCCGCGTTCGCTCATGGTGACGAGACCCACAAGAAGACCTCATCGCTTGTGAAGATGGAGCAAAAGGAATGGGGCATTGGTGGCGACGCCAAAGCGGTGAAGCGCACCATTGAAGTGAAGATGGCCGACAACATGCGCTTCACACCCGATCGCATCGAAGTCAAAGAGGGCGACACCTTGCGCATCCGCCTGAGCAACACCGGTCAGGTGTTGCACGAGATGGTGCTGGGCACGGCACCCGTGCTGGCCGAGCACGCGGCCTTGATGAAGCGCTTCCCCAATATGGAGCACGATGAGCCTTACATGGCCCATGTTCCCGCAGGCAAAACAGGCGAGATCATCTGGACCTTCAACCGGCCCGGTGAGTTCGATTTCGCCTGTTTGATCGCGGGTCATTTTGAAGCCGGCATGGTCGGCAAGATTGTTGTGACACCAACCGCAGGAGCCGAAAAATGATGGACACACTGATCACGAACAATGAATGTCACGAACTGAGTCGTCGCCATCTGGCGCTGCTCGCTTTGGGTGCCTGCCTGCCCGGCTGGGCCATGGCGCAAGCCGCTGCGCCTGTGGTGCAGGTCTGGAAAGACCCGAACTGCGGCTGCTGCAAAGACTGGATCGCACACCTCGAAAAGAAGCGGCTTTCGCACCCAGGCCTTTGATACTGGCAACACCGCCATGCGCCGCCGCCTGGGCATGCCCGAGTCGCTCGGCTCTTGCCATACCGCGCTGGTTGACGGCTATGTCATCGAAGGCCATGTGCCCGCCGCGAGATGCATCGCCTGTTGAAAGAACGGCCCAAGGCCCTGGGCTTGTCGGTGCCGCGCATGCCCGTGGGAACACCTGGCATGGATGGCCCCGAGTACGGTGGGCGCAAAGATCCATACGATGTTTTGCTCGTCGCCCGCGACGGCACATCCACTGTTTATCAAAGTTACACCTGAAGGATCCTGAACATGAAACCCCTTTCCCTGCAAACGATGGCCTTGGCCGCACTGGTCGCCATGCCTTTGACCATCAGCCTGCCAGCTTCGGCGCAAACGGCGTCTGCAGCGCCCGGCACACCCATGGCCGAGATGTCTGATGGCGAGATACGCAAGGTCAGCAAAGACACGGGCAAGCTCACCATCAAACACGGAGAAATCAAGAATCTGGACATGCCCCCCATGACCATGGTGTTCACCGCGAAAGATCCCGCCATGCTGGACAAGGTCGCGGTGGGTGACAAGGTGCGTTTTGTGGTGATCGATGAAGGCGGCAAAATGGTGGTGACCGAGATACAGCCGGCCAAGTAGGCTGCTGGCGTGGAGCCACTGGCATGGACATCCTGGCGCACGGACTTTGGGCAGGTGCTGCCGCTGTGGCATTGACGCCAGGGTATCGACCCCAGCGTTCGGTTTGGGTGTGGTTTGTGGGCTTGTCTGTATTGCCCGATCTGGTTCACATGCTCCCGGTGACCGGTTGGGCAGTTTTTGCACTGTCCAGCGCCGATTGGTGGCAATACGCCATGGCCTCACCGGGTCAGGAACCCAACATGCCCGAAACCGTGAGGCTTTGGGCCCATCACTTGCACTGTGTGATGCACAGTGCGTTGTCTGCATCGGTTGTGACGGCGCTGGTTTGGTGGCTGCGTGGGGCTTTCTGGTTGCCGCTGCTGGGGTGGTGGCTGCACATCGCAGTGGATGTGTTCACCCATTCAGCGGAATTTTTCCCGTCGCCCGTGCTGTATCCGATCACGTATTGGGGTTTCGACGGAATGGCGTGGAACCGGCCCGGGTTCATGATCGTCAACTATTTGGCGCTGGCCCTCGTGTGGCTGGGGTTGTATCGGCTGGCCTGGCGTTCGAGGGCAAAGTGAGGCTCATCAGCCCTTGCAACTCAAGACGACCGCCTGCACCGGGTGCACCAGGTCGGGGAGCGTCACGATGAACGCCACGCGGAGCGCATCGAATTGCGGGCCTTCAGGCAAGCTCAATTGCCACTGCTGGGCCAGCCTTGGCGACCAGGCCGCCACGGGCTGGTACAGGCTGACCACGTGGTCGTGGGTCAGTGTTTCGCCGGCGTTCTCGCCGCGTGTGACCTTGCTGGTCAGACCGTCTTGCAAAACAGCCCAGTAGCCAGCGAACGAAGCTGCATCGGCGCTCGGGCCTACTGTGGCGGTCACCCGGTTACCGTCCCGATTGAGTTGTAGCGTAGGGGCAGTGACCAATGCCGCCCGGGCGGCATTGGTCACTTGGCCGGGGGATTGTCGGTACCACCCTCGGTGGTCCTGTCCGTTGAGCACAACTTGTGGGGTGTAGACGTATTGGCCGTTTTGCACGTTGCGTATCTGGTGTTGGCGCGCCGTGTTGGCAGGGGTGGCAAACCGGTCTTGCCAGCCCAGACGGTCCCAGTAGTTCACGTGGAAAGCCAGTGGCAGCAGTTCGGGTTGGCCGTTCAGCGTCGACAGCCATCGGTCGGCGGGTGGGCAGGAGCTGCAGCCTTCCGAGGTGAAGAGCTCCACGACCGCCGGGGGCTTGGCCCCTGAGCGTGCTTCGCACTGGACCTTTGAGGTCGCATGCGCGCAAGTCAGGGCCGAAGCCGAGAAGACGGTCAGCAAGGCGGCGCGGGCAATGGTGGGCATGGCTTTCTCCGGTGTGCGGTACCGGTGGGTCGCGTCCCTTGAAAAATTCTTACCCAAAGCGATGAAAAAAGCCGCCCAAACCCAAAGGCCTGCGCGGCTTTTTCGGTGCCCGGAGGCAATCCGTCGTCAGTGGCCGAGAATCTTCGACAGGAAGTCCTTGCTGCGCTCGTTCTGCGGGTTGTTGAAGAACTCTTCCGGGGTGTTCTGCTCCACCACCTGGCCCTGGTCCATGAAGATCACGCGGTCGGCCACGGCTTTGGCAAAGCCCATTTCGTGGGTCACGCAGAGCATGGTCATGCCCTGATCGGTCAGGCCGATCATCACGTCCAGCACTTCCTTGATCATCTCGGGGTCGAGCGCCGAGGTGGGCTCATCAAACAGCATGATCTTGGGCGTCAGACACAGTGAGCGCGCGATGGCCACGCGCTGTTGCTGACCGCCGGAGAGCTGCAGCGGGTACTTGTCGGCGTGCTCGGCGATGCGCACACGCTCCAATTGGGCCATGGCCTTTTCAATCGCTTCGTTGCGCGGCATCTTGGCCACCCAGGTGGGCGAAAGGATCAGGTTTTCCAGCACGGTCAGATGGGGGAACAGGTTGAACTGCTGGAACACCATGCCGACTTCGCGGCGCACGCGGTCCACGCCTTTGACGTCGTCACCGACCACGGTGCCGTCCACGGTGATCTTGCCTTCCTGGTATTCCTCGAGCGCGTTGACGCAGCGGATCAGCGTGGATTTGCCGGAGCCCGATGGGCCGCAGATGACGACCTTTTCGCCTTTGGCGAAGTCAAGGTTGATGTCCCGCAGCACGTGGTAGCCATTGCTGGGGTACCACTTGTTGACATTCTCGAACTTGATGATGGGTGCTTCTTGGTTGCTCATGGATGTGAGTCTTTCTATTCAAATCAATTGGAAGTGCAGTTGATCGGACCGCTCAGCGGACCTTGCTCACAGCGGTGCGTTTCTCGACCCACAGGCTGTAGCGCGACATGGCGAAACAGAAAGCGAAGTAGATGGCGGCGATGAAAAACAGGCCTTCCATCTTGAAAGGACGCCAGTCGGCATCGGAGTTCAGCGCCAGGCCAACGGCACCGGTCAGGTCGTAGAGCGACACGATGGTGACCAGCGAGGTGTCCTTGAACATGCCGATGAAGGTGTTCATCAGCGAGGGGACCACGGTGGTCAGTGCCTGGGGCAGCACGATCTTGCCCTGGGTTTGCCAGAAGGTCATGCCCAAGGTGGCTGCCGCCTCGGTCTGGCCCTTGGGCAAGGCTTGCAGGCCACCGCGGATCACCTCTGCCATGTAGGCGGCAGAGAACAGCGTGATGCCCACGACCACCCGGATCAAGACATCGATGTTGGTGCCAGCGGGCATGAACAGGGGCAGCATGAACGAAGCCATGAACAAAATGGTGATCAGGGGCACGCCGCGGATCAACTCGACATACAGGGTGCACAGCGTCCGGATCGCGGGCATCTGGGAGCGCCGCCCAAGGGCCACCATGATCGCCAGCGGGAAGGCCAGCGTCATGGCGATCACGGTCAGCATCACCGTCAATGGCAGGCCGCCCCATTGGTCTGTCGACACCTCGGTGAGGCCGAAGACGCCGCCCTTCATCAAGGTGAAATAGATGGCGAGCATGACGGGCCACATGACCAGCAGCGACTTGTTCCAGAAGTTGGGCATGCAGCTCAGTCCCACCACGGCCAGCATCAGGCCGGTGGCGGTCACTGGACGCCATTGTTCTTCCTGAGGGTAGAGGCCCAGCAGGATCAAGCGACCCTTCTCGGCGATCACGCCCCAGCACGCGCCGAGGCCGCGCGCTTCGTTGCAGGCCACCAGGTCGGCGCCGAACACGGCGTTGGTGATGCTCCAGCCTGCGGCCTTGGAAAAGGCAAAGACCACAGCAGACAGCATGATCAGGGTCATGATGCTGTTGAGGGGGCTGGAGAACAGGTTGGTTTTCAGCCAGACCACAGCGCCGCTGTTGTTTCCTGGAATGGCACGGGGTGCAATGGGTTGGAAAGTATCTTGCATGGTGTGTCCGCTTAACGTTCCTGGATCGCTGAGCTGGCATTGAACCAGTTCATGAGCAGTGCTGTGATCAGGGAAAGGGTGAGGTAAACCGCCATCACGATGGACAAGGCTTCAATGGCGCGACCGGTCTGGTTCAGCGAGGTGTTCGCAATCGACACCAGGTCGGGGTAACCAATGGCCACGGCGAGTGACGAGTTCTTGGTCAGGTTGAGGTACTGGCTGGTCAGTGGCGGGATGATCACGCGCAACGCTTGCGGCAGCGCCACCAGACGCATGGCCAGGGACTTGCTCAGGCCGAGTGAAGCGGCGGCTTCATGTTGGCCCAGCGATACCGAGGCAATGCCCGATCGCACGATCTCTGCGATGAAGGAGGCGGTGTAGAGCACCAGGCCAACCAGCAGCGAGAGAAATTCCGGACTGAACTTTGCGCCACCTTCGACCTGGAAAATGCCTTTTTCGGGCAAGCTCCACTCCATGGGCGCCCCACCGGCCAGCCAGCCCAGCAGTGCCAGACCGATGATGATGGCCAAGCTCACAGGCAGCACGGGGCGGGGTTGGCCCGTCTTGTCAAAGTGGCGCCGTGCGCTTTGTGCGTAAAAGTAGCTGCCGACCAGACCCAGCAGAACGCCGATCAAGGCCAGCGACTGTCCAAGCTTCCAGACCGGCCAGGGGAAAGCGAAGCCGCCCTTGCTGAGGAAGGTGCTGCCGAATTCCCAGGCATCGTCGAATGCCGGCAGCGTTTCGGTGAAGACGATGTACCAGATCAGCAGTTGCAGGTAGACGGGTATGTTGCGAAAAATCTCGACATAGACATAACAGATCTTGCGCACCAGGAAGTTGGTGGAAAAGCGACCGATGCCCAGCAGCGTTCCCAGCAGTGTGGCCAGGACAATGCCGATGAGGGCCACTTTGAGCGTGTTGGCCAGACCGATGCCGAAGGCGGTCCAGTAGGTGCTCATCACGTCGTACGGGATGAGGGTTTCGCTGACGTCGAAACCAAACGGTTGGGACATGAAGTCGTAGCCGCTTTGAATGCCGCGGCGCCGCATGTTCTCCAGCGTGTTCGTGACGAGCAGCCAGAGGAATCCGGCGATCGATGCGATGGCCACGATTTGGTAAATGACGCTGCGGCCTTCGCGGCTGTTCCACGAAATGGAGCGGGTTTTCTTTTTGGGGACTGGTCGAGCTTCGATCATGGGAGGAAAGCTTCCATAGGTGATTGGTGTGGAATCACAAGCGTAAAAAAAACCGGCACAAACACACCCCGAATGTTCCGAGGGTATTTGTGCCAGTTCTGGCCGATCAAGTCAGATCAACGCAGGGGAGGTGCGTACATCAAACCACCGTTGGTCCACAGGTTGTTTTTGCCGCGTGGCAGGTTCAGTGGCGTCTTGGGGCCCACGTTGCGCTCGAAGATCTCGCCGTAGTTGCCGGTTGCCGTGATGGCTCGGGCCAGCCATTCCTTGTCCAGGCCCAGGTGCTTGCCCAAGTCTTCGGTGACACCGAGCATACGGCCGACCTGTGGGTCGGTGCTCTTCTTCATGGCTTCGACGTTGCCTTGCTTGATGCCGTACTCTTCGGCTTCGATCAGACCGTAGAGCACCCACTTGTTGATGGCCAGCCACTCGTCGTCACCACGGCGAACCATGGGGCCCAGGGGCTCTTTGGAGATCAGGTCGGGCAGGATTTCGTGTTCGGCTGGGTTTTTCGCTTCTTTGGAGCGGGTAGAAGCGAGGCCGGAAGCATCGGTGGTGTAGGCCTGGCAACGGCCAGAGAAGTAAGCGCCAGTAGCGGCCTCAACTTTTTCGAAGACCACAGGCGTGATCTTGATCTTGTTGGCGCGGGCGAAGTCGGTCAGGTTTTTCTCGGTGGTCGTGCCGGACTGCACGCAAACGGCGGCGCCGTTGAGCTGCTTGGCGCTCTTGACTTTGCCTTTTTTGACCATGAAGCCCTGACCGTCGTAGAAGCTCGTGCCCACGAAGTGCAGGCCCAGGGAGGCATCACGCGACAGGGTGCCGGTGGTGTTGCGCGAAAGGATGTCTACCTCGCCAGACTGCAAGGCGGTGAAGCGCTGCTGTGCGTTCAGGGGCACGTACTTGACCTTGTTGGCGTCGCCCAGAACGGCTGCGGCAACGGCCTTGCAATAGTCAACGTCCAGACCGGACCAGTTGCCGCTGCTGTCGGCTTGGGAAAAGCCAGCCAGACCGGTGTTGACGCCGCAGACCAGTTCGCCGCGAGCCTTCATGGCATCAACCGTCTTGCTGGCGGCGTGGGCTGGCAGGGAAACCGTGGCGACAGCGGCGGCGGCGATTGCCAGGGACAGATTCAAGGACTTCAATTTCATATTCGACTTACTCCAATAGATATAGCAAGGGTTGTTGACTGCTCTCGCGTGCACCGAGGTGGAGCACGTTTTGGGCACCCATGCACTTTATGCGTGCAGAACAGTTTGTTGCATCGGGGTTTACGTGGGATCGCCATGCAAAAAACGCATGATGGCATGGTGAAGTCCACAAAAACACCCTTGCAAAACTTACAGCAGCTTTCATGCCAAGCGCCTCCGGGTTTGCCGGTCTCGGGTGCGACACGGCCTATGGACGGATGCGCAAGTGCAAACGTATCCTCCTTCGGGACGCTGACAAAAACATTGGAGACCACACGATGAATTCTGCCGATCAGGCCCCCACCGTGCCCGAAAGTTCGCACCACCGCTTTTGGCCCAAGCGCCTGCCACACAGCATCCACACGCCCCAGACTTCGCTGTGGTTCAACCTGGTGGTCAGCGCCCAGCGCTTTCCCAACAAGCCGGCCCTTGTGTTTTTCGATCAGAGCCTGAGCTATCGCGAATTGCAGCGACAAGCCGAATCGGTGGCGGCGCATTTGCAAGCCCATGGCGTGCAGGCGGGCGACCGCGTGATCCTGCTGATGCAGAACGCACCCCAGTGGGTGGCCGCCTATTACGGCATTCTCAGAGCGAACGCGGTCGTCGTGCCGGTCAATCCCATGAACCGGGCCGAAGAGCTCAAACACTACATCACAGATCCCGACGCTCGGGTTGCGATCTGCGCGGCCGATCTGGCGGGCGAGTTGAACAAGGCCAGCGAGGCTTTGCCCGAAGCGCAACGCCTGAGGCACATGCTGGTGAGCCACTACAGCGATGCGGTGGGCCCGGGGGCGGATGTGCCCGAGGTCTGGAAGCCCTGGCTCGAGTCGCGCCACCCGCAGCCAGAGATGTCGGTGGGTACCGTCAGCGACTGGCAAGAGGCCATGGGCGCTGCCACCGGGCTGGGCGCCCATGACCGTGGCCCTGATGACCTGTGTGTCTTGCCCTACACCAGTGGCACCACCGGTTTGCCCAAAGGGTGTATGCACACCCACGCCACCATGATGCACAACGCCGTAGCAGGCGCTGTCTGGGGCAATGGCAGCGCGGAAACGGTGGCTCTGGTGGTCGTGCCACTGTTTCACATCACAGGCATGGTCACCGGCATGCATACCGGCCTCTACCTGGGCGCCACTTTGGTGCTCATGCCGCGCTGGGACCGCGATCTGGCCGGACGCCTGATTTCCAAATGGCGCGTGAGCAACTGGACCAATATTCCCACCATGGTGATCGACCTGCTGGCCAGCCCGAATTTCGCGCAATACGACCTTTCCAGTCTGAGCTACATCGGAGGCGGCGGTGCGGCCATGCCCCAGGCTGTCGCACAGCGCCTGCTGGACGTTTATGGGTTGAAATTTTGCGAGGGCTATGGCCTCACAGAAACCGCAGCACCTTCGCACAGCAACCCGCCTGACGCGCCCAAGCAGCAGTGTCTGGGCGTGCCTTTCATGGGGGTGGAGTCGCATGTGATCGACCCCGATACGCTGAAAGAAATGCCGATGGGTGAAGCGGGTGAAATCATCATGCGCGGGCCCTCGGTGTTCCAGGGCTACTGGAAGCGGCCTGACGCGACCGAAGCGGCTTTTGTGGACTTCCAGGGCCAGCGCTATTTCCGCTCAGGCGATCTGGGGCGGGTGGACGAAGATGGCTACTTTTTCATCACCGACCGCTTGAAACGCATGATCAATGCCAGCGGTTTCAAGGTATGGCCCGCCGAGGTCGAGGCCTTGATGTTCCGCCATCCGGCGATTGCCGAGGCCTGCATCATCGGAACCCAGGATGAATACCGGGGCGAAAGCGTCAAGGCGGTGGTGGTGTTGCGGGCCGAGGCGCGGGGTCAGGTGAGCGAGCAGGAGATCGTGGACTGGTGCCGAGAAAACATGGCGGTCTACAAGTGCCCGAGGGTGGTGCAGTTTGTCGAGGCCTTGCCCAAGAGCGGTAGCGGCAAGGTCATGTGGCGCCTTTTGCAGGAGCAGGAAGCGGGCGCTTAGCCGAGCGCGGCACAATGGGGCATGCCTTCCAATGTCCATCCACTCCGCCGCGCTATTGATCGCGTGTGGCAACCGCAGCGTGGGTTGTTCTGGCTGATGCTGGCCTTCAACGCGCTGTCGTCCGGGCTGGCCTGGTGGTTGCATCTGGTGCAGCCAACAGGTGTGCTGCTGGTTGTGCTTACCCTGCTGGCCCTGGGCAATGCCCTGTTGGGCTGGTGGTTACTTTCCATCTTGTGGCGCGATGGCGCCACTGTTCAATCCCGAGGAGACAACTGAATGTTCAAAGCCCTGTTGGTCAACAAGACTGAAGAAGCCGGATACACCTGTGCCCTGACCGAGCTGGACGAGACCCAGTTGCCCAGCAGCGGCGATGTGACTGTGAAGGTGGACTGGTCGACCATCAACTACAAGGACGGTCTGGCCATCACCGGCAAGGCGCCCGTGGTGCGCAGCTTTCCGCTGGTGCCCGGTATCGATTTCGCGGGCACGGTCACCGCCAGCGACCACCCGCGCTGGAAAGCTGGCGACAAAGTGCTTCTGAACGGCTTTGGGGTGGGCGAAGGCCATTGGGGCGGTCTGGCGCAGATGGCGCGGGTCAAGGGTGACTGGCTGGTGGCCTTGCCCGAAGGCTTGAGCCCACGCGATGCGATGGCGCTGGGCACGGCAGGCTACACAGCCATGCTTTGCGTGCAAGCTTTGCAGCGCCATTGGGAAGCCGCCGGCGTGAAGCCTGGTGATGGCGAGGTTTTGGTCACCGGCGCCGGCGGTGGCGTGGGCGGCGTGGCCATCACGTTGCTGGCGGCGATGGGCCACAAAGTGGTTGCTTCCACCGGGCGCCTGGAGGAAACGGCATACCTCAAGAGCTTGGGTGCAGCGGAAGTGATCGATCGCAACACACTGAGCGCCGCGGGCAAGCCGATGCAAAAAGAGCGCTGGATCGGCGTGGTCGACTCGGTGGGCAGCCACACGCTGGCCAATGCCTGCGCCAGCACACGCTATGGCGGCGCCGTGGCTGCGTGCGGCCTGGCGCAGGGCATGGATTTCCCGGCCTCGGTTGCCCCATTCATCTTGCGCGGTGTCACGCTCTATGGCATCGATAGCGTGATGGCGCCACTGGCCAAACGCGAAGCTGCCTGGCAACAACTGGCCCGCGATCTGGATCGCAGCAAGCTGCAATCGATCACCCAGGAGATCGGCTTGGCCGAGGCCTTGAACGCTGGTCCGCAGATTCTGGCCGGTCAGGTGCGCGGGCGTTTGGTGGTGAACGTGAACGCCTGAAGCACCGAGCCGCGCGCGGAGCGTGGGGGCGAGAGATTCACCGCCGGGCAGCCCCAAGGCGAATCAGCCCCCTCGGTGGGGGCAGCAACCCGCGCAGCGGCGGAGCGCGGGGGCGAGAGATTCACCGCCGGGCCGCCCCAAGGCGAATCAGCCCCCTCGGGGGGCAGCGACCCGCGCAGCGGCGGAGCGTGGGGGCTTTATCCCTCCTGGGGCACGATGTGACGGTAGGCATGCCAGGTGGCATGCCCGATCAAGGGGCCGACGATGAGCAGCCCGAGAAACACGGGCAGCATCGCCAGGACGATCAACACTGTGATCAGTGCGCCCCAGATGAACATCACGCCAGGGTTTTGCAGACACGCGCGAATGCTGGTGAGGCCCGCCGACACAGCGTCGGTCTGACGGTCCATGATCATTGGAATCGAGATGGCGCTGGTGAAAAAAATGATCGTGGCAAAGACGCCGCCCACCACCAGGTAGGTGATCACGAAGCCAAGGTTTTCGGGGTCCATCAACTGGGTCAGCAGGGGTTCGCTGGACGGCATGGAGTTGAACGCGACTGCGAACACCACGAGCGAGGCGCGGCCCCACAGCAACTCCAGAATCAGCAGCACGCCAGCAAAAATGCCCATGGTGCCCTTGGTCGGGCGCCATGCCAGCAGCGAGGCTCGCAGTGAAGGGCGGTGGCTGTGGGTTTGCATGGCCTTGCTGGCGTCGTACAGCCCCAGGCAGAGGAAGGGGCCCATCAAAAGAAATCCGGCGCTCAGCGCCAGCACGTAGGCCGGCGCGTGTTGAAACACGGCCAACAGCGCATGACCCATGGCGAAAAAACACAGTCCATAAAACAGGCCGATGCGTGGGCAACGCTTGAAGTCTGCCCAACCCAGCCTCAACCAGTTCAACGGGTCTGAAGGCTTGAGCTGGGCCAGTTTGAGCGCGAACACCGAAGGCCCGTAGTGAGGTTCTTCCTGTGTTTCGGGCTCCTCTGCCTGGGATGGTTCTCTGTTGTCGGGCGCGTCGTCTGACTCGGCGCTGGCGTTGATGGCTTGGGCCATGGGTGTCTCCTCTAGTGCAAGCCAATATAACCAGCGACCTATATATCGATCACATGGTTTACCCCGACACATTGAAGGGTTTTTGGCCGTCTAGGTCCAAAGGTCAACGCGCGGTGAGTGCTGGTTCGCGCCGCATGTGCAAGGCCAATGCTGCGTCCAGCGATTGTGCGTGTTTGGCAAACCAGGTGGCCAATTCGTTGGCCATTTCTCGAACCGTGGCATATTGGCCGCCCCGGGCGCAAACAAGGCCCTCACGCATCACTCTCAGCACCACGCGGTGTTGCAACATGTGGTTGTCTGCAGTGGCAAAGTTCGATTGCCGCATCCACTGGTCTTCGCGGGCGAAGTGGCTTTCGGTGTGTTCGATCACCGTCTGCCAGCTGTCGGCGATGGCGCTGTCACTCGCCTCCTGTGCCCGGGCGAGCAATTCGATGAATTCGCGGTGAACGCCATCCATGGGTTCAAACCCCAGCGACAAGTGGTCGCCCCATTCGGCTGTTTTCATTGCTGGCTCCTGATCGTCGCCACCCGTTGAACGCAACAGGCATTCCGGAATGGCTGTTGCCAGCTTGACAGCCTCGCCGTGCATCTCGTTTGATCCAACGCAGAAAACGGTGTTTTCATGAGCGGGTGTATCCGATGCTGCTCAAGAGGGCTGTGCCGGTCGCTACACTGGGCGCCCATGACGACCAGTGAATTCCGACCACCCTACATGCCATTGACCGAGCGCGACCATGCGTTGAAGGAACGCGGATTCGCGTTGCTGAATGCGAGCGACGTGGGGGACTGGTTGAGCGCCGAGCCTGCTGACCTGGAAAAACTGCACACCAGCTGGGACGATCTTCCCAACGACGAATACCTGAAAGATGGCGGCCGCTATCGGCGCCGGCGCCACAGTTGCTTTGTCGTTGAGGGCGCATCTGCGACCCTGGTACCTCACCGCGCCCACTGGCAACCTCTGCAATACAACGCGCTGCACGGCGGCATGCAGCGCTGGTTTGAGCCCATGGACGCGGCTGTGGTGGCGATGCCAGTGTGGCAGCGATTGCTGACCGGCGTGGGGATGGCAGCATCGGCCCTGCATGGCGAGCGTCCCTGGTTTGTCGAGGCACATCCGTTTCGCATCGACACCACCGACGGCATTGGCCGGCCCACGCCCGAGGGTGCGCATCGCGATGGCGTGGACCTGGTGGCGGTGTTCATGGTCGCTCGCCACCGGATCAAAGGTGGTGAAAGCCGGGTTTTTGAAGCGGAAGGCCCGAATGGGCAGCGCTTCACGTTGCGCGAGGCGTGGTCACTTTTGTTGCTTGATGACGCGCGCGTGATCCATGAAAGCACGCCCATACAGCCGCTGGAAGAGGGCGAACTGGGCTGGCGCGATACCTTGGTGCTGACTTACCGCCGGGGTGGGTTCCAGGGCGATTGATTGGCGGGTCAGCGCAGGCGGGACTTGCCGCCGCGCACCTCGTCGGCAGGTCGGGATGCTCGGCGTGTGCCACTGCCACCCTTGCTGCGCTCGTCGGCGTATTGGCGGATGTGGCTGGGCAGTTGCGCCAGCAACCAACGCATGGCCAAAGGAATGAGGATCAGGTCGTCCATCACACCGATGACCGGCAACACATCAGGAATCAGGTCGATGGGCGAGATCAGGTACAACGCCATCGCGGCTGCGCCCGCTTTGAGCCAGGGTGGCGAATCGGGATGCCCCATCGCGTACCAAAGCCGAAGGGCGTCGCCCTTGACCACTGCCCACACCGCCGCTAGTCGTTTCCACATGGCTTGATCTCCTCTTGCAATCCATACAGCTCAACATGAACTGTGTACCTTCCGATACCGAAGTTCAACCCATGGTTCCGCAGGCGGGGTGCATCAGCCGCCCAAATCGCCACATTTATCGCGTTTGGGCGGCTTTTGACGAGGTCAGACCCGCTCGAAGATCGCGGCAATGCCCTGACCGCCGCCGATGCACATGGTCACCAACGCATAGCGGCCCTGGATGCGCTCGAGTTCGTACAGCGCCTTGACCGTGATCAATGCGCCGGTGGCGCCGATGGGGTGGCCGAGCGAAATGCCGGAACCGTTGGGGTTGACCTTGGCCGGGTCCAGGCCCAGTTCCTTGGTCACGGCGCAGGCCTGGGCGGCGAAGGCCTCGTTGGCTTCGATCACGTCCAGGTCGTTGACCGACAAGCCGGTTCTCTTCAAGACAGCCTGGGTGGCCGAGATCGGACCCACGCCCATGATCTTGGGGTCCAGGCCGGTGTGGGCGTAACCCACCAGGCGGGCCATGGCCTTGGCGCCACGCGCCTTGGCCGCGCCGGCTTCCATCAGCACCACGGCCGCAGCCGCGTCGTTGATGCCCGAGGCGTTGCCGGCGGTCACGGTGCCGTTTTCTTTCACGAAAACGGGCTTCAGTTTGGCCATGTCTTCGGGTTTGCAGTCGGGGCGGAAGTGCTCGTCGGTGGCCCAGCTCACTTCGCCTTTGCGGCTCTTGAGCATGACCGGCACGATCTGGTCCTTGAAGCGGCCTTCTTCGGTGGCGCGCTGGGCGCGGTTGTGGCTTTCCACCGCGAGGGCGTCTTGCATCTCGCGCGTGATGCCGTACTTGGCGGCCACGTTTTCGGCGGTGACGCCCATGTGGATGTTGTGGAACGGGTCGTGCAGGGCGCCGACCATCATGTCGATCATCTTGGTGTCGCCCATGCGGGCGCCAAAACGCGTGGCCAGGCTGGCGTAAGGCGCGCGGCTCATGCACTCGGCGCCGCCGCCGATGGCGATGTCGGTGTCGCCCAGCAAGATGCTCTGACTGGCGTTGACGATGGCCTGCAGGCCCGAGCCGCACAGGCGGTTGACGTTGTAGGCCGGCGTGGTTTCGGCGCAGCCGCCGTCGATGGCGGCCACGCGCGAGAGGTACATGTCGCGCGGCTCGGTGTTGACCACATGGCCAAACACCACGTGGCCGACATCTTTGCCGTCCACGCCGGCGCGGGCCAGCGTTTCCTTGACGACGAGGGCGCCCAAGGCGGTGGGGGGCGAATCCTTGAGGCTGCCGCCAAAGGTACCAATGGCGGTGCGGGCTGCGGCCACGACGACGACTTCTCTGCTCATGTTTGTCTCCTGAGGGTGGGTTGATGTGGGTTCGACCACGCGCTTCGCGGTCGCTGCAGGGGCCATGTTAAAGGCCGAAGGCTTACACAGGGCTTCACAGGGGTCGCCTGGGCGTCGAGGGCTTCATTGAGCCGCGCGTCAGAAAGTCTTTCGGGCCAGTACCGTGAGCTGGCTCTTGGTCGGCGTCCCTGAACGTGTCAGCAA
Source organism: uncultured beta proteobacterium (assembly GCA_963698635.1). Classification (GTDB taxonomy): domain Bacteria; phylum Pseudomonadota; class Gammaproteobacteria; order Burkholderiales; family Burkholderiaceae_C; genus Hydrogenophaga. The sequence continues at coordinate 92,955 of CAVORS010000011.1, forward strand.
AATCTCGCCCATGGCGGTGAAGTCGCCCGTCAGCGCGCTGATGTTGACCTGATGGGTCACCAGCACGAGGTTGCGAGGGGCTTTGTGCCGCTGCAGGGCCGCCAGCGCGGTGCGGGTCTGGCGCTCACCGCTGCCTTGCTGGAAGAAGGAGTTGATCGGCGCCCAGACGGTGTGGCTGCCAAACGCGAGCTCCGCGGTGTCCACGCAACGGCACCAGGCGCTGGATCGCACCTCATCGACTGCAATGCCCTCGCGCTGGAATTCAGCCGCCACCCGCCTGGCCTGCTCGCGCCCCGCCTCGCTGAGGTTGCGCTGGGTGCTGCAATCGCCAACCCGGAAGTTGGGCGGGTCGCCAATGCCTGGTTCTGTCTGCGCGTGGCGCATGAGCAGGATGTTGCCGCCCTGGCGCAGCAGGGTCCAAAAGTCGTCAGTGGACTTGTTGTTCTGGGCGCGGGATATGGCAGGTGCGCCGAGTGCACAACCGAGCAGGGCGCTGTGGAACTGGCGGCGGGAGAGTTCGGTGCTCATGAGCGGCCTTCTCGTCACAGTGAATCAGTCTCTGACATCGGCCACTGGCTGCGCGCCAAAGTCTGGTCGATCGAGCCAGGCCAGCACCTGTTTCGCCGCCTGCTCGGGCGAACTGAGCTGGCCTTGCTCTTTGAGGCCGATGAAGCGTGCCAATGCTGGAAACTGCGCGGGATCACCCGCCCGGAGCTGGGTTTGCATGTCGGTGTCGATCACGCCGGGCGCGAGAGACACCAGCTTGGCGCCAAAGGGCTTCTCGGCTTCGTCCAGCGCGCTGCCGCGTGTGAAATGGTCCATGCCCGCTTTCGCAGCGCAATACGAGGCCTGGCCCGCCATGGCATGGCGGCCCAGGCCAGAGGAAATGTTGAGTACTTTGCGCGGCCCGCGCCAGCCAGTGTTCACCCATTCTCCGGTCACTCTGAGAAAGGCGGCCGTGAGCAGCATCGGCGCTTCCAGCCCCACGCGCAGCGCATTGATCAAACCGTCGGTGGGCGCGCTCTCCAGCGGCCCGATGGTGGTGAGCACGCCGGCATTGTTGATGAGGGTGGCGCTCGCCAGGCTTTTCGGCGCCTGCGCTTGCAGCCAGACTTGAAGTCGCTTGGCAGCGCCCGCGGTGTCGGCCAAGTCCTGGCTCCATTGGGTCAGCGGCGCGTTGGCCCGTTTGGCGGTGGCTTCCAGCGCATCGTTGGTATTGCGCGAGATACACAGCAACAGGCGGTCGGGCGACAGCATCTGTTCGGCCATGGCGAGTCCCATGCCGCGTGAAGCGCCAGTGAGGATCGTGAGGTGTTGGGGATGGCTCATGGTTCTCCAATCAGAATGGGCAGGGCAGTTCGAAGCGCATGCGCTCACCGGTGTCGGGGTGCGGCAACTCCAGCGCCTGCGCATGGAGCAACAGTCTTGCGGCAGATGCAGACGCCTCGACGCCAGCGTACAACGGATCGCCAACAATGGGGTGGCCAAGGGCTTGCAGGTGAACGCGCAACTGGTGAGAGCGGCCCGTGACGGGTTCGAGTTCCAAGCGGGTGGCGATACCTTGGTGCAGAACCGGCGCGTTGGCGTCGGGCGCAAGGCGCCAGCGGGTGATGCTGGGTTTGCCGGCTTGATGATTCACGATGCTGCGAGGGCGGTTCTGCCAGTCGAGCAGCAGTGGCAAATCGATCGTCTGCCAGGCGTTGTCTTCGCACGGATTGATCAATTGGCCTGCGACCACGGCCATGTAGCGTTTGTGGACCTTGCGCTTTTCGAACGCGAGGCTGAGGCTTCGCTGGGCTTCGATACCACGGGCCATCACCACCAGTCCCGATGTCGCCATGTCGAGCCGATGCACCACCAGGGCATCTGGCCAGGCCGCTTGCGTGCGGGCGCTCAGGCAATCCTGTTTGTCGGGCCCTCGACCGGGCACGGCGAGCAGGCCCGATGGCTTGTTGAGCACCAGCATGTGGGCATCTTCAAACAGCACTTCCAGGCCGGGGAGCGCAGCGTTCAAGCGGGGGCTCCGAGCGCCTGGGCGATGGTCGATGCATCCACGCTGCGGGCGGCGCCAAACCCGGCCACCTGACGGGCACCCAAGGGTTGCAGGCGCATGAACCGGAAATCCCCCAGCTGGGTCATGGGTTCGGCTTCGGGAAACCGCGCGAGGTATGCGGCAGAGCAGGCACGGGCTTCTGGGGAGTCTGGTGCGCAGGCTGTGGCGGTGACATCGATCGACACGCGAGCCAGAGCGTGCACCGGTTCACCAGGCGCTTCGCTTTGCGCCACCAAAAGGGAAGCGCGGGGGTGTCGGGTCAGGTTGCCAGTGTGTGCGGCCAAGCCGCTCACATGGATGATCAGGCTGCCGTTGGCCGAATCGATGGCAAAGGGCACCCTTGAAACGAAAACCTCTCCCTGTGCGTCCAATGTGCCCAGAGCGGCGGTGCGCTGGCTGTGGATCAGCTCGCGCAGCGCGCGGGTGAGGTTGTGTTCAGACGCCACGGGCGCTGATGGTCATAAAGCCTTGAGCCGATGATCAGCGCACGAGCACTTCGGCGCGGCGGTTGCGGGGCTCTACGACTTCGTCTTCCGTGGGCACCACAGGCTCGCGCTCGCCACGGCCCACGGCATCGATCAGCTCGGGCTTGAAACCTTGGCCGATCAGCAATTCGCGCACAGCCTGGGCCCGCTGGAGTGACAAGGCGTCATTGGCTTCCAGCGTGCCTTGGCGGTCGGTATGGCCCGTGACCACGATTTCACCACCGGCGCGGCCCTGTGCGGCTCTGATCACATCCGGCAAGCGCCCCTGGGACTCGGCCGTGAGGGTTGACGAGCCAGGCTCGAACTCGAGCACGAAGGACTCGGGCGCTGCGGGCTGCAGGGCCAGCAGCTGTGGGTGCGCTTTGGCCACCTCGGCCGCGTTGGTAAGCGTCAGTTCCAGGGCGCCATCTTTCCTGATTTCTGCCACCTCATATGGATTGGCCACGACCTGACTGCCCTTGGCCGTGGTCACCACGACCGCGCTGGGCTGGCCGTTGGCCTGTGGAAGCAGGGTCACGCGGGTGGCCGGTGCGCAGGCGCTGACGGTCAGTATCGCGGCGACGACGAGGATGGCGTTGGCAAAGCGGCTGAGCGGGGAACAGGTGGGGGCGATCATCATGGCAAGGGTTGGCATTGGGCCAGTGGACTCAGTTGACGGCTTCGGTTTCAACGATGAAATCTGTGCCGCGAACGCCGACCACGGAGGTGGGGGTCTTGACCTTGAATTTCTCGGGGTTGGCTTTGCCCAGCAAACCGGTCACCACACGAACCGAACCCTGGATCAGGTCGAGCAGAAAGTTGCCGTCCTGAGTGGTGGTGTTGAATTCAAACTGGCTCAAGTCCATCATGGAGCTGGGCCCCATGGTGAGCACTGTGCCGTCTTTGAGGGTGATCGATGCAGCGCCCGTTTTACCGGTGCTGATGCGCTGGTTGGTTTGAATACCTTCGCCAGAGACCGCGGCGCGGCGCTCGGCGGCCTGCCCGACCCAGGCTTCACCCTCGACCTGCTTGAACGTGCCCACACGCGAGGTATCTGTAGCGGCCGTTTGGCCAATGGATACAGACGTTACGCTGAACATGGCAATGGCCAGCGTGGTGGCAACAAACGCGCGCATCGGTGAACTCCCTGAGGTGTGAATTGCGGCGATGGTACCGGACGCTGGATGGGGGGGCAAGGTTGAGAAATGCACTTGCCCGCCCGGACCGATAAAATCGGGCTTGCTTTCTTTCTTTGCCACGCCGTTGGCGCCCCAGCGTTTTTGGGCGCCGAACGCGCCAAACGCCCGACCCTATGAACCTCTTGCTCGCGCCCATGGAAGGCCTGCTGGACGCGACATTGCGCGATGTGCTCACGCGCACGGGCGGCATCGACCGTTGCGTGAGCGAGTTTGTCCGGGTGACCGACACCTTGCTGCCCGAGCGTGCCTTTTTCCGCGTGGTGCCTGAGTTGCACAACGGCGGTTTTACCCGGGCCGGCGTGCCGGTGCGGGTGCAACTGTTGGGGTCCGACCCGGTTTGTCTGGCGGACAACGCCGCTCGCCTGGCGGGTATCAGCCCGCACGGGGTAGACCTCAATTTCGGTTGCCCGGCCAAATGTGTGAACCAGAGCCGCGGGGGGGCGGTGTTGCTGGACGAACCGGCGTTGATCCACTCCATTGTTTCGGCTGTGCGCCAGGCTGTGCCTGCGCATGTGGTGGTCTCGGCCAAGATGCGGCTGGGGTTCAACGACGACAGCGTGGCCGAAAGTTGCGCGCTGGCCATTGCCGAGGCAGGGGCCAATGAACTGGTGATCCATGCCCGAACCAAGGCCCACGGCTACCGCCCGCCCGCCTATTGGGACCGCATCGCCGAGGTCAAATCGGCCTTGATGGCGCACCCGGCCATGAAGGTGGTCGCCAACGGCGAGATATTCAGCGTGGCCGATGCGGCGCGCTGTCGCGAGGTGACTGGCTGCGACGATCTGATGATCGGGCGTGGCATGGTCACCAACCCAGGCCTGGCACTGGCGATCAAGGCGCAGGGTGCGGTGAGCTGGTCGCAGATCGTGCCGCTGCTGGGGCTTTTCTGGGCGCACGTTGTGGAGCGGGTCGAGCGCCGCCACCGCTCGGGGCGTTTGAAACAGTGGCTCAATTACCTGCGCGACCATTACCCCGAGGCGCAGTCTGCCTTTGACGACTTGCGCTTGACCAACGATGTGAGTCACATCGAAGCCTGGTTGCTGACACATGGCGCCATTTCGGTGTTGCCGGTCAGCGATTGGGCCCACGCACAGGCGGGCAAGGCGCTGCAGCCAGCAGAATTGGCCCTCGCGTGTTAACTTTCCACCCCCTCGGGCCTGACAACCCTCCTTCTCTGGTTTCCTGTGTATGACTTCATTGCAACAACGGCTGGATGCCATTTCTGGCGATCGCCTGCGTGGCCAGAAGCGCGGCCTTGAAAAAGAGAGCTTGCGTTCCCAGCCCGATGGCAAGCTCGCTTTGACGCCGCATCCTGCGGCGCTGGGCAGCGCGCTGACCCACCCCCACATCACCACCGACTACAGCGAGTCGCAACTGGAATTGATCACGGGAGTGCACGCCAGTGTGGACGCCTGCCTGGCCGAGCTCACCGAAGTGCACCAGTACACGGCGCGGGTGCTGCACAAACCCGGGCAGACCAGCGGCGACGAGATGATGTGGGCCTCCAGCATGCCCTGCGGACTGCCAACAGACGAGACCATTCCGCTGGGCCGCTATGGCTCGTCCAATGTGGGGCGCGCCAAGAGTGTGTATCGCATGGGCCTGGGTCACCGTTATGGTCGGCGCATGCAGACCATCTCGGGCATTCACTACAACTGGTCCATGCCGGGCATCGACAACGATGGTTACTTTGCGCTGATCCGCAACTTTCGCCGCCATGCCTTCTTGTTGCTGGCGCTCTTTGGCGCTTCCCCAGCGGTGTGTTCGACCTTTCTGGCTGGGCGTGAGCACGATCTCCAGCCCCTGGGCCGAGGCGGCAGCTTTTACAAGCCCTATGGCACCACGCTGCGCATGGGACGCCTGGGCTACCAGAGCGATGCCCAGGCCACGCTGGGCGTGAGCTACAACGGGCTGGAAGGTTATGCGGCCTCGTTGCACGATGCGCTGACGCGCCCATGGCCCGCCTACGAGGCGATCGGCATTCGCAATCCCGGCGGCGACTACAACCAGCTGGCGACCACACTGCTGCAGATCGAAAATGAGTTCTACGGCACGATCCGGCCCAAGCGGGTGATCCGCCCTGGCGAGCGGCCGCTGCATGCTCTGCGCGAGCGGGGTGTGGAATATGTGGAGGTGCGTCTGCTGGATTTGAACCCGTTTGAGACCATTGGTATCGCTGCGCCCACGCTGCGCTTCCTGGACGTGTTTCTGATGCATTGCTTGCTCAGCGAGAGCCCACCCGACACGCCCGACGAGATTCATGAAATCACGCAGAACCAGCAGCTCACCGCGTCCCGCGGACGCGAGCCCGGTTTGCGGCTGTCGCGCCATGGGGAAAGCGTGAGCCTGACCCAATGGGGCACCGAGATCATCGCCAGCCTGATGCCCATCGCGAAAGCGATGGACGCGGCGCAAGGGGTTGATGCCCATGTGCAGGCCGTGGCTCAGGCGGGCGCGCGCTTTGGCTGCTCCTGACACGCTGCCCTCGGCAAGGGTGCTGGCAGCGGTGCAAAGCGAGCATGGCGATTCTTTCGTCTCGTTCGTGCGTGCGCAATCCCTTCAAACGCACCAGCGATTGCTGGCCATGCCGTGGAGCGCGCCGCAGCAAGCCCGATACGAAGCGATGGCGGCGAAATCGCTGGAAGACCAGCGTGCCATTGAGGAGGGTGACACCATGCCTTTCGAGGTCTATCGCGAGGAGTACACCTCACCGGCACGCCTGGGTCGCGCGGCTTTTGAGCCAGTGCATCACGACGCCTGATGGGCGGTTTTCAATTGCCTGTTATGCGGGCAGTTCGTTGAATACCCAATAAATTCAAGGGCTTGCAGCGCCGGTACAAGGCTTCTCCCGGGTTATGCACAAGCTTGTCCAGTGATTCTTGGGACAACTTGCAGCAGTTAGGCAGGCAGCGCCTGCGCTTCGCCCCAGCTGTGGAAAGTCCAAGGTTTGGGGCCTGCCACATAGCCCTGTTCCAGCTCGACCAGCCGGAAGCCTCCGGCCTGCACCATGGAAGGTATGTCGCGGTTCAGGTGGCATCCACCGGCCATGGAGCCCCACAGGGGCTGCAAGCGGTTTTGCCACCGTGCCACGCTGGCATCGGGCGACAAACCGTGTTCACAGAACAGCAAGGGTGCGCCCGGCTTCAATACGCGGCGAATCTCCTGAAGCGCTGAGAGCGGTGTCGGGAATGCTGCACAGGGCGTAGGTGACCACTGCGCTGTCAAAGTGCGCGCTGGGCAAAGGAATGGTCTCGGCCGACAGGCCGATCAACTCCACCGGAATCCCGGAGGCATCGATGCGTTTGCGCGCTTTGGGTTGCAGTTCCAGCGCCGGGTCCAGGCCGGTGATGCGGGTGACCTTGTGCACGTCGTAGTGGGGCATGTTCAGACCGGTGCCGATGCCGATTTCCAGCACATGGCCAAACGCTTGCGGAACCACCTTCTGGCGCATGCGGGTGACCATGGGCAGGCCGCAAACGGTGTCGAGCGCCCAGGGGAAGAGGTGGCGGTGAAAGCAGTTGATGCACATGGGCCGTATTGTCCATGCATGGCCACTGCGCTTTGGAAAGGGCTGATGGATGCACACGCCGAGTTCGCCTTCTGCGCTCAGGTGGCCCGCGGCCAGCCGTATCCTCGCCATGGCCCGGGCTGTGGCTGTGGCTTGCGCCTCGCATCCATTCCGAGTGCAGGCACGCGCACTCGCGCAGAACAGATCAACGCTCTCTTAGGCAGCGCACAATCGGGGCATGACATTTGAAATGAAGACAAGACGATGAGCATCCAATGGTTTCCGGGCCACATGCACCTCACGCGCAAGGCGATCACCGAGCGAGTCAAGGAAATTGATGTGGTGATCGAGATGCTGGACGCCCGACTGCCTGGCTCCAGCGCCAACCCGCTGTTGGCCGAACTCACGGCGGGGCGGCCCACGCTCAAGGTCGTGAACAAGCAAGACATGGCAGACCCGGCGCGCACGGCACTCTGGCTTGGCCCACTACAACGCCCAGCCCAACACCCGCGCCATCGCGCTGGACGCCAGCGAAACCTCGCCCGCCCGCGCCATCATTGCGGCTTGCCACGAGCTCGCGCCCCTGCGCGGTGGCATGGTGAAACCCATGCGTGTGCTGATTTGTGGCATTCCCAACGTGGGCAAGTCCACGCTGATCAACACGCTCAAGGGCAAACGCGCGGCGAAGACGGGCGATGAGGCCGGCGTGACCCGCACCGAATCGCGCATTGCGCTGGCCGACGACTTCTATCTGTACGACACGCCCGGCATGCTTTGGCCGCGCATCGTGGTGCCCGAAAGTGGCTACAACCTGGCGGCCAGCGGCGCGGTGGGCAAAAACGCCTACGACGAGCAGGAAGTGGCGCTGGAGTTGATGGACAAGATCAAGCGTGCTTACGGCGCGGAGCTCGATGCGCGGTACAAGCTGGGCATGGCGCCCGAAACGATTGCACAGACCAAAGACGAAGACCTGCTCGAAGAGGTGGGCCGAAAGCGCAGCGCGCTGACCAGTGGCGGGCGGGTCGATCCGCAGAAGTGCGCCGAAATTCTGATTGGTGATTTCCGCACCAATGCCATTGGGCGCTTGACGCTGGAAACCCCTGAAGAATTCAGCTGCCTGGTTGAAGGCCGGTAACAGCGCCGACGCAGAGCGCCAGGCGAAAAAAGGAGACCGCAAGCCGGTCAAGAAGCGCAAGAAGCGCTAAGGCGTCAGTACTGGCGCTTGTCAGACAACTCGGCGAACAACTCGCCGTAGATTTGGTAGCGGTTGGCGTTGATGGCCGATGCATTCTCGCTGGACGGATCGTCGGCCTTGGCCACCTGATCGCGCACCGAGCAGCCCGGCTCGTGCAAATGGGTGCAGTTGTAGAAGCGGCAGTTGCCCAGCGTGGCGCGCAGATCGGGCATCAGATGGGCCAGTTGCATGGGTTCGATGTGGTTCAGGCCGAACTCTTGGAAGCCAGGCGAGTCGATGAGAGCGGTTGTTCGCGTGTCGTCGGTCCAATACCAGGTGGTGCTGGTGGTCGTGTGTTTGCCGGAATTGAGTGCACGCGAGATTTCGCCGGTGAGCGCTCGGGCATTCGGCACCAGGCGGTTCACCAACGTGCTCTTGCCCACGCCAGAAGGACCGAGCACCAGCGTGGTTTTGCCCTCAAGTCGCTGCATCAGCTCCTCCACGCCCGCTTCACTGGCAGCGGCTGTTTCGGCTTTCAGGCGCAGCGGCAAGACCTCAACGCCCATGCGGCGGTACGGTTCCAGGCGTGCCCAGGCGCGATCGAAGGCGGGTTGCAGATCGCTCTTGTTGAGCACCACGATCACCGGGATGTTCTGTGCCTCGGCGGCGATCAGCGAGCGCGCCAGTTGTCGTTCGGAGAATTCCGGGTCGGCGGCGACCAGCATCAAGATCTGGTCGAGATTGGCTGCAAAGGACTTGGTGCGCAGCTCGTCTTGCCGGTAAAACAGATTGCGTCGCTCGTCGACTTTCTCCACGCTGCCTTCATCGGTGGAGGTGCTCCATTGCACGCGGTCGCCCACCACCACCTGGCTTTTTTTCCCCCGTGGGTGGCAGATGCGGCGCTCGCCGTCGGGGCTTTCCACCAGGCAATGGCGCCCGAAGGACGCAACCACCAGGCCCGGCAGCAGTTCGGTGTTGACCGCTGGCGGGGGCGCTGATCGTTTGGGCTGGCGGCTCAAGCTGAACAACCGGTGTGGATAGCGCTCATGGCATTCAGTCTTTCAAGAGGGCGTCGACAGCGGCAGCGCAAAACATGTCGCTCACCGATATGCCTTTGACATCGTGGGTGTTGAAACGCACGGTGCATTGGCCATAACTCACCGCCAGGTCGGGGTGATGATCTTCGCGGTGGGCGATCCAGGCCAGGGCGTTCACAAAGGCCATGGTGGCGTGGTAATCGGGAAACGTGTATGTTTTTTCGATGGCGCCATCGATCAATCGCCAGCCCAGCGCTGCCTCGCCGTTGAGCTGGGTCAGCTGGGTGACGATTTCGGTGGCCGAGAGGGCGCGGCGATTTTGGTGAATGGGGTTCATGCGGGCAGGCCTTGCAGCCGGGCGATGCGTTCGCTGGCAGGTGGGTGGGAGTAGTAGAAGCGCACGTAGAGCGGGTCTGGTGTGAGCGTGCTGGCGTTGTCCTTGTAGAGCTTGAGAAGGGCACTGGCCAGCTCATTGCCGTCGGCTTTTTCCATGGCGTAGGCGTCGGCTTCAAACTCGTGGCGGCGCGAGAGCTGGGCCATGAGGGGCGACAGGAAGAAGCTGAACAGCGGCACGACCATCATGAACAGCAAAATCGCCAGGGCGTTGTTGGGTTCGGCCAGAGAGGGTGTCACGCCCAGGCCCGTGTAGAACCAGCTTTGGGTCGAGAGCCAGCCCAGCAGGGCAAAACCCACCAGGCTCAGGGCAAACATCAGCACCACGCGCTGCACGATGTGGCGGCGCTTGTAGTGCCCCAGCTCATGGGCCAAAACGGCATCGATCTCGCCGGGGGCCAGCTGCTTGAGCAGTGTGTCGAAAAAAACCACCCGCTTGGCCGCGCCAAAGCCCGTGAAGTACGCGTTGGCATGGGCGCTGCGCTTGCTGCCGTCCATCACGAAAAAACCGCTGGCCGCGAAGCCGCAGCGGGCCATGAGCGCATTGACGCGGGTCTTGATGGCCTCGTCTTGCAATGGCTCAAATTTGTTGAACAGTGGCGCGATCAGCGTGGGGTAAAAAACCAGCATCAGCAGGTTGAACCCCATCCACACGCCCCAGGCCCACAGCCACCAGGTCGAACCGGCGGCTTCCATCAGCCAGAGCACCAGTGCCAGGATGGGCAGACCAATCAGCGCTCCGACCACCGCGCCTTTGACGGCATCCGCGAGCCACAGGCCCAGGCCCATTTTGTTGAAGCCAAAGCGCTCTTCAATGCGGAAGGTGGACCACCAGGCGGTGGGCAGGCCCAAGGCGCCACCGATCAGCACGAAGCAACCCACCAGCGCCAGTTGTTGCCACATGCCGCCGCCCATCAGGTCCATCAGGGCCTGGTTGAGCCAGTTCAGACCGCCCAACAGCGTCCAACCCAGCAGCAAGGCCGTTTCGATGGCGCCGTCAATCAGGCCAAAACGGGCTTTGGCGATGGTGTAGTCGGCCGCTTTTTGATGAGCCTCGGGCGTGATGGTCTGGGCAAACGCCTCTGGCACCACGCCACGATGCCGAGCCACATGGCGGATCTGGCGGCTGGCGAGCAAGGTGCGCACCACCAGACCGGCCACCAACAGCAGGCAAAAGAGCAAAGTGAAGGCAAGTTCAGAAGCAATCATGGGGCGAGTCTATCGAAAGCCCGGCGCAGCGCGCTCGATAGGGTTGAATGGGTGGATGGGCGAAAATAGGGCGATGACGACCAAACCCACCACACCCACGCTCGCCAAGAGCGACCAAAACCTGATCTGGCTCGATTGCGAAATGAGCGGTCTGGACCCCGAAAAAGAATTTCTTCTGGAGATCGCCGTGGTCATCACCGGCCCCGACCTTACGCCTCGCGTGGAGGGCCCGGTCATCGTGATCCACCAGAGTGATGCAGTGTTGAATGCCATGGACGCCTGGAACAAGGGAACCCACGGCAAGAGCGGTCTGATCGACAAGGTCAAGGCCAGCACCGTGACGGAGGAAGAGGCATCGGCCGAGCTGCTGGCCTTCATTGGCAAGTACGTGCCTAAAAACGGATCGCCCATGTGTGGCAACACCATCAGCCAGGACCGCCGCTTTCTCGTTAAGTACATGCCCAAGCTGGAGGCTTACTTTCACTACCGCTGCCTGGACGTGAGCACGCTCAAGGAGCTGGCCAAGCGTTGGAAGCCTGAGGTTTACAACAGCTTCAAGAAACACCAGAAGCACACGGCGCTGGCCGATGTGCACGAGTCCATCGACGAGCTGGAACATTACCGCACGCACCTGTTGCGCTGATCGCATGCCATGAGAGGCGGTGTCCAGGGACGCTTGCCATGTCAAAATCTTGACATTCAAATGAGACTTTTATGACAAAAAAATCCCGTGCCAGCTTGATCGCCCGCCACCAAGACCTTTTTCAGCTGGGTGCTTCCATCGCGTTTTTGCTGTTGGTGGGGCTGTATGCCTCATTGACGGGCGCCAACGTGTTGGGCTTGTCTTCCACCGCAGTCTGGTTGCTGATCGTCTCAGCGGTCGTCGGCGGGTACATGGCCATGAACATCGGCGCCAACGATGTGGCCAACAACATGGGCCCCGCGGTCGGATCCGGTGCGATCACCATGGGCTGGGCGATCCTGATCGCGGCTCTATTTGAAGCGCTGGGTGCCATCGTGGCCGGTGGAGAGGTCGTGGGAACCATCAAAGGCGGCATCATCGATCCCAACCAGATCGCTGATGCAAAACTGTTCGCCTGGGTGATGTTCTCGGCCTTGCTGGCTGGCGCGCTGTGGCTCAACCTGGCCACCGCCATTGGCGCGCCTGTGTCGACCACCCACTCCATCATCGGCGCGGTGATGGGTGCGGGCATTGCCGCTGGTGGCTGGGGCCTTGTGAACTGGGGGACGGTCGGCTCCATCGTGATGAGCTGGGTGATTTCGCCCGTGATGGGTGGCGCGATTGCCGCAGCCTTTCTGTACCTGATCAAACGCAGCATCACCTACAGAAGCGAAATGACGGTGGCCGCGAGCAAGGCCGTGCCCTGGCTGATCGCCGTGATGGCATGGGCTTTTGGCACTTACATGATGCTCAAAGGCTTCAAGCATATTTACAAGGTTGGCTTCGGGACGGCGCTCTTGGCCGGTGCTGTGCTGGCTTTGCTGGTCTGGGCGCTGATTCGCAAGCCGATTGGCCGTATGTCGATGGCACAGGTCAACAGCAAGGAGGGGGTGAACCGGCTCTTTACCTGGCCATTGGTGTGCTCGGCCGCTCTGCTGAGCTTTGCCCATGGGGCCAACGATGTGGCCAACGCGGTAGGCCCTCTGGCAGCCATTTATGAAGCGGTGAAGTCGGGCGCCATCGCCGGCAAGGCGCCTACGCCGCTGTGGGTGATGGTCTTGGGGGCCATGGGCCTGGCCGTGGGCCTGGCGCTGTATGGCGCGCGCCTGATTCGCACGGTGGGCAAGGAGATCACCGAGCTCGACAACATGCGGGCGTACTCGATCGCCATGGCAGCCACCATCACGGTGATCGTGGCCTCTCAATTTGGCATGCCTGTGTCGACCACCCACATTTCGATTGGCGCGGTTTTCGGCGTGGGGTTCTTGCGCGAGTTGCTCAAGGTGAACTACGCCAAGATGGAGTCTGTGGTGTTTGCTGGTCACCAGGGTGAGGACCGCGAAGAGGTCGAGGCCTATCTGCAACGCTTTGAGGCCGCAGAAGTCCGGGAAAAGAAGCGCATGTTGGCCGACATGAAGCGCAAGAAAGACCAGCGTGAAGCTGCCCAAGGCGCCAATTTTGCGAAGAACGAGCGCAAGGCGTTCAAAAAGGCCTACAAGAAAGAGATCGTGAAGCGCTCGGCGGTGATGCGCATCGTGGCGGCCTGGATCATCACTGTGCCTGCCACGGCGGTGCTGGCAGCGGTGCTGTTCCAGATCGTGGCTTCTGTACTGGGTTGATGTTTCGGTCCAGCTGTGCGCCATGAGGATTGGGCGGCCAGCGCAGCTGTTCAAAATAGTTCTAGGGTTTTCCCTCAAAGTCTGCGATAATCATGGGCTGCGCAGGGAACTGCGCTGATTTGTGCATCTGCCTCACACACAGGCCTCCCGGATTCGGTTGTCAGCCGCGCTTCATACCCGCGAATCTGAGCAACTTGCCACGGTTCAAACCGATGGCGATCTGGATGAGGTCTTCGCTCCCGGCGTCACCTGCCTTTATTTGTGACCCATGGCGCGTTATCCGTTTGATGGTTGATGTTTTGTAACCACGAACGGAACCTGCGCCCGGGAGCGCTGGCCATGTCATTGGCCGGCCCATCTTGAGCTTTGGATTCGATCAATTGCGCCAATTGCGCAAGGACGAACATGAGCGACTCTTTTGAAGAACGCGGCGATTTCACGCCCGATAACAACAACACCCTCGACACCGCTTTCACCGAACAGGTTGCTGCGGTTTCTGTGGCCGAAGCTGTGATCGCAGAGCCCAACGGCTTTGTGACCATGGGCCTGGCGCCCGAGCTGGTGCAGGCCTGTACCGATCTCGGCTACACCCAGCCCACGACGGTTCAGAAAAACGTCATCCCCAAAGCTTTTTTGGGCGAAGGCGAGAAGCGTTTTGCCGACCTGATGGTCTCCAGCCAGACCGGTAGCGGCAAAACCGCCGCTTTCTTGCTGCCCGTGTTGCACACCCTGCTGGCGCAGCGCGCCGTGGTGGAAGCGCAAGAACGTGCCGAATTCGAACAGGCCACAGCCGACGCCATCGCCAAAGGCGAAGCGCCACCCAAGCGCCCCAAGCGCAAAGACCCCACCAACCCACGCAACTTCAAGGCCCCCACCCCCGGCGCCCTGATCGTGTGTCCAACGCGCGAACTCGCCCAGCAGGTGGCCAACGACGCCATCGACCTGGTGCGCCATTGCCGTGGCCTGCGCGTGGCCAACGTGGTGGGCGGCATGCCTTACCAACTGCAGATCGCCAAGTTGCAAAACGCCGATCTCGTGGTTGCCACGCCGGGTCGTTTGCTCGACTTGCAGCGCTCGCAGCAGTTGAAGCTCGACAAAGTGCAGTTCCTCGTCGTTGACGAAGCCGACCGCATGCTGGACCTGGGCTTCTCCGACGACCTGGCCGAGATCAATGACCTGACCAGCCAGCGCGGCCAGACCATGATGTTCTCCGCCACTTTTGCGCCCCGCATTCAGCAGCTCGCCATGCGCGTGATGCACGAAGGCGGCAAGCACGTGCAAAAAGTGCAGATCGACAGCCCGCAAGAGCAGCACAGCAACATCACGCAGAAATTGCTGTGGGCCGACAACGCCCAGCACAAGCGTGCCTTGCTCGACCACTGGCTGCGCGACACCTCGATCAACCAGGCCGTGGTGTTTTGCTCCACGCAAGTGGAATGCGATGGCCTGGCCAACGACCTGCAGCAATCCAATTTCGCCGCGGTCGCCTTGCACGGCGCGCTGAGCCAGGGCATCCGCAACCGCCGCCTGATGGCATTGCGCAATGGCCAGGTGCAGATCCTGGTGGCCACCGATGTGGCCGCCCGCGGCATCGACGTGCCCACGATCACCCACGTGTTCAACTTCGGTCTTCCCATGAAGGCCGAGGACTACACGCACCGCATCGGCCGCACCGGCCGTGCCGGCCGCGATGGCCTGGCCATCACGTTCGCCGAAATGCGCGACCGCCGCAAGATCTTCGACATCGAAGCCTTCACGCGCCAGCGCATCGCCGTTGACACGGTGGCCGGTATGGAGCCGCGTCAGCGTGCCCCGCAAAACGAACCCATGGGCCGTGGCGCGCCAGGCCGCAACTACGCCAATGCTTCGCGCGGCAACGACCGTTTCGGCGGTGATCGCCGTGGTGCCCCTTCGCGCGGCCCTCGCGTGGAAGGTCGCCACGAAGCGCCTCGCTTTGAAGGCAACCGCTTTGACAACCGGGGTGGTCATGAAGGTGGTCGTTTCGAACAGCGTTCGGAAGGCCGTTTCGAGAACCGCGGTGCACCCCGCTCGGACAATCGCTTTGATCAGCGCCCCGACAACCGTTTCGACAACAACCGCGGTGGCGACAGCCGCCCGGCAGGTCGCGGTGGTTTCGCCGATCGCGCACCTGCTCGCCCAGCCGGTGGCAAGTCTGGTTTCTCGAGTTTTGGCCGCAGTGATAACGCGAGCACGCCGCGCTCCACGGGCGACCGTTTCAGCGACCGAGGCAACTCCGAGCGTGCAGCGATGCGCGGTGGCGAGTTCGCACCGCGCCGCTCCGAAGGCGGCCCCAGCCGTCCAGTGGCACGCCGCCAGCCGCGTTGATCTGAACCAGGGAGCCGAAAGGCGCCATCAAAAAAGCCGGGCAGTTGCCCGGCTTTTTTTTCGCCTGTCTTGTTCAGGGTTTCTTGAAAATCAATGGCGCAAGTTGCTCGACGTAGTACTTCACAGCACTGGTCGAGAGGTGACCGTAGTCGTAAGTCAAGGGTTGTTGGGCATCGTCGGTCACCCGTGTGAGGCAGCCCTCTTCGTTGCAGAAGAATTGCAATCCCGAGATGAACTCAATGCCCATCTGGTCTGCGCGTGCACGCATGGTCTTGGTGGCGCTGTCCAGCGCAGGGTCCAGACCAGTTTTGAGGCGAAGGGGCGGGCGCTTGGTGGGTGGGCCCTTCTTCCATTCTTCCAGGAGGATCAGGGGCAGCGACTTCTGCCAGTAGGGGACCGCGCCCAGCATGATGATGCGCGGTACGCCCGCTTTCTTGATTTCAGCCACCGTGTTTTCAAGATTGCGCAAGTCGTAGCGCTTGTTGTGCCACCAGGCGTAAAGGATCACCACGTCGGGCTTTGACTGGCGAATGGCCTCTATGGAGCTGTCGTTGAGGCTCTTGCACAAAGGCCGGGGCTCGATGCCCAGCACGGGCGGGCAGATCGCCGCGGTGCGCTCGCCAAGGCCAAACTCGTATTTGCCGCTGTCTTGCAAGGCCTTGAAGCCCGGGTAGAGCGAGCCGGCGTGCGAGTCGCCCCACAGGAAGATCAGGGGGCGTTTTTTCTCAACACAGAAGTCCTTGTAGGCCGATGCGGGGAATTTGTAGTCCAGCATGCAGTCGCCCTCGCGCCAGCCGTCCACAACGGCTGTGCGCCCGCCTTTGCTCATCATGTCGCGCACGATTTCAGGAAAGCGCGACTCGAAGCCGTCTTGTTTGTAGGTGGTGAAGCCGGCCGTTGCGATCACGGCCACCAAGGCGCTGAGGAACACGGTGGTTGAGCGGCGGTTGAAGCGCCCGAAACGGATGGGCGTCTCGATCAGTTTATACGTCAGCCAGGCCAGGACCACGCTGAGGGCGACCCAGCCGAGCTGGGTGGTGGTGCTGGGCGTCTCCACATGAGAGATGGCCGCGAACGACAGAAACGGCCAGTGCCAGAGGTAGAGCGGATAGCTGATGAGACCGACCCAGACGAAGGGCTTGCTCGCCAGAATGTGGCGATTGAACCAGGCTCGGGGGCCTGCTGTGATGAGCAGGGCAGTACCAATGGTTGGGAGCAGGGCCCACCATCCAGGGAAGGTGCGTTCCGGGGTGATGCGCACCATGACCAGAACCAGCATGAACGCACCCAGCCATGCATAGGTGTTGCTTCGAAGGTGGTGCCGCTCGTGGTGTTCGTCTGGCCCATGTCCCCACACACCTTTGCGGAATACAGCCGACCAGCCCAGGCGGTAGGTCTGCATCGCGGCAAGCAGGGCTCCGATCAGCAACTCCCAGAAACGTGCCATGGGGTTGTAGAAAGCCGCGGTGGGCTGTCCTTTGACCAATGCCAGATTGATGGCAAAGGACACCAGGATCATCAGGAATACCACCCGGATGATGTTGCGCTGCCATTTGTGCAGCAAGAAGAGCGTCAAGGGCCAGAGCAGGTAGAACTGTTCCTCGATGGCCAGCGACCACAGGTGCAGCAGCGGTTTGTTGACCGAGCTGGCGTCGAAGTAGCCTGCTTCCCGCCAGAACGCGATGTTCGAGAGGAAGGCACTGCCAGCGAAGACGTGTTTGCCCAGTAGTTTGTAGTCGGGAGGGCCGAGCAGGAACCAGCCCATGGCCAGTGTGGTGATCAGGACCAGTGACAGTGCCGGAAAAATGCGTTTGATGCGCTTGGCGTAAAAGTCGGCAAAGCTGAACCGTCCTTTGTTGAGCCCGGCCAGGATGATCGAACTGATGAGGTAGCCGGAGATGATGAAGAAGACGTCGACGCCGACAAAACCGCCTTCAAATTTTTCCGGCAAGGCATGGTGCAGGACCACCGCGACCACAGCGATGGCTCTCAGTCCGTCAATGTCGGGGCGGTAGTGGGTGCTGTGGGGTTGGGCTGCCATTCAGAGAGCGAGAGGTTTGCTTGCGCCTGGCGCAACAAATGGGATGTCCGCACGACCTGAGGAGCGGCCGCGCGGTAGCGGCGGAACCAGCAGGTCGGCGATGAAAACGGTCAGCTGTAGAGCTGGCGAGCGATCTTGAGGGCCAGCGTGTCGGGCAGATCCACATCGTCGAAAGTGATGATCTGACCGGGTTCGATCTGGCGACGCACGACGGCGTTCTGGATCAATCCCATGGGCACATGGTTGGGCACATCTTGAATCTTGGCTGCTTCGCCGCGCACCTGGAATCCGCCAAGCGCACGGTCAATGGCGGTGCCGGGAGACAGCTGGGTTTTGGCAATGCCAACAATGGAGATGGTCGGGTTGCTGGAGTTGTTCAGCAAGACGCCACCACCGGCCAACACACGTCGCAGGGTCTTGATGATTTCGTATTGGCAGAGATGGAACGGGCGCACCAGAACGTAATATGGCCCGTCGCCCAACTTCAGGTAATTGAGCGCTTTCCATTCGGACTTGTCGTGTGTGCCCACGACGAACACGCCTGCATTGCCAGGGGCAAGCACATAGTCGGAAATGGCCTGGCCGCGCTCGGCTGCGCCCCTTGCAAGATCGATCGCTGCTTTGGTCACGTCGGTTGCCTTGGGGCCTTGCATGCCTTGGCATGCAATCGTGGCACCAAAGCCATTGGCCACCAGAGCCTGTTCGATCTGGATCTTGGTGCCGTCGGTGAAAGACGTGGTCTGCGCCACGCTGATACCCTGCTTGCCCGCCCAATAGGCCATTTCTTCTGGCGTGGGAAAGTGGTTGAGGAAGCCCTTCATGTTGCCGTAGACCAGTGGCTTGAAGCCCATCATGATGGCTTCTTCGCGCAATGCGGCGATGGAGCCGGGCTGGTCGCCCTCGGCTTCGGTGAGCAGGCCCTTGTCGGCGAAATACGAGCCTGTGGTGACGTGGAACTCGGAGTTCATGGTGACCACCGGTTTGCCAGCGCGCAGGGCTTCGTCGATCACATCGGTAGCATGCAAGACATCACCACTGCATTCCACGATCACATCCGATTTGTCGATGAGTTCTTGCTGGGAAAGTGTCAGGCGATCGGCCAATGGAAAGTCGCCCATCTGGTCGATCGGGCGGCGGGTGAGAACGGCGTTGATGTGCAGGTCGGGGGCATGGTTGTGGACCAGGCGGGCAAAGCCGCTGGCGATGAAGCCGGTGCCTACCAGACCTATTCGGGGTTTCTTCGAGGAGTTCATTGCTTGTGTGATTCGCAAATTGAGCGGGTCGCCGAGGTCTCTGGGTTCCTGGCGCCGCTGGTTTTAGATCGTGCTGTCTGTCCCAGTGGCAGCCAAGGGGAGTGGGGAAGGCTGATAGCCGCTCACCAACTCGATCAGGAGGGCTTTGAGACCGCTTGTGTCGTTGTATTTCAAGCGGTTGTTCAATTCTTCAATGCGTTCTGACAGCACCGGCCATTCCAGGAACTCTTCATGTGCCTTCATGATGCGCTGGTGGGAGGTCGGGCTGGGATTGTTGCCGATCAGCAGTTCTTCGAACAGTTTTTCACCCGGGCGCAAACCTGTGATGGCGATTTCGATGTCACCTTCGGGGTTCAGGTCGTCACGCAGTGTGAGGCCTGAGAGATCGATCATGCGTTTGGCCAGATCGAGAATTTTGACCGGGTCGCCCATGTCCAGTACGAACACATCACCGCCCTTGGCCATTGCGCCAGCCTGGATGACCAGCTGTGCGGCCTCAGGGATCGTCATGAAGTAGCGCGTCATTTCGGGATGGGTGAGGGTGATGGGTCCACCTTCACGTATCTGCCGCCGGAATTTGGGCACCACTGAGCCGGACGAGCCCAGCACGTTGCCGAACCGCACCATGGAGTAGCAGGTGTTGGGATGAACCGACGAGAGTGCCTGCAGGCTCATTTCCGCCAGGCGCTTGCTCGCGCCCATGATGTTGGTGGGGCGCACGGCTTTGTCGGTGCTGATCAACACGAAATCGCTCACACCCAGTTCGCCCGCGACCTTGGCCGACACCAGGGTACCCATGGTGTTGTTGCGAATGCCTTCGACCGGGTTGTCCTCGACCAGGGGCACATGCTTGTAAGCTGCAGCGTGGTAAACGGTGTGCGGCTTCCAGAAGGTCAGCACTTCGCGCATTCTGGTTTCATCGCGCACAGATGCCAAAACGGGGAAGACAGTGGTCGCCTTGGTGCTGCCCAGCTTGTCGGTCAGCTCCTGATGGATTTCATACAGTGCAAATTCACTTTGATCGATCAGCACCAGCGTGGTTGGGCGGGCGGCGAGGATTTGCCGGCACAGTTCGCTCCCGATCGAGCCCCCGGCACCAGTCACCAGCACCACCTTGTCGGCGATATTTTTGCCGATCAGGATGTGGTTCGGTGCCACGGGTTCGCGGCCCAGCAGATCGTCGATATCGAGTTCACGCAGGTCGGAAATGCTCACCGTGCCTTGAGCCAGTTCGCTCACGCCGGGCAAGGTCCGCACCTGAACATGGGCTTTGAGCATGCGCTGGATCAGCTCGTTGCGGCGGTTGCGACGCGCCGAGGGAATGGCCAGCAAGACGGTGGTGACTTCCAGCGATGTCACGAGGCCTTCGAGGTCTTCGGGACTGTATATGGCGAGTCCGTTCAGGACGTGGCCGTGCAGGCGATCGTCATCGTCCATGAAGCCGACGACCAACATTTCATGACTGTTGGCCATGGCGCCGGCCAGTTGCCGCCCGGCGTTGCCTGCGCCATAGATCAAGACCCGAGGCAGTCCCAATTTGAGTTGGTTGCGGTAGAGCCCACCCAGCCAGAACCGCGCCAGCATGCGCGACGCGCCGACCGTCAGCAGCAGCAACATGGGCTGGATCAGACCGACGGTGCGCGGTACGCCGTCGATCCCCACGGCGGTGAAGACGGTCGCGAACAACAAACCGTACACACCAATAGCCTTCATCACGGTCGTCAGCGCGGACAGGCCGGAGTAGCGGAAGATGGCCCGGTAAAAACCATTGACGATAAAAATCGGCAAAGCGATGGCCAGCGAGACGCCCACGGCCCACATCGGCTGCCAGTAGGAGTCACCAGAGAGTTTGACCCACTCGCCCAAGCGCAAGTAGTACGAAAGCCAGACCGCCAATATGCACAGTGATGCGTCGACGAGCAGCACCACCACCCGCTTGGCCGGGCGGGGCATGGCAAGAATGGGAAGGGCGAAGCGCGTCAGCATGGTGGCGTTAATGGGTGACGCCATGGCGGTTGATCACCCGCCACGCTGTGAGCAGCAGGATGCGCAGGTCGAACAGGAAGGACTGGCGGCGCAGGTACTCTGCGTCCAGCGCCACTTTTTGTGGAATGGGCAGTTCATCCCGACCGTTGATCTGGGCCCATCCGGTGATGCCGGGCAGCAGCGTGTGCACGCCTTGCTCGGTGCGCATTGCGATCAGATCTTCTTGGTTGAACAGGGCGGGCCGAGGCCCCACCAGACTCATTTCGCCCCTCAGAATGTTCCACAGCTGTGGCAGTTCGTCGAGGCTGCTCTTGCGCAAAAATGACCCAACGGGCGTCAGGCAGGCTTGGGGGTCGGGCAACAAATGGGTGGCGACCGCAGGGGTGTCGGTTCTCATGCTGCGGAATTTGGGCATGCGGAAAATCCGGTTGTTTTGTCCCACACGATCGCTCCAGTACAGCGCCGGGCCGGACGAAGTCAGGCGCACAAGACAGGCCAGTATCAACAGGGGCAGGGCCAAAAGGACGCCGAGCGTCAGGGCGCAGCCCACATCAAATAAGCGCTTCATTTCAAATCTGCTTGCACCAGTGATTGCAATGCCTGCTGCAAGGTGGTTCGGGGCGTCCAGCCCAGAACCTCCCTAGTATGCCCGATCTCGACCTGCAGCGACCCGGTCAGGCGGTCGATTTGGGCCTGCCGGCCCGACAGGCGGCCCAGCAGCCGAAGCCCCGCAGGGGGGATTGAGATGAGCCTGGCCGAGCGTCCAAGGGCTCTGGCCATGGCCCGTATCAGGTCGGGGGTAGAAACATCATGCCCGTCCGAGACCAGAAAAACCTTTCCGGCCGCCGCCGGGTGGTGCACACAAAGCGCGATCAAGTCGCACAGGTTGTCCAGGTTCACCAGCGAGCGCTGGTTGTGAATGCCGCCCATGGGCAGGGGCATGCCCCGGGCAACCGCCTGCAGCAGTTTCTGAAAATTGGCCTTGACGCCAGGTCCATAGACCAAAGGCGGGCGGATCACCACGGTTTGCATGCCAGTGGCTTGCCCGACCCGTTGAATGGCCCGTTCCGCCTCCCACTTGGAGATGCCGTAGGGATCCTCGGGCTGGGCGCGGTGTTGGCTTGGAACGGGTGGCCGGGTTCGGTCATTTCGCCCAGCACTTTGAGGGAGCTCAAAAAAACCAGGCGTTTGACCCCTGCCTGCGCGGCCTGCTCGGCAAGTCGCTGGCTGCCGAGCACGTTCACGGCGCGAAACGCCGCCAGCGGATCAACCTCGGTTTCAGACATCACGTGCACCCTCGCGGCGCAATGGACCACGCAATCGATGCCGTCAAGGGCTTGGGCCCAGTCGGTATCGGCGGTGATGCTGCCAACAGCCATGGCTTCTGGCCATGCTGGGTGGGTATTGCGCACCAGGGGGCGAACTGTGTGCTGTTGTGCTCGTAGCACTTCGCAAACGGCTTGGCCAACAAACCCGTTGGCCCCGGTGACGGCAATGTTCATGTCAGGCCGCTGCCTGCTGAAGAGCACCGGACTTTTTCCCCAGTGTCCAGGGCAGGTAGCGCTCCATGACGTAGACCGTTGGCACCAGCAAGATGGCCGTGGCTGCGAGCACGATGCACCGTAAAAAGTGGAGCTGTCGATGGTGGCCATGTCGACATGGGCCAGCGTGGTCAGCACGACCTTGACCGATTTGATGATCAGGAAGTGGATCAGCATGATGTGCAGGCTGTAGCGGCCCAGAAATGCCAGCCACCCGGCGCAGGGTTCGATCAGTTGCACCAAGGCCAGTGTGGCGAAGGTGCCAGCAAAGCCAAACAGCAGGAACCAGCCCAGGTGGCCAACCGCAGGCGTGGCTTGGGCCACGAAGCCGTTGACCTGACTGAAGAGGCTGACGATCAGGCCAGCGATCAGTACAAACCAGAGTTTCTTGGGCTCGGTTTTGAGGGCGAAAACCCGTGACTTGAGATGAAAGCCGACCTGGAAGAAGACCAGGCCCAGCATGGCCGGGGCCAGACTGAAAGGCAGCTTCACCTGGCTGCCCACCCATTGGCCCAAGGCCGCAATGGCCAGCGCCAGGGCAAGTCTCTGCGCTTTGGAGGCCACAAACTGGTTGAGGACCTGACCGATGAGCAGGGTGCACAGCAGCGCCACCACGAACCACACGGGTGTGTTGACCAGATGGCCGTCACCCAGCGATCCATAGAACACGCCGATCAAAGGGGGCCACAAGCCATAGTCGAATTGGGCCAATTTCAGGCCCATGGCTTTTGCGAAGGTAAAGCCGGCGAGGTAGAACAGAAAGCCCAGCAAGGCGTAGACCAGGTAAGGCCGGAGCAGCGTTCGGGCTCTTGCTGCGCCAGACTTGCCCGAGGGTGTGGTGTTCGGGCCTGAAAGTCAGGCCGGAGACGAAGAAAAAGAGCGGCACATGAAACGCGTACACGTACACCTGCAGGGCCGTGGGATCGGTGATGGAGTAGATGTGGCCCCAGACGATGAGCGCGATGCCAAGTCCTTTGGCCGCGTCAAGCCATTGCCAGCGGACGCTCGAAGCTGAATCCGTGGGCTGCGAGGCTTCGATCGCCACTCCTGGCTGAGCTTCAGTTCGCGCGGTCACGGCTCTCAAGGGCCAATGTGCGCACTTCTTCCATCAGCTTGCGGTTGGCCGAGAGCAGGTCGGCCACAAAGGCGATGAGGATGGTTTGGAAGCCGATCACCATCAGGGAACTGGCCAGGATCAACGACTGGATGTGTCCGTCATAGCCGTAGTCCGACATCAGCCATTTGTAGAGGAACCGCAAGCCAATCAGAAAACCCAGGGTGAAAAGCGTGAGGCCGATCGCCCCGAAGAACCGAAAGGGGCGGTAGATGACGAACACCCTGACGATGGTGACGATACTGCGCCGAATGTAAGAGGAGATGCTCTTGACCAGGCGCGATGGGCGCAGGTCGCCGTTGACGCGGACGGGCACCGAGGTGATGGCCATGTTTTTCTGGCCGGCCTGGATGATGGTTTCCAGCGTGTAGGTGTAGTCGCTGAACACGGTCAGGCGCCGCGCGGCGGAACGGCTCATGGCGCGAAAGCCGCTGGGCGCATCAGGAATGTCGGTTTTGCTGGCCACACGAACGACCCAGCTGCCCAGCTTTTGCAGCAGCTTCTTGATCGGGCTGAAGTGCTCGATGGCTTCAATGGGGCGCGCACCGATCACGATGTCGGCTTTGCCGGCCACGATGGGCGCAGTGAGCAGCGGAATGTCATCGGCCTGGTACTGGTTGTCAGCGTCGGTGTTGACGATCACGTCGGCACCACGCTCCAGGCAGGCCTGCAGCCCGTTCATGAAGCCGCGGGCCAGGCCTTGGTTGCGGGTGTGTTTCACCACATGGTCCACCCCATGCTCCAGCGCCACCTTCACCGTGTCGTCGGTGCTGCCGTCGTCGATGATGAGCCACTCAACGGTGTCAAAACCGGGCACCTGGCGCGGCAGCGCCGAGAGCGCAATGCCCAGGGTTTCCGCTTCGTTGAAACATGGAATTTGAATGATGAGCTTCAAGGTGGGCTCCGTCTTTTTTGATCGATTGGAAAGGTTTGGCGTCGGGGGCGCGGAGCGTCCAGCTAGGGGTTCGTCACCGGGCAAGCGGGGTTGGGAATGCTTGCAAGTGTGCCATTGGAATACTCGGCCATCACCTGGAAGTCGCAGGCTTTGGCTGTGGCTGGGATGCGGGTGACCACGAAATGGAAGCCAGACAGGTTTGCCGCCGGGTTGCCAAAAGCTTGTGCCACGTCGGGCCGCGGGATGTGGATCTTGGAGGATGCGATGAATTTGTTGTGGGACACGACCCACACCCGGGCGATAGGCAAACCGCGGCCCAGATCAAATGCCCAGCCACGCACCTGCAGCGCACCATTGTTCAGCGCAAAGGTGTCGAGCAGCCCTTTGGCCGGTTCGTCAACAGTGATGTCCATGGTTGTGGTTTCACCCGCTGGAGCCGTTGGGTACACCTTGGTTTGGCGCTTGGCAGCGATGGTCTCATCTTGCTTGCTCCAAAAGAAGGGGGATGATCCCCAGAAGGCGCCCAGCGCCAGCATGGCGAATGCAGCAACAAACAGGTTGCGCAACCAGCCGCCACGGCAAAGGGCAAAAAACGGTAGCCATAGCGCTGGCAAAAGGTAGGCGTAGTAGCGTGGTTGAAAGCCGCCCAGATGGCCATTGACCAGGTAGTACTTGTAGCCAAAAGCGATGTGCAGCACCACGGTGGTGAGCGCAGCCAGAAACATGGCGTCCAGCCAATGAATGTGTGGTGATTTCACATCGACCAACGTGGCCGAGAAGCGGGTGATCAGCCAGCCAACGATGGGCAGCGCCACGAAAGCAAAGAAGGCAGGTTTCAGCGCGGGCGGGAAGGGGTCAATGCCGAGGTGAGAAAACACCAGCGGCAGGCGCTCCAGCATGGTGCTCACATAAGCGTCGAGGTAGGGTAGGAACCCAATGGGGTTCAGCACCTCGGTGGGCAAATAGAGCAAGCGGGGAACGGGAAACAGCCGGCCGGTGTTCCAACGGGTGACCAGATAGTAGGTGCCCACCACTGCAAGAATGGCGAGGGCCTTGGGCCACCACTGGCGCACGAGCTCGAAAGGGCGCAGCTGGCGGATCTGCAGCAGCCCCCACCAGCCAAAAAAGAACACCATGAAGGCTGTGGCGGTGGCCTTGGTGAGGCACACGATGATGAGCCCAGCGACAGCAATCCACGGCGCCATACCTGCCGATTGCACAATTTGGTTGCGGGTTTTGGCGACGCCATAGAGGACCATGGAGACGCCCAGATAGAGCAGGTTGTCGTTTGAGACGCTGCCGGCGAGGTAGCCGAACATGGGAATGCCCGCACAGGCGAAAAGGGCCAGGGCGGTGGTCTCGGGGTTGAGCCGCAGTTCGTTGGCGGTCAGCACCACAAAGACCAGACCGGCCACGACCATCAACAGGCTGAACATCCGAAATGTCTGGTAGTCGCGGTAGGGGCTCAGGTGCAATGCCTTGCCAACCACGCCCATCACGCTGTAGTACAGGGGCGGGTGGGCCAGGTAATTGCTGGTTTTGGCATCGCCAATGATGGTGCCGTTGGTGTAGTCGGGCATCAAAACCGGTGACCGTATGGCGTCCCCCACATACGAGAGATGGGCCAGTTCATCGGGTGGCGAGCCCAGTGGCACATTCAGCACGCTGGTCAGCGCCTGCAGGCCCAGGAACACCACCATCAACAAGGCCAGGCGGAGGCGCGACATCTCTCGCAGCGCAGCGCTGAAGAAAGAGCCGGACGCCTGGAGGTCGTTTTGCACAGCCATCAGTCGATTGCGTGGCGAACCCGGGGCGGCCAAGCGAGGCTGAAGTCTTCGTGGTCCAGCGTGAGGTTGGGGCTGTAGGCCGGGTCGCGCGCCATCATGTTGGGCCAACGCTGCCACATGTGGTCAACCTCTTTCTGGAAGCGGGCTTTTTTCTCCGGCGTGTCTTCATAGCCTCTGGTGGCCGATTCGTGGTGGTAAAGCGAGGCAAAGGGCGTGTACACGTTGTGCAGGCCGAGTTCGGTGAACTTCAGGCACAGATCCACATCGTTGCAGGCCACGCGCAGGTTGACATCGTCAAAACCGCCGACGGCTTCGAAGTGCTTGCGCTGCACGGCCAGGCAGGCGCCGGTGACGGCGCTGAACGAGCTGATCAGGGTGGCGCGACCGACGTAGCCATGGGCGAGCGAAGAGAAACCTTTGTGGGCGTGGCCAGCCCAGCCTCCGATGCCGAGCACGATGCCGGCGTGTTGCAGCATGCCTGTTGGGTAGAGCAAGCGGGCGCCCACGGCCCCCACGCCCGGGCGGCAGGCGTGGCTCACCAGCTCGTTGAGCCAGTCGGGGTTGATGACCTCGATATCGTTGTTCAGGAAACAGAGGATCTCGCCGTGTGCCTTGCTCGCAGCCTGGTTGTTGATGGCCGAGTAGCAGAACGGGGAGTCGTCGCGAACCAGCATGAAGTTGGGTTCTTTGGCGAGCTCGGCGAAATAGGCAAGTGCCTCGGGATCGTCTGAACCGTTGTCCATCAGAACGATCTCGTAATTCTTGTAGATGGTGCGCGCCTTGACACTCTCGATACAGGTGCGCACCAGATCAACGGCATTGCGCGTCGGGATGATGATGCTCACCAACGGCTGAATATCGGGCAGCTTGTAGCGTGCGCGGAACCCGTGGCCAATGAATTGCGCGCGGGCAGCCACGCCTTGACGCTTGAAGTGGGCGTTGAGCGCACGTTCGCCGGCCAGCATGGCATAGGGTTTGATGTTGAGATCGGCCGTTGCGGTGCTGCCCGCGTGGGCGCGCCAGTGGTACAGGATGAACGGCACATGGGCAATTTGTTCCGGCTTGATGTGTTCGATCACCCGCAGCACGAGGTCGTAGTCCTGGGCACCCGCGTACTCGTCGCGCAGGCCACCCGTTTGCTGGATCAGCTCGCGCCGATAGAGCGCCAGGTGGGTGACCAGGTTGTGCGAGTAGAAGAGGTCGATGTTCCAGTCGGTCTTGAAATAGGGGTCGCTGCGTTTGCCGTTTTCGTCGATCTTGTCTTCGTCCGAATACAGCATCTGCACATCGGGTTGCGCCGCAATGGCCATGGCCATGTAGGCCAGCGCGTGGGGGGGAATGATGTCGTCGTGGTCCAGGAAGGCGATCCACTCGCCAGTGGCCATTTCAAGCGCGCTGTTGGTGGCGGCGGAAATGTGGCCATTGGTTTCGCGGAACATGACCTTGATGCGCTCGTCGGACTGGGCGACTTCGCGCAGGAAGGCCTTGATGTCTTCATCGGTCGAGGCATCGTCGGCAATACACAGTTCCCAGTGTGGGTACACCTGCTGCCTGACCGATTCGATGGCTTGCGCCAACCAATCGCGGTTGGCGTTGTAGGTCGGCATCGCGATGGAGATCGTGGGCTTCGCCTGCAGCTCGTTGATCTTGCTCTTCAGGGCCGCCAGGATTTCTGGTGTGATCGTGTCATAGCGGCGAACCCATTCGGCGTAGTCGCGCAGATCCAGTTGCTGGGGCGCGTGGTCGGCGACTTCCTTTGGTGTTTCGTTCTCAGGCGCGGGCGCATAGGCGTGTTGCGCTTGTTTGAGCGCCAAGCCCAGCCCCTTTTTCTCGGCCATGGCCGCCTTGAAGACCTGCGAAGCGTGTTTGAGCTTTTGCGCTTGCACGCTGGCGGTGCGCAAAGGTGCGGTGACACGCCAGCTCGTGGAGCGGTACATGTCCGCGACCTGCTGCTCCATGGCTTTGAAGGAGTTCTGCTGCTTCAGAATCTCCTGGTTCTGGCTGGCGATGACCTGGTAGGCCGAGACCAGTTGCAGATTGCGGTCGGTGTAGTCGTTGAGCAACTCCACGAGCTGCTGGTCGCGGTCTTTGAGCGCCTCTTGAAGCGATGAAATGGTTTCCGAATTTTCATCGGTTGACATGGAGCTCATAGGTGAAATGTGTTGGGGTGTTCTCAAAAGATCGGGGTGTGTGGTCAGGGGTGACCCAGTCACCAAGGGTGCGTCGCGCTGATTTCGAAGGACCGACCCGGTTGACGGAATCAGGCGGGGCGCTCAGCGTTTGATGGCAAACCTGACCAATGCCACGTAGCAGGAATAATACAGGGCGAAGAAGCCTACGAAGGCCAGCATCAGCCAGGAAGTATGGCTCCGAAGCATGGGCGCGAGCAGGGCGGGAACGGCTGCAAGGCACCACAAATAAGGTGAAACCGCTGCATTCTTCATGGTGAGAGAGGAACTGGCCATGCGCTTTCGCGTGATCCTGCTCTTGATCAGGCTGTGAAGGTGAAGCCGGTCGGGGTGCCCCGGATGGTGGTTTCTTCGCCGCCGCCGGTATACGCTGAAAAGCACTTCAACGATGGGGTAGGCGCAGGCGAGCAGACTGCTCCAGGGGGAAATGTGGGGGTTGCGCATGGCGATTAAAACAGCAATCCACGCCAGCCAAAAGCCGAGCAAATAGGCGCCTCCGTCACCCAGGAAGATTTTCCCGAACGGGAAGTTGATCAGCAGAAAGCCTGCGGTGACACCGCCGAAGACAAAACACACCTTGGCCATCACCGGGTCGCCGGCAAGAAACGCGATGAACCCCAGCGAAGACAGGCAAATCAAGACGACGCCTGCAGCCAAACCATTGAACCCGTCAATGATGTTGATGGCATTGGCAATGCCTCCGACTGCGAACGCGGTAAAAATCACTGAAATTGGCACCCAGGCCAACAGCGTGTCTGCACCCCAAACATCGATGCGTGTCAGGCTGATATCGGTCATCCACCAGGCCAGCACCCCGCTGGCCATGGTCGCGAGCAAGCGCTCCCTGACGCCCACCTTGCGCGTCAGGTCCTCTGCGAACCCAAAGACAAAGGCTGGCAAACTTGCGATCAGGATGTTGGCCAGAACCTTGTCGACCAGTTCCGGGGCAAGCCACCAGCCAACCCATCCCCCTGCGAGCACAGCCAATCCGCCAATGCGGGGTGTGGGCGCGTCGTGGATTTTTTGCACACCGTGGGTGTGGTCCATGCTCCACTGGCCGTGCCACAGGTGCGTGGCCGCGATCGCCCAGCACAGAAGCAGGGTGGTCACAGCGCCCGCTGCGAGCGCAAGGTGAGGTAGCTGGAGTAACGGCAAAACGACTTTCAGACGTGAAATGAGCGCGTTGACATTGGGCTTTACCCAAAGTCAGTGACCTCTGCTTCTTGTTGTTTGGAGCGGCTCTGGTTGGCTTTAACCCATTTGCTCGCTGAGGGCCGCTCCTAAGAGAGCGGGCCAGCTACTGACGTGTCAAAGCCGAATTCTTTGAGGCCTGCCGAATAGGCACTGCAAAGCCCGTGATCATACCTGCGCCGTAGCCTGTGTGAATTAGCCAGACCGCCCACCAAAAGGAGGGCGCCAGGCGCCACGGCAGGCCCGTTTTTTGAAACTGCCACAGTGAAACCGCTTGATGGGCGAGAACAATACAAGCAGCAATCAGCCCGGCGGGTGGCCAGACCAGAGCGGCAAGAACCGTTGCCCCCAGTCCGGCGACAAAAAAAGCCGGTAGCAAATGCCGTTTCAAGAATGGTTTTCGGGATTTCTCGTGGATATACCGTTTCCATTTGCCGGCCAGATACTGGCGTTGCCACAGGGCTCGGAAATTGGACCGGGTGAAATATTGGATCTCAC
>CAVORS010000012.1:0-97147 GCA_963698635.1 uncultured beta proteobacterium
TGTGTTTTGGGCACTTGGAGGTGCCGCGCCTGTTGCAGTAGCCACATTAATATGAATGTCAGCGATTGCTCGTGAAAGCCACTTCGGAAAAAAGGTTTGACCCATTTCCGATCGGTGGGCTTCACTTCAATCGGCGGCACGTATTTGCCTCGACATTTGAGCCACAGATCGAGCGGGCCCCGATCGAAACTGGGAATGTCTCTAGATAAAGTCTTCGCCTTGCGCAAATTCGGCTCATTCAACTCACATGAACTGGACCGCACCTTCGAGCAGTTGTCGTAGCATCACGCAATGGATTCTTCACAGCCTTGGAAGCGCCTCCTTCCGTTTTTGCAGTGGCCTCGCTTAGCGCCCGAGTTACTCCGGGGAGAGGTGCTGGCAGGATTGACGGTTGGCCTGATGTTGGTGCCACAAGGCATCGCCTATGCGCACCTGGCTGGAATGCCATTGGTTGCCGGACTCTATGCGTCCCTATTACCTGCTCTGGTCGCGGTTCTCTTCAGCGCATCTCCCCGTCTATCTGTGGGGCCTACAGCGCTTTCATGTCTTTTGGTGACGGCCTCCCTTGCTGGACTCGCCGAGCCAGGCAGTTCACGTTGGATTGAACTTGCAGCATGGCTTGCGTTGATGTCTGGTGTTCTGCAAATTGGTGTGGGCTTTCTTCGGGCGGGTTGGTTGCTCAGTCTGGTCAATGCGCCAGTTTTGATGGCATTCACCCAAGGGGCTGGTTTGCTGATCATTGGCTCTCAGGTATTGACGCTGCTGGGTTTACCCAATGATTGGTCACAGCTGCTCAAGGGTCCCGCCCTGCACTTGCCCTCTCTGGCCTTCGGGATAGGGAGCTACATTGCCCTTGCCTTGCTTAGACGATGGAGTCGAACGTTCCCCTCGGTTCTTGTCCTGGTGGTGGCGGCTGCACTGATCAGTGTGTGGTCTGGGTTCGAGGCCTCTGGCGGTCTGGTGATTGGCGACCTTCCCACGGGGTTGCCACCTTTTTCCGTACCGAGCTGGCCGGGAATGGAAACGCTTGCAAGTTTGCTGTTACCAGCGCTCATGATCACCCTGGTGAGCTTCCTTGAAACGGCCTCAAGCGCCCGAATCGACAGCCGCGACCAAGGACAGCGGTGGAACCGGGAACAAGACCTCATTGGGCACGGGCTGGCAAAAATGGTCGCTGGCCTGAGCGGCGCATTTCCAACAAGCACCTCTTTCTCTCGTTCCGTACTCAATCGCTATGCGGGTGCCCGAACCGGATGGTCGGTGATCTTCTCTTGTGCGGTCGTTGCATTGGCCCTGGTCTTCACTCCCATGCTCCATGCCGTGCCAATGCCTGTCCTGGCTGCCATTGTGGTGGCCGCGGTTCAAAGTCTGTTGGCACCATCGGAGTTTGTGAAACTCTGGCGAGTTTCCCGTGTGGAGGCCGGTATCGCAGTGGTGACCTTCGTGATCACGGTGCTGTCTGCTCCGCGTCTGTATTGGGGCGTCTTGGCCGGTGTTGTGATGTCCCTCAGCCGATTTCTCTTTCTGCGTCTGAATCCCCGCATCATTGAGGTGGGGCTGCACTCCGACGGCAGCCTGAGAGACCGTCACCTCTGGAATCTGCCTCCGCTTGCACCCTTGACCTATGCTTTTCGCATGGATGCCGACTTGGACTTTGCATCGGCCAACGACTTTGAGCGGAACGTCAGCCAATACTTGGCCAGTCATCCAGAAACGCGCAACATCATCTTGATCGCACACCCCATCAACCAGATCGATGCCACGGGCGTGGAAACACTCGGTATGCTGCTGGCACAGCTCACAGCGCAAAACATCACTGTTCACCTGGTGGGGCTCAAGCTTCCAGTCGAAGGACCACTGCGTGCGGGTGGCCTGTTGGCGCCGCTCGGATCGCTTGAAGACCTATCGCACTGAATCCGAGGTGCTGTCAGCAGCGAAAGGCTTCATGCCTTCCGTGGGCAGCGCTGATTCAGATGAATCTGATTTGAAACCTGCGGGGTAGGCGTGGCGCGTACGAAGTTTGAGCTTCAATCACTTTTGAAAACCGTGCTTAATTCCGCGTGATTTGTCGATATGCGACGGCTACCATGCAAGAATGGATCCTTCTATCCCGTGGAAAGCGTTCTATGTCCCTGTACAGATTCAAATCCAGAGAAACGGGCGATCTGGTGATGCTCAAGCCACACGGCCAGCGCATACTGGAAATCCTGGGTAAAGACCTGACCACTGGCGTCCTCCAGCCTGCTGAAATGTCTGCTGCCGCGGAGAAGCTGCGAACCGCCGCGGACGAAGAGGCTGCGGAGCAACAGCGCTTGAAGGACGAGGCGCTGGCCAAAGGCGAAGTGGCGCCAGAGTTTGACCCGGTTTCGCTGAAGCTGAGACTGGTGCCCTTTCTTGAAATGCTGCAGCGTTGCGAGAAGGCCGGTGTGGATGTGGTCTGGGGTGTCTGAATCCAACGGCTGTCGGCTCACTCTGTCAGCAAGCTGCGCAGCCGCATTCCGACCACAGCGCCAAGTGCCTGAGCCGCGCTGTTGGAGAAGCTGATCACCCCTGACTCATAAGTGCTTGAGGCCAGTCCGATGCAGGCGCTGGTGTGTGAAACGGTGCAAGCGGCCAGGCCATGTTCCTGCATCATTTTCAGCCCTGCTATGCCAGCAGAAGCTTTGCCTACGCCCGCATCATTGAAGACGCTGAGCAAAGGCTTGGCCGCAACTGCGTAGCGTGCGGAACTCAAGCCGCCATGCGAGCCACTGACAGCGAGACACCCCTGATCCTCGGCACTCAACTCTGTGATGGAGTCGACCAGTCTGAGGGGCGCATTGGCAAAGAGTTGATGGTCCATGGCGGCAGGATAGCAAGAGCGGAAATCAATGGCCAAAAAAATGCCAGCGAGGTATCTCGCTGGCATTTTGCCGCCTGAAATCAGCCAGATGAATGATCAGGGTCCGAAGATTGCGTTGGGCAATGCCAGCGTGATCTGGGGAATGTAGGTCACCATGACGAGGAACAGCAGCAGCACGCTCAACCACGGCAGCGCAGCGCGCGATACCTGCATCAGGCTCATCTTGGTCACGCCGCTGGTCACAAACAGGTTCAAGCCCACCGGCGGCGTCACCATGCCGATCTCCATGTTCACCACCATGATCACACCCAGGTGGATGGGGTCGATGCCCAACTGGGAAGCGATGGGGAAGAGGATGGGTGCCAGGATCAAAATCACACCGGTTGGCTCCATGAAGGCGCCGGCGACCAGCAGCAAGACGTTCACCACGATCAGGAACATCCATGGCGACATGCCCACTTCCAGAATCGATTCGGCAATGGTTTGCGGGATGCGCTCGGTGGTGAGCACGTGCGCAAACAGCAGGGCGTTGGCGACGATGAACATCAGCATCACGGTGGTTTTGGAGGATTCCAGAAACACGTGCGGCAGGTCCTTGAAGCCCAGGTCGCGGTAGATGAACACTGCGACCACCAGGGCATACACGGCCGAGACCGCCGCTGCTTCGGTGGGGGTGAAGACGCCGCCGTAGATGCCGCCCATGATGATGACCAGCAAAGCCAGACCCCACATGGATTCGCGGAAAGAACGCAGCACTTCGCGCAAAGGCGCTTTGGGTGGCGGCGTCAGCTGCAGCTTGCCTGCGCGCCACCAGACGGCGAACATCAGCATCAGGCCGAGCAGGATGCCGGGCACCACGCCCGCCATGAACAAGCGGCCCACCGACACTTCGGTCACGGCGGCGTACACCACCATCACGATGGAAGGCGGGATCAAGATGCCCAACGTGCCAGCGTTACAAATCACGCCTGCAGCGAACTCTTTCGTGTAGCCGTTTTTCACCATACCCGCGATCACGATGGAGCCGATGGCCACCACCGTGGCAGGGCTTGAGCCCGACACCGCAGCGAACAACATACAGGCCAGGATCGACGCAATGGCCAAACCACCGCGCATATGCCCCACCGCTGCGATCGCAAAGGTCACCATGCGGCGCGCAACGCCGCCGGTCGACATCAGGTTGCCTGCCAGCACGAAGAACGGAATGGCCAGCAGCGTGTAGTGTTCGCTGGTCTCGAAGAGCTTGATCGACATCGAAGCCAACGAATCTTGCGAGAAGAAGAAGATGGTCAGCAGGCTGGACAAACCCAGGCCGATGGCCACCGGCATGCCCAGTCGCCAGAAACAGGAACAGGCAGGTGAATAGAACGAGCGTGTTCATGCGGCCTCCTCTTCGGATTTGAGCTTCATGGCATCGGCCGCTTCATCGGCCAGGTGCAGGCTGGTGGCTTTGCCGGTCACGAGGTTCCACAGGATTTGCAGGAAACGAAAGGCCACCATGACGTAGCCAATCGGCATGATGATCAGCACTTGCCAGCGCTCGATGGGCATGTCATCGAATTCGATGCCCACGTCTTTCATTTTGCTCACGTATTCGGTGGCGCCCACCAGCACGAAGCCCACGTACACCAAACACAGCAACACCACCACAATGCCGGAAGCGCGCTGCATGCCCGGGGGCATGATGCGCACCAGCGCGTCCACGCCGATGTGCGAGCCCACGCGCACGCCGTAAGAAATGCCCACGAAGATCATGACCGCGAAGCACACCGTGGTGAGCTCCAGGTTCCATGAGTAACCGGTGTTGAAGATGTAGCGCCGCACCACTTGCATGAAGGCCAGGGAGGTCATGGCCAGCAGCATGAGCGACATGATCCACTCTTCGAGATGGTCAAGTATTTTCATGATGAATCCTCAAAAAACCCCGGGCTGGCCGGGGTTCGTGGGGGGTAGAAACCGCGCTTGCGCGCCGTTGCTTACTTGTTGGCCTTTTGAGCGGCCTGGATCAGGTCGGCGCCGATTTCGCCTTCAAACTGCTTCCAGACAGGCTGCATGGCGGTGCGCCAGGCTTTCAGCTGCTCGGCGTTCATGGGCAGCAACTTTGCCCTTGTTGTCGGCGATCACCTTCTTGCGGAACTCGGCGTCTTCGTCGTTGGCGACTTTGTTGCCGTAAGCGATCGACTCTTTCATGGCTTCGTTCAGGCCGGTGCGCACGTCGGCTGGCAGACCATCCCACCACTTGGTGTTGGTGATGACCATGTAGTCGAGCACGCCGTGGTTGCTCTCCATGATGTAGCTCTGCACTTCATGGAACTTCTTGCTGTAGATGTTCGACCATGGGTTCTCTGCACCATCGACCACACCGGTCTGCAGCGCCTGGTACACCTCGGCAAAAGCGAGCTTTTGCGGGTTGCCGCCGACGGCCTTGAACTGCGCTTCCAGCACGTCAGACGCCTGGATGCGGAATTTCAGACCTTTGGCATCGGCTGGCATGGACAACTGCTTGTTGGCCGACAGCTGCTTCATGCCGTTGTGCAGGTAGCCCAGGCCGGTGATGCCCTTCTTGTTCATCGAGTTCAGCAAGGCCTGGCCTTCGGCGCTGGCCTGGAAGCGGTCCACCGCTTCGAGGTCGGAGAACAGGAAAGGCAGGTCAAAAATCTGGAGCTGCTTGGTGTACTTGCCGAACTTGGCCAGCGACGGGGCGATGATCTGCACGTCGCCCAGCAACAGGGCTTCCATTTCTTTGCCGTCGCCGAACAGCTGGCTGTTCGGGAACACTTGCACTTCCACTTTGCCGGCGAGCTTCTTCTCGGCCAGTTCCTTGAATTTCAAGGCAGCCTGACCCTTGGGGGTCACGTCGGCCACCACGTGGCTGTACTTGATGACGATGGGTGCGGCGTAGGTGTTCAGAGCCAATGGCGAACAGGGCGGCGGCGAGTGCGGTTTTCAATTTCATGGGAATTGTCTCCAAAGCTGGGTTGAGTCCGAATTGAACTGGGGTGGACTGTACCGGCGCCCGCAGGGGGGTGCCAACTGTGGCGTTCAACAGCAGGGAAAACCCTGTGTCGGTAAGACCCGTGTCAGCCCAAGCCGCGGCAACCTGCGCTGTCAGTGGCCGAGTGCCTCGTGGACGTCGTCCAGCCAGTGTTGCCCGATGCGTGCGCCCAGTTGCTGGTGCACCGGCTGAGTGGCCTCGCGCAGCAGTTGGCGCTGAGCGGGCGAGGGCTCGTGAACGGCTGTGGTGCCGGCCTGGCGCAAGGCCTGTAGCGCTTTGTTGTTCTGCCCGTCAGCGATCTGGTTGCCGTATTGCAGTGCGTCGTTCATCGCCTGTTGCAGCAGCTGCTGATCCGGCGGCGTCAGGCTGCGCCAAAAACGCTGCCCGGTGACCACTGCGTAGCCGAGGTAAGCGTGGCCGGTGAGCGTGAGATCGGACTGCACTCGGTGCATGCCTTGGGTCCAGAAATTGGACAAAGGGTTCTCGGTGCCATCGACCACGCGGCGCGCCAGGGCCTGGCGTGTGGCACCAAAGGGCAGCGGGCACAGGCAGTGCACCGAGTGCGCGCATTTGTGCGGCGATCACGCGCGAGGTCTGCACTCGCATGCGAAGCCCCTGAAAATCGGTGGTGACGAGCAAGGGCCGATTGGCGCTCATGTGTTTGAACCCATTGTCGAGAAAGCCGAGACCGACCATGCCGTTGCGCTCCAGCCCTTTGAGCAGGCGCATGCCCAGCGGGCCCTTCGGTGATCCGGTGCACGTCTTGCAGGCTGTCGAACAGGTAGGGCAGGTCGAAAATTTCGAACTCGGGGAAGCCCACCCGTCCGAACTTGGACAGCGATGGCGCCAGCATCTCCACCGCGCCGGCCTGCAAGGCCTGCATCTCATCGCGGTCGCCATAGAGGGAGGAGCCCGGGTACACCTCGACCACCATGCGCCCTTCGCTGCGCTGCTCGACCAGACGCTTGAAGCGCTCCACCGCCAGGCCCTTTGGGCGTGTCTTGCGCTACCACGTGGGCAAAGCGGATCTTCAGTGGCGTGGCCCATGCCGGTGTCGCCAGCATCAAGCTCAGCGCTGTCAACGCGGCGCGCAAGCATGTGCGCTGAAACAGGTTGCAGATGGACGAAGTGCTCATCACCGCTATGCTAGAGCCTGTTCACCCCATTCAACCGTCTACATGGCGAAATCCTTCTGCCCCTCGCTCGTGGCGTCCTGGGATCCGGTGGTCAAGACCCGTGATGAGCCCGCGGTCATTGCAGGCATGAATTCCAAGCCCACCGACCCCCCTTTCGACCTTGAATTGCTGACCCGCCAGGACAGCGGTTCGGGCGGTCGCGGGCGGCGGGCAACGTGGTGGTTGCTGGGGTTGCTGATGATGCTGGCGGTCGCGGTTGTGGCGTTGGTGCTGTATTTGCAGACCTTCGAAGCCGAAGAGGAACAGCGGCGCAAAACCGCCGACGCGCAATGGCTGGAACAGGCTGCACGGTTCCACTTTCGGCGGTTGGAGGACGACCTGCAGGTGTTGGCCCATCGCACGCGCGATGCATCGCGCTCGGAAACCCTTGCTTCGCGCGACGCCGAGCAGGGGGATATACAAGCGGGCCTGTTGTTGCGCGAACCCGGTGTGGTGCAGGTCCATGGCTGGTTGGCGCAAGGCGCCGATCTGTCGGCATCGGCCGTTGGCCAGGCGCTGCAGGCGGATGTGGCGCGTCAGCCTGTGGACGCCGATATGTTGGCCGTGATGCAGGACGTGGCGCGGGAGCTGCGGCGGCCTGCTTACGGCGGCCCCCTGCTGATGGCCGCAGCGAAAGCCGAGGGGCCATCTCGAGCACCGCGTCTGGTTGGCGGTACCTGTTTTCGATCGGGGCGTGTTTTCGGGCAACTATCTGGCGCGCCTGTCGCTGGAAGACGCCGTGAGAGCGTTTGTCCCGGCCTGGTTCACCGACAACCACGAGGTGACCTTGATGTCGGAAACCGAGCTGGCCCAGGCACGGCGAGATCCGTCGCCGCCCGACCAGGCATTTCTGGAGCTGCCTGGAATCGATCTGGCCTTGCATGTGCGCACCACGCGCTCCGACTCCCCCACCGTACCGCGCACCTTCTTTCTGGTGGCACTGGTGTGCCTGCTGGGCATGCTGGGTGCGCTGTATGCCCTGCGCCGTGACTTCGTCAAGCGCCAGCGCATCGAAGCGCAGCTGCAAGGCCCAGGTGGCATTGCGCATGGCCATGGAAAACGCGGCCACCATTGGCCTGCGCGCCTGGGACAGGCAGGGACGCATTCTGTATGTGAATCGTGCGTTTTGTCAGATGGTGGGCTTTGAGCCCGAAGAGCTGATCGGGCGCAGCGCACCCATGCCCTATTGGCCGCAGGCCAAGATGGCCGAGCTGGATCTGCTGCACCGCGACGTCACATCGCAAGGCACTGACCAGGCAGGTATCGAGGTGCAGTTTCAACACAAGAGCGGTGAATTGGTCGACGCGCTGGTGCACGAAGCGCCGCTCACCACTGCCGGCGGCGAGCCGCTGGGCTGGATGAGCTCGGTGCTCGACATCAGCGAGCGCAAGCGCGCTGAGCGCATGGCCGCGCGCCAGCAGGAAAAGCTCGAAGCCTCCGGACGGTTGGTGGCCATGGGTGAAGTGGCATCCACTCTGGCCCACGAGCTCAACCAGCCGCTGGGTGCCTTGAGCGGATTTGCCAACGGCCTGCTCAACCGGCTGCGCCAAGGGCGCTTGAGTGATGACGAGCTGGTGGGCGTGGTCGAGCGCATGGAGCAGCTCTCGGCCAAGGCCGGGCGCATTATCCAGCGCGTCAACGCGTTTGCTCGCCGGCGCGAGATGAGCCGCCAGCGTGTGGATGTCAATGCCTTCGTGCGCCGGGTGGTCGAGCCTCTGCAGCGCCAGCGCCCTGGCCTGATTCGCTTGCGGCTGGCCAGCAAGCCGGTGTGGATCGAAGCCGATGCCTTGTTGCTGGAACATGCGCTGCTGAACCTGGTGAACAACGCCGAACACTGGGCGCAGCAAGGTGAGCGCACGCCGCAGGTGCAGGTCGCACTGGAGGACGGTGATACCCACTGTCTCATTGTGATCAGCGACAGCGGTCCTGGGGTTGCGCCCGATCAGCGCGACCAGGTTTTCAACGCGTTCTTCAGCGGCAAGGACGACGGCATGGGCATGGGCCTGGCCATTTGCCGCTCGGTGATTGAGGCCCACCACGGCGCCATCGATGTGGTGCCATCCAAAGAGCTGGGCGGCGCCTGTTTCACGGTGAAAATACCCAAAAACGCCCTGGTGGTTGAAGCCGCTTCGGTGGCACCGCCCCAGGCCGACCAAGAGGAGACATCGCGACCATGAGCGCAGCGACCCCCGCCATTCATCTGGTCGATGACGACGCCGACTTTCGCGACGCATTGACCTGGTTGTTCGATTCGCGCGGCCACCAGGTTCAGGCCTGGGATTCGGGCGAAGCCTTTTTGGCCACCGCCCGTGAACAGGCCGATCGCTGGTCTCCGGCAGTGGTCTTGCTCGATATCCGCATGGAACCGATCTCGGGGTTGGCCACGTTCGAGGTGTTGCGCGAGCTGAGCTGCCCTTGGCCGGTGTTGTTTCTGACCGGCCACGGCGACGTGGGCATGGCCGTGGCTGCGGTGAAAAAAGGTGCCTGGGACTTTCTGGAGAAGCCGTTCCAGGACAATGAATTGGTCGACAGAGTGGAGGCCGCGCTGCTGACTGTGCAAAGTGAGGAAACCCAGCTGGCGCAGCGCCTGCGGCAGGCGCTGGCGAGTCTGAGTGCGCGCGAGCGCGAAGTGCTCGACGAGCTGCTGCAAGGTCACTACAACAAGAACATCGCTGATCACCTGGGCATCACGCCCCGCACGGTCGAATTTCACCGCGCCAACATCTTTGAAAAAATGGGTGTGGGCTCGGCAGTGGAGTTGGCCCACCACATGGGGCGGTTCCATCTCACTTGAGGGGCGCGCCTTTTCCGGCGGGTATCCGCCAAACCCGCTTCACCGGGAAGTCAATGGCGCAGCGGTAAAGGCATCCGCAGCGGGTGCCTCCTGACGATGGTGCCATGGAACCGGCTTTGCCGGGCCACAGGAACCGTCCCCCGCGAGGCGGCGGAGGCGGCGCAGGGGGCTACTCGTACTTCCGGGCGTCCTCAATCACCTTGCCATCGTTGGGCAAGCTGCCAACGCCCACGACCTGCACCTGACCGCGCAGCTTGGTGATCTCGCGCATGGTCGATTCGAGTTGCTCGACCAGGCCCGCAGGTGCGCCGGCAGCTTCCACCTGCAGACACATCTGGTCGTTCGCCATTTCGCCGCTGATCACCAGTCGGGCTTTCTTGATGGCCGGGAAACGCTTGGCGATGTCTGCCACCTGACCCGGGTGCACAAACATGCCTTTGACCTTGGTGGTCTGATCGGCACGTCCCATCCAGCCTTTGATGCGAGGGGCGGTGCGTCCGCTGGGACAAGTGCCTGGAAGGATGGCCGAAAGGTCGCCCGTACCGAAGCGGATCAGGGGGTAGGCAGGGTTGAGCGACGTCACCACCAGCTCACCCACTTCGCCCACACCCACAGGATCGCCGGTGCCGGGGCGCACGATTTCCACGATCACGTGCTCTTCGAGCAGCAGGCCCTCGCGCGACGCGGTTTCGTAGGCGACCAATCCAAGGTCGGCGGTGGCATAGGTCTGGTACACATCCACACCTTGTGCCTTGAACCAGGCCGTGAGACTGGGTGGGCAGGCTTCGCCACCGACGGAGGCCTTCTTGATGCAACCGATGTCGACTTTGGCCTCGGTGGCTTTTTCCAGGAGGATGCGCAGGAAGCTGGGGGTTCCGGTGTAGGCGTTGGGCTGCAGATCGCAGATGGCTTCAAGCTGTTGTTCGGTCTGACCTGTGCCCGCGGGGAACACGGTGCAGCCCACGGCGTGGGCACCCGACTCCAGAATGAAAGCGCCAGGGGTCATGTGGTAGCTGAAGGCGTTGTGCACCAGCTCACCTTTGCGAAAGCCGGCGGCAAACAACGCGCGCCCGGTGCGCCAGTAATCGGCGCTGGCACCTTCGGGTTCGTAAATCGGACCGGGGCTGGCAAAAATGCGCGACATCGCCGGGCCACGCACCAGCGCCGAGAAACCACCGAAGGCATCGCCGCCTTGAGCGCGCGAGGCCTTTTGCAATTCCAGCAGCTCCGACTTGCGCGTCACAGGCAGCTTGGCCAGCGCCTCACGGCTGTTGATGCTGGCCGCATCCACACCCTTCAGGATGGTGGCGAAAGCGGCGCTGTGGGCCTGGGCGTGCGCGACCTGGGCCGACAGGGCGGCCATCTGAGCCGCTTCACGTTCGGCAGGCGAGCGGGTTTCCAGAGCGTCAAAAAAATCGGACATGGCAATCAGTACAAATGGTGGGAGCGGAAGGGTATTGGCCGAGGGCGCTGTGGAACCGGCTCTGCCGGGCCACCAGCGCCGCGCGGGGGGTGGATCAAGCCAGCCAGCGCTTGCGCCGCTTGTACGATTTCACATCCTTGAACGACTTGCGCTCTCCGCCGCCCATGCCCAGATAGAACTCCTTGACGTCTTCGTTGTTGCGCAGGTCCGCTGCGGCGCCATCCATCACCACGCGGCCACTTTCCATGATGTAGCCGTAGTCTGCGTACTTCAGGGCCATGTTGGTGTTTTGCTCGGCGAGCAGGAAGGTGACCTTTTCTTTGGTGTTCAGATCGCGCACGATGTTGAACACTTCTTCCACCAACTGCGGCGCGAGACCCATCGATGGTTCGTCGAGCAACACGATGCTGGGGTTGGCCATCATGGCGCGGCCGATGGCACACATCTGCTGTTCACCGCCAGACGTGTAGGCCGCTTGCGAGGTGCGGCGCGTTTTCAGGCGCGGGAAGTAGGTGTAGACCTTCTCCAGATTGCGCGCGATCTCAGCCTTGTCTGTGCGGGTGTATGAGCCCGTCATCAGATTTTCTTCGATGGTCAGGTGGGCAAAACAATGCCGTCCTTCCATGACCTGGACCACGCCTTTTTTGACCAGGTCCGCCGGCGAGCTGTTTTCGATGCGCTCACCGCGCAGCTCGATGCTGCCCTTGGTCACCTCACCGCGCTCCCCCTGGAGCAGATTCGAGATGGCCCGAAGCGTCGTGGTCTTGCCCGCACCGTTGCCACCCAGAATGGCGGCAATGCTGCCTTCAGGCACATTGAGGGAGACGCCCTTCAGCACCAGGATCACATGGTTGTAGATGACCTCGATGCCGTTGACGTTGATGACGATATTGGGAGTGCTCATAGCGTTTTCCTTGGCTGACCATTCACAAGACGCAGCAGCTTGCTGGTCTTGTGGATGGCGGCTGGTAGACATACCAACCACCCCTGCCGCGCTTTGCGCGACCCCCTCAAGGGGGCGACACCTCTGACCGGCAAAGCCGGATCTTTGGTGTCCCTTGAAGGAGCCACGCTATGCGGGCCGGACCTATCCGATCAAGACTGGCAGTCCGCAGGTGCGCGGCGTGTCAGCTTCTTCTCGGCGGCGTACTTGTCGGCCGCTGCCTTGACCATGGGGTTGATGATCTGCTCGTCGCCCTGCAGCCAGTCAGAACGACCAGACGAACTTGGTGCCGTCCCAGGTGTGGATGCGGGCCCAGGCTGCGCCCATGTGGTCTTTGCAGCTGGTGGAGATCGGACGCATCACGCCTTTGAAGCCCAGTGCGTCGAGCTTGGCCTGGGTCAGGTTCAGGTTCTCGTAGCCCCAGCGAGCCTGCTCACCGGTCACGACCTTGCCTTTGCCGAAGCGCTCCTGTGCAGCGCGAACACCTTCAACAGCGAACATGGCGGCGGTCAGACCACGCATGTACAGCACCTGACCGACTTCTTCCTTGGGGCCTGTGCCCTGGCCTTTGCCGTGCACCTTGGACAGAACTTCCTTGACCACGTCGGAGTTGGGCTCTGCACCGTGCTGCATCATCACCGCGTTGTAGCCCTTGGCACCCATGCCCACGTCTTTCACGTCAGGCTCGGCACCGGCCCACCACACGCCATAGATTTTTTCCCGTGGGTAGCCGGTGGCTTGTGCTTCTTTCAGCAAGGTGGAGTTCATCACCCCCCAGCCCCAGTTGATCACGTAGTCGGGGCGGTCGCGGCGAATCTGCAGCCAGGTGGCTTTCTGTTCCACGCCAGGATGTGTCACGGGCAGCAGGCTCAGCGAGAAGCCGTGCATGGCCGCGCGCTCTTGCAGCAGGGGGATGGGCTCTTTGCCGAATGGGCTGTCGTGGTAGACCAGTGCGATCTTTTTGCCCTTGAGTTTGTCCATGCCACCGGCTTTCTTGCCGATGTCTTGAATGATGGTGTCAGCGGCGACCCAGTAGGTACCGGCCAGCGGGAAATTCCACTTGAAGATGCCGCCGTCGGCGGACTCGCTGCGGCCATAGCCGGCGGTGATCAACGGAATCTTGTCAACGGGGGCCTTTTCGGTCAGGGCGAAGGTGATGCCGGTGGACAGCGGCTGGAACACCGTGGCGCCGCCGTTCTTGCCTTTCAGGCGCTCATAGCATTCCACGCCACGGTCGGTGGCGTAGCCCGTTTCGCACTCTTCGGTCAGGGTCATCACGCCGTTGATGCCGCCGCGCGCGTTCACCAGCTTCATGTAATCCATATAGCCATTGGCAAACGGCACGCCGTTGGGCGCGTAGGCGCCAGTGCGGTAAACCAAAGCGGGGAAGAACTGCTCTTTGGCCTGGGCCATGGCAGATGGAGCCACCACCGCAGCGGACAGGCCGATGCAAGCAGCCGATACGGAAAGTACCAAATTACGAAGTTTCATCTCTTTTGTCTCCTAAGAAAAACACGTTCACACAAAAAAACCAAGGCCCTTGAGTTCAATCCCCTGAGGTGATTCGTGCATCG
Source organism: uncultured beta proteobacterium (assembly GCA_963698635.1). Classification (GTDB taxonomy): domain Bacteria; phylum Pseudomonadota; class Gammaproteobacteria; order Burkholderiales; family Burkholderiaceae_C; genus Hydrogenophaga. The sequence goes on from CAVORS010000012.1 coordinate 13,747, forward strand.
GGAATGTCCCCATGGGGATTGACCCTGATACCCGCTCACCCAGGCGTTCGAATTCAGTGCGGGAAGGGCCAGAGCCGCAACTTCTGTTTGCCAATGCTCCACAGCTTGGCCAGGCCGTGGGGCTCCACGATCAGGAACCAAACGATCAGCGCGCCAAAGATCATGAATTCGGCGTGCGACACGAAAGCCGTTGAAATTTCCATGCCCAGCATGTGACCGACCACCGGCAGGAACTGGTTCAGGAAAATGGGCAGCACCACGATGAAGGCTGCACCAAAAAAGCTGCCCATGATGGAGCCCATGCCGCCGATGATCACCATGAACAGCAGCTGGAAAGAGCGGTCGATCGAGAAGGCCGCTGGCTCCCATGAGCCCAGGTGCACAAAGCCCCACAGACCGCCGGCCACGCCGATGATGAAAGAGCTCACTGCGAAGGCGCTGAGCTTGGCGTACATGGGGCGAATGCCGATCACGGCCGCGGCCACGTCCATGTCGCGAATGGCCATCCATTCGCGGCCAATCGCCGAGCGCACCAGGTTTTTCGCCAGCAGCGCAAACACCACCAGGAAGCCCAGGCAGAAGAGGTATTTCTCGACTGGTGTGTTGATGGTCCAGCCCAGCACCTGCAGGTTGGAGACCGAGACCGAGCCCGATGCGGTGTTGTTGGTGAACCAGCCCACGCGCAGGAAGGCCCAGTCGCAAAAGAACTGCGCGGCCAGCGTGGCCACCGCGAGATACAGCCCTTTGACACGCAAGCTGGGCACGCCGAACACGATGCCCACCAGCGTGGCGAACAAGCCCCCCGAGAGCAGCGCCACGATGAGCGGCATGCCGTCGATGCGGATGTAGGTGTTGTAGGCCATGTAGGCGCCCACCGCCATGAAGGCACCCGAGCCCAGCGAGATCTGACCGCAGTAGCCCACCAGGATGTTCACGCCGATCGCGGCCAGCGCCAGGATCAGGAATGGGATCAGGATGGCGCGGTACATGTACTCATCCACCAGGAAGGGCACACCGATGAACGCAAACGCGATCAGCGCCAGGATGGCCCATCGGTCTTGCGCAATCGCAAAGATCTGCTGATCGGCGCGGTAAGAGGTCTTGAATTGACCGTTTTCTCTGTAGAACATGCTTGTTTAGCTTCCAATCGACTGTGCTTTTAGCTACGCAGCACTGCTGACTTTGCTGTGCAAAGTGTAGCCTCCGCTGAAAAAGTCAATCGACGTGGGTGTTTCACACCGCGGTCGATGATTTTTTCTCCGAACAAACCTTGCGGACGGAACAGCAGGAACACCAGTGCCAGCATGTAGGCGAACCAGATTTCAATGCCGCCGCCCACATAAGGGCCAAGGTAGACCTCCGAGAGCTTCTCGCCCACGCCGATGATCAGGCCGCCGATGATGGCGCCGGGCACCGAGGTCAGGCCGCCCAGAATGATCACGGGCAGGGCCCGCAGGGCGACCGTGGTGAGCGAGAACTGCACGCCCAGCTTGGAGCCCCAGATCACGCCAGCGACCAAGGCAGTGAGACCGGCCACAAACCAGACGATGACCCAGATGCGGTTGAGCGGAATGCCGATGGACTGTGCCGCCTGGTGGTCATCGGCCACGGCGCGCAGGGCGCGCCCGGTGGAAGTCTTCTGGAAAAACAGCGAGAGCACGGCCACCAGCAGCGCCGCGATGCAGGCCGCGTAAACGTCTTCCAGGTTGACCAGCACGCCGCCGTCAAAGGTGCTCTCAAACAGGAACAGCGGGTCTTTGGGCATGCCGACATCGATCTGGTAGATGTCGCTGCCGAAGATCGTCTGGCCCAGGCCGTCAAGGAAGTAGGTGATACCCAGCGTGGCCATCAGCAGCGTGACGCCTTCCTGGTTCACCAGATGGCGCAGCACCAGGCGCTCGATCAGCCAGGCCAGCACGAACATCAGTGCTCCCGCCAGCGTGAACGCGATCAGGTTGCCCAGAAACTTGTTGTCCAGGCCCAGCCACGCCGGAATCCACTCGGCAAAGCGGGCCATGGCCAGCGCTGCGAACAGCACCATCGCGCCCTGTGCAAAGTTGAAAACGCCCTGATGCCTTGTAGATCAGCACAAAGCCCAGCGCCACGAGCGAATAGAGCATGCCGGCCATGAGGCCGCCCAAAACTGCTTCGATGAAAAAACCCATGATTTATCTCCCCCCCGTTGCTGGCTCGCTGCGCGTAGCCGCATCCCCCCTCAAGGGGGCGGCGCTGGCAGCCCGGCAAAGCCGGTTCTGCGGCGCCCTGGGTTGGCGCGTTGGTGGACGTGAGTTTGCGGTTGCGTTGAACATGGTGTTGTGTTCCATCAATGTGAAGTACCAAGGTACGCGCTGATGACTTCTTCGTTGTTGCGCACTTCTTCGGGTGTGCCGTCACCGATCTTTTTGCCGTAGTCGAGCACCACCACGCGGTCGGAAATGTCCATCACCACGCCCATGTCGTGTTCGATCAGGACCATGGTGGTGCCGAACTCGTCGTTCACGTCGAGGATGAAGCGGCTCATGTCCTGCTTTTCTTCCAGGTTCATGCCGGCCATGGGCTCGTCGAGCAGCATCACCTTGGGCTCCATGGCCAGTGCGCGACCGAGGTCCACCCGCTTTTGCAAGCCGTAGGGCAACTGCCCCACCGGTGTTTTGCGGAAGGCTTGAATCTCCAGGAAGTCGATGATGTGTTCCACGTATTCCCGGTGCTGCTCTTCTTCGCGCTGGGCCGGGCCGATGCGCAGCGCCTGCATGAAGATGTTGCTCTTGATGCGCAGGTTGCGGCCGGTCATGATGTTGTCGATCACGCTCATGCCCTTGAACAGCGCCAGGTTCTGGAAGGTGCGGCCAATGCCCATCTCGGCCACCTGGCGCGAGCTCATGTGGTCAAACTTCTGGCCGCGGAAAGTGATGGAACCTTCTTGCGGCGTGTAGACGCCGTTGATGCAGTTGAGCATCGAGCTCTTGCCCGCGCCGTTGGGGCCGATGATGGCGCGCACTTCGTGCTCTTTCACGTTGAAAGAAATGTCGGTCAGCGCGTTGACGCCGCCGAAGCGCAGGCTGATGTTGTTGACGTCGAGGATGACGTCGCCGATCTGTTTTGTCATTTGACCCCCACGCTTGTCATTTCATGTACTGCGCTGCCCCCAAAGGGGGCTTTCGCAACTTGGAGCGGTCCTGCGTTGCTCATGCTGCTGCCTTTACCGGTGCAAAAATCTTGGCGTCGCTGATCTTGAGCGTGGCGCTCACGCTGCCGGTGCGCCCATCTTCAAACTTCACCTGCGTTTCAATGAACTGCTCGGTCTTGCCGCTGTAGAGACCGTCGATCAAGGCGTCGTATTTCTCGCCGATGAAGCCGCGGCGAACCTTGTTGGTGCGGGTGAGTTCACCGTCGTCGGCGTCGAGCTCTTTGTGCAACACGAGGAAGCGGCTGATCTGGCTGCCCGCGAGCAGTTCGTCGCGGCTCAGATCGGCGTTGACCTTCTCCACGGATTCGCGAATCAGTTCGTAGACCTCGGGCTTTTGCGCCAGGTCGGTGTAGCCGGCGTAGGGCAGGTTCTTGCGCTCTGCCCAGTTGCCCACGGCTTCCATGTCGATGTTGATCATCACGCAGACCTTTTCGCGCTGATCGCCGTAGGCCACAGCTTCTTTGATGAAGGAGAAAAACTTGAGTTTGTTCTCCACGTATTTGGGCGCAAACATGGCGTTGTCAAACGTGGCCGCCCTTGATGCGGCCCACGTCTTTCACGCGGTCGATGATCTTCAAATGGCCCGAAGCGTCGATGAAGCCTGCGTCGCTCGTGTGGTACCAGCCGTCAGCGGTCAAGACCTCGGCCGTGGCTTCAGGATTCTTGTAGTACTCCTTGAGCAGGCCGGGCGACTTCACCAGAATCTCGCCGTTGGGCGCGAGCTTGATCTCCACGCCATCGCAAGGCACACCGACCGTGTCGGCGCGCGCTTCATGGTCGGGCTGCAGGCAAACGAACACGGCGGTCTCGGTCGAGCCGTAGAGCTGCTTGAGGTTGATGCCAATGGATCGGTAGAAACTGAACAGATCTGGGCCGATGGCTTCGCCCGCTGTGTAGGCCACGCGAACCCGACTGAAACCCAGGTTGTTGCGCAGCGGGCCATAGACAAAGAAGTTGCCCAGCGCGTACTTGATCGAATCCATGAAGCCGATGGCCTTGCCGTCCATCTTGTCGGGCCCGACGCGTTTGGCGATGTCCATGAAGGTGTGGAACATCTTGCGTTTGATGGCGCCCGCGTCTTCCATGCGGATCATCACCGTGGTGAGCAAACCTTCGAACACGCGTGGCGGCGCAAAGTAATAGGTGGGCCCGACCTCTTTCAGATCGATGGTCACCGTGGCACCCGATTCCGGGCAGTTCACCACGTAGCCGGCCACCAGCCATTGCGCGTAAGAAAAGATGTTCTGGCCGATCCAGGCCGGGGGCAGATAGGCCAATACCTCGTCATCGGCCGTGAGCTTGTCGAACTTGGCGCCCACGCTGCCGCGGTCGATCAGCGTGTTGTGGGTGTGCACCACGCCTTTGGGCTTGCCCGTGGTGCCGGAGGTGAAGAACATCGCAGCGACATCGTCGGGGCTGGCCTGGGCCACCTGGTCGGTGAACAGATCGGGATGGATCTTGGCAAAGGCCTGGCCGGTCGCGATCAGCTCTTCCATCGCGCCCAGGCCCGGTTCGTCGTATTTGCGCAGGCCGCGCGGATCGTCATAGAAGATGTGGCTGAGCTGCGGGCATTCCTCGCGGATCTCCAGCATCTTGTCGACCTGCTCCTGGTCTTCCACCACCGCGAAGCGCACCTCGGCGTTGTTGATCGGGAAAACGCATTCGGCGCCCACCGCGTCCTGGTACAGCGGCACCGGAATCGCGCCCAGCGATTGCGCGGCCAGCATGGTCGCGTAAAGGCGGGGGCGGTTGGCGCCGATGACGACCATGTGTTCGCCGCGTTTGAGACCCGCCTGGTGCAGGCCACAGGCGATCGCCTCGACCAGCTTGGCCATGTCGGCCCAGGTGGTGGTTTGCCAGATACCGTATTCCTTTTCACGCATGGCCGCACCCGTGGGCCGGTTCTTCGCGTGGTCCAGCAAAAGCCGGGGGAAGGTGTTTTTCATGTCTGTCTCCAGGGCAGAGCGGGATGGGGCTTGGTGCCGCGTTGCCCGCTGTGGCGAATCATTCTGGAACGGATCGTAGGCTGATGTTTGACGTTATGTTGTCAGTCGGACGACAATTCAGGGGTCTGCCCTCCTAGGACTTTCCCTAAGCCATGCCCTTGAAATCGCCTGCAATCGATCGCACAACGCTGCGCAACAGGGCCCGCGCGCTCACTGCGCAAGAGCTTGATCAAATTCCTTGGCTCAAGGGCTTGAGCGCCGAGGAGCGCGAGCGGGCTCAAGGGGATCTCATCGTGACCCAGGCGCAGGCGGGCGACTACGTGTGCCGCATTGGCCGGCCAGTGACCTACTGGTTCGGCCTGATCGAAGGCTTGCTCAAAATGAGCAACGACGACAGCCAGGGCCCCCAGATCACCTTCACCGGTGTGGCCCCTGGCGGCTGGTTTGGCGAAGGCACGGCGCTCAAACACGAGCAATACCGGTACAACATCCAGGCCTTGCGCAAGAGCTTGGTTGCGGGCATCCCCATCGCCACTTTTGACTGGCTGCTCGACCATTCCATCGGCTTCAACCGGTTTGTGATGAACCAGCTCAACGAGCGTCTGGGCCAGTTCATTGCCGCGCGCGAAATCGACCGCATCAACAACCCAGACCTGCGCGTGGCACGCAACCTCGCGGCCCTCTTTCACCCCTTGCTCTCGCCCAACGTGGGCGGCATTCTGCGCACCACACAGCAAGAGCTGGCCTACCTCGTGGGCCTTTCGCGCCAGCGGGTCAACGAGGCGCTGACCACGCTCGCGGCCAAGGGCTGGATACGCGTGGAATACGGTGGCGTTCGCGTGCTCGATTTGCAGGCGCTGCGCTCGGGGGAGTTGTGAGGGCGCCGTTGGGCGGATTGAACGGCCGATCGAAACCCAAATACCCCGCTCAAAAGGGGTTTGTGGCGCCGCATTCTGGGATGATCCCCCCATGACCTCTGAAGACGACAGCAAAAAACCCGCCACGCTCAAGCTCAACCCGAGCGCGGCCAAAGCCAAACCCAAAGCCGATCCCTTAGCCCCGCGCCGCGCGCCCGTGCGTCCGCCTGGGCCAGCGCGCGCCAAAACGGTGTCGGCCTCGGCGCCGAAACCACCTTCCAGGCCGCAAAGTGCGGCAGGCGCTGACCGCCCTCGTTTCAACGCTGATCGCCCCAGCGGCGCGGGCGACCGTGGCCGGTTTGAGGGCGAGCGCTCGCGCACCGGCCCCGCAGGCGGCGATCGAGGTGACCGTGGCGACCGCTCAGGCCGTGGCTTCGACGACCGCAACGACCGCCCGGCCCGTGGCGCCAGCGGCCCGCGCGGTCCATCCACCGCGCCGCGCCCTGCGCCGCCCGCCTTCAACCGCCAGCGGCCCGATCTGGCCCGCGTGGGCAATGTGCGCGGCGAAGTGCGGCTCAACAAGCGCATGGCCGAGCTGGGCCTGTGTTCGCGCCGCGAGGCCGACGCCTGGATCGCGCGCGGCTGGGTGCTGGTCAACGGCGAGCCCGCGCTGATGGGCATGCCTGTGCCACCCGATGCGAACATTGAAATCCTGCCCCAGGCGCGCCACGAGCAGGCCGGGCAGGTGACCATCCTGATGCACAAGCCTGTGGGTTACGTGAGCGGCCAGCCCGAAGATGGCCACGAAGCCGCTGCCACCTTGATCGGCGCGCCCAGCCAGTGGCGCGGCGACGCCCGCCACCCGGCCGACGGCCGCCGCTTCGCCCCCGAACACACCCGCGGCCTGGCCCCCTGTGGCCGGCTCGACATCGACTCCACCGGTCTGCTCGTGCTCACGCAAGACGGCCGCATCGCCCGCCAGCTCATCGGCGACAGCAGCGGCGTGGAAAAGGAATACCTGGTGCGCGTGCAATGGGCACCCAACGGCCCGCAAGGTCAGGGCGTGATCGCGCAAGACGTGCAATCCGTCTTCCCCGCTGCCGACCTCCAACTGCTGCGCCATGGCCTCAGCCTGGACGATCAACCGCTGAAACCCGCCCAGGTGGACTGGATGAACCCCGAGCAATTGCGTTTCATTCTGGTCGAAGGCAAAAAACGCCAGATTCGCCGCATGTGCGAGCAGGTGGGGCTGCACGTGGTGGGCTTGAAGCGCATCCGCATCGGCAATGTGGTGCTGGGCAATCTGCCGGTGGGGCAGTGGCGCTACCTCGGCGCCGAGGAAAGGTTTTGATGGGTTGTCGGACAGCCTGGCTGCTGGCTGGCCTGCTGCTCTTGCAGGGTTGCGCGCCGTTTCGCAAGGTCGAAGGGCCTATCGCGCAAGTGAAGGATGCGCAGCATTGCGGCGAGCGCGCCGGCGAGCTGATCGTGATGCTGCCGGGCTTGTACGACCTGCCGGCAGACTTCGTGAAACGAAGGGTTTGTGCAGGCGGTGCGCGAACGCCAGCTCGACGCCGACGTCACCCTGCTCGACGCCCATGTGGGCTACTACAACGAGCGGCCAGATCGTGACCCGCTTGCGCAGCGAGGTGATCGCCCCGGCCCGCGCCCAAGGCTATGAGCGCATCTGGCTCGTGGGCATTTCATTGGGCGGCCTGGGCAGCCTGCTCTACACCCAGGCCCATCCGCAGGACATCACCGGCTTCTACGCCATGGCGCCGTTCCTGGGCGAGAAGGCGACCGTGAAAGACGTGACCACCCAGGGCCTGGCCCAGTGGCAACCCGCCGAGCCCGAACCCATGGGCACGCCCGCCTGGCGCCTTGGCCAAGCCTATTTGAGCGGAACTTCCGGCCTGCCCCAGGGCTATATCGGCTATGGCGAAGACGACCGATTTGCACAGGCCAATGCGGTGTTTGCATCTGCGCTGCCGGCGGGGCACCGTTATGTGGCCGAAGGCGGGCACGACTGGGGTGCGTGGAAAAACCTTTGGGCTCAGTTTTTGGACAGTGGGGTGATGGGGCGGACGGAGCGCGCGTACCGTGCCTGCACAAAGGCACTGGCGCTTTGACACCCCCCTTTTTGCCTGGGCATCGCTGAAACCAGCTTTCCACGACCTGCCACTCAAGCCGGCGGGGCTTCTGGCGCCCCTGCGCCGACTAGAGATGCGTCAGATCTTGAATTGCGCGATTTCGCCCCTATCTCACGCTATGCGTGACCGCCCAAGCCTCTTGAGCGCATCTCCGTTTTTCGAAACCTCTTTTCCTCTACCCAAAGAACATGAGCAAACAAACCCTTTCCTTCCAGGCCGAGGTGGCGCAGCTGCTGCACCTCGTCACCCATTCGCTGTATTCCAACCCCGAGATCTTCTTGCGCGAGCTGGTGTCCAACGCGTCGGACGCTTGCGACAAGCTGCGGTTTGAGGCGCTGAACGATGCGGCGCTGTTTGAGGATGCGCCGAACCTGGAGGTGCGCGTGGCTTTTGACAAGGCCGCCAAGACCATCACCATCACCGACAACGGCATTGGCATGAGCCAGGCCGAAGCCGTGGAGCACCTGGGCACGATCGCCAAGAGCGGCACCAAGGACTTCATGGGCAAGCTCTCGGGCGACCAGAAGAAAGACGCGCAGCTGATTGGCCAGTTTGGCGTGGGCTTTTACTCGGGCTTCATCGTGGCCGACAAGATCACGGTCGAATCGCGCCGCGCGGGCCTGCCGGCGGCCGAAGGCGTGCGCTGGGTGAGCGGCGGCACGGGCGACTTCGAGGTGGAAACCATCGAGCGCGCCGCGCGCGGCACCACCATCACCCTGCATGTGCGCGACGACCAGACCGAGTTCTTGAGCCACTGGAAGCTCAAGTCGCTGATCACCAAATACTCCGACCACATCAGCCTGCCCATCCTGATGCAAAAGGAAGAGTGGGACGCCGAGAAGAGCGAGCATGTGACCAAAGACGAGTGGGAAGCCGTGAACTCGGCCAACGCGCTCTGGGCCCGCAGCAAGAAAGACATCTCTGACGAGCAGTACGCCGAGTTCTACAAGAACCTGAGCTACGACCAGCAGGCGCCGCTGACCTGGAGCCACAACCGCGTGGAAGGCAGCACCGAGTACACGCAGCTGCTCTACATCCCGGCCAAGGCACCCATGGATTTGTGGAACCGCGACCGCAAGGCGGGCATCAAGCTCTACGTGCGCCGCGTGTTCATCATGGACGAGGCCGAAGCGCTGATGCCTTCCTACCTGCGCTGGGTCAAGGGCGTGGTGGATTCGGCCGATTTGCCGCTCAACGTGAGCCGCGAGCTGCTGCAAGAGAGCCGCGATGTGAAGGCGATCCGCGAGGGCAATACGCGCCGCGTGTTGGCGATGCTGGAAGACCTGGCGAAGAAAGACGTGGCACCCGCGGCCGGTGAAGGCGCCGATGGTGTGACCGACGTGGTGAGCGAAGAAGACAAGGCCGCGGCCGAGAAAGACGCGGGCAAGTACACGGCGTTTTACGCCGAGTTCGGCGCCGTGCTGAAAGAAGGCCTGGGCGAGGACTTCGCCAACCGCGAGAAGATCGCCAAGCTGCTGCGCTACGCCAGCACCACCACCGACACGGTCACGGTGGGCTTTGCCGACTACAAGGCGCGCATGAAAGAAGGCCAGGAGGCCATCTACTACATCACCGCCGATTCGCTGGCCGCCGCCAAAAACAGCCCGCAGCTGGAGGTGTTCAAGAAGAAGGGCATCGAGGTCTTGCTGATGGCCGACCGCGTGGACGAATGGGCCATGTCGCATGTGCACGAGTTCGACGGCACGCCGCTGCAAAGCGTGGCCAAGGGCGCGGTGGACCTGGGCAAGCTGCAGGACGAAGAAGAGAAGAAGGCCGCCGAAGCCGCGGCCGAGAGCTTCAAGCCCACGCTGGACAAGCTGAAAGAGGCGCTGAAAGACAAGGCCAAGGACGTGCGCGTGACCACGCGCCTGGTCGATTCACCGGCCTGCCTGGTGGTGGAAGATGGTGACATTTCCAACCAGCTGACCCGCATGCTCAAGGCCGCCGGCCAGCCCGCACCCACGAGCCAGCCGATTCTGGAAGTCAATGCGGAGCACGCCCTGGTGAAGAAACTGGAAGGCTCGGCGCAGTTCGACGATCTGGCCCACATCCTGTTTGACCAGGCGCTGCTGGCCGAAGGTGGTTTGCCGGACGATCCGGCGGCTTACGTGAAGCGGGTGAACGCTTTGCTGGTCTGAGCGCCATGAAAAAACGCCTCAACTGAGGCGTTTGGGATGTGAACAAGGCTTGGGGCTTGGCGGCCCCAGGCCTTTTTTGCGTTCAGCGCAGGGTGAAGGTCTGGCCCACTGCCGGGTTGCTCTTGCCCGCGAGCATCTGCATATAGGCGGCTTCTAACGCGGCCTGACCGCTCTGGTGCTCCACCGTCATCCAGGGCTTGGCCGGGTCGGAGGCGCGCGCGGTGAACGCTTGCCATGATTCCACCATGCGGCGGCCCAATTCAGGCGCGCCCCAGTCCTGGTTGCGCTTTTTCACCTGGGCCGGGGCGAAGAACATGGTGGGCGTGGGGCCGGGCAGACCCTTGGCGCCGCGCAGGCTTTCCACGTGGGTGGCGCCGATGGCGCAGCTGTAGCGCAACTCGGTGAAGCGCTCGTGGATCTGGCGGCGCAGGTCACCGTTGCCGGCGAAGTCGAGGTAGACGCAAGGGGTGTCGGCAGCGATCTGGTCGAGCTCGCCGTAGCCCACGACTTTGCTGTAGCACCCCAGGCTTTCGCAGAAGGCTTTGTTGCCATCGGATGTCAGACCGACGATGTTCACGCCTTTGCGCTGCGCCAGCTGGAAGGCGGTGCCGTAGGCGGTTTTGCTCGACGCGCTGGAGAGCAGCAGGGTGGTGGCACCGAAGAAGGCGTTGTCGTCCAGGAAATCGTCGATCAGCCAGGCCGTGAGGAAGAGCGGGCGCAGCAGGGCCTGCACGCTTTCGGTGCCGGCTTTGTGGAAGGCGTCGCTCGCGGTGCGGATGTACTGGTTGTAGACCGCGTGCAGCTCGGCGCGGTGGGGCGCGGCGTCGGCAAAGCCCAGCGGGTTGACGCGGGTGGGCTGCAGCACGGCGCGGTTGGCGGTGGGCCAGTAGCCGTACAGGCGTTCTCCGACCGGCACTTCAGGGTGGCGCGATTCGATCACGGTGGCGAAACCCCAGACCGGGATCACGCCCCAGTCGGGATCGCCCGACGGGTAAAAGTCCCAGTAGCGCATGGCGTCGCCCATGGCGGCGTAGGTGATGTTGTTGGCGGTCAGCGCAAACAGCTCGACCTCGGTGCGTATCTGGCCTTCGGTGAGCGGCGCGTCTTCAACGGATTGCCAGCGGGTCTGGGCGAGCTGGTTTTTGCGGACCTGCAGGGTGGTTGTGCTCATGTGTCTCCTTGTGTTCTGTTCGCCACGGTAAAGCAAACCGACCGGTCGCTCAATGCTGGCGGGGCACGCGCGCGACAAGGCGAATGCCCTGCGGCAGGCCGTCAAAGCACTAAAATCGCCCATCTGGGGCACGCAAGTGCCTCAATTTGTTTTTGTGCCCGCCTGCGTTCAGCGCGGGCACCCGCCACGACCGCTGGCGCTCACGATTGTTCCGAATGTCCCACGCCAAAACCGCCCTCAAGGTCCTGATGTACGCCGCCGTTGTGGCGTCGTTGGTCTATTTCGGGCTGGCCTTCAAGAAGAACGTGGATGGTCTGCCGCCCATCGACTGGAACCTGAACACCGTGCTCGTGGGGGTGTTGAGCTGCGCCATCGTGGTGGTGACCCACTTTTTCGGCACCCATGTGTGGCGCCTGCTGATGGCCGATCAGAACCACCGCGTGCCGGTGCGGCTGGCGATGTCGGTATTTTTTCTCTCGCAGCTGGGCAAGTACCTGCCGGGCAACGTGGGGCAGTTTCTGGGGCGCGGCGTTTTGGCCAAGTCCACGGGTATCCCGGTGGGCGTGGCGGTGGGCACAGCGGTGTTTGAAGGCATCTGGGCCCTGGTGATCAGCCTCACGCTGGCGTTGCTGTCGACCTGGGTCTTGTACGACCTGACGACGTTGCACAACGTCAACCCGAGCTTTGGCGGCCAGGCCAGTTGGTTGCTCGCGCTGGCACTGGTGCTGCCTTGGTTGAGCGTGAAGTTGCTCAATATCCTGTTGCCCAAGCTCAGCCGCAAGATCGGCGGCGGTGAGCTGTTGCGTTTGCCCCGGCTGCGCACCTCCCTGCTGGTCTCGTTGCTGATCCTGACCAACTTCATGCTGCTGGGTTTCGCGCTGAAGCTGCAGGCAGAGGTCTTCTTTGCGTCGCCCCCCGTGGATTGGTTGAGCATCAGTTTGCTGTTCAGCAGCGCCTGGGTGGCGGGCTACGTGGTGCCGGGGGCGCCAGGCGGGCTGGGTGTTCGCGAAGCCATGATGGTGGTGTTGCTCACGCCGCTGACCGGGGCGCCCATTGCCACGGGGCTGGCGGTCAGCATGCGATTGACTTCGTTGCTGGGCGATGGACTGACGATTGTGATCGGCGCGATCAGCCGGCGCATGCAGATGCGTCAAACTGAAGCTGCGGTGAGCTGAGCCGCCAAAAGGCTGCCGCACCCGGCGTGGGCACCGCGCCCAAAAAAAGCCCGCCAGGCGATCGCCGGCGGGCTTTTCTTATGGGGATCCGGCGCCTCAGGCCAGCGTGATCGTCACTTCGATGTTGCCGCGCGTGGCGTTCGAGTAAGGGCAGACCTGGTGGGCGGCGTCCACGATGGCCTGGGCCTGGGCGCGCTCCATGCCGGGCAGGCTGACCTTGAGGCGGGCAGCGATGCCGTAGCCGCCGGTGATGGGACCCAGATCGACTTCGCCGTCCACGGCCACGTCAGCGGGCACGGCGACCTTCATCTGCCCGGCCACGGCCTTGATGGCACCGATGAAGCAGGCGGAGTAACCGGCGGCGAACAGCTGCTCGGGGTTGGTGCCTTTGCCGGGCCCGCCGGGGGCGGAGTGCGTCACTTCCAGGCGACCGTCGTCGGATTTGGAAGCGCCGTCGCGGCCACCGGTGGTGTGGGTGCGGGCGGTGTAGAGAACTTTGTCGAGCTTGGCCATGGTCAGGTCTTTCTGGGTTGTGCTTCGGTTGAAGCGGGGAAGGAAAAAAGGGAAGGGTGGGGTCAACCCACCAGTCGGTCGCGCAGGGCTTGCACCTGGCGGGTGAGCGAGGCCACCTCGCTCAGGTCGCATTGCGTGGCCTGCAAGATGCAGCCGGGAATGCGTTGGGCCCGGGTTTTCAGCGCGCGGCCCTCGGCGGTGAGCACGACGCGCACGCGGCGCTCGTCCTCGGCATCGCGCAGACGGTGTCAGCAAACCGGCGGCTTCCAGGCGCTTGAGCAGGGGCGTCAGGGTGCCCGAATCCAGGCTCAGGCGCTGGCCCAGTTCGGAAACGCTCACACCGTCTTGCTCCCAGAGCACCAGCAAAGCCAGGTACTGCGGGTAGGTGAGGCCCAGCTCATCGAGCAAGGGCTTGTAGAGCTTGGTCATCGCCAGCGAGGCGGAATACAACGCAAAGCAGAGCTGGTTGTCGAGCCGCAGGGCTTGGTCGGAGAGCGTTGTTGGCGTGGGCATGGGTTGAACTGTATGCCGCAATTAAATTGTGTGCAATTGAATTGCGAATAACCTTTTTGAGCCAGCGGTTGCTGCGGATGGGTTGGCGACCATGCGCTGGCCCGTGCTATGCGCGGGTCGCGCGAAAGCTCAGGCCACCAGTGGTGGGTTCTGCATCTCTTCGATTTGCTCGACCAGCATGTCGACCTGGCCTTGCCAGTAGTCGCGGCTGCCGAACCAGGGGAAGTTGATGGGGAAGGCGGGGTCTTCCCAGCGGCGGGCGAGCCAGGCGCTGTAGTGGATCGAGGCGCAGCGTGCGCAGCGGTTCGATCAGGGCGAGCTCGCGCCGGTCGAACGGGCGAAACTGCTCATAGCCATCGATCAGGGCGCCGAGCTGCTGGTTTTGCTGGCGGCGCTCGCCGCTGAGCAGCATCCAGATGTCTTGCACCGCCGGGCCGATGCGGGCGTCGTCCAGATCGACAAAGTGCGGGCCGGCACCGGGCTCGCCTTCGGGCGTCCAGAGGATGTTGCCGGGGTGGCAGTCGCCGTGCAGCCGCAGGGTCTGGATGCCCTCGGGATCGGCTGGGCGCGTTGGCCGCGCAGGCAAGGGTGGGACTCGATGATGGCCAGTGCCTCGTCCAGCGTCTCGCGCCAGGCCGTCTGCACCTCGGGTGCCACCATGTGGTGCTCCAGCAGCCAGTCGCGTGGCTCGTGGGCAAAGGTGGCGGCGTTGAGCGCGGGGCGAACGACAAAGGGCTGGTGCGCGCCCACGGTGTGGATGCGCGCCAGGAAACGGCCGATCCACTCCAGCACTTCGAAGTTCTCCAGCTCAGGGCGGCGCCCGCCGCGCCGCGGGCTGACCGAAAAGGCGAAGCCGCCAAAGTGGTGCAGGGTTTGCCCCTCCAGCCGCAGCGGCGGCACGGCCGGGATTTCGGCCGCCACCAGCTCCTCGGCGAAGGCGTGCTCTTCGGCGATCTGCGCGTCGCTCCAGCGCTCTGGGCCGGTAAAACTTGGCCACCACCTGCTCGTGCCCTTCGACCGGCGACTCCAGGTGCATCTGGTACACGCGGTTTTCGAAGCTGTTGAGCGCGGCCAGCCGCCCGTCGCCCCACAGGCCCACGCTGGCGAGGGCGTCTTGCACCACGTCGGGGGTGAGGGCGGTGTAGGGGTGGAGGCGCTGTGCGCGCTGGCTTGGTTCATGCAGCCATTGTCGCGGCCTGCGCGTGCCAAAATCGGCGCATGAAACGATCAAGAGCAAGCCCGCCACCACGTCATGCGCCGCGGCCTTTGGTATTCGCTGGCGCTGTGCGTGGTCATTTTGTTGCTCGGCGGCGTGGGATTCTGGGCGCTGGAGCCTGGAATCGACACCCTGCAAGACGGCCTGTGGCTGGCCTTCACCACGGCCGCCACGGTGGGCTACGGCGACACCGTGCCGCAGACCCACGCGGGCCGGGTGTTCGCGGTGCTGGTGGTGTTGCTGGGGCTGGCGGTGCTGTCGCTGGTGACGGCGTCGCTGGCGGCCCTGTTTGTGGAGCGCGATGTCGAGGCTGAAGAACGGCAGATCGAAGTGGATCTGTTGCGCGAAATCCGCGCCTTGCGCCACCAGGTCAACGCGCTGGAGACGGCAGCCTGGACCAGACGCACCCCAATGAAGAGAAACCTACTGTGAAACCTCCAGAAAACCCTGCAAGAACAACTGCCCGAGCTGCGCCCCGGCCAGTCGATCGAGCTGCTCAAAGAGCTGCACATCCTGACCCGCGAGGGCAAGCTCAACCAGGACACGCGGCGCAAGCTCAAGCAGGTCTACCACCTGGTGCAGTTCATCGAGCCGTTGCTGGCCGATGTGTTGAAGGCGCAAGGCGATGTGACCCTGGCCGACCACGGCGCGGGCAAGTCTTATCTCGGCTTCATCCTCTACGACCTGTTTTTCAAGGACAAGGCGGTGGGCTGGGTGACGGGTGTGGAAACGCGGGCCGAGCTGGTCGAACGCTCACAGGCGTTGGCACAGCGGCTCGGGTTCGAGCGCATGCGCTTTCTGGCCACCACCGTGCAAGACGCGCTGACGCACCCCGAGCTGCCGGCCACCATCGATGTGGTGACCGCGCTGCACGCGTGCGACACGGCCACCGATGACGCCATCGCTTTTGGCCTGGCCAAACAGGCGAAGCACATGGTTCTGGTGCCTTGTTGCCAGGCGGAAGTGGCCGCGGTGATGAAGCGCAGCAAGGCACTGAACCTGGCGCGCACGCCTCTGGCCGAGCTCTGGCGCCACCCACTGCACACGCGGGAATTCGGCAGCCAGATCACCAATGTGTTGCGCTGCCTGCAACTGGAGGCCAACGGCTACAGCGTGACCGTGACCGAGTTGGTGGGCTGGGAGCACTCGATGAAAAACGAGCTGATTCTGGCCAGCCGCCATGGGCCGGGCCAGCGGGCGCAGCAAGCGCGCGCCGCCGAGCGCTTGGCGCAGGTGCTCGATGAGCTGGGTTTGCAGCCGCTGGCTTCGCGCTTTGGCGTCGCAGCGGGCAACCAGCAGCCCTAGCAAACCTGCCGGGGCGCCCATCCCCTATTTTTTGGCAGCAGGCTTGGCAGCTTTGCTGGCCTCGGGGGCGGCAGGGGCCACGCTCTCGGCCGGCTGACCGGCTGCTGCGCTCAGGCGGGCGGTCAGATCGGCTTCGAGTGTTTTCAGGTTGGCCTCCACACCCGTGCGCGTATCCGCGACCAGCTTGGCCTGCAGCGCCTGCTGCATTTCACCGCTCATCTGCTGGAATTTTGCGTACTCGGGCGACTCCAGAATGGCGATCACTTTCTTCAGCTCGTCTTCTGTGAAGCGCAGGTTCAGCACGGGGCCCACCGTGTCGGGCGCCAGGGCCACGGCGCGGCTGTTGACCATGGGCACGGTTTTTTCCATGTATTTTTTGGCGTCGGCCTGAACGCCCTTGATGGTGGCGTCACGCTTTTCCGGCGCCACGCGGGCTTGCAGCACGGCAGCTGCGCGCTCCAGCATTTGTAGCGCGGGTTCCTGTGCCATGTCGGTGGACATGGCCTCAATACCGGGCTGCTGGAGCTTGAGCAGCTTGGCGATCAGTTCCTTCTTGGCTGCCGAAGGGGCCGGCGCTGCGGCAGGGGTTGACTGGGCGTGCGCCAGGTGGGCGGCGGAGGCCATGATCAACGCCGAGGAGATGGTGAGCAGAAATTTTTTGTGCATGTGAAATGGTACCCATATGGACTGGGTGTTCGGGGTGTGCGCAATGGGCGGCGAAAGGGTGACATTGTGCGCCGAAGCGGAGCGAGGTGACCGCTCGCGGCCCAGCGTGTCCGATGCCCACGAAACAGCCCGCTGTGTGGTGGCGCACGGCTTTTTGTGCGGTTTGTAACGGGCGGGGGGCACAGGTGTATCCATCAAGACACAACTTCAGCCAGTGGTTTTCAATCGCATTTTTGACTCTGCAGCCTGCGAAATGCCGCCATTCCTTCAAGCTTCTGCCGTTTGCATGACAGCCTGAAAGCCGCATAAACAAAGGCTTTCCAGCTCTGATGCACGGTTTGGCGGGGTGCGCCGACCCGCCGCCTTGGGCAATGCCGTACAGGCTTGTCAGGCAAACACCTACACGCCGAATGGCGGTGCGCCGACTTAACGTCTTGAAACACGATGAATACAGTTAGACACATGGACAAACAAATTGTCTTTTCTCTTTCTCTCCACCAACCAGGGAATACGCCATGAACTCCACCGCCAGCCGCCTCAACCCCTTCGCCATGATGCTCGATCCAGAAGCTGTGATCAGTGCGATGGAAGACAGCATGAACCTGCGCCGTCTGCGTCAGCGCATCTGCCGCCCGCTGGACAAGCCCCTGATCCCCAAGACCCACGGTGTGGACCGCGTGATCCAGCGCGAGTTCGACATGGTGATCGACACCGAAGAATTCATGGACACGGGCAGTGAGCTGTACGCACACGCACAGCCCGCGTTGCACGCCGTTCACTAAAAGCTCCCCCCGCGCCGCTTCGCGTCACCCCCCCCAGGGGGCGGCACTGGCGGCCCGGCAAAGCCGGCTCCGCGGTGCCCTTGGTTGAGGACATCGCTTGGCGGGAAAGCCTGTTCGTTCTAGGATGCCGCGGATTCGGCTTCGCCGATCCGCCAGCATCGCCCCTTGAGGGGTGACGCGAAGCGGCGCAGGGTGGTCTCATCCAGCGAAGCGCTTTCTGGTCAGAGCCAGTGCGACCCAGAAAGCGCCGACGGCGTAGATCAGCAGAACAAGGCCGTGTAGCCATGCCTGTTCGGGCCATTGGTCCATGAACATGGGTCTGACCAGTTCCACCGCGTTGGTCAGGGGCAGCCAGTCGGAGACCATCTTCACCACTTCGGGCAGTTGTTCCCTGGGGAAAAACACCCCCGAGAGGAACATCATCGGGGTCAGGAAGAGTGTGAAGTAATAGGTGAAGAAATCGTAGCCCTGCGCAATGGCATTGAACACCAGTGCGATGCAGGCAAACGTGATGCCCGCGCCCAGCAAAATGGGAATCGCCAGCAGCAGCTTGGGCGAGTGGCTGATGCCCAGCGCCAGCATCACGCCCATGATCGCCACCGATGCAAACAGTGCTTTGAAGCCGGCCCACAACATTTCGGCCAGCACCACGTCGTCCAGCCGCACCGGTGCGTTCATGATGCCGTCCCAGGTTTTCTGCACATGCATGCGCGAAAAAGCCGAATACAGCGCCTCGAAACTCGCCGCGTTCATGGCACTCATGCAAATGCTGCCGCTGGCCAGAAACAAGATATAGGGCACCGCCACCTGGCCCTGCGGCGTGGCCATGTTCACCTCGCCGACCAGCGCTCCCATGCCATAGCCAAACGCCACCAGCCACATCAGGGGTTCGGCGATGTTGCCCACCAGACTGGGCACCGCCAGCTTTTTCCAGACCAGCCAGTTGCGCAGGAATACCGGCCACCAGCGCATGGACAGGCGGGGTGGAGACCAGAGATTGCGGGCGGCTGCGGTCATAGGAGGTCCGTTGATGAGGCGAGGATTGTTGGTGTAACCACAAATTTGCTGGGGCGTGACGGCTGAATCGGCGTGCCGCAGAACCGGCTTTGCCGAGCCGCCAGCTTGATCTCCATGAGGGCGTGACGGCTCGGAGAGCCGGTGCTTGGGTGGGTCATCCTTCTTCCCGAATCTGCCGTCCGGTCAGCTTCAGAAACAGATCCTCCAGGTTCGCAGGGCGATGCAGCGTGCGCAATTGGGGATGTTCGCTCAGCGCCGCAAGCAAGGGCATGGCCTTTGCGGTGTAGAAGAACACGGTTTCGCCGCTGACCTCCACGCGTGAGGCCATGGCATGCAGGGCAACATGGTTTTCGTGCTGCGCGAATGCCAATGCACCTTGGCCGTAGACCTCAACCACATCGGGCTCGAGATGTTCGGCGATCAGTTCGCGCGGACGGCCTTCAGCGATTTTTTTGCCGTGGTCGAGCACGAGCAGGCGGGAGCACAGGCGCTCGGCTTCGTCCATGAAGTGGGTGGTGAGCAGAATGCTTTTGCCTTGCTGCAACAAGGCTTGCAGGCGTTCCCACATCAAGTGGCGCGCTTGCGGGTCGAGGCCCGTCGTGGGCTCGTCGAGCATGAGCAGGCGCGGGTTGTTGACCAGGGCGCGGGCCAGTGACAGGCGGCGTTTCATGCCGCCTGAGAGTTCGCCGGGTTTGGCTTGGGCTTTGTGCGAGAGAGCCGCAAAGTCCAGCAGGGGTGCGATGCGCGGCTGGATCTCGCTGGCGCTGAGGCCGAAGTAGCGGCCATAGACCAGCAGGTTCTCGGCGCAGGTGAAGTCGGGGTCCAAGGTGTCCATCTGGCTGACCACGCCAAGCAGTTGCTTGATCAAGAGCGCGTCGCGGGGCATCTGGTGGCCAAAGGCTTCGATGGTGCCCGAGTCGGGTGCGGTCAGCCCTAGGCACATGCGGATGGTGGTGGTCTTGCCAGCGCCGTTGGGCCCAATCACGCCCAGGCACTCGCCTGGTGCAATGGCGAACGAGAGGTCGTCGACCACGGTTTGCCCTCCGTAGCGTTTGACCAGATGGTGGCATTCAAAAAGCGGGGCGTGCATGGCGGAGCATTGTGCCTTCGATGCGCAAGCGTGATGCGCACAGGCATGCATGACCATCGCCACCTACAATGGGTGCCTTCAATTCCCCCGCTTTGTGCCCTGAAACCGTGTCTTTGCCCCCTGCTGTTGCCCTTCAATATGTTTTGCCCAAACAGGCGCTCACCGTTTTTGCCGGTTGGGTTGCGCGGGCCAGGGGCGGCGGTGGACGCATCACGCATCCGTTGGTTCATCCGGCGCTATGGCGTGAACATGGCCGAAGCGGCCAATGGCAACGCCAAACACTACGCGACGTTCAACGAATTTTTCACGCGGGCGTTGAAGGTGGGCGTCCGTCCTTTGGCAAACGCGGCTTTCGTCTGTCCGGTTGACGGCGCGATCAGCCAGCTGGGCCACATCAAGCACGACCAGATCTTCCAGGCCAAGGGCCACAGCTACAGCACGCAAGCGCTGGTGGGCGGTGATGCCGAGCTTGGCCGCGCAGTTCAACGACGGCGAGTTCGCCACGCTTTACCTCAGCCCCAAGGACTACCACCGCATCCACATGCCCTGCTGCTGCGCGGCTGCGCCGCATGATCTACGTGCCCGGTGAACTGTTTTCGGTGAACCCGGCCACGGCGCAGGGCGTGCCCGGCCTGTTTGCGCGCAACGAGCGCGTGGTGTGCGTGTTCGACATGCCTCATGGGCCCGATGGTGAGATTCGCCCATTCGTCCAGGTGTTGGTGGGCGCGACCATCGTGGGCAGCATGGCCACGGCATGGCATGGCGTGGTGAATCCACCAAGGTCCAAGGAAGTGCGCGAATGGGCCTACGACAACCAGTCTTTCGTGCTCTCCAAGGGTGAGGAGATGGGTTGTTTTCTGCTGGGCTCCACCGTGGTGCTGCTGTGGCCCAAAGACACCATTGCGCTGAACCGCCAGTGGATACCAGGCCAAGGCGTGCGCATGGGCGAAGCCATGGGCGAAGCGCTCTGAGCCCCACGCCAGATTTTCCTTCAACTCACAACTCAGGCGCATCGATCATGACCACGCTCGGAACCCCCCTTTCACCTTCGGCCACACGCGTCATGCTGCTGGGCAGCGGCGAATTGGGCAAAGAAGTTTTGATCGCTTTGCAGCGCCTCGGTGTGGAAACCATCGCCGTTGATCGATACGACAACGCGCCGGGCCAGCAGGTGGCGCACCATGCGCGCACCATCACCATGAGCGATCCAGCGCAGTTGAAAGCGCTGATCGAGGCCGAGCGGCCGCAGTTGGTGGTGCCCGAGATCGAGGCCATTGCCACGCCCATGCTCGAAGAGCTCGAAGCCGCAGGCGTGGTGCGCGTGATCCCCACCGCGCGCGCCGCGCGCCTGACCATGGACCGCGAAGGCATCCGCCGTCTGGCCGCTGAAACGCTGGGCCTGCCCACCAGCCCGTACAAATTCTGTGATTCCTTGGCCGAATTGCAGGCCGCGATCGATGGCGGTATCGGTTATCCCTGCGTGGTCAAGCCGGTGATGAGCAGCTCGGGCAAGGGGCAAAGCAAGATCGACGGTCCTGCCGACGTTGAAAAGGCATGGGACCACGCCATGGCTGGCGGCCGCGTGGGGCCTGGCCGCGTGATCGTCGAAGGCTTCATCGATTTCGACTACGAGATCACGCAGCTCACGGTGCGCGCGCTGGGCGCTGGTGGCGAAGTTGAAACGCATTTCTGCGAGCCCATTGGCCATGTGCAGGTGAGCGGCGATTATGTGGAGAGCTGGCAGCCGCACCGCATGACGCCTGCGGCCCTTGCCGAGTCTCGCCGCGTTGCCAAGGCTGTGACGGACAACCTGGGTGGTCAGGGGCTGTTCGGCGTCGAGCTGTTCGTCAAAGGCGACCAGGTCTGGTTCAGCGAAGTCAGCCCGCGCCCGCACGACACCGGCATGGTGACCATGATCACGCAATGGCAAAACGAATTCGAACTGCACGCCCGCGCCATCCTTGGTCTGCCGGTGGACACCACGCTCAAAAGCCCAGGTGCCAGCGCGGTGATCTACGGCGGCGTGGATGCGCAAGGCATCTCGTTCGAGGGCGTCGACGAAGCCATGCGCGTGCCCAACAGCGATATCCGCCTGTTCGGCAAACCCGAGAGCTTTGTGAAGCGCCGCATGGGTGTGGCACTGGTGCACGACGCCGATGTGGAGGTGGCCCGCGCACAGGCCAAGCTGGCGGCATCAAAGGTCAAACCGAAGGTTTGATCCCCCCCCCCGCGTCGCCTGCGGCGCGGGGGGAGCAACATCTACTCATGTCTCAACGCATCAATAGGATCGAGTCGCGCTGCCCGCCGAGCAGGGAAGTAACCAAAGATCACCCCGATGGCGGCTGAGAACATGAAGCTCAACAGGTTCACGCCTGGGTTGAAAACGTAGGGCACGCTCATCAAAGCCGACAGGCCGATCGACGCACCCGTGGCGAGCACGATGCCGACCAGGCCACCCAGCGCCGCAAGCACCACGGCTTCGATCAGGAACTGCATCAACACCTCGCGCTCCAGTGCGCCGATGGCCAGGCGCAATCCAATTTCTTTGGTGCGTTCGGTCACGCTGACCAGCATGATGTTCATGATGCCGATGCCGCCCACCAGCAGGCTGACCGCTGCCACTGCG
The DNA here is from genome assembly GCA_963698635.1 of uncultured beta proteobacterium. Taxonomy (GTDB): domain Bacteria; phylum Pseudomonadota; class Gammaproteobacteria; order Burkholderiales; family Burkholderiaceae_C; genus Hydrogenophaga. Next base: position 36,096 of record CAVORS010000012.1, read on the forward strand.
CCCAGCAGCGTGGTCAACACCTTGGTGGTGCCCGAGAGGGTGTCGGCCAGTTGTTTGGTATCGAGTACGTTGAAGTTGTCTTCATCGCTGTCGGCCAGGTTGCGGCGCTCGCGCAGCAATTGCGACAGGCTGGCTTTGACGCGGGTGCTGTCGCTGCCGTCTGCCATGGAGACCAGCAAAGTGTTGACCGAGGTGCTGCCAGTGATGCGCCGTTGAAGGGTCTTGATGGGCATGAAGACCAGGTCATCCTGGTCGTTGCCAAAAGAACCTTGCCCTTTGGAGCCCAAGACGCCCACCACCTCGCAAGTGATTTGCTTCACGCGCAGTGGCTCGCCCAGCGCAGGCCTGTCGCCAAACAGTTCGCGGCGCACGGTCTCGCCAATGATGCAGACAGCCGATCCTGCCCTCAACTCATCGTCCGAGAACTCACGGCCTTGAGACAGCGTCCAATTGCCGATGTTGAGCCAGGCATTGGTGCTGCCCGTGATGCTGCTGGTCCAGTTGCGGCCATTGGCCACCAACGTGCCGCCCGATCGCGATTCGGGCGCAGCGGCCGCCACGCCTCCGATCTGGGTGCCGATGGCATCAGCATCTTCGGCTTTGAACGAAGGCGCACTGCTGCCCCCGCTGCCCGGGCCCATGCGCTGCCCGGGACGCACCTGCAGCAAATTGGTGCCCAGACCCGAGATCTGGTTTTGTATGGCCAGGGTGGCGCCATTGCCCACCGTGACCATGGTGATCACGGCGCTGACACCGATCACGATACCCAGCACCGTGAGGAAGGAGCGCATCAGGTTGCGCCGTATCGAGCGCAACGCCAGGAGCAGGGTGTTGAACCACATGGTCAGCTCACTCCTTCAACGAGTGGGGTCGCGGCGTGAGCTTGCAGCGCGTGTGGGTGAGGGTTGCGTTCGTCGCTGGCGACCACGCCATCCACGAATCGCACCATGCGTTTGGCATAGGCGGCCATGTCGGGTTCGTGGGTCACCATGAGCACGGTGATGCCCTGATCAGCGTTGAGATGCCAGAGCAACTCCATGATTTCCTGGCTGCGGTGGGTATCGAGGTTGCCGGTGGGCTCGTCGGCCAGCAAGACCGCTGGCTCGGTCACGATGGCCCGCGCAATGGCCACGCGCTGTTGCTGACCACCCGACAGCTCGCCGGGTGTGTGGTGTCCCCAGCCCTTGAGACCAACGGCTTCCAGCGCTTTGGCGGCCATGGCATGGCGTTTGGCCGCAGGCTCGCCGCGGTAGATCAGCGGCAGCTCCACGTTCTCTTGTGCCGAAGTGCGCGCCAGCAGATTGAACCCCTGAAAGACGAAGCCAAGGTAGCGCCGACGCAAGCGCGCGCGCTGGTCGCGGCTGAGCGACTGAACTTGCACACCCTGAAATTCGTAGGTGCCGCCGGTGGGTGTGTCCAGGCAACCGAGCGTGTTCATGGCGGTCGACTTGCCCGAACCACTGGGTCCCATGATGGCGACGAAGTCACCGCGCTGGATGTCCAGATCGACCCCTTTGAGCGCCTGAAAGGCCGTGTTGCCTTCTCCGTAGACCTTGGTGATGTTGCGCAGGCGGATCAAGGGCTGCGCTTCGCCGTCGGTGATGGCATTCATGATCCCGCTCCTGCTGCGCGCTGGTCGGTGATCACTTCCATGCCGGCTGTCAAATTGCCACCCAGGATCTCCGTCATGCGACCGTCGCTGATGCCGGTCTGTACCGTCATGGGCTTGGCCTCGCCATTCTCGAGTACCCAGATCTTGCGTGCGCCGGGTGCGGCCTTTTCTTCGGTGGTCTTCTTGGCCGCAGAGCTGCGCGGCGGACGGGGCATCATCTTTGAAAGAATGCTTCCACCCGATGCCGCCTTGGCCGTGCTGTTCACGGTCGGTGTGAAGCGCAGGGCCGTGTTGGGCACCAGCAGGGCATCGGTGCGCTCGGTGGCCACGATGGTGGCCACGGCGGTCATGCCCGGGCGCAGGCTGAGATCGCTGTTGTCGACCTCAAGGGTGGCGGTGTATGTGACCACGTTGTTGGTGGTGGTCGCGCCGAATGCCACGCGCGTGATGGTGGCCGGAAATTTTCGCGAAGGGTATGCGCTGACCGTGAAGGAGGCTTTCTGCCCCACCTTGACGGCGCCCACATCGGCCTCGTCGACGCTGGCACTGAGTTCCAGCTGGGTCAGATTTTCGGCCACGGAAAACAGCGTCACAGCTTGCAACGAGGCGGCCACGGCGTTGCCCGGATCCACCGAGCGGCTCAAGACCACACCGTCGATGGGCGAGCGTATGGAGGCCTTGGAGAGGTTGGTCACATCGGTGGACAAGTTGGCGCGTGCCACGGCCACGTTGGCCTCAGCACTGCCTTTGGCGGCCACAGCGCGATCGACCGATGCGCGGGCGCTGTCGAGCTCGGTGGCAGAAGGCACCTTGCCACCCGAGAGCTTGGCCACCTCTTCAAACCGGGCGAGCGTTGCCTGGGACTCTTTCACCGTGGCTTCGCTCTGCGCGAGTTGCGCCTGGGCGGCTGCAAGCGAGGCGCGCGAGCGCTGCACCTGATCGTTGAATTTGGCGGTATCGAGTTCGACCATCACCTGCCCGACCTTGACCTGATCGTTCACGTCCACCAGCACCCGCTGCACGGTGCCCGAAAGCTCACTGCCCACGTTGACCGAGCGCGTGGGTTGCAGGGTGCCATTGGCCGAGACGGTGAGGGTGAGCTGGCCTTTGCGCGCCGTCTCGGTCACGAACGCAGGCGCAGCCTTGGCAGCCTTCTGCGATTGCCAGTAGCTGTAACCCACCCCGAGCAGCACCAGCGCACCCAGTATCAGCCAGAGCGAGGTGCGCTTCCACCATTTTGGGCTGTGGTCTTCGCCGAGCAAGGCTTGCAGTGCGGGTTCGTTGGGCGCGGTGTTCTTTGGGGCTGTCATGGTGTTGCACGTTTGAATAGATGGGATCAGCGTGTGGTGGTTTCGGGTTGCCATCCGCCACCCAGGGCTTTGTAGAGGCGCACGTGGTCGATGCTCAGGTTGGCCTGGGTGGCCACCACACTGTCCTGGGCCGAGAGCAGTGTGCGCTGCGTGCTGAGCACGGTGGCGAAATCGATCAGGCCGCTTTCGTAGCGCTGGCGCGCCAGCAGCTCGGCGTTGGCCGCGGCGCTGGCGGCCGCCTGCAGGCGCACCAGGCGTTCGCTGTCGCCCTGGAGGGCGACCAGCGCGTCTTCGACATCTTGCAGCGCGGTGAGCACCGTTCCCTGGTAGGCGGCACGTGCCTGGTCGAGCACCGCCTCCTGGGCGCGCACCTGCGCTTTGGCCGCACCGCCATCCAACAGGGGCAACGACACGCCGGCCAGCAGCGACCTGACCACGGACGCGCCATCGGTCAATGCCCCCAGGGTCAGCGACGACAGGCCAATCGAGCCGCTCAGGTTGAAGCTCGGGTAGCGCGCCGCATCGGCCGCTGCCACGCGCGACAGCGCTGATTGCACTTTCAACTCGGCGGCGCGCACGTCGGGGCGCTGGCGCAGCGTGTCAGTGGGGAAGGCCAGGGCCAGATCGGCTGGCGCGGTCGGAATCGGTGCGGCATCGCTCAGTGTGGCTTTGAGTGCGCCTGGCACTTGCCCGGTCAACACGGCCAGCGCATTCAGTGCCTGGCCTACGCTGGACTGCAGCGCCGGTATCTGCGCCTGGGTTTGCTCGGCGGCGGATACCGCCTGCTCCACATCGAGCGAAGAAGCCAGGCCGGCCTGGGCGCGCCAACGCGTGATCTGCAGCGTCTCGGCCTGCGTGGCCAGGTTGCTGCGCGCGATGGTGAGCCGGGTCTGCAGGCTGCGCAGGTTGATGTAGCCCGAGGCCACCTCGGCAGCGAGTGACACCTGCACACTGGACAGGCTGGCGGCGGAGGCTTGCGCATCGGCTTCGCTGGCATTGGCCGAGGCGCCGTTGCCACCAAAGAGGTCGGGCTCCCAGCTCGCACCGGCGCTGGCCTTGAATGCGTTGTTGGCGTTGGTGCTGCCCGTATCGCTGCGCTGGGCCGATCCTGACAGGCTCAGCGACGGCCCCAGCCTTGCCTGCTGTACTTCGGCCAGTGCACGGGCCTGGCGCAATGCAGCCTGCGCACTTTTCACGCTGGTGTTGGCGTCGAGCGCCTTTGCAACCAGCTCGACGAGCGCAGGATCATCGAACCGTTGCCACCAGGCGGCCAGTTCTGTGGGGGGCACCGCGGTGTTTGCTGCGCCCGCCGACCATTGGGCCGGCACGTTGTCGGGCAGCTTGTCGGTTGACGGCATGGGCACGCTGGCACAAGCGGTCAGTACCGCAGCCAAGGCGATGGGCAAGAGCCGTTGGCGCAAAGGCCGGGCCTGGTGGGTGGGTTGGGAAGCCATTCGCGGGGTCATGTGGGCTCTTTGGCGTTTGCTGCGGTGTGGAGTCTGAATTGTGCGCCTGCAGCATTTCAGTTTGGTCGGCTGTGTGTGAAGAGCCGGTAAAGCTTCGGAGGTTCCTGCTGGCTGGTTGATCGCGATCAAACCCTGGAGGCCGTTGGTGTTGCGCCCATGCGATCTCAGCAGGCGAAAAAAAAGCCCGACGCTTTCGCATCGGGCTTGGGTCATCTTGACGACGACTTCAAGGCTTGGAGGACGTTGGAAACGGCCATGCTGCCTGTGGGTTCAGCTTGGTTTGAGCTGCAGGTGCCGCAGGGGCTGCCGGCTTCTTGGCCGGCTTAGCTTTTTTTGCTGGGGCTGCCTTTTTGACGGCGGCCTTTTTGGCCGGTGCAGCTTTCTTGGCAGCGGGTTTCTTCGCAGGTGCTGCCTTCTTCACAACAGCTTTTTTGGCCGCTACCGCTTTCTTCGCGACAGTCTTCTTGGCTGCGACAGCTTTCTTGACGACCGCTTTCTTGGCCACTACGGCCTTTTTGGCGACGGTCTTCTTCGCTGCTGCGGCTTTCTTGACGACCGCTTTCTTGGCCACTACAGCCTTTTTCGCGACAGTCTTTTTGGCTGCGACGGCCTTCTTGGCGACGGTCTTCTTGGCCGCTACGGCCTTTTTGACGACAGCTTTCTTGGCTGGCGCAGCTTTCTTGACGACCGCCTTCTTGGCCGCTACGGCCTTCTTGACGACAGCCTTCTTAGCTGGTGCAGCTTTCTTCACGACCGCCTTTTTGGCTGCGGGGGCCTTTTTTGCCGCGGCTTTTTTAGCCGGTGCTTTTTTTGCAGTTGCCATTGTGTTCTCCTTGATCAAGTTGCAAAGAGCACTTCAAACCAGCGGGTGCCGGTGAAGCGACTCAAGCATTTGGAGCCTTGTGGATGCATCCACTTGGGGCCCCAAATGCTTGAATGGGGTGACAAAACCCTGCCCTTGCACGCGGCCTTGGCGACCTCGCAGCGATGACTTGGGTTTTGAAGAGTCTGTGAGCATGTGTGCGAAAAAACGGTTTCAGCCTGCTGTCAGTCCCAGGACAGCGCGCCGCCCGTCTGGTATTCGATCACCCGGGTTTCGAAGAAATTGCGTTCCTTTTTGAGATCGATCATTTCGCTCATCCAGGGGAACGGGTTCTCTTCGTTCGGGAACATCGGCTCCAGACCGATTTGCGTGGCGCGCCGGTTGGCGATGTAGCGCAGGTAACCTTTGAACATCGAGGCGTTCATGCCGAGCACGCCGCGCGGCATGGTGTCTTCGGCGTAGCGGTATTCCAGTTCGACGGCCTTCATGAACAAGGCTTTGATCTCGGCCTTGAACTCGGCTGTCCACAGCAGAGGATTCTCCAGCTTGATCGCGTTGATCAGGTCGATGCCGAAGTTGCAGTGCATGGATTCGTCGCGCAGGATGTACTGGTACTGCTCGGCCGCACCGGTCATCTTGTTCTGGCGGCCCAGTGCCAGAATCTGTGTGAAGCCCACATAGAAGAACAGGCCTTCCATCAGGCAGGCGAACACGATCAGCGACTTCAGCAGCGTCTGGTCGGTCTCGTGGGTGCCGGTGTGGAAGTTGGGATCGCTGATGGCGTCGATGAACGGGATCAGGAACTGGTCCTTCTCGCGAATCGAAGCCACTTCGTTGTAGGCGTTGAAGATTTCAGACTCGTCCAGGCCCAGCGACTCCACGATGTACTGGTAGGCATGGGTGTGGATGGCCTCTTCAAACGCCTGGCGCAGCAGGAACTGGCGGCACTCGGGCGCCGTGATGTGGCGGTAGGTCCCCAGCACGATGTTGTTGGCGGCCAGCGAGTCGGCGGTGACGAAGAAGCCGAGGTTGCGTTTGACGATGCGGCGTTCGTCTTCGGTCAGACCGTTGGGATCTTTCCAGAGCGCGATGTCGCGGCTCATGTTCACCTCTTGCGGCATCCAGTGGTTGGCACAGGTGGCGAGGTATTTTTCCCAGGCCCACTTGTACTTGAACGGCACCAGCTGGTTGACGTCGGTCTGGCCGTTGATGATGCGCTTGTCCGCTGCGTTGATGCGGTGAGCCGCCGTCGCGGCAACGGCTGCCAATTTGGCGGGAGCGGTAGCGGTGGAGGTCGGTTGAGCTTGCGCACCCAGAGAGACGGGTGGCATGGGATGCGCTGCAGGCTTCAGAGAGGGCGTAACTTGATCGTCCCAGGTCAACATAGATGTTTCCAATTCTTTGAATTATCGAAGTGTCAGAAGGAATTGCCAAGAAGACACGCGTGTGTCATGTGCGATGTGTTGCGGTGTTGCATCGAATTGGTGATGTCTCGCACCGCAATGCATCACACGAACGCGCGTCGAATCATTGGCATGCTTCGCAACCAGGGTCGTCGATGGCGCAAAACTTGATGTCGGTGGCAGGCGTTGCATCGGTGATGCTGTCACCAACTTCTGCGGCAACGGCTGCGACAGGCGCGGCCGCTGCGTGTGCCGACACGGCATTGAGCTGACCTGTGCGGCCCGTGGATTTCTCGGCTTGTGTGGCCGAGGTGGTGCGCAGGTAGTAGGTGGTTTTCAGGCCGCGCAACCAGGCGAGCTTGTAGGTGTCGTCGAGCTTTTTGCCCGATGCACCCGCCATGTAGATGTTCAGGCTTTGCGCCTGGTCGATCCACTTCTGGCGGCGCGCAGCGGCTTCCACCAGCCACACGGGTTCCACTTCAAAGGCAGTGGCGTAGAGCGCCTTCACGTCTTGGGGCACGCGGTCGATCTGGCGCAGCGAACCGTCGAAGTGTTTGAGGTCCATCACCATCACGTCGTCCCACAGGCCCAGGCGCTTGAGGTCTTTGACCAGGTAGCCGTTGATGACGGTGAATTCGCCCGACAGGTTGGACTTCACCGAGAGGTTGCCGAAGCAGGGCTCGATGGACGCGTCCACGCCGATGATGTTGGAAATGGTGGCGGTCGGTGCGATGGCCACGCAGTTGGAGTTGCGCATGCCGTCGGTGGCGATCTTCTGGCGCAGGGCGTCCCAGTCGAGCGTGGAAGAGCGGTCGACGTCAACATAGCCACCACGTTCTTGCGACAGCAGGTCCAGCGTGTCCAGCGGCAGGATGCCTTTGTCCCACAGCGAGCCTTTGTAGCTGGCGTAGCGACCGCGTTCCCGGGCCAGCTCGGTGGATGCCCAGTAGGCGTAGTAGCAAACGGCTTCCATGGACTTGTCGGCAAACTCCACCGCTTCGTTGGAGGCATAGGGGATGCGCATTTCGTACAGCGCGTCCTGGAAACCCATGATGCCCATGCCGACGGGGCGGTGGCGCATGTTGGAGTCGCGCGCTTTCTTGACCGCATAGAAGTTGATGTCGATCACGTTGTCGAGCATGCGCATCGCGGTCTTGATCGTCTTCTGCAGCTTTTCGTGGTCGACCTGGCCGTCTTTCAGGTGTTGCTTGAGGTTGATCGAGCCCAGGTTGCAGACGGCCGTTTCGGTGTCGCTGGTGTTGAGCGTGATCTCGGTGCAGAGGTTGGAGCTGTGCACCACGCCGGCGTGTTGCTGGGGCGAGCGCACGTTGCAGGCGTCCTTGAACGTGATCCAGGGATGGCCGGTTTCAAACAGCATGGAGAGCATCTTGCGCCACATGTCGGTGGCGGGCACCTGTTTGAACGGCTTGATCTCGCCGCGCAGGCCTTTTTCTTCGTAGGCCACATAGGCCTTTTCAAAGGCGGCGCCAAACAGGTCGTGCAGGTCGGGCGTGTCGTTGGGGGAGAACAGGCTCCACTGGCCCTTTTCCATCACGCGCTTCATGAACAGATCGGGGATCCAGTTCGCGGTGTTCATGTCGTGGGTGCGGCGGCGGTCGTCGCCGGTGTTCTTGCGCAGCTCCAGGAATTCTTCGATGTCGAGGTGCCAGGTTTCCAGGTAGGCGCAGACCGCGCCTTTGCGCTTGCCGCCCTGGTTGACGGCCACGGCGGTGTCGTTGACCACTTTCAGGAAGGGCACCACGCCTTGCGATTCGCCGTTGGTGCCTTTGATGTGGGCGCCCATGGCGCGCACGCGGGTCCAGTCGTTGCCCAGGCCGCCTGCGTATTTGGAGAGCAGGGCGTTTTCCTTGATGGACTCGTAGATGCCGTCGAGCTCGTCGGGCACGGTGGTCAGGTAGCAGCTGGAGAGCTGCGAGCGCAGCGTGCCGCTGTTGAACAGGGTGGGCGTGCTCGACATGAAGTCGAACGACGAGAGGATTTCGTAGAACTCGATGGCGCGGGCTTCGCGGTCGATCTCGTTGAGCGACAGGCCCATGGCCACGCGCATGAAGAAGGCCTGCGGCAGCTCGATGCGGGTCTTGCGCACGTGCAGGAAGTAGCGGTCGTACAGGGTCTGCAGGCCGAGGTAGTCGAATTGCAGGTCGCGCTCGGGCTTGAGCGCCGCGCCCAGGCGGGCCAGGTCGAACTGCTGCAGCTTTTCGTCGAGCAGGTCGTTTTGCACGCCCTTCTTGATGAACAGCGGGAAGTACTCGGCGTAGCGCGCGCCCATCTCGCTGGAGGGCACTTCTTCGCCGATCACTTCCTTGACGATGGTGTGCAGCAGCAGGCGGGCGGTGGCGTAGGTGTAGTCGGGGTCGCGCTCGATCAGGGTGCGGGCGGCGAGGATGGAGGCCTTGTAGACCTCTTCCATGGGCACGCCGTCGTACAGGTTGCGCTTGGTCTCGGCCACGATGGGCTCGGCCTTGACGTCGGCGCCCAGGCCTTTGCAGGCGTCTTCGATCAGGCCTTGCAGGCGGGCCAGGTCCAGCGGCACGCGCTGGCCGTTGTCGATCACATGCAGCGCACTGGACGTGCGGCAGGCTGGGTCGTCTCCACCTGGTGGGCGCGTTCCTGGCTGCGGCGCTCGCGGTAGAGCACGTAGGCGCGGGCGACTTCGTGGTTGCCGCTGCGCATGAGGCCCAGCTCCACATGGTCTTGCACGTCTTCGATGTGGAAGGTGCCGCCGCCCGGGCGCGAGCGCATGAGGGCGCGCACCACGGTCTGGGTCAGTTCGTCCACGGTTTCGCGCACGCTGGCCGAGGCCGCGCCCTGGGTGCCGTGCACGGCGAGGAAGGCTTTCATCATGGCCACGGCGATCTTGCTGGGCTCAAAGGCCACCACGGCGCCGTTGCGGCGAATGATCTGGTACTGGGTGAAAGTGCGGTCGGGGTGTGGCTGCGGTGGGTCTCCGCACTGATGGCGCGTTGTGGGCACGGCGTGCGTGGTCGCGGGGTGTGGCGTGGTGGTTGGCGGTCTGCATGGTCCTCTTTCTGTCGTTTGTGGGCGCGGCGCGGTGGCGCCCTGTCTCTGGATGGCGGACGTCGATGGGCTGCGAGAGCACCAAGGAACGGGCATGCGGTGGCCGCCGAAAGGTGGTCCGCATGTTCGATGGGGGACGATTCGTCTGCGCAGCGCACACTATATCTGGTGTGTCGACATGGTTCAACCCACTACCGGTAGTGTTTAGCAGAACTTTTTTTGCATCCGGTCAAATGCATGCGGTTTTCACCGTTGTTGCCAACCGGTTTCGAACAAAGCGCTACCTTGCTGAAGCGCGCGCATTCAGTGGATCGGGCGCTAGCCTTGTGTCAGCACGCCTTGTTTGTTCGGGCTTCTTCGGGATGTTTCCTCGCCAAAGCCGCGCAGAAACTCGACTTCGGGTTCGTGTGCGATGTGGTGACCGTTGGTCGGCCTTGGCGCTGTCAGGCGGGACGTGCGGCGTCGGACGGTGTGGTTTTCGGCGGAAACAGCTGACCGGCCATCCCAGTCAGATCTGTTGAAAGTGCCGCCCAGTCAAAGCCAGGTCCGGGGTCTTGCTTGCGACCGGGGGCAATGTGTTCATGGCCGGCAATGTGCGCGATCGGGATAGCGTTCGCTGCAGGGCCTGGCAGAAGGCTGGCCAGTGCCTGGTATTGGGCCGCTTCAAAAAGCCCCCCTTCGAGGCCTTCGAGCTCGATACCGATGGAGTCGTCGTTGCAGTTGCAGCGGCCGCACCACTCGGATGCGCCGGCGTGCCAGGCGCGTGCGTCGGCAGTCGACAAACTGCACCAGTTCCCCATCGCGGCGGATCAGAAAATGCGATGACACTTCCATGCCCCGGATCGGGGCGAAGTAGGGGTGGGCATCCCAGTCGAGCCGGTTGGTGAACAGCTGTTCAATTTCCGGACCACCGAAGACGCCAGGCGGCAGGCTGATGGAGTGCACCACGATGAGGTCGATGCGGGCGCCGAGCGGGCGCGGCCCCCAGTTGGGCGAGGGGCAGTGGCGCGCTGATGCGCAGCCAGCCCATCGCGTCCCAGCGCCGTTCGAGGCATGGGTCACAGGCTCAGAACGGGTCGTCATCGGGGTGGGCGCTTCGATGCCCAGGCGCTGGATGCGGTAGCGCATCTGGCGCAGGTTCAGGCCCAGCTTGGCCGCGGCGGCGGTGCGGTTGAAGTCGGTTTCTTTCAGCGCCTTGAGCAGGACCTGGCGCTCCTGGTCATCCAGGAAGGATTGCAGGTCGGCCGGAATGGGGGCTTCTTGGAAGTGTCGGGGCGCCTGCATTCGCCTGCTGCATCGGCGTCTCGTCGGTGACGGGCGCCGGATGCGGCTGCCTGGCATCGAGCGACTCGTCCGGGTCGCAGAGGTCGCACACGTCCAGAGGGTCGCCGGTGCTCAGGGCCAGCGCGCGCTGCAGCAGGTTTTCCAGCTCGCGCACGTTGCCCGCCAGCTCGCGGCTTTGCAGCCAGGCGCACGGCCTGCGGCGACAGATGGGGCACGGGCTGACCCGATTCGCTGCAAATGCGCTCCAGCAACACCTGGGCGAGCTGCGGCAGGTCTTCCCGGCGTTCGCGCAGGGGCGGGGTGCGCAGGCCGATGACGTTGAGGCGGTAAAAAAGGTCTTGCCGAAAGTCGCCCGCTCTTGACCAGGGCGGCCAGGTCCCGGTGGGTGGCGCTGACCAGGCGCACATCCACCGCTTCTTCCTGCACACCCCCCAGCGGGCGGACCCGGCGTTCCTGGATGACGCGCAGCAGCTTGGCCTGCATGGCCAGCGGCAGGTCGCCGATCTCGTCGAGGAACAGCGTGCCACCTTTGGCCGCCTGAAAGTAGCCTTCGCGGTCCTGGCTGGCGCCGGTGTAGGCGCCTTTGCGGGCGCCAAAGAATTCGGCTTCGATCAGGTTGTCGGGGATGGCGCCGCAGTTGACGGCGACGAACGGGCTGCTGGACCGGTGGCTGCATTCGTGCACGGCACGGGCCACCAGCTCTTTGCCGGTGCCGGATTCGCCCAGGATCAGCACCGGCGCCATGCTGGTCGCCACTTTTTCGATGCGGTGGCGAATCTGCTCCATGGCCGGCGAATCACCGACGATGCGGGCCAGCGCCTGCACGCCGCCAGGCGGTGGTGCCGGGCTGAGTGGCACGCCGGAGGGACCGGCTGACCGGACGGCCGCCGAGACCTGGCGCTGGCTTTGCAGCGCAGCGGTCACCGCTGCGCGCAGCTGTTTGAGGTCCACCGGTTTGGTCAGGTAGTCAAAGGCGCCGGATTTGAGTGCTTCGACAGCGTTTTCGGCCGAGCCATAGGCGGTGATGACGATGCAGCGCTCGCGCCGCTGCTGGCTTCGGTGATTTCGCGCAGCAGCTCCAGCCCCAGGCCGTCGGGCAGGCGCATGTCGGTGATGACGCACGTCGAAACTGCGTGCGCCTGAGCAAGTCGCGCGCTTCGTTCAGGTCGGCGGCGCTTTCCACCTGGTAGCCCTCGCGCAGCAGGGTGAGTTCGTACAGGGTGCGAAGGTCGGGTTCGTCGTCGACGACCAGGATGGCGGCGGAAGCGGGAGAAGGCATGCGTTGAAGTGTCCCGATGACTGAATGGTGTGGCTTGACGGCCGTCGGTGTCAGAGCGTTGACAAAGAGGGCGGGCCCGCCTGTGTGTGGCCGGGAGGCCGGGTGAATCCGGGCACCGAGTCGCCCACGGGTAAGACAGGCTTTGCTGAACCGGCAGTTCGGCGGCGTTGCTGGGGCATGAGCAGGTAGAACTCGTTGCCTTCGCGCTGGTCCAGGCGGCTGCGCTGGTAGCCGATCTGGGTCTCGTAGCGCTCACACAGCTCGCGGCATATGTAGAGGCCCAGTCCGCTGGAGCGGCTTTCGGAAGAGAAGAAGGGCTCGAACAGGTGTTTGTGCACGCTGGGCTCCAGCGGCAAGCCGTCGCTCCAGATCGACACCCTGCACCTGGTCCGCGCCCGTTGGGCTGTGTGATCAGGCGAATGGACGAGGCTTTGCCCGTGGCATGGCGCAAGGCGTTGTCCAGCAGGTTGACCATGACGCGGCGCAGGTGGTCGGGCTCAAAATTGACGTACATCTTGGGTGCATGCAGGTGCACGCCAAGCACGCCCTAGGTCTGGTTCTGGCGCATCCAGTCCTGCGCAATCTGGCGAATGGAGGCGTCCAGCGGCACGGCGCCGGTAGTGGCTTTCACCGCTGCTGGGCTGCGCGCGGGCGACGTTGAGAATGTCGTCGACGATGCGCGAGAGGCGCTGCGCGTTTTGTTCGATCATGCGCGTGAGCCGTTTCTGGCCGGGATCGCTCACCTCTTCGTCGAGCAGGGCGTTGGCCTGGGTGATGGCCGACAGCGGGTTGCGGATTTCGTGGGCCACCGCGGCCGACATGCGGCCCATGGAGGCGAGTTTTTCGGTGCGCACCCGGGCTTCGACTTCGCGCAGGTCTTCCAGGAACACCACGCACAGGCCGACGGCTGAGGCGCTCGATCCCTGCGGTGAGCCGCGTGCGGGCGAAGAAGCGGTGGGAGGTGAACTCGTCGAGATCGATGCGCACTTCGGTTTCCAGCGGCTCATTGCGGTGAAAGGTCTCGTTGACCAGGTCCGCCAGGCCGTCCCAGCCCGTCGCGCGCCGACAGCAGCAGTTTGACGGCTTGCGGCGTGGTTTCGCCCAGCACCATGGCCTTGGCCGCCGGGTTGGCGTTGCGCACCACGCCGTGCGTGTCGACCACCATCACGCCTTCGCTCAGGCTCTCGATCACCAGCTCATTGACCTGTGCCTGCGTGCGGGCTGCGGCCTGGCTGCTCTTGGCCAGCATTTCTTCGCGTGCCAGGCGGGCCGCGAGCTGGTTGGCCAGCAGGGCCACCAGAAAGAAGCCGATGCCGCCCAGGCCCGCTTGCAAAAGTCGGAGGTGGGCACGCTCGCTGATCTGCGCCAGACCCCAGAAGCGGCTCGCCCAGCAGAAACAGTGCCACGATCGCCGCCGTGCCCAGCGAGATGGTCGAGCGAGCCCAGGATGGAGGCCATGCAGCACCGGCAGCGCAAACAGCGGCGTGAGGTTGAAGTCGCCTTGCTGGAACATCTGCAAGGTGGCAAACACCAGCCAGATCGACGCCGATGGTGAGCGACCAGCGCCAGCGGTCCATCTTGCGCATGCTCTGGCGAGGCCAGGCCAACCAGGCGACCAAGGCTGCGGCCACGTGCAGCAGACTGACGCGGATCAGCCAGTTGGCTTCGCTGCCTGGTTGATATGGGCCGTCCAGCTGAACACCTGCAGGGCCAGCAGCACCACGGCGATAAACAGCCGAGCACGCATGAAGGTGCGCCACAGGCGGTCGATGGATTGTCGGCGTTGCGTTTCGGCTGCCGATCGGCCCGCGTCTTCCAGCGTGCTGTACCACGAGGGGGCGAACGTGGAGTGGGGGTTGGTGGTCATGGCTGGGGGCGGTGGCGGGCGCGTCAGGCGCTGCCTGCGTTCGTGTTGCTGGCGGTGTTCGTTGCAGCAGTAGCTGCCACCCGGGCCTCCGCACCGACTCGCTCTCGGGCAGGTGCGTTCCGCATTGCCGGCAGGCCACCATCGCGATCGGCAGCGCCGCGGGTTTGGGCCGGTGGGGCCTGTTGTCGCGCGATGTCCGCCTGGCGGTTGTTGCGCCAGACCCAGAAGGCCGACCACAACAACGCACAGAACCAGGAGGTATTTCATGGCGTCAGATCAGGTCAGGCGCGGTGCAGAATCACTTCGAGCACAAAGCGCGAGCCGACATAGCCCAGCAGCAGCAAGCCGGCGCTGAGGTAGAGCATGCGCACCGCGGTGCGGCCGCGCCAGCCCAGGCGCCAGCGCCCCAGCAACAGGACGCCCAGCAGCAGCCAGGACAGCACCGAAAACGCGGTTTTGTGGTTCCAGACCCAGCGCTGGTTGATCATTTCGGAGAACCAGCCGCCCACCACCAGGGTGGCGCTGAGCAGCACAAAACCGGCGCCGACGAAACGAAAAGTCAGGCGCTCCAGCGTCAGCAGGGGCATGGCCGTGTCCGGCGTGGTGCCCAGGCGCATGGCCTTTTCTGCGCGTTGCATCAGCCAGGCGTGGACCACGGCGGCGGCGATCAGGCCGTAGGCGGCGATGCCCAGGGCCCAGTGCAGGGGCATCCAGTGGCAGGGCAGGGCCGGGTGGTGGGTGCCGGGGAAAACCAGGGCAATCAGGACCAGCGGCCATGCCCATGACCGCCAGTATCCAGCGCGCGCGCAGCTGGGGGTACAGGCGGCTCTCGACCAGGTAGACCGTGAGCAATCAGCCAGGCGGTGACCGACAGGGCGGGCGCAAAACCAAATCGAACCGGGTGTGTCAGCGAGGCTGATCAGCAGCACCAGCAGGTGCAGTATCCAGGCCACCGACAGGATGCTGCGCGCCTGGGGCTGCGTGACGCGGGTGTGCAGGCCAGCCAGCGCGCCATACGCCAGGCCGCGCCTGCGGCCAGGGCGCGGCAGCAGGGTGGGCAGAAAGCGGCGGACAGCAAAGGCATCAAGCGGAGGTGGGGGTGACGGGCGCACCCGCCAGGGCTGCCCTAAAATCAAGCTCACAGTTTAACGGTCTTGCCCGTTGAGCGCTCGCCGGCGCGCGCCCGGCGCCTTTCCTTTTTCGGGCTCAGACCCCGCAGCGCGGTGGCTCCGCCTCAACCGATCGCATCACATGGCTTCAGCCCTTTCCGACCGTTTGTCACGCATCGTCAAGGAGATGCGTGGCCAGGCCCGCATCACCGAGAGCAATGTCACCGACATGATGCGCGAGGTGCGCATGGCCTTGCTGGAGGCCGACGTGGCCTTGCCGGTGGTGCGCGATTTCATTGCCCGGGTGAAGGAAAAGGCGCTGGGGCAGGAGGTGGTGGGCTCGCTCACGCCGGGTCAGGCCATGGTGGGCATCGTCAACCGCGAGCTGGCCGCGACCATGGGCCAGGGCGTGGCCGACATCAACCTGGCGGCCCAGCCGCCGGCAGTGATCCTGATGGCTGGTCTGCAGGGTGCGGGTAAGACCACCACCACGGCCAAGCTGGCCAAACACCTGATCGAGAAGCGCAAGAAGAAGGTGCTCACGGTTTCGGGCGACGTTTACCGCCCGGCCGCCATCGAGCAGCTCAAGACCGTGACGGCCCAGGCCGGCGCCGAGTGGTTCCCCAGCACGCCCGATCAGAAGCCGGCCGACATCGCGCGCGCCGCCATCGATTACGCGCGCAAGCACTACTTTGACGTGCTGCTGGTGGACACGGCCGGTCGCCTGGCCATCGACGAAGCGCTGATGCGCGAGATCCAGGAGCTGCACAAGATCCTGAACCCGGTGGAGACCCTGTTTGTGGTCGATGCCATGCAGGGCCAGGACGCGATGAACACGGCCAAGGCCTTCGGCGATGCGCTGCCGCTTGACCGGCATTGTGCTGACCAAGACCGACGGCGACTCGCGCGGCGGTGCGGCCCTGTCGGTGCGACAGGTGACGGGCGCGCCCATCAAGTTTGCCGGTGTGTCCGAAAAGATCGACGGGCTGGAGGTGTTCGATGCCGAGCGCCATGCCGGCCGCATTCTGGGCATGGGCGACATCCTGGCGCTGGTGGAGCAGGTCACGGCGGGGGTGGACATGGCTTCCGCGCAGAAGCTGGCGGCCAAGGTCAAGAGCGGCGCAGGCTTTGACCTGAACGACTTTCTGGACCAGATCCGCCAGATGAAGCAGATGGGCGGCCTGTCCAGCCTGATGGACAAGCTGCCCGGCAACATGGGCGCCAAGGCCACCGAGGCCGACCTGACCCGCGCCGAAAAAGACATCAAGCGCAAGGAGGGCATCATTTGCAGCATGACGCTCAAGGAGCGCACCAAGCCCGAGATCATCAAGGCCACGCGCAAGCGCCGCATCGCCGCCGGCGCCGGCGTGCATGTTCAGGAGGTCAACCGCCTGCTCAAGGAGTTCGAGCAGATGCAGGGCATGATGAAAAAGATGAAGGGCGGCGGCCTGATGAAGATGATGAAAAAAATGGGCGGCATGAAGGGCATGCCCAAGCTGCCGGCATGGGTTGAGGCCCTGGCGGGTTGAGCTGCGCAAGGTGACCAAGTCTGGGGCTGGCTGGGGGTCTTGCCGACCGATATCTCGATCGGCCCTATGTTGTTGACGTCTATCGAAGCCGTGCTGGCGCTGATCTCGCTGGTGGTGGCCTTGTCGCTGCGACCTTGGCGCATGTTGCGCGGGCCCTTGCTCACGCCGGCATTGGCCGCTGTTGTGTTGCTGCCCTGGCTGTGGCTGTTGCCGCAGCAAATGCCGCAGGGCTTGCAGATCCAGCTCTCGGGCGCCAGCTTGCTGGTGTCTGATGCTGGGCTGGCCATTGGCCGTGCCGGTTCTGGCGCTGGTGGGCCTGGCCGTCTGGGGCATCGGGCACAACGATGCGGCCACCGTGTTGTCGCAATGGGTCTGGATTGGCCTGGCGCCCGGCCACCATCACCTTGCTCATCGGGCAGGTGCTTGCGCCGCTGGCTGCCCGCCCAACCTCTTTGTCTACACCCTGGGCCGGGGCTTTCTGGGCACGGCGGTGGCGGTGTTTCTTTCGGGCGTGTCTGCTGGAGGTGTTGCACCGGCTGGTGGGCGGCGAGGTGCAGGAGCAGGTGCTGGTCGCGCGCTGGTTGATGGCCTGGGGCGATGCCTTCCTCACGGGCATGGCACCGCCATTTTTGTGGCCTTCGCGCCGCAGTGGCTGGCCACCTGGTCGGACGCGCGCTACCTCAAGCCGCCCAAACCCTAGAGCCGCTCAGCCCAAGGTGCGCGCCAGCGCTTGCGCCGCCTGCTTCAGGCGCGGCAATTGCAGGCGCGCCTGTGCCAGCGACATGCGCGCCGCCGGGGCTTGCAAGGCCAGGGCGCAACGCACCTGCTGGCTGTCGGGCGCGAGCACCGGCACCGCCACGCAGACCAGGCCCTCCACAAATTCTTCCGCGTCCACCGCGTGGCCGTCGCGCCGGATGGATTTCAGTTCGGCCTCCAGGGCGTCGCGCGAGGTCAGGGTGTTGGCCGTGTGGCGCTCCAGCGGCAATCCGCTGAGCAATGCCTCGCGCTGGCGCGAAGCCATCCAGGCCAGAAACAGCTTGCCGCTGGCCGAGCAGTGCGCCGGTACCCGGGTGCCGGCGCGCAATTCCATGCGCAAGGGAAAGGCGGCTTCCACCCGGTCCAGGTACACCACCTCGGCGCCCGACAGCGCGGTGAGGTTGCAGCTCTCGCCCATTTCCGCCACCAGTTGCCGCAAAACCGCGTGGCGCACGCCCTGCTGCGTGCTGTTGGTCAGCGCCGCTTCCGACAGGCGCAGCAGACGCGGCGCCAGTGCGTAGTGGCGCCCGTCGGGCTCGCGCACCAGCCAGCCGCCGCTCTCCAGTTGGGTCAGCATGCGGTGCACGGTCGGCTTGGGCCAGCCTGTGAGCGCGATCACCTGCGGCAGCGATTGCGGGCGCGCCTCGGCCGCCAGTCGCTCCAGCAGTTCCATCAGCCGCAATCCGGGACTGGCCTCTGAAGAAGTGTTCATATCTCGTTTATTGAGACGATTTAAGAAAATAATCTGAGACAAATTCTAGTGCCACCTACAGTTTGCGCACAACAAGCAGGAGACATGGGTTTGCACAACACGTATTACCGCAATGCCGTGGTCACCGGCGCCTGCGGCGGCTTTGGCCAGGCGCTGGCCCGCGAGCTGATCGCCAGCGGCGCGAGCGTGGCGCTGGTGGGCATGAACCGCCCGGCACTCGAAGCGCTGGCCGCACTGGCGCCAGAGCGTTGCGCCGTTTACCAGCCCGATGTGTCTGATGCTGTCGGCCATGCAGGCCATGGCGGCCGACTGGATGGCCAGGCATGGCGCGCCCGATCTGGTGATCGCCAACGCCGGTGTGGCTGGCGGCTTTGAGACGGGGATGGCCGAGGACCTGGCCGTGATGCGGCGCATGCTGGAAATCAACCTGCTCGGCGTGGCCACCACGTTTCATCCCTTCTTGCAGCGCATGTTGTCGAGTGCGCAGCCTGCGGCGCTGGTGGGCGTGGCCAGTGTGGCGGGCTGGCGCGGCATGCCGGGCAATGGCGCCTACTGCGCGAGCAAGGCCGGGCTTGATCGCTTACCTGCAAAGCCTGCGCGCCGAGTTGCGACCGACCGCGCTGACGGTGCACACCGTGAGCCCGGGTTACCTGCGCACGGCGCTCACCGCCGGCAACCGCTTTGCCATGCCCGGACTGATGGAGCCCGATGCCGCCGCCCGCGCTTTGCTGCGCGGCGTGCAGCAAGGCCGTGAACACATCGTGTTGCCGCGCCGCGTGGGCTGGTTGTCGCGCGCATTGATCCTGCTGCCCGCCCGGTTGCACGACCGCATCCTGCTCGGCCAGCCGCGCAAACCCCGCGCCGGGCAAGCGGGCGCCACGCCCATTCCGGGCTTGGTTTCCGAGCAAAAAGCGTCCGAATAGCACCGCATCTCGATCCAACGCATTCACTCCGACATTCCTTGAACCGATCCATGACCACAGCCGCCGCTATCCCCACCGAACAACAAATCGCCCTGATCGGCGCTGGCCCTTCGGGTCTCGCAGGTGCCCGCAGCCTGCAAAAACTCGGCATTGCCGTTTCAGGGCTTTGAAGCCCACACCGATGTGGGCGGCCTGTGGAACATCGGCAACCCGCGCTCCACGGTGTACGAGTCGGCGCACCTGATTTCCAGCAAGCGCATGACCGAGTTCACCGAATTTCCCATGGCGGATTCGGTGGCCGATTACCCCAGCCACCGCGAGTTGCTGGCCTACTTCCAGGCGTTTGCCGACCACTTCGATTTGCGCCACCATTTCCGCTTCGGCGTGCGCGTGCGCTCGTGTGGAGCCGGTGAGCGACGCGCCGGACACGCTGTGGCGCGTGACCATTGAAACCGCGGACGGGCAGCAGGAAACCGCGGTATTCAAGGGTGTGGTCGTGGCCAACGGCACGCTGGCCGAGCCCAACATGCCCAGCTTCGAAGGGCACTTCGATGGCGAGCTGCTGCACACCTCGGCCTACAAGAGCGCCGATCTGTTCAAGGGCAAGCGCGTGTTGATCGTGGGCGCGGGCAACTCGGGCTGCGACATCGCGGTCGACGCGGTGCACCATGCGCAGTCCATCGATATCTCGGTGCGGCGCGGCTATTACTTCGTGCCCAAATACGTGTTCGGCAAACCCGCCGATTCGCTGGGTGGCAAGCGGCCCTTGCCGCCGTGGCTCAAGCAGAAGGTGGACAGCACGATCCTCAAGTGGTTCACCGGCGACCCGGTGCGCTTCGGCTTCCCGAAACCGGCCTACAAGATGTACGAGTCGCACCCGGTGGTGAACTCGCTCATCCTGTACCACATCGGTCATGGCGACGTGCATGTGCGCCCCGACATGGCGCGGCTCGATGGCCACACCGTGCTTTTCAAAGACGGCAGTGCGCGCGACTACGACCTGATTCTGGCCGCCACCGGCTACAAGCTGCATTACCCGTTCCTCGACCACGCGTTGCTCAACTGGCAAGGCATGGCGCCGCGCTGTACCTCAACATCTTTGCGCCGCGCTTCGACCGCCTGGCCGTGTTGGGCATGGTCGAGGCCAGCGGCCTGGGCTGGCAGGGGCGATACGAGCAGGCCGAGCTGGTGGCCCGGGCCTTCAAGGCGCTCGATGAAGGCGGCGCCAAAGCCCGCACCTTCCAGGCCGACAAAGCCGGCCCGCCCCCCGATCTCTCGGGCGGCTACCAATACCTGCAGCTCGAACGCATGGCGTACTACGTGAACAAGGACGCGTACCGCCGCGCCGTTCGCCAGGCCGCCGCCGCGCTGGCCTGACGCGCCGGTACCAACAGGAGCACTTCATGATGGTGCCAGTGGACGAGATCCGGCTCAACTTCAACCCGGCCTCGCTGGCGGTGCTCAACGGGGTGCTGGCCTTTTTGATGTTCGGCATTTCGCTGGACACGCGCCTGGAGGACTTCAGCCGCGTCTCGCGCATGCCGGTGGCGTTTGCCGCGGGCATCGTCGCGCAGTTCCTCGCCCTGCCCGCGATCACCTTTGGCGCTCACTTTGCTGCTGCAGCCCGCGCCCAGCATCGCATTGGGCATGATCCTGGTGGCCTGCTGCCCGCCGGGCAATGTGAGCAACATCCTGACGCACCGGGCCAACGGCAATGTGGCGCTCAGCGTGTCGATGACGGCGGTGTCCAACGCCATTGCCATCGTGGCCATGCCGCTGAATTTCGCCTTCTGGGGCGGTCTGCACCCCACGGCCTCGGCCCTGCTCAAGACCATCGCGCTCGATCCGGTGCAGATGGTGGGGCACATCCTGCTCATCATCGGTCTGCCGTTTGCGCTGGGCCTGTGGTGTGCCAACCGTTTTCCGAACTGGACGGTGAACTTCAAGAAGCCGGTGCGCATCATCAGCTTTCTCGCGCTGATCGGTTTCATCATCGGGCGCCATCGCCGGCAACTGGCGCTACTTCATGGATTACGTGGGGCTGGTGCTGCTCGCCGTGGTGCTGCACGATGCGCTGGCCTTTGGCACCGGCTACGCCGTGGCGCGGCTGGCAGGGCTGCCCGATTACGACCGCCGGGCTTTGTCGATCGAGGTGGGTATCCGCAACGCGGGTCTGGGGCTGGTGCTGATCTTCAGCTTCTTCGGCGGCCTGGGTGGCATGGCCGTGGTGGCCGGTGTGTGGGGCTTCTGGGACATCATCGCCGGCATGGCGCTGGCGGGCTGGTGGGCGCGTCGGCCAGTGCAGGGCGGCATGCCGGCAGCGGCGGTGAGGGAGCGCGCATGAACGCCATGGACCTGGCCAAGGCGCCAGCGGCCCGGCGCGTGCTGGTCACCGGCGCCGATGGCTTTCTGGGCCGTGGCCTGGTCGCTGCCCTGGCGCGCCAGCCGGGGCTGGACAGGGTCGTGGCGACCGATGTGCGCGAGGTGCCGCCCGAGCGCCACGGGCGGGGGTGCGTGTACCTGGTGGCACGATGTGCGCGACGCTGGCGCTGAGCGACACGCTGGCGCTGCACCGGATCGACACCGTGGTGCACCTGGCCTCCATCGTGACGCCGGGCAAAGACTCCAACCGCGCGTTCGAACACTCGGTCGATGTGGGGGGCACGCACAACGTGTTGACCGCCTGCGTGGCACAGGGCGTGCAGCATCTGGTGGTGTCCAGCAGCGGCGCGGCCTATGGTTACCACGCCGACAACCCCGCCTGGCTCACCGAAGCGCGATCCGCTGCGCGGCAACCCGGTCTTCGCCTACGCGGACCACAAACGTCTGGTGGAGGAAATGCTTGCTGGTTCCGCGCGTCGAAGCACCGGGTCTGCGACAGACCGTGCTGCGCATCGGCACCATCCTGGGCGAAGCACGTCGACAACCAGATCACCGCCCTGTTTGAAAAGCCGCGCCTGATCGCCATCCGCGGCAGCGACAGCCCGTTTGTTTTCATCTGGGACGAAGACGTGACCGGCGCCATGTTGCACGCCCTCAGTGGCCAGGGCGTGCCCGGTTGCTACAACCTGGCGGGCGATGGCGCGCTGACCATCCACGAGATCGCCGCACCGCCTGGGCAAGCGCACCCGCAACTTCCCGGCGGGCCTGCTGCAGGCCGCGCTGTGGCTGGGGTCGCGTTTGGGCGTGAGCCGTTATGGGCCCGAGCAACTCGATTTTTTGCGCTACCGCCCGGTGTTGCTCAACACGGCGCTGAAGGAAGAGTTTGGCTACATCGCCGCTCAAGACCAGCGCCCAGGCGTTTGAGGCTTTTGTGGCCGCGCGCGCGGCGCAGGGCCGCCCGGTGAAGGTGGGCGCGTGAGCGCGGCGGCCGGGTTGTCGCGCGGTGACCTGCTGCGCGCGCTGGCGGTGGTGGTCATCTGGGGGCTGAACTTTGTGGTGATGAAGGTGGGGCTGCAGGGGCTGGGCCCCATGTTGCTCGGTGCCTTGCGCTTTGCGGCGGCGGCGCTGCCGTTCCTGCTGTTTGTGAAGTTTCCCCGTCTGCCGCTGCGTTATGTGGCGGGCTATGGCCTGGCCCAGGGCCTGGGGCAGTTCGGTTTTCTGTTTCTGGGTTTGCAGCTGGGCATGACGGCGGGCATGGCCTCGGTGGTGATGCAGACGCAGGCGTTTTTCACCCTGCTGCTGGCCGCCCCCCTGCTGGGAGAAAAGGCGCGGCCGGCCCAGTGGCTGGGTCTGACGGCGGCGTTGATCGGGCTGGTCATGATCGCCACCGCCCACGGCCAGGGTCCGGGGCAGATGACGCTGGTGGGCTTTGTGCTCACGCTGTCGGCGGCCTTCATGTGGTCGGTGTCCAACCTCATCGCGCGCCTGGCGAGCCGGGTGTCGGACTACGAGCCGTTTCCGTTCATCGTCTGGAGCAGCGTGTTTCCCATCCTGCCATTCGTGGGGCTGGCGATCTGGCAAGACGGGGTCGGGGTGGTTGGGCAGCAGCTGGCGGCACATGGGCGCGGGTGCCTGGCTGGCTGTGGCTTACCTGGCCTGGCTGGCCACGCTGCTGGCCTACACGCTGTGGACGCAGCTGCTCAAGCGCCACCCGGCCGGGCGGGTCACGCCGTTTTCCCTGCTGGTGCCGGTGGTGGGGCTGTGGGCCGCCTGGGTGTTTTTCGCCGAGCAGCCCGTGGCCCAGCAATGGGCGGGCGCGGCGGCGGTGTTGCTGGGCTTGCTGATCAACCAGGCCGGCGCCTTGCGCACGCTGGCCCGCTCATGGTGGGCGCGGGCTTAGACCGCTTCTTTCACCAAGACTTCACCGCGCAGCGAGTGCGCCGCCGTTTCGGTGATGCGCACGTCGATCATCTGACCCACCAGGCGCGCGCCGTTGGGGCCGCCGTGGAAATTCACCACGCGGTTGCATTCGGTGCGGCCCATGAACTCGGGCGCTTCGGCGTGTGGACTTGCGCGAAGGGCCTTCCACCAGAATGCGCTGCATGGTGTCTTGGCGGCTGGCGCTGATGCGCGCCACATTGGCTTCGATGGTGGCCTGCAGGTGCTGCAGGCGCTTGAGCTTCACCGCGTGCGGTGTGTCGTCGGGCAGGTTGGCCGCCGGCGTGCCGGGGCGGGGGCTGAAGATGAAGCAGAAGCTGATGTCGAAGCCCACGTCGTCGATCAGCTTCATCATCTTGCCGAAATCTTCTTCGGTCTCGCCGGGGAAGCCCACGATGAAGTCGCTGCTCATGGGCAGGTCGGGCCGGATGGCGCGCAGCTTGCGCACCGTGCTCTTGTATTCCATGGCGGTGTAGCCGCGCTTCATGGCCATCAGGATGCGGTCGGAGCCGTGTTGCACCGGCAGGTGCAGGTGGCTCACCAGCTTGGGCAGCTTGGCGTAGGCCTCGATCAGGCGCGGCGTGAACTCGTTGGGGTGGCTGGTGGTGTAGCGGATGCGCTCGATGCCGGGGATGTCGGACACGTATTCCAGCAGCAAGGCGAAGTCGGCGATCTCGCCGCTGTCGCCCATGGGGCCGCGGTAGGCGTTGACGTTCTGGCCCAGCAGGTTGACTTCGCGCACGCCCTGGTCGGCCAGGCCGGCGATCTCCACCAGCACGTCGTCAAACGGGCGGCTCACTTCTTCGCCGCGGGTGTAGGGCACCACGCAATAGCTGCAGTACTTGGAGCAGCCTTCCATGATGGACACAAAGGCGCTGGCGCCGTCCACGCGCGCCGGCGGCAGGTGGTCGAACTTTTCGATTTCGGGGAAGCTGATGTCCACCTGGGGCTTGGACAGCTTGTGCGCGGGCGTTGAGCATCTCGGGCAGGCGGTGCAGGGTTTGCGGGCCAAAGACCACGTCCACATAGGGCGCGCGCTTGATGATCTCGGCGCCTTCCTGGCTGGCCACGCAGCCGCCCACGCCGATCAGCACGCCCTTCTTCTTCAGGTGCTGCACGCGGCCCAGGTCGGAGAACACTTTCTCTTGTGCCTTTTCGCGCACCGAGCAGGTGTTGAACAGGATCAGGTCGGCTTCGTCCACGTCTTTCGTGGGCTCGTAGCCCTGGGCGGCGCCCAGCACGTCGGCCATCTTGTCCGAGTCGTACTCGTTCATCTGGCAGCCGAAGGTTTTGATAAAGACTTTTTTGCTCATGGTCTTGACGGTGAATGAAACTGGGAGGCGCAGCCAGCACAAGGCTGCTGGCACCGGGTCGCGCAGAAAGGGCGCCACGTGGCGGTCGGATGCCCAGACGGCCTGCGGCAGGCTGCGCGAGGCACTGGGCCGGCTCAGTTGCTGAGGTCGGCCGCGCGTGGGCGTTTTTCGGCCGCTTCGATCTCGGTCAGGATCCAGACGTCGTGCACCTGGCCGTCGGGTGCCAGCACGTAGTTGACGGTCAGTTCCTGGCCCACCGCCTGCGCCTGACAGGACCAGCAGGTTGTTGGTGCCGCGGATGCGGGAGCCGGGCGAGAGGCTGGGCTGCTGCACCATCCATGGTGATCCATGGGCGGCTGCACGACCACCAGGGTGCCGCGCAAGGCCTTGTCGGGGAACATGCGGTGCAACGTCTGGGCCTGGGCGGTGGGCCACAGGGTCAGGGCGCCCAGCAGGCCAGGGCGGCCAGGGCAGGCTCGGCGGCGTTGACGAGAGGTCAGGCAGCGGTTCATGGTGTGTATCCAGAGGCTGAAGGGAAAGAGCCGCAGCAGGCAGTGCGCGCTCCAGGTGAGCCCTGGATTGTCTCACGGGCGGCTGGTGCGCTGGGGCGTCGGTGTGCGCAGCGGGGCTGCTCGGATTCCACCAGCGGGTAAGCGTCCGCCACATAGGCGGGCCCTTTCATCACCATGACGATGAAGGCGCCGATGGCCACGGTCAGCACCACGGTCCAGTGCAGGATCACCAGGCCGATCAGGTAGATGTCGATGGTGTGGATGCGGGTCCAGATCTCGGCTTCGCTTCCGCTCCAGGGCAGCGGCGCGTGCGGCCAGGGCCAGCGCGCCGAACAGCAAGGTGCCCACCCAGGTGATGCGGGGCAGGCGTTTGAGGATCTGGCGTTCCAGCCCCGCAGGGGTTTTCTGGAACCCGGGCAAGACGTTGAACATGGACATGGTGGGCACTTTCCCTTGTCGGCGCCCTGAGGACGCTCAGGTCACGGCGTTGACATATCTGTTCACTTTACGAAGCAAAATGTCGTTTGTCCATGACAAACGTCATGGTTGAACGGGAGTTTTGAGCGCACAGCGTACAAGGGGTACAGCAATGCGAGAGCGAAGGAAGATGGCGAACAGGGGTTTCGCCGGCTGGTGGTTGGCGGGCTGGGGCTGGCCTGTTGCTGGCGTCGGTCTGGGCGCGTGTTCGACCGCGCCGCCTCAGGGCGTGCAGGCGGTCAGCCCGTTTGAGCTCAAGCGCTACCTGGGCACCTGGTACGAAGTGGCGCGGCTGGATCACCGCTTCGAGCGGGGTCTGAGCCGCGTCAGCGCCACCTACAGCCTGAACGCCGACGGCAGCGTGAAGGTGCTCAACCGGGGTTACAACGCGGAGAAACAGGCCTGGAGCGAAGCCGAAGGCCGCGCGGTGTTCACGGGCGACACCAACACCGGCTCGCTCAAGGTCTCGTTCTTCGGCCCGTTTTACGGCGGGTACCACGTGATCGCGCTGGACCCGGACTACCGCTGGGCCATGGTGATCGGGCCCGACCCGGGCTACCTCTGGATTCTGGCGCGCGACAGGCAGATTCCTGCCGATGTGCGCGAGCGCCTGGTGGCCCAGGCGGCCAGGGCGGGGGTGGACACGCAGGCGCTGATCTGGGTCTGGACCAGTGGACCAGCCCCTGCCGCAAGTCGGGGCACAATGCTGAGCTTCCCGAGCAACTGGACGCCATGGCCCGCTAGCCTCTTGCCGCCCGAGCCAACCCGAGCTGAAACCCCACTTCGATTTTTTCTCGGCACGCTGGGCTTCACGCCCAACAGCGTATTGACCATGCAGCGCAAACCCAAGCTGGCCCAGGCGCTGGCCGTGATGCATGCAGCCGGTCCATGGCGCACGCTATGCCGGGCGACACCATGGATCTCGGCTGACCGACGCCAGCTCTGCGATCGAGCACTTTGACATGCAGCTTCGGGCACGCTCGGCTACGCCCAACAGCGTGCTGACCATGCAGCGCAACCCAAGCTGGCCCAGGCCTGGCGTGAGAACGCGGCGGTGATGGACCCGGAGGGCGAAGTGGATCTGGGGTTTCGGCGCCTGATCGGGCATGTGGTCAGCAAGGCTTCGGGCTGCCTGTACTGCCAGGCCCACACCTTGCTGGGCGCGCAGAATTTCGGCGTGAGCGAGGCCAAGCTGGCCGATGTCTGGACCTATGCCAGCAGCCCGCACTACAGCGAGCGTGAGCGGTTGGCCATGGACTTTGCGCTGGCAGCCGCCTCGCAGCCCAATGCCGTGACCGACGAGCAGTTCGCCGAGTTGCAGCAGCACTGGAGCGACGGCGAAATCGTGGAGCTGCTGGGGGTGGCGTGGCGATGTTGCGGCCTCCTTTCAACCGCTGGAACGACACCATGGCCACGCCCCTGGAAGCGGTGCCCGGCAGTGGCTTCAAAGCGCTGGGCAGGCAGGGCTGGGCACCGGGCAAACACGGCGCCTGAGCGCCCCTCAAGGCGCCGTTACTTCCAGCGGATCGGCTCGATGTCGACGCTGCCCAGGTTGCTCGACAAGGTGATCGCGCCTTCCTGGATCGTGGCCTGCAGCTGCATGCTGCGCTCGGCCAGGGCCGCCAGGGCAGGGGCGGCTTCGGTGGGCAGGCGCCAGGCCTGCAGCTTCTCCAGGCGGCGAGACCTTGTTTTCCATGCCGCGCCACCACACATCGGCCGCCGAGCCAAAGGCGTAGACAAACACCGCGTCGGCCTTGCTGCAGGCCTTGGCCAGCGGCTTGTCTTCGGGCTGGCCCACTTCGATCCAGATGCGCTTGCGGCCGGTGAAATCGGTCAGCGACACGTCTGGATCGTCCGGGTCGGACAGGCCGGCGCCAAAGGCCAGCGTGCCGTCGCCGTTGCAGGTGTCTTGCAGCTCGTGGGCATGGATGGCCAGGGCCACCAGGCGCACCATCATGCGGTCGTCGGTCTCGCTGGGGTGGCGGGCGAGCGTGAGCGCGTGGTCTGCGTAGTAGCCGTGGTCGATGTCGGCGATCTGCAGATGGGCTTTGAAGATGGTGGATTTGAGGGCCATGGCGGCGATCGTCGGCAAGATGGAACAGACAACAAAAAAGCGGACACCGTCACCGGGGTCCGCTTTTTGAATCTGGTGGCGATAGGTGGACTTGAACCACCGACATCAGCATTATGAATGCTGCGCTCTAACCAACTGAGCTATATCGCCGAAGCCCTAAATTATAGCGAGATTTTTCACTTTTTTGAATCAGCGCAATTTTTTGAGGGCGCCTTTGGGGTGTCGGGGCGCCAATCACTGATGTGGCCAGGTGGCTCCTGCGACCGGGCAGGCGCTCTCATTGGTGCTTGAACACCGCCTTGCGCTTGTTCACAAAAGCGTCCATGCCTTCCTTCTGGTCGGCGGTGGCAAACAGCGCGTGGAACAGGCGGCGTTCGAACATCACGCCGTCGTCCAGGCCCGACTCAAACGCGCGGTTGACCGATTCTTTGGCCGCCATCACGCTGATGAGCGAGTACTCACAAACCATGAGCGCGGCGCCCAGCGTTTCTTCCATGAGCTTGTCCAGCGGCACCACGCGGCTGACCAGGCCGGCGCGCTCGGCTTCGGTGGCGTCCATCATGCGGCCGGTGAGCACCATGTCCATGGCCTTGGCCTTGCCCACGGCGCGGGGCAGGCGCTGGGTGCCGCCGGCGCCGGGGATGATGCCCAGCTTGATTTCGGGCTGGCCAAATTTGGCGTTGTCGGCGGCGATGATGAAGTCGCACATCATGGCCAGCTCGCAGCCGCCGCCCAGGGCAAAGCCGCTCACGGCGGCGATCACGGGCTTGCGGATGCTGCGGATGGTTTCCCAGTTGCGGGTGATGTAGTCGCCCTTGTAGACGTCGGTGAAGCTGTAGGTGGCCATGGCGCCGATGTCGGCGCCGGCGGCAAAGGCTTTTTCGCTGCCGGTGACGATCATGCAGCCGATGTTGTCGTCGGCGTCGAAGGCTTTCAGCGCCGTGCCCAGCTCGGTCATGAGCTGGTCGTTCAGGGCGTTGAGCTGTTTCGGGCGGTTGAGCGTGACGATGCCGACGCGGCCTTCGGTGGTCACGGTGATGAGTTCGGGGGGTGGTGGTCATGGCGTGTCCTCGGGTGGGTGGTTTGGAGATTGACGTAAACGTCAACTATAGCGCCCCCACCTCGGGAAAACATTAACCGACCGATTGGTTGGTTAATGGTAAATTGGGCGCCAATCCACCCAACAGGCGCCGCCACCAGGCAGGCCCGAGGAGACAAGCCTTCATGACCACCCCCACCACGGGCAACACCGTGCTGTTCGAACAGCGTGGCGCCGTCGCCTTGATCACGCTCAACCGACCCGATGCGCTCAACAGTTTCACCCGCGCCATGCACGCGGAGCTGTGGGCCGCGCTGGACCGCGCCGAGGCCGAACCCGAGATTCGCGCGCTGGTGCTCACCGGCGCTGGCCGGGGCTTTTGCGCCGGCGCTCGATCTGGCCGAGCTGGATTTTCAGCCCGGGCCCGATCAGGTCGAAGCGCGCAGACCCCGGCCCGGTGATCGAGCAGGCTTTCAACCCCACCACCCGCCGCCTGCAAGGCCTGCGCATGCCCACGTGGTCGCGGTGAATGGCGTGGCCGCCGGTGCGGGGGCTTCGCTGGCCATGGCCTGTGACATCGCGATCGCCGCGCCCGACGCCAGCTTCGTGCAGGCCTTCAGCAAGATCGGCCTGATCCCCGACGCCGGCGGCAGCTGGTTGCTGGTGGAGCGGCTGGGCCTGGCGCGGGCCATGGCGCTGGCCATGACGGGCGACAAGTTGCCGGCGGCGCAGGCCAAAGAGTGGGGACTGATCTGGGATGTGGCCGACGATCCGCTGGCCGCGGCCATGGCCCTGGCGGACAAGCTGGCCATCATGCCCACCAAAGCCCTGGTGGCCACGCGCCAGCCTGTTGCGCGAGGCCAGCACGCGCAGCCTGAACGAGCACCTGGATGTGGAGCGCGACACGCAGTCCGCGCTGGGCGCGACGCACGACTACATCGAGGGTGTGATGGCGTTCCGGAAAAGCGGCCTCCCCAGTTCAAAGGGGCCTGAGCATGACGCCCGAACAAATCGCTGCCCGCGTGGGCGAGGTGATGTTTGCCAACGATGTGGCGAGCAAGGACACCATGGGCATGGAGCTGGTTTCGGTCGCGCCGGGCCACGCGGTGATGCGCATGACGGTGCAGCCGCTGCATCTCAACGGCCACCAGATTTGCCACGGGGGCTTCATCTTCACCCTGGCCGATTCCACCTTCGCTTTTGCCTGCAACAGCCACAACCGCAACACCGTCGCCGCCGGTTGCAGCATCGAATTCCTCAAGCCCGCCCACGCCGGCGATGTGTTGACTTGCGAAGGCGCCGAGCAGATGCTGCAAGGCCGCCATGGCATCTACGACATGAAAGTCAGCAACCAGCGCGGCGAGACGGTGGCCATGTTCCGCGGCAAAAGCGCGCAAATTCCTGGCACGGTATTTCCTGAAGAAGAGGCGCCCGAATGAACCACTTTCCCCTGGAACCCATTGAGAAGGCCAGCATCGACGAGCTGCGCGGTCTTGCAGCTCAAGCGGCTGCAAGCCACCCTGCGCCATGCTTACGCCAACTCACCGGTGTACCGCGCCAAGTTCGACGCGGCGGGCGTGCATCCCGACGACTGCAAGTCGTTGAGCGATCTGGCCAAGTTTCCGTTCACGACCAAAAAAGACCTGCGCGACAGCTACCCGTTTGGCATGTTCGCCGTGCCGCGTGAGCAATGCGCCCGCATCCACGCCAGCAGCGGCACCACCGGCAAACCCACGGTGGTCGGCTACACGCTGAAAGACATCGAGACCTGGTCCACCGTGGTCGCGCGCAGCATCCGCGCCAGCGGCGCCAAGCCAGGCGACATGGTGCATGTGAGCTACGGCTACGGGCTCTTCACCGGCGGTCTGGGCGCGCACTACGGCGCCGAAAAACTGGGTCTCACCGTGGTGCCCTTTGGCGGTGGCCAGACCGAGCGCCAGGTGCAGCTCATGCAGGATTTCCGGCCCAGCATCATCATGGTCACGCCCAGCTACATGCTGGCCATTGCCGACGAGTTCGAGCGCCTGGGGCTGGACCCGCGCGAGAGCAGCCTGCGCATCGGCATCTTCGGCGCCGAGCCCTGGACCAACGACATGCGCCTGGCCATCGAGCAGCGCATGGGCATCGACGCGGTGGACATCTACGGCCTTTCAGAAGTCATGGGACCGGGCGTGGCCAACGAATGCGTGGAGACCAAAGACGGCCCCACCATCTGGGAAGACCACTTCTACCCCGAGATCATCAACCCCGACACGGGCGAGCCCGTGGCCGATGGCGAGATGGGCGAGCTGGTGTTCACCAGCCTGACCAAAGAAGCCCTGCCCATCATCCGCTACCGCACCCGCGACCTCACGCGCCTGCTGCCCGGCACGGCGCGCACCATGCGGCGCATGGAAAAAATCACCGGCCGCAGCGACGACATGATGATCGTGCGCGGCGTCAACGTGTTCCCGACCCAGATCGAAGAGCTGATCCTGAAGCGCCCCGAGTTGAGCGCGCATTACCAGTGCGTCTTGACCCGGGAAGGCCCGATGGACGACTTGACGGTGGTGGTTGAAACCGCCCCGGGCGTTTCGCCCGAGAGCATCGAGGCGCGCGCTGCGGCCAAGATGCTGCAGCACGAAATCAAGACCTTTGTGGGCAGCAGCGTGATGATCGACCTCAAGCCTGAAGGCGGCTGTGGAGCGCAGCATGGGCAAGGCCAAGCGGGTGGTGGACCAGCGCCCCAAATGAGGGGGCAAGCTGTCGTGCGGCGGGTGCCTGCTTGCGCGCCTCAGGAGACGGCCACCCGGTGTCCCACACCACCATCCGGCGCAGGCTCCAGCGCCCAAACCTTGTCGTGAAAAGCGGCCACCGCAGGGCGGTGGGCGATGGACACCAGCGCGCCGTTCGACGCTTGCACCAGTCTCCCAGGCGTCCGTACAGCGTGGCTTCGGCGGTTTCGTCCAGCGCGCTCGTGGCTTCGTCCACAAACAGCCAGCGCGGCTTCTTGAGAAAAGCGCGGGCCATGGCCAGGCGTTGCTGCTCGCCGCCCGAGAGCTTCTGGCCCCAGGTGTCGGCGGTGTCGAGCTGGTCGACGAGGTGGGGCAGCAGCGCGTCGCGCAAGGCCTTGCTGCAAGTTCGACATCGGTGTAGGCCCCGGGCACTTGCGGGATAGGCCAGCGCATGGCGCAAGGGCGCCGTTGGGGAAATAGGGCTTCTGGGGCAGGAACATGCCGCGCTCGGCGAAGTCGGCCGGCAGCGTGATCTGGCTGCGGCTCCAGGGCCAGATGCCGGCCAGGGCGCGGAACAGGGTCGATTTGCCACTGCCCGAAGGGCCTTTGAGCAGCAGGCTGTCGCCGGCTCACACCGTCAGGTCCTTGCGCCTCCAGCAGCGCCTGACCGTTGGGCAGGCGACAGGCTCACCTGCGCCAGGTCCAGCCGATCGCTGTCGCCCACCTCGGGGTGCCTGCCGTTGCTGGGCTTGCAACGCCTGGAAGCTGGCTTCAAAGCTGGTCAGGCGGTCGGTGGTGGCGCGCCATTCGGCCAGGCTGCTGTAGTTGTCCACAAACCAGGCCAGTGAGTCTTGCACCCGTCCAAAGGCCGAGGCCACCTGCATCAGCTGGCCGAGCTGGATCGCACCACTGAAGAAGCGGGGTGCTGCGACGATGAACGGGAACACCACGGCGGCCTGACCAAAGCCGTTGGTGAACCAGATCAGGCGTTTCTGGGCGCGGATCAGGGTGAGGTAGTTGCTGAGCACGTCGCGAGAAGCGGCCGCCCAGTTGCTGGCGTTCCACCGGCTTCGCCTTTGTCCAGGGCGATGGACTCGCTGTATTCGCGCACGCGGATCAGGTGGTGGCGGAAGTCGGCTTCCAGGCGCTGCTGCTTGAAGTTGAGCGCGATCTGCGGGCGACCGATGTAGTGGGTGATCACGCTGCCCACCAGGCAATACAGCACCGCCATCCAGACCATGAAGCCGGGGATGTTGTAGCTCTCGCCCTGGAAGCTGAAGCCAAAATCGCCCGACAGCGACCAGAGAATGCCCACAAAGCTGACCAGTGTCACCACGGCGTTGAGCAGGCCCATGCTCAGGCCCACGGTGTAGCTGGTGAACAGGTTGGCGTCTTCCGCGATGCGCTGGTCGGGGTTGTCAGGCGGCGCGTCTGTCGCCCTTGGAGAACCGCGCCAGCTCCAGTTGGTAGAAGGCCTTGTTGGCCAGCCAGCGGGTCATGTAGTGCTGCGTCAGCCAGTCGCGCCAGTGCATTTGCAGCAACTGCGTGAGGTAGAAGCGGTAGACCGCGATGACGATGAAGGCGAAGGCCAGGTAGGTGAAGCGCCCCAGCTGCTCCCAGAACACCGGCTGGTCCTTGTTTTGCAGCGCGTCGTAGAACACCCGGTTCCAGTCGTTGATCTGCACCAGCATGTAGACCCCGGCCAGGTTGAGCGCAATGATGGCGGCCAGCAGGCCGCGCGCCTTCCATTTTTGGTCGGACTGGAAATAGGGCAGCGCGAGTCGGCGCAACCTGGCCCGTGAAGTCGCGAAAGCTTTGAAGTTTGGACATGGGTCGAGTCAGTGTTGCAGAGCGATGAGTACGAAGCGAGAGTGGGGCTCGAGTTCCAGAGCGCCGCCGGTCTGGCATTTGCCATGTCGGCCAGCGTTGCTCTCCACGGGGCTGACGGCGAAGCCGGCACAGGAGTGGGTCAATTCGATACTGCCGGATGCCACGTGGCCCGAGGGCACGTGCAGGGAGGCGTGTTCGATGTGGCCGGTCTGGTCGTCAAAGAAGAAGTCGGGTTCAAACTCGCGCAGAAACTCCCCTTTGGGCAGGCCGCCCAGGAACATGGCTTCGTCCACTTCGATGTTCCAGTCCATCAGCGTGCGGATGGCGCGCTCGTGGGCCGGGGCGCTGCGGGCGGTGACCAGGGCGGTGCGGATGTGCATGGCGCTGGTGCCTTCGGCTGCAGCCGGTGCAACGCTTCCAGCAACGGCTTGAACGGGCCGCCGGCCAGCGGCATGCGCGGCGTTGCTGGCTTCATGTGCTGAAAGGCCGACAAGCCCTTCGGCCTGGAACACGCGCTCGGCCTCGTCGGAAAACAGCACCGCGTCGCCGTCGAAGGCGATGCGCACTTCGTGGGGGTGGGCGTCGCTGGCGTGGACCGATAGCGGGTAGACCTGCGCGGCGGGCACGCCGGCGGCCAGCGCCGCGCGCACGTCGGCCAGGTGGGTCGAGAGAAACAGGTTGGCGCGCAGCGGGCGCAGGTAGCGCCAGGGCGGCTGCCCGCGGGTGAAGCTGCCGCGCTGGATGGGCAGGCCGTAGTGCTGCGCCGAGCGGAACACGCGCATGCCCGAGACCGGATCGTTGCGCGACAGGATCACCACCTCGACCCGCTGCGTCTTGTGCGTCGTTGAAGGCCAGCAGCTTTTTCACCAGCGAGAACGCCACGCCCGGGCGGCGCCGGGATTTCCAGCCGGTCCAGCTGCAGCTGCATGTAGGAGCGGTCGTCGCCGGTCTCAAACAGGCGGTTCTCTTCCTCAAAATCGAACAGCGCCCGAGAAGAAATCGCCACCACCAATTGACCGTCCAGCGAAGCTGCCATGTTGTCTGAGCGTCCAGAGAAATAGGAAGAAAGCGAAGGGTAGCAGTGAACGGTTGCGAGAACTGCGATCGGGACACGATGTGCCATTGAACAAACGCGAGTTTGAAACCAGCGCGACTGAGGCGGGAACTTAACCCAGAGACGCCGCGGAACCGGCTTTGCCGGGCCACCAGCGTTGCCCCTAGGCGGTGGACGGCGCAGCCGGCGCAGGGGAGCCTAAAACGCCATGGTCAACGAGAGGAAGTCCACCCAGAACGCCGCGGAACCGGCTTTGCCGGGCCGCCAGCGTTGCCCCCTTGAGGGGGTGACGGCGAAGCCGGCGCGGGGGTGGGCCTATTTCACCAGTTGGTTCAGCTGAATGATCGGCATCAGCACCGCCAGCACGATCAGCATCACCACCAGCACCCATGCCCACGATCAGCAGGGGCTCCAGAATGGTGGCCAGGTGCATGGCGCGGCGCTGCACCTCGGCGCTCAGCTGTTTGGCCGCGCGCCGCGAGCATCACGGGCAGTTGTCCGGTCTGTTCACCCAGCCGGGCAAACATGGCCACCAGGGGCGGGAAGCGTTTCTTGCTGGCCATGGCCGAGGCCAGTGGCGCGCCCTCGCGCACCAGCACCAGCGCGTCCAGCGCGTCGTCGCGCATGGCCTGGTTCGACAAGGTTTCGGCGGCGGTTTGCAGCGACTTGCAGAGATCGGCACGCCGGCGCCGGCCAGCATGGCCAGGGTGGCCGCAAAAGCGGGCGGCGTTGTAGCCTCGGGCGAGCTTGCCCACCAGCGGCAAGCGCAACCAGGCAGCGTCCATGCGCATGCGCAAGGCGGGTTGCCGCCGCGCCAACGCGATGGCCGATGCCCGCCAGTCACCATGGCGATCAGCATCAACCACCGTAGTTGCGCACAAAATCGCTGATGGCCAGCATGACCACGGTCAGGAAGGGCAGGGCGCGCTTGCTGCCGGCGAACACGCCCGCCACCTGGGGCACCACGTAGCTCACCAGAAACACCACGATCACGATCGCCACCAGCGTCACGATGGCGGGGTAGAGCGAGGCCGCAATCAGTCTTGTTCTTCAGGCGCTTCGCGCTCTTCCAGGTCGTCGGCCAGGCGTCTCCAGCACGGTGCCGAGCTGGCCGCTTTGTTCGCCCGCTGCGATCACCGAGGTGTAGATGGTGTGAGAACTCCTTGGGGTGCTGCGCCAGCGCGCTGGCAAACGGCGAGCCGGCGTTCACTTCGCTGCGCAGCGAGGCCACCAGCCGTTGCTGTTGCGTCTTTGTCGGCTTCTTCGGCCAGGGCGGCCAGCGCGCGCTCCAGCGGCAAGCCGGCCGCCACCAGACCCGCCAGCTGGCGCGTCCAGACCGCCAGCGTGGTGGCGTTGAACACATGGCCACCCCACAGCGTCATGTTCAGTCCGCTGCCCTTGCCACCTTCGGCGTTCATGGCGGGCTCGACCGACAGCGGCACCAGCGAGCGCGAGCCCGCAGCAGGCCGCGGGCCGCGCGCGGCGGTGTCGGCGTCGATCAGACCCTTGAGCGTGGCGCCCTTGGGGTCCAGGGCTTCGTAGGCGTAGGCGGGCATGTCAGTCGCGCGTCACGCTCATGCACTTCGGCCTCTGAGGTGATGCCGGCTGTGCGATCAGGCGCTGGCCGTCTTCCCGCATGGAGCGCAGCCCCGCCGCCTTGGCCGCGGCGATGAGTTCGCTCTCGGCGCTGCGGTTGTGGATGTGGGCGCGGATGGCGTCGTCGGTGACCAGCAGCTCGTAGATGCCGGTGCGGCCCTTGTAGCCGGTCTGGTTGCACTGTGTCGCAGCCCACGGGCACCCAGCGGCCTTCGGGGTCCTGGCGGCGGCAATGCACACACAGCTTGCGCACCAGGCGCTGTGCCATCACGCCGAGCAGGCTGCTGGAGAGCAGGAAGGGCTCCACGCCCATGTCGGTCAGGCGGGTGACGGCGCTGGGCGCGTCGTTGGTGTGCAGCGTGGCCAGCACCAGGTGGCCGGTGAGCGAGGCCTGGATGGCGATCTGCGCGGTTTCGAAATCGCGGATCTCGCCGATCATGATCACGTCGGGATCCTGGCGCAGGATGGCGCGCAAGGCCTTGGCGAAATCGAGATCGATCTTGGCGTTGACCTGGGTCTGGCCCACGCCGTGCAGCTCGTATTCGATCGGGTCTTCCACCGTCATGATGTTCTGCACGCTGGCGTCGAGCTTTTGCAGCGCCGCGTACAGCGTGGTGGTTTTGCCCGAGCCGGTGGGGCCGGTCACCAGAATGATGCCGTGGGGCTGCTTCACCAGCCGCTCGAAGCGCGACAGCACGTCGCCCTGCATGCCCACGGCTTCCAGCGTCAGGCGGCTCTCGCTCTTGTCGAGCAGGCGCAGCACGGCGCGCTCGCCGTGGGCGCTGGGCAGGGTGGAGACGCGCACGTCCACCGCGCGGGTGCCGATGCGCAGGGAAATGCGGCCGTCTTGCGGCAGGCGTTTTTCCGAAATGTCGAGTTCGGCCATGATCTTCAGGCGCGAGATCAGCGCGGCGTGCAGCGCGCGGTTGGGTTGCACCACTTCGCGCAGCGTGCCGTCGACCCGGAAGCGCACGCTGGACATGCGCTCGAACGGCTCGATGTGGATGTCGCTGGCGCCGTCGCGCGCGGCCTGCGTCAGCAGGGCGTTGAGCATGCGGATGATGGGCGCGTCGTCCGAGGTTTCCAGCAAGTCTTCGATGGCCGGCAGCTCCTGCATCATGCGGCTCAGATCGGCGTCGCTCTGCACTTCGCTCACCACGGCCGCCGCGCTGGATTCGCCTTGCGCATAGGCCGCGCTGATGCGCTGGCTCAGGGTCTCGCCCGACTCCCAGACCACCTCGCGCACCTCGTGGCGGCGCAGGATCTCGGACAGGGCCGAGAGCTTGCTGGGTTTGCAGCGCCGGTGTGGCGGCGGGCGTGTTGCTGCCCATGAGCACCAGGCCCTGGCCGTCGTCTTCCAGCAGCCACAGGTGTTCCCGGGCAAAGGCGTAGGGCAGCGGGTGTTTCATGGGGTGCTGCTGATTCAGTTCGCCAGGGGCGCATGAAACGGCTGGACGGCGGGCGCTGCAGGCTCGGGCGTGGCCGCCGGTACAGCCTGGGGCGCGCGCTGCGGGGGCAAGACCGGCGCTTCGTTGATGCGGCAGCACGTGGCTGGGTTCGGGCTGTGCGTCTTTCTGCAGCGCGCGCATCAGGTCGTAGCGGTCCAGCGAGAGCGAGTCGGTGGCGTTGGCGTCGCGCATGATCACCGGGCGCAGGAAGATCATCAGGTTGGTTTTCTTGCGGTTGCGCGACTCGCTCTTGAACAGGTTGCCAAACAACGGCACGTCGCCCAGACCGGGAATCTTTTCCTGATTGCCCGAAAACTCGTCTTGCAACAAGCCGCCCAGCACCACCACACCGCCGTCTTGCACCAAGCACGGTGGATTCGATGGTGCGCTGGGTGGTGATGAGGCCGGTGGTCGAGTTGAGCGAAGAGGCCTGCACGGCGCTCACTTCCTGGTAGATGCGTCATCTTGATGGTGCCGTTTTCGCTGATCTGCGGCTTGACCCGCAGCGTGATGCCCACGTCTTTGCGCTCGATGGTCTGAAACGGGTTGACCGAGCCGTCGGTGGAATTGTTGTTGGTGTACTGACCGGTCACGAAGGGCACGTTTTGCCCCACCACGATCTTGGCTTCCTGGTTGTCCAGCGTGAGCAGGTTGGGCGTGGACAACACGTTGCCTTCGCCGCTGGTCTGCAGAAACCGCGCCAGCATGCCCAGCATGTAGACGCCGTTGCGCTGGCTGCGCCAGGCCCAGGTTGAAGCCGGTGCCGGGCGCGGTGACGCTGGCGGTGTCGCCGGTCGGCGACGGGCAGCAGGTTGGTCAGGATGTTGTTGCCGCCGGTGCCGAAGTTGGTGCCCAGCAAGCCGACCACGCTGCTGCCGATGTTGCCGATGGGGCTTTGCCACTGGATGCCGAATTCGGCCGCCTTGTCGGCGTTGACTTCGGCGATCAGGCTCTCCACATACACCTGTGCGCGGCGCTCGAATCGAGCTTGTCGATCACGGCGCGCAACTGGCGGTACTGCGGCTCGGGCGCGGTGATGATGAGCGAGTTGGTGGCCGGGTCGGCCTGGATCTGACCGCCGGTGGAGGGCGTTGCGACGGCGGCCACCGGGGCCGTGGCCTGGTTGGCGTTGTGGCCGCGCGCTGGGTGCTCGACGGTGCGGTGAGGCGCTCGCGAGCTCGCTCCGCCGATGCGGTCGATGCCTTCGCCGGCCATGGCCGCGCGCAGGGTGGTGGCGAGCGAGACGGCATCGGCGTTTTTCAGGTACACCACATGGATGTTGCCGCTGGCATGGCCGAGCGTGGGCTGGTCGAGTTTGGTGACCAGCGAGCGCACCAGCGCCAGCGCGCCGGGTTGGCCGCACGCATCACGACCGCAGTTGCTGCGCGGCTCGGCCACCAGGGTGGTCTTGTAGGACGGGTCGCCTGCCTGGCCACGCGGCGCCTGCCGCCGGCTGGTCGAGCAGGCGCGAGACCATGGGCACCAGATCCGCCGCGATGGCGTGTTGCAGCGGAATGACTTCCACGTCGGTGGCGCCCGACACATCGAGTGCGCGATGATCCGGCCGATGCGCTGCAGGTTGTCGGCGTAGTCGGTGATCACCAGCGAGTTGTTGCCCGGGTTGACGTTGATGGTGTTGTTGGGCCCGATCAGGGGGCGCAGCACCGGCACCAGGTTGTTGGCCGACTCGTGGTTCAGGTTGAAGATCTGGGTGACGATCTGGTTGGACGAGCCAGCTTGTTCACCGGCCCGGCGTTGACCGGGTTGCCCTGCAACTTGGCATCGGCCTCGGGCACGATCTTGTACAGGCCGCCGGTGTCCACCAGGGCGAAGCCTTGCAGGCGCAGCGCAGCGCTGAACTGGTTGAGCGCGACCGGCGGGTGAAACCGGCCTGTCGGTGGACAGGCTGATGGTGCCTTTGACGCGCGGGTCCACCACCACGTTGCGCCCGCTGATGGTGGCCATGGTGCGGGCCACGGCTTCGATGTCGGCGTTGACAAAATTCAGCACCACGGGTTCGCGGCTGCCACTTTGGGCCCAGGCGACATCGGGGCCGGCAGGGCAGCAGGCATCAGACCCAGGCCAGCGCCAGGGGAGTGCGCGAGCGCATGGCGCCCGGCGCCTTCAGGCCTGGATCGAGATGGTGTCGGTTCATGTGTGGAATCCTATCGCGTGTCGGAGCGGGCTCAGCCCACCTCAGGATCGAGCGCGGGCCGTCGCGGCGCCCGATGATGTTGAGCAGGTTTTCGAGCGCGTTTTCGCGGCCGGGTGCGGCTTGGGCAACGCCCTGGAATCGCAGGCGCCCGCCGATCCACTGGCCGTTGCCCTGCAGCTGCAGCCCGCCGCGCAGGGTGGTCAGGTGCAGCAAGGCGCTGTTGCCGTCGGGGGTGGCTTCGAGGTGGACGCGGTAGCTGCCCAGAGGGCGCAGGGTGGACAGGCGCGAGGTCATGTCCAGCGCATCCACCTGCAAGCCGCCTTGCAGCCGCAAGCGGCCCTCGAGCATCTGCACGCTCAGACCGCTGGACTGCCAGGGCCAGCTGGCCTTCGGGGCGCAGGGTGTTCCAGGGCGTGCCCAGGCCGGCCAGCAACACCGCCGGCCATTGGCTCTCAAAAGCGGCCACGCGCAGGGTGTAGCCTTTCAAGCCCGGCAGCCACTGTGAGGCTGCATGGGCGCGTGGCGCAGCAAGGGGTTTCCAGTGCACAGCGCGATGGCGGGCGGCGCTCGGCCCATGTGGGGTTGAGGCGCCAGCGCAGCCCCTGGGGCAGGGCGCTCTCGGTGCGGCTGCCCTCGCCACCGGTGAGCAGCAGATCGCCCTGGCCGCGCCAGACGCTGCCGCGGGTGTTGACCAGTCGCACCTTGTCTTGCTGTGCCCCATGCCAGGGCGGAGCCCAGCCAGCGGGCGGGCGCAAACAGCACGTGGCGATCAGTCAAGCCCAGCAAGGCGCCAGCCAGGCCATGCGTGAGGTGCTCCATCGGGTTGCCATCAGTTGTCGGATCCCAGGCCGGGACCTGCGACGGTGATCTGGCCGGCCCAGCCTTCGGGATTGCCGTGCCGCTGCATCTGGGCTTCGACCGGCAGTCAGGCGGCATTGACGCGCACCTGGCTGAGCCACAGGGCCAGGGCCTCGGGCGACACGCCGCGCAGGGTCAGGATGGCACGGTCGCCCTGGACTGCTACCTGGGCCTGTGGCGCCCAGTGGTGCGGTGGCCTGGTCAAGGCGGCTTGAGCGGCACCGCGGCTGGGAGGTGGCGTGCTGTTTTGGGCACGCACCTGTTCGGCGCGTGGCCGCCATGCGCAGCATTTGCGCCAGCTGGGCGTCAACCGCGGCGTGTTGCGCAGGGGCCTTGCGCAAGGTGTTCAAGGCCGGGCCCAGCGCGACCCACCAGAGCAGGGCCAGTCCCACGATCCAGCCCGCGATCAACACGGCCTGGCGTTCGCGCGGCGCCATGCCTGGCCACCAGACGGTCAAGCGCTCGCCCAGCCCGTTGCTGGCTGCTTTGCGTCGCCCGGTGGCTGCGGCGTTTGGGGCGGAAGAGGGGGTGTTCATGGCGTATCTGTGGTCGCTGTCACGGCTGGGCAGGGCGCAGGGTGATGCT
This sequence comes from uncultured beta proteobacterium, assembly GCA_963698635.1. GTDB lineage: Bacteria > Pseudomonadota > Gammaproteobacteria > Burkholderiales > Burkholderiaceae_C > Hydrogenophaga. Next base: position 77,183 of record CAVORS010000012.1, read on the forward strand.
GTTGTCTTCACGCTGGACCTTCCAGCCCGCGCGGCTGCAAAGCTTCTTGCAGTTCGGGCCATGGCTGGCGGCGCTGGCACTCGCCAGCAAACTGGCGGTTGCGCCGTTGGCGTGGCGTGGTATTGGATGCTGCGCACCACCAGCAGGTTGCTCAGCGCTGGCTGGCGATGGCCGCTCAACATGGCTTCGAGATCGTGCATGGCGAGTTGTCCGCTGGCCTGTTGCAGGTGGGTGAGTTCGCGCTGCATTTGCATGGGCGCATCGAGCACCAGTCCGCACGTTGGGGAACGTCGGCTTCAGCGTCTGTTGCACAGCGGCCGTTGTTTGGTGTGCCAGCGAGCGGCGCTCTTGCCAGGCGGCTGCATTGATACCCGATCAGTTGCACCGCCACCAGTGCTGCCCAGGCCCCAGCGGGCCGGACGCCAGGCGGGTGCGCTGCGCAAGTCCCGCCAGACCTGGCGCCAGCGCTGGCCGCGCCGGGCGCGAGCTCGACAGGCGCAGATCAAACTGGGCCAGATTCCAGCTGGATTGCGCACAGCGCAGCAGCCAGTCGGGTTGAGTCACGCAGTTCGAAGCGCTGATCCAAGCACTTCTTCGGCCGTGCGGCCGCTGTGCCGGGTTCGCTCATCCAGCGCACCGGGTGCCGTGCTGCCGGCGCGCGCAGGCTGGAGCAGGGCCATGCGGTCGGCTGCCTGGGGCATCAAGGGCACACAGCACACGCCCAGCGCGCTGGCGCTGGCCAGCCAGGCTGGCCCGATTGCATGGTGGGCCCAATGGCAACGCTCCGGCCTTCAGGGTGCTTCACCGCCTGCTGGCGGCCATGGGCCAGAGCGCTGGGACGATGCGGGAGGCGGGGTGGCCCGCTTCGTCCAGCGCCTGGAGCCAGCCCTTGCAGCCAGGCCTTGTGGCAAGCGGCGACCCACACGGAGCTGCCCGGCCCTGGCACCGGGCGGCAAGGCGAAATGCAGCTCGGCGCAGTCGTTGAGCAACTGCTCCTCCAGCAGGCCGTCCAGCACGGCGCGCAGCCGGGCTGCAGGAACCTTGGGCAAGGTCGATGCGGTGCCAGGACACGGCCAACGGTGGCAGCACCAGCACCACATCCTGATCGGCGGGCAGCGGCCGAGAGCGCCAGGTGCCATGGTCGTCCACTTGCTGCCCGTTGGCCGAGCTCGCCCAGTCCAGGGCGGCGGCGGGCGTGCCGGCGCTGGCGAGCGAAAAAGCGGAAGGGGTGAGGATCAGCACAGAGGTTTGGGCGGCTGTGGGGTTGGTTACGGTAGTAGGCCCACGGCTTGGTGTAACGCGCAAGTGTGCATTTTAGAGATGCGAATCAGGGTAGTTGGTCGTCTGTGGATCGAAGTGTGTGCAACAGGGTGTACCTGTGGTGGATGTCAGGGCAGAGTGGCGACACGCTCGCGCCACCGCACGCCCACGTTCAGCCCGCTGCGCACCACCAGAGAGCTGCTCCTTCGGTGGTGTGGTCGTCCAGCCGCATGCGCACATGCACTTCGAAAAAGCGGCTGCGCACGTCGTGCTGGCTGGGCGTTCAGCCAGTCTTTTTCCGCTCCAGGGATGCGGCTGACGACATCAAGCAGGTCTTTGAACGGGCTGTTGGCGCGCTCGGTCACCAGTTGCTGGGCCATGGCAAGGTCGATCTGGGGGATGCTGGCGCTCATGGCCTCGGCACTGGCCGTGTTGAGGTTGAGCGGGGTGCGTTCGGGCAAGACCCCCACATGGGGCGCCAGGGCCTTCAGGCTGTCTTCGCTGAACCCCAGCCAGCGCAGCTGGGCGAAGCGCATGGGCAACAATCGGCGTGGACGATGGCTTGGGGTCGACCAGCGCCAGCTGGCTGGTCTCCAGCAACGACTCGACGGCGGCGGTGAGTTCGGCCGCAGGCAGGTCGAGCAACTGGTACAGCTTGGTGAACGCGGCCAGATCGGGTTCGGAGACCTCCATTTTCGTCTCGGTGCCTTTGCCGCTGGTCATGACGAGGTTCATCACGTTGAGTCTCGACTGCGCGTCCACCATTTCGCCCGACAGGTAGGCCGGCATCAGGTCGTCGGCGTTGTTGTCCTGGTCTGCGGCCAGAAAGCTCGACAGCTGGGCTTCTTCCAAAGGTGTGGCCCAGGGTTCGCCCAGGTGGTCTGCGTTGCCACTGTTGCGGTTGCTGCGCGCGTCCTCGCGCAGGATCAGGCGTGCCCAGTCGAGCGCGCCGGTCAGGATCCAGCTGGCCTGGACCCGTTGCCGCTCGGCCGCTTCGACCGCGGCCGAGCGCCATTGTTGCCACAGCGCAGCCGACGCCAGCGTGGCCACCAGGGTGACGACGAGCATGGCAAGCAACAGGGCGGCACCGCGTTGAGAGGCGCTGCTGGCTGGACGAACTGCGACCCGGCTTCATGGCGATCCCGCCGCCAGGGTGGGTTTGACCCAGTCCACCACCACTCGGCCCCGAAAGACTTTGACCCGTTGACAGGGTGAGCGTCAGGCGCACGCCATTGGGCAATCGGGCGTTGCCCTCGAGCTTGGCGCCTTCATTGCCCACCGACGACAGCGGGTTGCCCCACGAGTCACCCCGGTGGTACGCCAGCTCCCATTCGTCGATGGGCACCAGCTCGATCGACGCTGTCTCGTCGATTGGTGTTGTTCGGCTCCTGTTTTTCTCCCTGGCCCCAGATGGCAGCACGCTTCCCAGGCGCGCGCGAGTTCGTCGCGTTGGCGCACGGGGGCGATTGCCAGCGCATCCCACTGGGCGCACCCTGGTGTCGCCGGCGCCGTGGCTGCAGGCGTGTCCAGGCCACGACGCGCAGACCAGGACTCTGGATGCCCCCTTCCGTGCTGTCGCGCCGCGTCATGCGCAGCACGCGCCCGTCAAAACTCAGCGCATCGAGCTCACCGGTTTCCGCCAGCGCATCCAGATCGGCGCTCCACTGACCCAGCGACGCCTGCAGGCGCAAGACCTGGTCGGACCGTCTCCTGGGTGACATCCTGAGCGCGGTTCAGGTTGTCCAGCGAGCGCCAGCTCAGCAAGGCCAGCATGGCCATCACGGCCAGCGCCACCAGCAGTTCGATCAGCGTGAAACCCGCCGCGACCCGGCTCGGATGGCCCTGCAGGCAGACGCGTGGCGTGCAATGGGAGGGTACGCATCAGTAGCGCCCCATGATGGTGGAGATGGTCAGCAAGTTCACAGTGCCATCCATCCAGCGGCTGCGTGACGACCGCGTCCACGCGCCGAAAGATCGGGTTGGGCGTGGGTTGCACCGAGATGCGCACCTGCATCGATTGGCCCGCTTGCATGCAGGTGCTGGTGCTGTCGCCGGTGCTCGGCAGCTGGCGCGCCAGGCGCAGCTGCACCAGGGCGTTCTCGGCGCAAAGTTGCGCCAGCCACTGGGCGCTTTGGCGCTCGGCGGCCGGCGTGAGGGCGCCCGATGGCCTTGATCCCTGCGGCCAAGCGCCACGGCCACGACGGCCAGCGCCACCAGCACTTCGATCGAGCGTGAAGCCCCCTGGCGCCTTGGCGGCTCATGGCTGCCTCCTGCCGCGGGCAACCACGGCGAAGGGCGCCAGCCCATCGGTGCGCCAGGTTCAGCTCACGCTCACCCAGTCGCAACAGCAACCGTCTGGGCGGCGATCAGGGGCTCGGGCCCCAGGACCAGGTTGGCGGCGTCGGCGGGATGCACGATCTCGGCTTGCGTGTCGGCCTGCAGCCAGTGGCGCATGCCCATCAAGTCGTTGGGGGCTTTGCCTTTGGGCGACAAGCCCAGAAACTCGAAACCATCGGGCGTGGTACGCCAGTAAATCGGCACACCGCTGCTGCGCGATTGCGCCCGCGCTGATTCCAGCAACGCCGACAGGCGCAAAGCCTCGGTTTCCAGTCGACCGCCGTCGTCATCGCGCAGCGCCAGGCTGACCGCCTGCGGTGGCCAGCGCGATGATGGCCACCACCACCATCAGCTCCAGCAAGGTGAAACCCTGCTGCGCTCGACGCAGGGCGGCCCGAACGTTCACCTGCGTTTGCGCTGGGCGCGACCCGCGCAGCGGCGGAGCGTGGGGGCGCAACGACCACAGCGCAGGGCCGCCCCAAGCCAGGTCAGCCCCCTCGGGGGGCAGCGACCCGCGCAGCGGTGGAGCGTGGGGGCTCAACGACCACAGCGCAGGGCCGCCCCAAGCGCAGGATCAGCCCCCTCGGGGGGCAGCGACCCGCGCAGCGGCGGAGCGTGGGGGCCAACGATCCAGCGCAGGGCCGCCCCAAGCCGAGGTCAGCCCCCTCGGGGGGCAGCGACCCGCGCAGCGGCGGAGCGTGGGGGCTCATATTCACTCCCAGCTGCCAATGTCGGCGTTCGTGCCTTCGCCACCCGGCCTGTCCGTCAGCGCCCAGCGACAACACGTCCACTTCGCCGTGCACGCCAGGATTGAGGTACTGGTACGGGCGGTTCCACGGGTCGGCGGGCAGCTTTTCAATGTAGCGGCGCCAGTTGGGCGGAACCGGGTTGGTGGTGGGCTTGTTCAGCAAAGCGGCCAGACCCTGCTCGCCCGTGGGGTAGCGCTGGTTGTCCAGCTCGGTAGAGTTTGAGCGCCTGCATGACGTTGTTGACGTCGGTCTTTGCCGCCGTGACGCGGGCGTCGTCCGCCCGGTCGAGCACGTTGGGCACGATCAAGGCGGCCAGCACGCCAATGATCACCAGCACCACCATGAGTTCGATCAAGGTGAAGCCTTTGTGCAGGGCATGGCGCGCGCGGGCGGTCAAAGGCGGTGGTTGGAAATGTGGCATTCATGGATCTGTGGGTTCCCGTTGCATGTGGGCGGGTGGGTGAGCGGACTGCGCATCGTGCGCTGGTCGCCCGGCCGCCCTGTGGTGTGACTGCTGTGGATCATAATGCGCGCATGAAAGCGAGCCCTTTTCCCAGCGCATGGCGCTCGACTGAACCGATCTTCCGGAAGTTCCGGCTTGGCGTCCCACGCTGCGGCCGTTCGGGTGCGGCCTGGGCGGCGGGGTTGCTCTGGCTGGCAGCCGGGTTGAGCGCGGGCTATTGGGCTGTTGCAGGCGGGCGGGCAGGGGCCTTGGGTAGCCTGTGCAGGCACTGGCGCCCAGCGTGCCCCAGGCCGATATGGCAACGGTCGCCCGTGCACTGGGTGCCGCCTGTGGTCGTGGCCGCATCGCCAGCGGCAGCACCCACCCCGCCTACACGGGTGCAGCTGCTGGGCATGGTGGCCCAGGCCCGGCATGAGCGGCGCGCGCTCATTGCGGTCGTCGACGATCAGCCGCCCGGCCCGGTTCAGGTGGGGGCACGGTGAGCGATGGCTTGGTGCTGCAGTCGGTGGACAAGCTTGGCGCGAAACTGGGTGAGTCCCGCTGGGGCAAAACGACGCTGGAGTTGGTGATGCCCGAACCAAAGAATCCGCCGAGTTCAGGGGTGCCGCGTATTGTCAACAGCCTGCCCAAACCGGCCCCGGGCAACGTTCCTACAGCACCACCCGCAACGCCGCCTCGGCGTGCCAACAAGCCCGCCACTGCAACCGGGGTGGAAGGCTTGCCTATCAGTCGTTGATCAGGTGTTCGGCGGCCTTGAGCAACGGCCAGGCCAGCATGGTCCCCATGCCTTGGCCCATGCGCAATTCCATGTCCAGCAGCGGGTTGATTCTGCAGGTGAATCAGCATCAGGCGGTGGCCCACTTCGGCGCTGCGCTGCGCAAAGACCAGGTAGTCCATCACCTCGGGTGACGAGCGCCCGGGCCACCAGGGCCGCAGCAGCCCGCGACGAATCCGTCGACCATCACCACCCGGCGCTCGCTGGCGGCCTGCAGCATGGCGCCCACCATCATGGCGATTTCGAATCCGCCCATGGCCGCCAGCACCGCCATGGGGCTCGATCGCTTTGCGGTGTCGCCTGCCGCGTTGAACAGCTTTTCGAGCTTGCTCTTGAGTTGTGCGTCGTCGAGACCGCTGCCCTTGCCGCAGGCGTCACCCAGTGGCACGCCGCACAGGCGAGACAGCAGCAAGGCCGCACATCGATGTGCTGCCCACGCCCACATCGCCCAGCGCCAGCACGTTGCCGGGCAGGTGGCGCACCACATCCATGCCGGCATGCAGCGCCGACATGGCCTGGCGTGGCCGACATGGCGGGGCTCAGCAGGATGTTGCGGGTGCCATAGCCAATCTTGCGCTCCAGCAGGGGAACTTCGGTGCATGCCGTGGTTGTTGCCCAGCAGGGGCGAGGCAACGCCGGCATCCACCACGGTCAGATCGAAAGCCGTTCAGGGTCGGCCATGGCGTTGATCTGGGCTTTGCCGCGCAGGATCTGCAACACCCGCTGGCGGGTCGTTTCTTGTGGAAAGCGGGACACGCCCTCGTCGGCAATGCCATGGTCGGCCGCAAAAATCACCAGTTGCGGTTCTTGAGCGCCACGTCGTGGTCGAAGGTCTTGGGCGGGACATGCTGGATGCGGGCGAGCTGCAGGGCCAGGCTTCGATGCGTCCAAGCGCTCGTCGTGGCACCAGCGTTGAGCGGAACAGCTGGTGCAGACTCGAACACCAGCGAAGGACTGTTCGCCGGCACAACCTCAGGCAAATGCAGCTCTGGGCCTCCACCCTGTGGCGCGGGCATTGTCCAGAACGGGCCGTGGGTTGGCATTCATGGTGCGGTGGGCGGTGTCAGCTTTTCAGGAACAGACGGTACACCGGATTGTCCGTTTCTTCCACACAGGGGTAGCCCAAGTGCCCGAGAAACTTCGCAAACGCCTTGTCGTCCTTGGGCGGCACCTGCAGGCCCACCAGGATGCGGCCGTAGTCGGCGCCCTGGTTGCGGTAGTGGAAGAGGCTGATGTTCCAGCCGGGCCGCATCAGGCTCAGAAACTTGAGCAGTGCACCCGGGCGCTCCGGGAAAGATGAAGCGCAGCAGGCGTTCGTCTTGCGACAAGGGGGAGTGGCCCGCCCACCATGTGCCGGATGTGCTCTTTGGCCAGGTCGTCGTGCGTGAGGTCCAGGGTCTTGAAGCCCTGCTTGTCCAGGTTTTTGGCGATCTTGGTGGACTCGCCTTTGCCCTGGGTGGTCAGGCCCACGAAAACGTGGGCTTCGCGGTCGTTGTGGATGCGGTAGTTGAACTCGGTGACATTGCGCGGCGTGCCGGGCAGATCGCCGATCAGCTCGCAAAAGCGGCGAAAGCTGCCGCGTTCTTCGGGAATGGTGACGGCAAACAGGGCCTCGCGCTCTTCGCCCACTTCGGCCCGTTCGGCCACAAAGCGCAGGCGGTCGAAGTTCATGTTGGCGCCACACAGAATGGCCGCGTAGGTTTCGCCCCGGGTCTTGTGCTGGGCCACGTATTGCTTCACCGCCGCCACCGCCAGCGCGCCAGAGGGCTCCACGATGCTGCGGGTGTCGACAAAAATGTCCTTGATGGCGGCGCACACCGCGTCGGTGTCCACCACCACGTAGTCGTCCACCAGGCCGCTGGCCACGCGGAAGGTTTCTTCGCCCACCAGCTTGACCGCCGTGCCGTCGGCGAACAGGCCCACGTCAGGCAGGGTGACCCGCTCACCCGCCTGCACCGATTGCAGCATGGCGTCGGAGTCGTTGGTCTGCACGCCAATGACCTTGATCTCGGGTCGCACCGCCTTGATGTAGTTGGCCACGCCCGAAATCAGGCCGCCACCACCGATGGCCACAAAAACCGCGTCCAGCCGGGTGGTGCCCAGGCTCTGCAACTGGCGCAGGATCTCCATGGCAATCGTGCCCTGGCCAGCGATCACATCCGGGTCGTCAAAAGGGTGCACAAAGGTCAGTCCGTGCTTTTTCTGCAGGGCTGCGGCGTGTGTGTAGGCGTCGGAGTAGCTCTCGCCATGCAGCACCACCTCTCCGCCCAGGCCCGCACAGCGTCCACCTTGACCTGGGGCGTGGTCGTGGGCATCACGATCACGGCCCGCGTGCCCAGCTTGCGGCCGCTCAGGGCCACGCCTTGGGCGTGGTTGCCAGCGGACGCGCAGATCACGCCCTTTTTCAGCTGCGCAGGCGTCAGGTGGGCCATCTTGTTGTAGGCCCCGCGCAGCTTGAAGCTGAACACCGGTTGCTGGTCTTCGCGTTTGAGCAAAACGGTGTTGTCCAGCCGTTGGCTGAGGTTCTTGGCTTTCTCCAGATCGGACTCCACCGCCACGTCGTAGACGCGGGCGGTGAGAATTTTCTTCAGGTAGTCGGCAGGCGTGAGATGAACGGCAGCGGCGGGCTGGGTGGCAGGGGAGGTTTTTTTTCGGGCAGACATGGGCATTTCCTTGCGCTGCATCATATCGGTGAGCCAGACCGCGCGTCTTCGGGCAAACGTTCGGCGGCGCCGTCGCTCGCGGTGGGCCCTGTCCGTGCCCACCCCCGAAAATGCATAAAAAAAACCCGAACGGGCCAAGGCCTGTTCGGGTTTAAATCCACCCGAGGAGGGTAGAGGAGACAACCTTCAATACAATGACGCCAGTATACCGAAGGCATGCTGCAATGCAACATGCCGACAGGGAAAAATGCTCATTTATTGTGAGCAAAATCTCGTTTTGTCGTTTATTTCACGAAAGGAAAGCGCCATGGAATGCACTGTCAGCTGGACTGGCGCGACCGGAACCCGTTCGAACATGGGGTTTGTGGCCGAAACCGGCAGTGGCCATGTGGTCACCATGGACGGTGCGCCCGACGCGGCCAAGCCCGAAAACGGCGGCGCCAACCTGGCGGCACGCCCCATGGAGTTGTTGCTGGCCGGGAACAGGTGGCTGTACCGCCTACGACGTGGTGCTGATTCTCAAACGGGGCCGACACGACGTCAAAGGGTGCACTGTGAAGCTCACCACGGAGCGCGCCGACACCGATCCCAAGGTTTTCACCAGGATCCACATGCACTTCACCGTGACCGGCAAGGGCGTTCCTGCCTGCCGCTGTGGAGCGGGCCATCGCCATGAGCCACGACAAATACTGTTCGGCCAGCGTCATGCTGGGCAAAACGGCCGAGATCACCACCGGGTTCGAAGTGGTCGAGGGCTGAACGCTCCGCTTTCCGTGCAGCGCCGTGGCGCGATCGGAAAAGCTCAGACGACGTGGGCCACCGTGGTCATCACCCTTGCCGCGGCTTTCATCGCCACGCCGACAGGTAGGGGCAGGTCTGCGGCGCCGGCCTTCACGGCCTCGTTGGCATGTCGCGCCTCGTCATCCTTCATCTGGCTCACGATCGCCCGCGAGGCTGCGTCATTGGGGGGCAGGCGCGCCATATGGCTCTCAAGGTGAGCCTCCACCTGGCGCTCCGTTTCCACCACGAAGCCCAGGCTCACCCCTGCACCCAGGCGTCCGGCCAACAGACCAATGCCAAAAGCACCCGCATACCAAAGCGGGTTGAGCAAGGAGGGGCGGGCACCGAGCTCGTCAAGCCGTTGTTTCGTCCAGGCAAGGTGGTCGGTTTCTTCGGCACCCGCCGCCTCGAGCTGCCGCGCGAGAGCTTCTTTCTCCGCCTTCGAGCGGCTGCCTGTTCGAGCGGCCAAGGCCTGGGCGGTGTAGAGCGCTTGAGCGCAAACCTCGCCCACGTGATTGACCCGCATCAAAGCCCCGCTGGTGCGGCGTTCGGCTTCGCTCAGTTCAGGCTGCTTGCCATGCACCGGCGGCCTTGGGCTGGGACGCGCCGCTCTGGGCGCTGAAAAAAGGGTTCTGAGCGCCGAGTCGGCGGCAATAAACAGGGCATCCATGGGCGTGATTACAAGTGGAAATACGGTGGCGGGAATGCATCGCAAATACCTTGTTGCTATTTTGCAGAAAAATTCGGGAAAACCCCCGGAGTGCCTGCCAATAAGAGGGTTTATAGGGGTGTTGTTTCCTGTTGTAACCAGGCCACATTTAGGGCTGTTTTGTCTATGAAAACTTTGCGCGGCCAAGGGGGTTCTGGTGCAATGAGTCAACTTCCGCAAACGGAGGTTGGCAAAGGTTCGTTGGACCCGCAGCCTCAAACTCAACCTTGGAGATACTCTCGATGAAAAAGACTCTGATTGCATTGGCCGCTGTTGCCGCTACGGGCGCAGCGTTTGCCCAATCCTCCGTGACCGCTATACGGCCGTGTTGACTTGTCGCTGGCCCGCAATGTCGGTTCCGACACGACGGTGATGCAAAACGGCTCAGGCAGCCGTCTGGGCTTCCGTGGCAACGAGGACCTGGGTGGTGGTTTGAGCGCCCTGTTCCAGATCGAGCACCGCTTCAACGCCGATACGGGTGAGCAGTCGAGCCCCTCCAAGTTCTGGACGGGTCGTTCCATTGTCGGCTTGAAGGGTGGCTTCGGCACGATTCAGTTCGGCCGTGACTACACGCCAGCTTTCCTGTATTCGCAGTTGGCCGCAGATCCATGGGGCTGGGACACGGTTGCCGCCAACACCCGTTCGACCGGTGGTTTGATCGCTCCTGTGCGCAACGACAACGCCATCACCTACATGTGGTCCGGCGCTGGCGTGCTGGTGGCCGCGCAGGCTGCTTTGAAAGAGAACGCAGAAGGCGCAACCAAGAACCCTGTGTCCATGGTGGTTCGTTACGCCAATGGCCCGATCATGGCCGCTCTTGCCCACGATCGCACCTCGACCGGTGGCAAGTGGACCACGGTCAACGGTTCTTATGACCTGGGCGCAGTGAAGCTGGGTGCTCTGATCGGAACCGGCACCACCGCTGCTGACAACGATCACAACTCTTATTTGCTGACCGCTGTGGCGCCAGTTGGCGCAGGCGAGATCCGTTTCTCCGTGGGCCAGTTGAAGAACAAGACCGCCGACGTGATCGCCAGCCGCCAAGTCGGCTTGGGCTACCACCACAGCGTGTCTAAGCGCACCACCGTGTACGTTGACGTGGTGAATGACGGCAAGCGCACGGACACCAACAAGACCGGTGTTGACTTCGGTATCAAGCACAACTTCTGATCCATGCTGGCATTTGCCAGCAGCGGTCTAAAGCTTAAAAACCCCGAGGGCTTCGTGCTCTTGGGGTTTTTTTATGGGTCGAGGCAGCTTTGGGAGGTTTAGACGGGTACGGAAGCCTCCAACAGTGTCGGGAAAACCCGACATTTCCGACCGCTATGACCCTGAGATTTGCGGGAAAACCCTTGTGAATATCAATCGCAGGCTTACGATGTGGGCTGTGACTTAATTTCACACCGGTTTCGATCAACGGAGCTGGATTTTTTTGAAACTAGGAAAGATCAACATGAAAAAGACTCTGATTGCTTTGGCCGTTCTGGCCGCCTCCGGCGCCACTTTTGCTCAGTCCAGCGTGACCCTGTACGGTATCGCCGACGTCGTGATCCACAAAGACAAGAACGTTTCTGCTGCCATGACCAGCGGTGGCGTGAGCACCAGCCGTTTGGGCTTCAAGGGTAGCGAAGACCTTGGTGGCGGTCTGATGGCCAACTTCAAGATCGAGCGTTCTATCGCTTTGGACACCGGCTCTGACGCTGGCAGCTGGGATCGTTACGCTTATGTCGGCCTCTCCGGTGGTTTCGGTGAAGTCAAGCTCGGCAAGACCGGTACCGCTTATGACGACATTTCGGGTGCAACGTTCCTCCGTGTTCGATTCGGGCAAGCTGAGCCCTAACAACCTCGTGTGGGAGAGCGTGAACTACGACTGGAACCCAGGCAACAGCATCTACTACGCAACCCCCACTTTTGGTGGCGTGAGCGGTGCTTTGAGCACCACCCTCAAAGAAGGCGGTACCGACCAGTCCAACGCCTTCCACGTGCAGTACAACGGTGGTCCCGTGTACGCAGGTGTTGCTTACCAAGTGGACAAGCGTGCTGAAGGCGACACGAAGTACACCCGCGTGAATGGTTCTTACGATCTGGGCGCAGCCAAATTGCTGGCTGGCTACGGCAACGTCAAGAACCCCGCTGGCGTGAAGACCACCGATTTGTCCTTCGGTGCTGACGTTCCTCTGTCCGCCAGCTTGGTGTTGTCGGCTGGTTACGCTTCCTCCAAGGCTGATGGTGCAGAGCGCAACTCCGGTCTGGGCGTTGCAGTGGCTTACTCGTTGTCCAAGCGCACCACGGTGTACGGTGGTTACGCAGACACCAAGAACGTGGGTCCTGACTCCCGTTTTGGCCTCGGCGTCAAGCACACGTTCTGATGACTGGCGGCCTCTGGGCCGCTTCCTGAAGAAACGAAAAAAGCCGCTTGGGGTCACCCAAGCGGCTTTTCTTTTGGCGCCAGCTTTGTGGCGTTTTCTACTTTGACTTCTTGTTCGTTGGTGCGCTGGAAATTTTCTTGTCGTTGGTGGCGGTCGGCTTCTGCTGTTTAGGCGAGGTTGTGCCTTTGAATTTGTCGCCGTTGACCGTCAGGCCTTCTTGCGAGAGCTTGCTGGCCCGTGCCTCGCCAATGCCTGACACGCGTTCAATCACGTCATCCCAATTCTTGAATTTGCCCTTTTGGCGTTGATCCAGAATCTTGGTGGACGTGCCTGGGCCGATGCCCTTGATGCTGGTCAGGTCGTCAGACGAGGCCGTATTGATATCCACCGCTGCCCAGGCGGTGAGCGTGAAGAACAAAAGAAACGCACCGATGAGTCTTGAAATCCACATGACTTTCTCCCTGTAAAAATAATCAAAAAGAACTTTATAGTTAAATAAAGTGCCAGTTAGAGCGTTCGATGGAACACTCTAAGAGGTAAATTTAATTACTTTTATGGGCGGAGTCATCCCCACTCTTGATGAGCTTCTGTGGTGCGTGCATGTGTTTCCGTGGCCGCGATGGAGGTTGTTCAGGCGCTCGGTTTCTCATAGGGCGTTGCGCTCGGGCTCAGAAGCCGCCTCGTGCAACGAAGCTGGCGCGGGCATTCCGGTAAACTGATTTCAGTCGAGCAATGGCTCGGTTTTGTCGCGGTTTCTTTGATCCAGATTGGCACCCTACATCCATGTTGGCTTTTGTGTTCAGTCGGTTGGCGCAGGCAGTGCTGGTGATGGTCAGCGTGGCCTTCATTGCATTCATGCTGTTTCAGTACGTGGGTGACCCTGTGGTGTTTTTGCTGGGTCAAGATGCCACGCCGGATCAGATTCGCCAGATGCGGGCAGATTTGGGGCTTGACCAAACGTTTGTCGTGCAGTTCTGGCATTTTTTGGTCAACGCGGTGCAGGGCGAATTTGGTTTGAGCTTGCGCCAGGGGGCCAAGGTGTCGCGGCTGATTGCAGAACGCTTGCCAGCCACATTGGAGCTGGCTTTTGTTGCGGGAATGCTGGCATTGGTGGTGGGGATACCCATGGGGGTCTACGCGGCACTCAAGCGGGGCAGCTTCCTCAGTCAGCTGTTCATGACGATTTCGCTCTTGGGTGTCTCGCTGCCCACGTTTCTGATCGGCATTTTGCTGATACTGGTGTTCTCGGTGAATCTGGGATGGTTTCCGAGTTTTGGCCGTGGCGACGTGGTGCAACTGGGCTGGTGGTCGTCGGGACTCCTCACGGCGAACGGCTGGTTGCATGTGACCTTGCCTGCCATCACGCTGGCCATCTTCCAGCTCACCTTGATCATGCGGCTGGTACGCGCCGAGATGCTGGAAGTCTTGCGCACCGACTACATCAAGTTTGCCCGTGCTCGCGGCCTGAGCGACCGTGCCGTGCATTTCCGCCATGCCCTGAAGAACACCTTGGTGCCGGTGATGACGATCACGGGCCTGCAGCTCGGTGGGCTCATTGCCTTTGCGATCATCACCGAGACGGTGTTCCAGTGGCCCGGCATGGGGCTGTTGTTCATTCAGGCGGTGACGTTCGCTGACATACCCGTCATGGCGGCATACCTTTGCTTGATCGCACTGATCTTTGTGTTGATCAACCTGGTTGTCGATTTGTTGTATTTCGCTGTGGACCCACGGTTGCGTGTGGGTCAGGCTACGGGGCATTGACCCATGTATGCTGACTCGATGTTGTCACCCCGCATCAAGGCGCATGGTCGTGCTTTCGCGCACATTGCAGCGTTCCATCCCCAACTGACCGCGCTGCGGCGCGATTTGCACGCCCATCCTGAAATTGGCTTTGAGGAGCGCTACACCGCGCAGCGGGTGGTGGAAGCGCTGAAAGTGTGTGGCGTTGATGAACTGCACACGGGCATTGCGAAGACCGGTGTGGTGGCGGTGGTCCACGGGCGCCAGCGGCGCAGCGGCCAGATGATGGGCTTGCGTGCCGACATGGATGCACTGCCCATGACCGAGCAGAACGACTTCGCATGGAAATCGGCCAAGCCCGGCATGATGCACGGCTGTGGCCACGATGGGCACACGGCGATGTTGGTTGGGGCCGCTCGCTACTTGGCTGAAACGCGCAACTTTGACGGTTCGGCCGTGTTGATCTTTCAGCCTGGCGAAGAAGGTTTCGCCGGCGCCAAGGCGATGATCGAAGAGGGGCTGTTCGAGCGATTTCCGGTCAAGTCGGTCTTCGCCATGCACAACTGGCCCCACATGCGCCCAGGCACGGTGGGCGTCAATCCCGGCCCGATGATGGCTGCGGCCGACCGCATCACCATCGAGATCACAGGGCAGGGTGGCCATGGCGCCCATCCTTATCAAACGGTGGACCCCGTGCTCGTGGCGGCGCACATCATCACCGCGGTGCAAAGCATTGTTTCGCGCAATGTGCGGGCGGTCGACAGCGCGGTGATCAGCCTGTGTGCCATGCGGGCAGGTGAGCTGGGCGCGTTCAGCGTGATGCCGGGCACGGCCACGCTGGTGGGTACGGTGCGCACTTTCAATGTCGAGGTGCAGAACGTGGTGGAGCGCCGCTTGAGGGAAGTGTGCTCGGGCGTGGCCATGGGACTGGGCGCGTCTGCCCATGTGCTTTACGAGCGTATTTACCCTGCAACAACCAACACCCCTGATGAGGCACACTTTGCGGCTGATGTCGCTCAGCAACTGCTGGGTCGAGATCATGTGGATCGAAGCATGGACCCCAGCATGGGCGCAGAGGATTTTTCTTTCATGTTGCAAGCCAAGCCTGGTGCCTATTTGCGCTTGGGGCAGGGCGCAGAGAATGGGGTAGGGAGTTGTGTGTTGCACAACAGCCGCTACGATTTCAATGATGAGGTGTTGCCGCTGGGAGCTGCCTTGCATGCCAGTCTGATCGAACAGGGGCTGCCCTTGTGCGAAGATCTTTAAGTACGTTTCAGCGACCCGTTCAGTATCCAACAAAAAGGAGCGAAAGATGAAGTTCACCCCCACCCTCAGCGCTGCGCTGGCATCGGCTTTGTTGATGACAACAGCGGGCCTGACCCAGGCGCAGACCGTGCGCATCGGCAACCAGGGCGATGCGCTGTCCATGGATCCCCATTCGCTGAACGAAACGCATGCAGCTGAGTGTCACGGGCAATGTGTACGAGCCACTGGTCGGGCGCGACAAAGACCTCAAGCTCGTCCCCGCGCTGGCCACCAGCTGGATAGCAGGTTTCGCCCACGGTCTGGCGCTTCGAGCTGCGCAAGGGCGTCAAATTTCACGACGGCACGCCGTTCACCGCCGATGATGTGGTGTTTAGCCTGGCCCGCGGGTCGGGTGACGGCTCGGATATGAAGACGCTACACCAACGAGATCAAGCAGGTGCGTAAGGTCAACGACTTTGCGGTGGAGATTGAAACCAAAGCGCCGTTTCCCATCTTGCCCGACGTGCTGTCCCTTCTTCTACATCATGAGCAAGGACTGGTCGGAGAAGAACCAGGCCACGCGACCGGTGGATCGCCGCAAGGGCATCGAAAATGCCGCCTCGTTCAAGGCCAATGGTACCGGGCCGTTCCGCCTGCGCGAGCGCCAGCCCAATGTGAAGACGACGTTTCCGCGCAACGGCCGCTACTGGGGCAAGATCGAGGGCAATGTGGTCAACGTGGAGTACACGCCGATTGGCAATGACGCCACGCGTGTGGCCGCTTTGCTGTCGGGCCAGGTCGATGTGATCGAACCGGTGCCGCGTGCAAGACGTGCCGCGCATCAGCGCAGCGGTGGCAAGGCACGCGTGTTGCAGGGTCCAGAGCTGCGCACGATTTTCCTCGGCATGGACCAGAAGCGCGATGAGCTGCTGTATTCCAACGTCAAAGGCAAAAACCCGTTCAAGGACAAGCGCGTTCGCCAGGCCTTCTACCAGGCCATCGACATCGAGGGTATCCAGAAGACGGTCATGCGCGGTGCATCAAGGCCCGACGGCACTGATGGTTGGCCCAGGCATCAACGGGTTCGACGCAAGGCATGGACAAGCGCCTGCCTTACGACACGGCACGCGCCAAGAAGCTGCTGACCGAAGCGGGCTATCCCGATGGCTTCGAGGTGGGCATGAATTGCCCGAACGACCGTTACGTCAACGACAGCAACATCTGCCAGGCGGTGGCGGCGAATCTGGCGCGTATTGGCGTGAAGATTGAATTGCAGGCCGAAACCAAGGGCACGTATTTCCCCAAGGTGCTCAAGCGCGACACCAGTTTCTATCTGCTGGGCTGGACGCCGAGCACCTACGATGCCCACAACGCTGTTGAACGCGCTGATGCGTTGCGTGGACAATAAAGGTGCGGGCCAGTTCAACTTGGGCGCGTACTGCAATCCAAAGCTGGACGAGTTGACGATGAAAATCCAGTCGGAAACCGACCAAGCAAAGCGAGACGCCATGATCAAGGAAGCCTTCACGATCCACGCCGACGATGTGGGTCACCTGCCTTTGCACCAGCAGGCGCTGGCTTGGGGTGTGTCGAACAAGGTGGATCTGGTGCAACTGCGCCGATAACGCAGATGCCGTTCCGTTACATGAGCGTCAAGTAAACACGCCAACCCGCTTGAGCCAATCCCGCCCCGCTTGCCCGCCAATCGGGTGAGCGGGGTGGGCGAAGGTTTGCACCCCGGATCGCGAACTTGATCAATGCCCTGAAACGCTGGGCCGACAGCGATGTCGGTCACAGCTTCCTGTCGTCGCCTGCGGCCATGATCGCGGCCTTCGTTGCGCTGGTGTGCGTCTTTTGCTCGGCCTTTGCGCCCTGGGTGGCGCCGCACAATCCCTTTGACCTCGCCACGCTGGAGCTTTCCAACGCTTTGTTGCCGCCTTCGTGGAGCGAGGGCGGCAACGCCGCCTTTCCATTGGGCACCGATGATCAGGGGCGCGACATTCTCTCTGCTCTGATGTACGGTGCGCGCATCTCTTTGGCGGTAGGTATCGCCTCGGTGCTGTTGTCGGTCATTGTGGGCGTGGCTTTGGGGTTGGTCGCTGGTTTTCTGGGTGGCTGGGTGGACGCGTTCCTGATGCGCCTGTGCGATGTGATGTTGTCGTTTCCGGCGATTCTGGTGGCGCTGCTGATCGCCGGTGTGGGGCGCGCACTGTTTCCCGACGCACAAGGTGCACTGGCCTTTGGCGTGTTGATTCTGTCGATTTCGCTCACAGGCTGGGTGCAGTACGCCCGCACCGTGCGCGGCTCCACGCTGGTGGAGCGCAACAAGGAATACGTGCAGGCGGCAAGGGTGATTGGCGTGGCGCCGTTGCGCATCATGCGCCGTCATGTGCTGCCCAATGTGTTGGGGCCGGTGTTGGTTCTGGCCACCATCCAGGTCGCCACGGCCATCATCACCGAAGCCACGCTGTCGTTTCTCGGCGTGGGTGCCCCGCCCACCGCACCTTCGCTGGGCACGCTGATTCGCGTGGGCAACGACTACCTGTTTTCAGGCGAGTGGTGGATCACGGTGTTTCCCGGCGCAGTGCTGGTGGTGATTGCGTTCAGCGTCAATTTGCTGATTGTTCGAAAAGAAGATCGTTTGAAAAAGATGGCCGCCACAATTGTAGGTTCGAACATGACCCCGGCAATGCGCATGATAAAATGAGAATACTGCTGATCGCTTATTATCCCCCCCAGCACTCCGGCGGCGGGCAAAGGCCTCTGAAAATGGCCAAGTATTTACCTCGGTTCGGCCATGACGTTGTCGTACTAACCTCCTCTTATAACAAGAAAACACGGGAAAGAAGAACATCATTTGCATATATGACCCCAGCCACAACGGGAACCGGGTCGGCCTGCGCAAGTTCCAGTGGGCTCTTTTGCGGCTGTGGTTCGAACTGTTCAACCGCCTGGGAATCTCTGCATCGATCTATTCTCCATGGAAAAGATCGGTTTTAAAAAAGGCAAGTGAGATATATGCCAAAGTGAAGCCCGAAGGGATATTCGGCCCTACCCCCCGGTGGAGACCCTGGAGATTGGGTTGCACTTTTCCCAGAAGTTCAAATTGCCCCTGATCGCCGATTTTCGCGATGGCTTGCTCTTTGAAGCCATTGAAAGCACAAGATTGCGCCGTTTTGCCTGCATCCGCAAGGCCTATGCGGACAGCGAACGTAACGTCGTTGCCGGAGCGGCAGCGCTGTTAACCGTTTCCGATCCGCTCAGCCGCTATTTCCGGGAATCATACGACCATCCGCATGTAATCACCGTGCCCAACGGTTTCGATCCCGATGAAACAGACATGCCGCTGCCGAAGGCGGACCTAGAACCGGGATGCTTCCATGTCGTCCACAGCGGCCGCTTTGCGCTTTCCGACGCAAACTGCGACATCACCTCACTGGTCCGGGCATTGTCTTCCCTCATCGACCGCCGTCCGGAGCTGGTTCGCACCATCAGGCTGCATCTGCTCGGCGAACTGAACAGCAGGGGGGAAAAAAGAATGCTAGCCGGACTGGTCCAGAGCGGCGTGGTTTGCCTTCATGGTTCGGTCAGCCGCCTACAATCCATGGCCTTCCAGCGCCGAGCCGACCTTCTGCTTCTGGTCACCTCTCCCAATCGTAGCAGCGTAGCCACAACAAAGATTTTTGAATACTTGCAGGCACGCCGACCAATCCTGGCCTTGACCGATCGTACTTTCGCCGCTGAGATAATCGAAAAGGTAAACTGCGGCTGGGTGGTGCAGCCCCAGGATGTAAAGGAGATCCGGGATATCCTGGAACGCCTGATCGATGACCCGGATCTGGATCAGAAAGTGAATCTCTCTCAGCCAGCGATGCTTATTCTTTTCCAATTAGCCTAGCTTAAATAAATGAACTGCTGCGCGCCATGAATCATTAAAACAATGGATAAAATTGTGTTTCCCGACAAAATGAACCGCCTGCTAACAGACATGCGTTCTTGTTTTTTCGGTCGATGACGGTGACCACGTTCTGGCCGCGGCGCTTCCATGCGGATACCATCTTTACCGCCTGGAATTCAAATCATACTTAAGTGCGCTCTGGATCTCATACAAATACACCGCCCCCCGGTTGAAGACTGGCTTCAGGGTACGCAAAAAACCAGATAGTTTGTTTTTTTCGGCGGTAGCCATGTTGGCATATTTTGCCTGCAAGCGTTCCAATTCGAAAAATTCACCAGCAGGTACGAGAAGCCGTCCTTCCTGATGGCAGCGAAAAATTCATTGCTGTCGAGGCTTGAGGCCAGGTAGCGGTTCAAAATGCAATAATCCAATGCCGAAGAAAGCCGGTAGGGCCTTTGCAGATAAAAATTGCGGGCTTCGCCAACCAGCAATATTTTCGCTTGCGGCGGGGCATTGGCGTTGATATAGACAAAGGCCGGGTAAGTGGGGAAAAAGTGCTCGCGATATTGTTCCAGGGAAAAATGTTCCGCTCCAGGCGCTGTGAAATGAATAAAACTTCTCGAGCATGGCGATGCCCATGACGAAGTTGACGGCGACCAGCATGTAAAAAACGGCCTTGAGGAGTCTGCCGGCCGCCGCTTCGAAGGCGCGCAGGGAAAAAATCGTCAGCACCACGAAAGCGATATAGACAAAACGCAGGCTGGCCGTCAGGAACGGTGCGCAGGCCAGAAGCAGCAGGGCCCAAAAGAGCCATTTTTTTCCCCGCACCGGTCCCAGCAGGAGGAAAGGCAGGAAGACCAGGAAAAGCGGCCCGACCAGTCCGCCGTAGCCATGGTTGAAAAAGACAGCGCGTAGGGCCAGCGGATCACATCGGCCGGGGTTTGCACACTGCGGCCCACGTCCTCCTGCAGACG
>CAVORS010000013.1:0-78320 GCA_963698635.1 uncultured beta proteobacterium
CTTGCAGCAGGCGCATCGTTGACCGGGGTGACCGTGCCGCTCACGTTGGCCGTGGCGGTCAGGTCGCCGTCGCTCACCGTGTAGCTGAAGACGCCGGGCCGTTGTAGTTAGCCGCTGGGCTGAACACCAGTTCGCCTGCGACCAAGGCCACACTGCCGTTGGTCACCGCCACAGCCGCACCACCATCGGTGATGGCTTGTCCATCGACTTGCGTGATCGTCAGGGTGTCGCCATCGAGATCGCTGTCGTTGGCCAGGACATCGATGGTCACTGAACCATCTTCGGCCACGGTGAAGCTGTCGTCGCTGGCAGCAGGAGCGTCGTTGACCGGGGTGACCGTGCCAGTCACGTTCGCCGTGGCGGTGAGGTTGCCGTCGCTGACCGTGTAGCTGAATGAAGCTGGGCCGTTGTAGTTGGCCGCTGGGCTGAACACCAGTTCGCCGGCCACCAGGGCCACACTGCCGTTGGTCACCGCCACAGCCGCACCACCATCGGTGATCGCCTGTCCATCGACCTGCGTGATCGTCAGGGTGTCGCCATCGAGATCGCTGTCGTTGGCCAGGACGTCGATGGTCACCGAGCCATCTTCGGCCACGGTGAAGCGTGTCGTCACTCGCAACGGGCGCGTCGATTGACCGGTGCCGTCACCTCAACGATCACCGTTGCATTCGTGGTTTGACCGCTGCCATTGCTCACGGTATACGTGAACGTGTCATTGGCAGGATTCACGCCATCGCCTTGCGCCGTAATCTGACCACCGGCGCCCATCGTCAATGTGATACCTGAATCCAGTGTGACCACACTGCCTGGGCTGACCGCACTGCCATTGATCGCGACCACGCTGAGTGTTCCGCCGCCCTGGTCCACATCATTGGCAGTCACGTCAAAGGTCACCGGGGTGTTGGTCGGGGTTGAAACGCTGTCGTTCTCCGCAATAAACGCCGTTTGCATCGACGCCGCCTTGATAAACAACCATGAATCAAGAGACGCATCGCCGGTATCCGCAATGCCGACTTTGATGGTGTTGTCTTGCCCTACGATCACATCAAACGTCAACGACAGGGTGACGGTGAAACCGTCCATCTGCGTGATGTAAGCGCCGGCTTCATTGCTCACATAGAGATTGGGATTGGCGCTCTCGAAAGTGCCAGACGTATGGTCTGGATTGGGGTCATTGGCCACATTCCCAAAGCCTGGATTGAATGTTGCTGCGTCGTTGATGGTGTCGATACCGATCGCCAACCCGTTGGGCACCAGCGCCACATTGGTGCCGTTGACCCATAGGCCGAAGGAATCATTGAATCCACCGTAAACGTATTCGTTGTACTCCTCAGAGCCAAAGACGATGGATGCGGTCATACGGCCGGTATCGCCTGCAACAGCACCCGAAAAAACGTCTGGGGTGAAGTGGATCTCGATGAACGAAGCATCAAACGAACCAAATCCCGGGCTCAACGCGACAAAATCAGCGTCGCCATCGATACCGTTGGGCGCGTTTGCAGAAAGCCCGCCATTGTTGTTTGTGCCACCGACCGAAGAGGTGTTGCTATTGGACGTGAAAATGGCACCCTCGGTGAATTCGAGAATGTTGCTGCCAAATTGCAAACCGCTGCCGGTCGTGAAAACACCGGCCTGATCCGCCCCGCCCGAATAGGTCGCCGACGTCACGGTAACGCCTGCACCCATGATGGCGTTGGCCAAAGCCAAGTCACCCACCGTTCCGACGTTTTGAATCACAAGATCGAGTGCACCGTTCCAGGCCAGGGGCGCCAGAGCGGTTGTGGTGATCTCGCCAACCTGCACTTCCAGATCCCAGTCGCCTCCCCGGCTTGCGTGGCCGGTGGTGTCATCAGAAGCTGCTACGTCGGCACCGGTGTATTGCGCCAACAGATTGGCAGCGGTCAAGCCGACTTCACCTTCGCTGAAGTTACAGCCGTAAATCAAAATATCGGCGTCTTCGCTCAGCGAAGTACCGATCTGCGTCAAGGTATCGGCATAGCGCCCGGCCATGGAATCGGCATCCAGCACGGTGTTGCCCAGCATCAACCTGCCTTCAACGCCGTGGCTGATGATGTGTACCGCGGTGATGTCGGTGCGCCCTTCCAGCGCCTGGGCGATCTGCTCGACGCCATCGCGCGAGGCATCCAGAAAGATCACCTCACTCGCGCCCGCCTGGAGCGACTCACCAATGTCGGCAGCCACAGCGTCCACAAAAATGATCTCGCCTGCACGAACCGTGGTGGGCTCCATGCCCATTGCGGTGTCTGTATCTGTATCCGTGTCTTTGTCGAGGGTTGGCTCGAGGGTGGTTATGGGGGCGGTTTCTGAAGCTGGCAGCAAGAGCGCATCGCCAGAGGTCGGATCCCGTTCAACGTCGTTGGCGATTTCGCTCTCTACCCCATCCACAGTCAGCGCTTGCCCCTCGTCAACGGCATCCGATGCGACCAATTGCGAAGTGGCGCCCGCGAGCTCATCGGCTTGCCCTGGCCCTGTTCCCGGATCGCCAGCTTGCGCCGCCTCACTGTCCAAAGCTGTCGGCGTCGGCGCCTCCGTTGCACCGCCGCTGTTGTCCATGGGTGTGGCCGGGATTGGCGCTGAAGGCAGCGTCGCTGAAGAAGTTGAGGACGGGTCCACCGTCGGCGCTGCCGGGGCGCTTTCGGCCTCCGGAGCAACGGGCTCCGTCTCCACTTCTTGCAAATCCACTGAGAGGTCGGCGCTTCCTGCGCCGCTCAGTTCCACTTCGCCAACCGTCGCAGGCAATGCGCCATCGAACACGATGCGCTGCTCCAACACGATGGGGTTGGAAGGGTCGCGCGCCGGCATGCGACGTGCCCGGCGTGCAGAGGAAGTTTGGCGGCCGCCGGAAGCAGCGGTTTCTGCTGCGGCCACGTAAGTGCCAAGCGCCTCGTTCCAGATGGATTTGTATACAACGTTCATGATCTTCTTGGACCGCCAGTGGTTCAAACACGAACACCCACCACCCGCCGTCTCTGGAGCTATCGACCGTTCTTCGGTCAAATTGAATATGAACGTCCTCCAAAGCTTGCAATCGTGCGAAAAGCTTTGAATTGCGTGTGCATTTGTTGGCAATGCAGCCCTGAGAGGCCTCAAATCTTCCGGATCAACGACGTGTCAAAGCGATGACCACCAAACCCGAGCCCCATGACTTCAGTAAAATTTGAAGCTCTCGCCTGACCGCGCTGACCTGTTGAACCCGATGGGAGCAGCGCGGCGCAAAGCCCTCTACAAGATCAGCAACAACACTTATGCATTACTCCGTTTCCCACCAAAAACTCAAGCTCCTCCTGGCCGCACAAGGGCTCACAACCGGCGATGCCGGCGGCATCGATCAGTTGTTTGGTGGAAAAGACGGCTACTACTGGTATGGCACGCTGCGCGACCTGTGCCCTGAAGGCAAAACCATCAGCTGGAACGACCAGTACGAAATGGTCAAGGCGATCCAGGACCATGAAAATGCCACGGCAGCAGAAGACGAGATGAAGCCCCAGGTACCCAGCCCTGCCAACATCGCAGCACTGTCCAAGCTGCTGGCCAACCCGATCTGAGCGCTGTTGCGCTGAACGCAATCAACCCCAGCTGCATCGAGCGCACGCATCTGGGTTAACCTTTTCGCCGGCCAGCATTCCGACTGGCGAGGAGACAGCCGATGGATGCTCAGGCCGCGAACAAATCGCCCCTGTACCTGTTTGAAAAATTCGAGGTGGGCGTGATCCACCTGGACGCCAAGCGCACCGTGCTGGCCATGAACGACTTCGCCCGCAAGGTCTTGCCCGTTGGCGAGAAGGAGCCGTTCGACAAGCTGGTCACCTCCTTTCACCCCGACCGGTCCAGACCCAAGGTCGACTTCCTGCTCGACCAGGCATCGAGCTGCCCCATGGTCAGCGCCGTGCCCATGACCATGATCATCAACATCCCCGAGCAGGTGTTGCTGATCAAGGTCACGCGCCTGGCCGACCATCTGGGCAAAACCACCGGCTTTGTTCTGGTGTTTTACGACGTGACCCAGGTGGTCAGCCAGGCGGTCCCGCCGCCGAACCCCTCATCCGACCAGCGTGCGATTGACCCGCATCCCCATGGTGGCCAACCAGCAAGGTGGCCTTCGTGGACACGAGCGAGGTGTTGTGCCTGGAGTCGCAGGCCCACTACACGCGGGTGCTCACCCGCAACGGATACCACTTTTGCAACCTCAGCATTGGCGACCTTGAAGCCCGGCTGGATCCCGCTCAGTTCATGCGGGTGCACCGCTGTTTCATCGTCAACCTGCACGCGGTCGCCGAGCTGGGGCGCGAAGGCTCGCAAGACACACGTCGTCCTGGAAGGCAAGCCCAGGGAACCCATTCCCGTCTCGCGCGGAGAGGTCGTCCAGGCTGCGAGCAGCCCTCGGCCTTATCACGCGGCCTTGAGCAGGCCGAAGCCCAAGGGTATTCCCTGCATCATGGGACATACCCTGATTGCGCACATCGCCATGAGCTGATCTCAAGCGGTTCGTGCAAGTCCAGCGCGCATTTCGTGCAAAAAACGAGCCATTCTGTGGTCTTCAAAGGGTCAAATCCGCGGAGGTAGCGTCGGAAACGCTTCACGCCTAAACTGGTTTGTCATTGATAAATGTCAATTGCACCACCCGAACAGAGGAGCCATTCGATGATTCCACCGCGTTTCGAGTACCACGCCCCGCGCTCCGTCGGCGAGGCCGTCGCCCTGCTCGGCCAGCTGGGCTCCGAGGCCAAGCTGCTGGCCGGCGGCCACAGCCTGCTGCCGATGATGAAGCTGCGCTTCGCGCAGCCGGAGCACCTGATCGACATCAACCGCATCCCCGAACTGCGCGGCATCCGCGAAGACGGCGACACCGTCGTGATCGGCGCGATGACCGTCGGAGAACGAGCTGATCGACGTCGCCGATCGTGCAGGCCAAGGTGCCGCTGCTGGCCGAGGCGGCGCAAGCATGATCGCCGATCCGCAGGTGCGCAACCGCGGCACCATCGGCGGCGACATCGCCCACGGCGACCCGGGCAACGACCACCCGGCGCTGGCGATCGCGCTCGACGCCTCCTTCGTGCTGCGAGGGCCCGAAGGGCCGCCGCACGGTGGCGGCCGACGGCTTCTTCCTCGGCACCTACATGACCGCGCTGCCGAGGACGAGAGTCCTGTGCGAGATCCACGTGCCGGCCTTCGCGCCAAGGCACGGGCTGGGCCTACGAGAAGCTCAAGCGCAAGACCGGCGACTGGGCCACCGCCGGCTGCTGCCGTGGTGATGCGCATGAGCGGCGACAAGGTGAGCCACGTGCGCATCGCGCTGACCAACGTGGCGCCGACCGCGCTGCGCGCCGAACGCCGCCGAAGCGGCGCTGCTCGGACCAGCCGTTCAACGACGCCACGATCGCAGGCCGCCGCCGACGCGGCGATCGCCGTCTGCGACCCGGCCGAAGACCTGCGCGGCGACATCGAATACAAGACCGCGATGGCCGGCGAGATGGTCAAACGCGCCCTCGGCAAAGCCTGCGGCCCGTTGCGCTTAACCCGCAGGAGACACACACATGGCAAAGAAACTCATCAACGTCAACGTCAACGGCAAGGCACGAAGAAAAAGCGGTCGAGCCGCGCACCCTGCTGATCCACTTCCTGCGCGAGGAACTCAACCTCACCGGCGCCCACATCGGCTGCGAGACCAGCCACTGCGGCGCCTGCACGGTCGACATCGACGGCCAGTCCGTCAAGTCCTGCACCCACCTGGCGGTGCAGTGCGACGGCTCCGAGGTGCTCACCGTCGAGGGCCTGGCCAACAAGCGGCGTGCTGCACGCGGTGCAGGAAGGCTTCTACAAGGAGCACGGCCTGCAGTGCGGCTTCTGCACGCCCGGCATGCTGATGCGCGCCTACCGCTTCCTGCAGGAGAACCCGAACCCGAGCGAAGACGAGATCCGCCACGGCATGGCCGGCAACCTGTGCCGCTGCACCGGCTACCAGAACATCGTCAAGGCGGTGCAGTACGCGGCCAAGAAGCTGCAAGAACCCGTCGCCGCCTGAAGCCCCAACCCTAGGAGAACACCACATGAACGCACCGGTACCAAACGCCGAAGCCCGTGAACTCGCCCTGGCAGGCATGGGCGACTCGCGCCTGCGCAAGGAAGACGCCCGCTTCATCCAGGGCAAGGGCAACTACGTCGACGACATCAAGATGCCCGGCATGCTGCACATGGACATCGTGCGCGCCCGATCGCCCATGCGCCGCATCATCAAGATCGACAAGAACGCGGCGCTCGCCAGGTGCCCGGCGTGCATCGCGGTGCTGACCGCCGACGACCTGAAGCCGCTGAAGCTGCACTGGATGCCCACGCTGGCCGGCGACGTGGCCGCCGTGCTGGCCGACGAGAAGGTGCACTTCCAGATGCAGGAGGTGGCCATCGTCATCGCCGACGACCGCTACATCGCCGCCGACGGCGTCGAGGCGGTGCGAGGTCGAGTACGAAGAACTGCCGGTGGTGCATCGACCCCTACGCGGCGCTGGAGCCCGACGCGCCGGTGCTGCGCGAGGACCTGGCCGGCAAGACCGAAGGCGCCCACGGCAAGCGCGAGCACCACAACCACATCTTCACCTGGGACGCCGGCGACAAGGCCGCGGCCGACGCCGCCTTCGACAACGCCGCGGTCAAGGTGTCGCAGCACATGCACTACCCGCGCGTGCACCCCTGCCCGCTGGAGACCTGCGGCTGCGTGGCCAGCTTCGACCCGGTGCGCGGCGAGCTCACCACCTTCATGACCTCGCAGGCGCCGCACGTGGTGCGCACCGTGGTGTCGCATGCTGTCGGGCATTCCCGAGAGTCCAAGGTGCGCATCGTCAGCCCCGACATCGGCGGCGGCTTCGGCAACAAGGTCGGCATCTACCCCGGCTATGTGTGCGCCATCGTCGCCTCCATCGTGCTCGGCACGCCGGTGAAGTGGGTCGAGGACCGCATCGAGAACATCAGCTCGACCGCCTTTGCCCGCGACTACCACATGGACGGCGAAATCGCCGCCACGGCCGACGGCAAGATCACCGGCCTGCGCGTCAACGTGGTCGCCGACCACGGCGCCTTCGACGCCTGCGCCGACCCGACCAAGTTCCCCGCCGGCCTGTTCCACATCTGCTCCGGCAGCTACGACATCCCGGCGGCCTACGCCAGCGTCAAGGGCGTCTACACCAACAAGGCGCCGGGCGGCGTGGCCTACCGCTGCAGCTTCCGCGTGACCGAGGCGGTGTACCTGGTCGAGCGCATGGTCGACGTGCTGGCGCAGAAGCTGGGCATGGACAAGGCCGAGATCCGGGCGAAGAACTTCATCAAGAAGGAGCAGTTCCCGTACACCAGCGCCTTCGGCTTCGAGTACGACTCGGGCGACTACCACACGGCGCTCGAACAAGGTGCTCGAGGCGGTGGACTACAAGGCGCTGCGCGCCGAGCAGGCCGCCAAGCGCGCCGACCCCAACAGCCCGACGCTGATGGGCATCGGCCTGGTGACCTTCACCGAGGTCGTCGGCGCCGGGCCCGAGCAAGATGTGCGACATCCTGGGCGTGGGCATGTTCGACTCGCTGCGAGATCCGCATCCACCCCACCGGCATCGGCGATCGCCCGCATGGGCACGATCACGCAGGGCCAGGGCCACCAGACCACCTACGCGCAGATCATCGCCACCGAGCTGGGCATCCCGTCGCGAGGTGATCCAGGTCGAGGAAGGCGACACCTCCACCGCGCCTTACGGCCTGGGCACCTACGGCTCGCGCTCGCACGCCGGTGGCCGGCGCGGCCATCGCCATGGCGGCGCGCAAGATCCACGCCAAGGCGAAGAAGATCGCGGCCCACCTGCTGGAGGTGAGCGAGAACGACCTCGACTGGGAGATCGACCGCTTCAAGGTCAAGGGCGACGACGGCGAAGCTCAAGACCATGAAGGAATCGCCTGGGCGGCCTACAACCAGGCGCCGCCGGGCATGGAGCCGGGCCTGGAGGCGGTGCACTACTACGACCCGCCGAACTTCACCTTCCCGTTCGGCATCTACCTGTGCGTGGTCGACATCGACCGCGCCACCGGCGAGACCAAGATCCGCCGCTTCTACGCGCTCGACGACTGCGGCACGCGCATCAACCCGATGATCATCGAGGGCCAGATCCACGGCGGCCTGACCGAAGGCTTCGCGGTGGCGATGGGCCAGCAGATGCCGTTCGACGCGCAGGGCAACCTGCTGGGCAACACGCTGATGGACTACTTCCTGCCGACCGCGGTGGAGACGCCGCACTGGGAAACCGACCACACCGTCACGCCGTCGCCGCACCACCCGATCGGCGCCAAGGGCGTGGCCGAGTCGCCGCACGTGGGCTCGATCCCGACCTTCACCTCGGCCGTGGTCGACGCCTTCGCCCACCTGGGCATGACCCACATGGACCATGCCGCACAACGCGTTCCGGGTCTGGAAGCAGCTCAAGGCGCACGGCGTGAACTTGTGACCCACCCCTGCCGCGCTGCGCGCGACCCCCTCAAGGGGGCGGCGCTGGCGGGCCGGCAAAGCCGGACCCGCGGCGCCCTGGGTGGCGTCACCGCCGTCATGCCGCGCTCCGGTCGTGATTCCTGCTGCTACGAAAGAAGGAAATCACATGGAAGTCAAACTCGACAAACGTTACCCGCTGGATGTCGGACCCGGCGCGGGCCTGGGCCATCCTGGGCGACTCTGAAAACCGTCGCCGGCTGCATGCCTGGCGCGCGAACTCACCGAGCAGCTCGTCCGACACCTCGTACAAGGGCAGCGTGAAGAGTCAAGGTCGGCCCGGCGGTGGCGCAATTCGGCGGCACATCGAGGTGCTGGAAAAAGACGAAGCCGAGCGCAAGATGGTGCTGCGCGGCAAGGGCGCCGACAAGGGCGGCTCGTCGGCCTCGATGGACCTGACGCGCCATGATCGAAGCCGACCCGGCCAACCCGCTCGCACAGCGTGTTGCACGGCGACGCCGCGGTCATCGTCAACGGCAAGTTCGCGCAGTTCGGCGGCCGCATGATGGTGCAGGTGTCCGACATGCTGCTGGCGCAGTTCGTCGAGAACTTCCGCCAGGCCGCCCATGCGCTGCCGCCCCTGCGGCGCGCGACGCCTGCTGCCGAGGCCGCGCCGACGGCGCCCGCGCTGGCGCCAGCTGCCGACAACGGCGCCTGCCCGCCGCAGCCCCGCGCCGCCGCGCCCGCCCAAGGTCGCGAAGGAAATCAACGGCCTGGCCATCGTCTGGATCGTTGATCAAGAACTGGTTCGCCGGCCTGTTCGGCAAAAAGAGCTTGAACATGACAAGCGCGCCTGCGCCGCCGCTGCCCGCACGACCGCGCCTTGCGCGAATCCCTGCAGCGCGTGGGCTACCTCGCCGACGCCGACGCTGGCCACCACCTGTGGCTGGCCGGCGAACTGCAGCGCCCGCTGCTGATCGAAGGCGATGCCGGCGTCGGCAAGACCGCGCTGGCCACCGCGCTGGCGCCGGCCGATCGGCGCCGAGCTGGTGCGGCTGCAGTGCTACGAGGGCCTGGACATGGCGCAGGCCGCCTACGAGTGGAACTACGGGCGCCAGCTGCTGGCGATCCGCCTGCACGAGAGGCGAGGCCGAAGCGGCGTGCAGAGAGTCCGACGTGTTCAGCCGCGACTACCTGCTCGAGCGCCCGCTGCTGCAGGCCATCAGCCAGCGACGGCCCTGCGTGCTGCTGATCGACGAGATCGACCGCGCCGACGAGGCCTTCGAGGCCTTCCTGCTCGAGGTGCTGGCCGACTACCAGATCACCGTGCCCGAAATCGGCACCCTCCGCGCGCGCCACATGCCGCGCGTGATGCTCACCAGCAACGGCACGCGCGAGCTGTCCGACGCGCTGCGCCGCCGCTGCCTGTACCACCACCTCGACTACCCGACGCTGTCGCGCGAGATGGCCATCGTGCAAGAGCGCCCTGCCCGAGGCCGACACCGCAGCTGGTCGAGGAGGCGGTGCACTTCGTGCAGCGCCTGCGCAAGGAAGACCTGATCAAGATCCCGGGCATCGCCGAGACGCTGGACTGGGTGCGCGCGCTGCACCGCATGCAGCACAACGCGCTGCCCGACGACATGACGGTGCTGCTCACCACGCTGGGCTGCCTGCTCAAGACGCGCGAAGACCGCTTTCATGCTCGGCGCCGACCGCGCGCGCCAGCTGATCGAAGGCCGTCGCACCGTGGGCGTGGCCGAAAAGTCGCCCGGCGCACGCGATCGGCCCGGGCCGCCAGCCCATGAACACCACGCCGGCCACGGCGCCCAGCGAAACCCTGGCCGGCTTCGCCGCCTTGCTGCGCGACCATGGCCTGTCGGTCGGCATCGCCGAGCAGCAGGCCATGGTGCAGGCGGCCCTGACGCTGGGCGCAGTGAGCGAACAGCGCCTGCAGGCCGCCTGGCGCGCCATCGCCTGCCACGACGCGCGCGAGTGGCGGCTGTGGCCCGATCTGTTCGACCGCTACTGGCACGCCCACCGCATGAAGGGCGGCGTGCGCGTCAGCGGCCAGACGCGGCCCTCGCGCGACCTGCGCCAGCTGGTGCAGCAGATGCACGAGCAGCTGGACGCGGCGCGCAGCCGCCGCCGGCCAGACAAGCCTGCGCCGCAGACCGCTGGCGATCGCGCCGGGCGCCGAGCCGAGGACTGGACGACGGCGCCACGCCGCGCGCCCAGGGCGGCGCCAGCCGCACCGAGCCGCTGCAGACAGCGCGATGGCCAGAGTGGCTGCCGCAGGACCTGGGCGCGCTGCAGCGGCTGGCCGCGCCAGATCACGCGCCCGGCTGCGCCACCGCCTCACCCGCCGCTGGCGCAGCGCCCAGCCAGGCCGCCGGCTGGACGTGCGCCAGACCTTGCGCCGCAGCGTGGCCAGGGGCGGCGAGCCGCTGGCGCCCGCCTGGCAGGTGCAAGCGCGCGAGCCGCCGCGCCTGTTCATCCTGGTCGACGTCAGCCGCTCGATGGAAACGCACGCGCCGCTGTTCCTGCGCATCGCGCGGGCCTTCGCGGTCGAAGCGCAGGCGCGGGTGTTCGTGTTCCACACCCGGCTGGCCGAGGTCACGCCGCTGCTGCAGCGCGACTCGTCGGCGGTGCAGGAAAAGGTCAACGCCGTGACCGCCGGCTTCGGCGCGCGGCACCCGCATCGCCACCAGCCTGACCGACTTCGCCCGCGTGCACGCCCGCGCCCAGCTCAGCCGGGGCGCGCGCGTGTGGGTGCATGTCCGACGGCTTCGACACCGACGCGCCCGAGCACCTGGCCACCGCCTTGACGGCCGTGCGCGGCCACGGCGCGCGCATCACCTGGTTTCACCCCACGCGCGAGGTCCCCGCCGCCGCCGCGCTGCGGGGTGCACGCGCCCAGATCGACCGCTTCATCCCGCCTGACCAGCCTGCGCCGACCTGGCCGCTGCCCGCCACGCCTGCACTGATCACTGAAGGAGACACACCATGAACCCGCAACGACTGGATCGCCCACGCGGCCCGCTTGCAAGCCGCAGCAGCAGGCCTTCGCCCTGGTCACCGTGCTGCGGGCGCAGGCGCCGACCTCGGCCAAGCCCGGCGACAAGGCCGTGGTCACCGCCGACGGCCAGATCCACGGCTGGATCGGCGGCGGCTGCGCCCAGCCGGCGGTGCTGAAGACCGTGCGCCAGGCGCTGGCCGACGGCCAGGCCGCGCGATCCGCATCGCGCCGACCGACGAAACCGCCGAGCGCAGCGCTGGGCGACGTGCTCGAGTTCGGCATGGCCTGCCATTCCGGCGGCACGCTGGAGCTGTTCGTCGACCCGGTGCTGCCGCGCGACCCAGCTCACGGTGTTCGGCGACTCGCCGGTGGCGCGCGCGCTGGTGGGCCTGGCGCCGCGCGTGGGCCTGCGGGTGACGCTGGTGGCCGACGGCGCCGAGCGCCAGCGACTACCCGGATGCGAGCGCCGTGCTCGCCAGCGACGACGCCGGCCGCGTGCGTCGCGCAGCTCGGCAGCGGCGGCTTCGCCGTGGTCGCCACCCAGGGCCGGCGCGACCTGCACGGCCTGAACGCGGCGCTGGCGCTGCGCGCCCGCCACCTCTGGTTCGTGGCCAGCGCGCGCAAGGCCGAGGTGCTGCGGCAGAGCCTGATCGCGGCCGGCGAAGACGCCGACCGCGTGGCCGCGCATCGTCGCGCCGGCCGGCGAATCGATCGGCGCCCAGACGCCGGAAGAGATCGCGCTGTCGGTGCTGGCGGCGGTGGTGGCGGCGCGCCGCGGCCGCGGCCGATGCGACACAGGCATCGGCCGGCATCGGCAGTGGCTGCAGCCGCGAATCGGCTCCGGCTGGAGCGGTCGCAAGCGCGCCGGCAGCAGTTGCTGCTGCGCGAGCGCCAAGAAAGCTGGACCGCAGCCAACGGCTGCGGCGTCGACGGCACCCGCCGTGGCCGAGTGCCGAGCCGCCGCCGTCAAAAAATCGTGCTGCGGGAGCTGACATGGGCTGCATTCTCAAAGGTGGCGGCGGCCTGTACAGCCGACTGGTGGTCGGCGCGGTGCTGCTGGCCGCGGGCTCGGGCTCGCGCATGGGCAACCGGCCCAAGATGTCTGCTGGAGCTCGGCGGCGTGCCGCTGATCCGGCGCCAGCTGATCGCGCTGTCGGGCGCCGGCGTCGACGAGCTGGTGGTGGTGCTCGGCCACTACGCCGACCAGATCGAACCGGCGGTGCAGGACTTCCCGGTCACGCTGGTGCGCAACCCCGACCCCGATGCCGGCCAGGTGTCGTCGCTGCGCCTGGGCCTGCAGGCGCTCTCGCCCAAGATCGACGCCGTGCTCGTGGCGCTGGCCGACCAGCCGCTGATCAACTCGCAGGACATCAACGACCTGATCGGCGCCTACAAGAAGCGGCCCGAAGGCGCCCAGGTGGTGCAGCCCACCGTCGACGGCCAGCCCGGCAACCCGGTGATGTTCAGCGGCGATGTGCGCGAGCAGATCCTGGCCGGCGAAGCCGCACGTCGGCTGCAAGCAATGGCAGGCGGCCCACGCCGAAGCGGTGCACCGCTGGGAAACCACCAACCAGCGCTACCGCACCGACGTCGACAGCCCGCGAAGACATCGAAGCCTTGGCAGCGCGCACCGGCCACCGCCTGCGCTGGCCAGCTTCCGGCCTCGCTGACCTAAGCGGACCTGAACCGCCAGCAGCCACGCCTGAACATGGACGCCCGCATCGCCACTGATCTCGCAACCCTGGTGCCACGCCCGATGGGCGTGCACCGCTGGGCGCAGGCCGACGACGGTCAACCCGCTGCTGGTGCGCGTGTTCCAGTCCATGCGCGCCACCGATCCCGACGCCCAGGCCGGCGCCGCCTTCTACGCCAGCCGCGACGACCTGCTGCAGCGCGTGCGCCTGCCGGAGTGGGAGCAGCTGGTCGGCTTTCTCGTCGACGGCCTGCGCCAGACCGTGGTGCTGGCCAACCAGGGCGCCTGGCCCGAAGCCAAGCCCGGTCTGCAGATCGCGCTGCGGCGGCATCTGGTTCCAGATCAGCAACCAGGGCAGCCACCACGACGTGCACACCCACGGCAACTGCTCCTGGTCGGGCGTGTACTGCGTGCAGGTGGATGCCAGCCGAGTCGCGCGAAGCCCACGCAGTGTTCGGCGCGGCCAACGGCGTCACCCGTTTTTACGGCCCGCACTTCAACCGCCTCGGCGGCGCCCACATGGACTTCGGCAACGCCTACCTGCAGTCGGCCCACCTCGATGTGACACCGGTGCCAGGTCAGCTGGTGGTGTTCCCTTCCTGGCTGCCGCACCAGGCCATGCCCTACCAGGGCGAGGCCGATCGCATCATCGTGTCGTTCAACGCCAGCGTGCACGCCGCTTCGGGCAACGACCAGCTGCACGCCTATGACCGCGTCTGAGGCCCTCTGCCCGATCGGGCTGGCAGGTGCCCGCGCTGGCCCTCGCGCGCTGGACGGCCCTGCTCATGGGCTGGGTCTGGCTGGGGCAGCAAGGACAGCGCCTGAGCTGGTCGCTGGCCAGCGGCCTGACGGCGGTGGCGTTGTGGTGGGCCGTGCGCCTGTGCATGGCACGACGCACCTCGCAAGCCTGCGGCCCATCGCGCCGTGCCATCCTTGCGCTGGGCCTGGCCACGGCCGCGGGCGCCCTGGCCTGAGCCAGGCCTCCGCCGGCACGGACCCGCCCGATGGGCCTGCTCGCGCTGGCCGTGGTGTGGGCGGCCTGGTCTGCAGCGCTGGATCAGCAGCCACAGCGCATCGCCCGCTGCCAGCGCCCCTGGGCAGGCTGGCCGCCGGTGCTCGCAGCGTCTGGCCACCTGGCTCTCGGTCGACCCTGGCCCGGCCCGGTGGCCGGGCCGTCTTGCTGGTGCGCAACGGCGCTGGCCTGGGCGCTCGGCGACCCAAACGGTGAGCGCCTGCCACAGACCGCGCGTGCGCGCGCGCGACCCGGCCACCACCTGCCCGCCACCGCCATGGGCTGCATGATGGGCTCGCTGTGGCTGAGCAATGCCTGGTGCACCAGCGTCGGCTGGTCCAGCCACACGGTGGTCGGGTTTGCACCTGGCCTGGATGGCGGCCATGCCCGCCCTCGTTCGCATGGAGGGGCTGCCCCGGCACCTGCCACCCACGGCCGAGCCAGCTTGTGCCGCTCATCGCTGTGGCTCGCGGGCGGGGTGCTTGTTGTGGGCGGGTCAGACACTGGCGCACGGCATCGTGGGCATGCTGCTGCTGGCCCTGGCCTGGGCACTGCCCAACCCGTCCGGGCCACAGCACGACCGCGCCTCAAGCGCGGATGACCTCAATGGACCCCGCTCCTCGGGCCCGCGCTGTTGCTTGCCGTGGGCCATTGGAGCCCCTCCTCGGGCCCGCAGGCGCTGGCCTGGGCTTATGGCGCGCTGGGCGCATGGGCGGCCGCTCTCCGGGCTGCTTCGCATCGTGTCTGTAGGCCTGCAACGCTGAGTCGCCAGACCAGCGCGCACCGCCACACCGTTGGGCAGCCGCGCCTGGGATTCTCAAACCCCATTGCCAGCCCTTACGATGCACACCATGCAAACTGTTCACACCGATTTCCTCATTCTCGGCGCCGGCATCGCAGGCGCGTCCACCGGTTTTTCCTCGCGCCACACGGCCGCTGCGTCATGCTGGAACGCGAGAGCCAGCCCGGGTACCACAGCACCGGCCGCTCGGCCGCCCAGTTCATCGCCACCTACGGCACACCCCAGGTGCGAGCACTCACCCGCGCCAGCGAACCCTTCTTCCAACGCCCGCCGAAGGCTTTGCCAGCGCGCCCCTGCTGCATCCGCGTGGCCTGCTGACCTTTGCCGCGAGGCCGACCTGCCGGCCCTGCAGACAGCCTGGGACATCCTGACAGACACCAGCGCCACCGGCCAATGGCTGACCGGCGAACAGGCTTGTGCGCTGGTGCCGGTGTTGCGGCCCGAGCGGGTGAGCGCGGCCATTCTGGAGCCCGAGAGTTACGACATGGATGTGCATGCCATCCACCAGGGCTACCTGCGGGGGTTCAAGCGCGCGGGCGGCGAACTGGTGACCAACGCCGAAGTGGTGACCATCGAGCGCTCGGGGACCGACTGGGCGGTCATCACCGCAGCTGGCAGCCCGCTACACTGCGCCGGTGCTCATCAATGCGGCCGGCGCCTGGTGCGACGCCATCGCCGCGCTCGCCGGTGTGACGCCCATCGGTCTGGTGCCCAAACGCCGCAGCGCATTCACCTTTGCCGCGCCCGCCGAGATGTCCTGCGCCGCATTGGCCGCTGACCCTGGAAGTGCAACGAGCGCTTCTACATGAAGCCCGACGCAGGCGCCCTGCTGGCCTCGCCCGCCAACGAGGATCCCACGCACCCTCAGGATGTGCAGCCCGAGGAGCTCGATATCGCGATCGCTGTCGATGCGCTGGAAACCGCCACCACGTTGAGCGTGCGCCCCGCCATACCTGGGCCGGGCTACGCTCCTTCGTCGCCGATGGCGACCTGGTGGCCGGGTTTGCCGGCGATGCACCGGGCTTCTTCTGGTGCGCCGCACAAGGCGGCTACGGCATCCAGACCAGTGCCGCGATGGGAGAGGCATGCGCATCGCTGGCGCGGGGATTGCCATTGCCTGAACCCTTGGTCAGCCAGGGGCTGAATGCTGCGATGCTGTCACCCACCCGCTTGCAGCCTTAGCGCCTGGTAACCCCTCGGGAGGCAGGGCATCACGCCAAAGGATCACCCTGCACGGCCACCTGCTTGAGCCCCACGTGATAGGCCGTCATCACCTGGTCGGCGATCAGGTCAAGGCTGGGACGGTGGTTGCCTTGTTTGTCGGTCCAGACCTTGGGCGTCAACGCACCCGAGAGCGTGAGCGCTTCGCCATCGGCAAGCGCCAGCAGGGAGGCGCTCGGCATCTCGTCAAACGCGATCACGTTGACGATGAACTCTTCGTCCATCTTGTTGCGCGCCAACACGCGGGCCACCACATAGGTGCGCCCGGCCTTGTCCACGCGGCGTGAGGCATCGCCCATCAAGCGGCCAGCGATCAGTCCGTCAATCATGTGAAGGTTTTCCAGTGGGTGGTGAACAGAGGCGATCATCGGGGTCGCTCGAAACCACCAGCGGCCCAGGCCGTTGCGGTGTCGACGTTCAGCTTGAAGGTGGGCTCCACGCGCACGCGCGCCAGCTCTTCGTCCAGCGCATCGAACGCGCTCAAGGTGGCGGTGGCGCCTTCTTCGTCGGGCACGATGGCCAGCGCCACCCGAATGCGCTCACCCTTGCACCGTGATCGACACGTTCTTGTTCAGTTGCGCATGCAACTGCTGCTCCGAGCGGCGAATCACCTCTTTGGCGGTTTTCACCAACGTGTTGAAGGCGTTCATGTCCAGCGGCTTGGGGTTCTTTTTGTCGCGCCCCATGGTCCAGGGCCCCACCAGCGCGGGCTCGGACTGGCCGTCGAGGTACATGGCCACAGCCCAGCCGTCGTCATCGTCGTTGTTGATCACGCGGGCGGTCCACTGCCCGTCGCTCCACAGGCGGGCTTCGTTTACGGGTTCGTTGGCTTCATCGTTCATAGCAGTCGATGGTAAACGCCATGCCCTGCACGGCCCGTCAGGGTTGCGCCCCCGGCGACAGCGCGGCCCGGCAAGGCGACACTATCCTCGCACGCTCGGCGTCAGATGCCCCATCCTCTTTCACCGCAACCCTCATCGCCCAAAACCATGATCGAAGTCCACCACCTCACCGAATCCCGCTCGCGCCGCATCACCTGGATGCTCGAAGAACTCGGGCCAGCCCTACGAGGTCATCACCTACCACCGCGACCCCGAAACCCGCCTCGCACCGCCCGAGCTGCAAGCCATTCACCCGCTGGGCAAGGCCCCGGTCTTGCGCGACGGCAGCGAAGTCCTGATCGAGTCCGGCGCCATCATCGATTACCTGATCCGTACCTACGGCAAGGCCGGTTCGCTCCCGCCGTCGACGCGCCCGACTACAACCGCTATGTGCAGTTCATGCACTACGCCGAAGGCTCGGCCATGTTGCCCATGCTGCTCAAGCTCTATGTGAGCCGCCTGGGCGACGCCGGCGCGCCGCTGCACCCGCGCATCGACAGCGAAATCGCACAACCACCTCGGCTACCTCAACGCCGAACTCGAAGGCCGCGACTTCTTCGTCGGCAACGCGCTCACCGGCGCCGATGTGCAGCTCTCGTTTGTGGCCCAGGTCGCGGTGCGCAACGGCGGCGACAAAGCCTTCCCCCATCTCGCCCGCTTTGTGAACGCATCGAAGCGCGCCCCGCTTATCAGCGGGCCATCGCGCGCAGCGGCGCGTAAAGCCCAGCTGGGCGCGGCTCAGGCCTTCACAACGCGCGAGCCCAGCCATTGCCCCTCGGCACACAGCTGGGCCACCAGCTCCTGCGTCAGCTGCATCACCGCCTGCGACGCTGACGACACAGGGATGTGGCGTGACCAGCAAATCGCCAACATCCGCTCCAGCGGCGGGTCCACGATCTCGGTAGCCCAGAGCAGGCCCGCTTCCACCTCTTGCCTGAGCGGCATCACGGGCAGCAAGGTGCGCCCCATGCCGGCCAGCAGCGAGGTGCGCAAGATGCTGATGGAGCTGATGTCGGCCTCCACCTGGGGCGACGCCAGGCCGGCCTGCAGCGCGGCCGCCTCGATGATGGGCCGCACCCCATGGGGGCTCGCCGGCAACACCAGCGGGCGGCTCAGCGCCTGCTTCAGCGTGATCCGCCGCGGCGGCTTCTTGCCAGGCAAGGCCGGTTCGATCAGGTACATGCGCTCGCTCAGCATCGGCGTGTGTTCGAACTCGGGCAGGTTGCCATCGTCGAACAGCACCGCGAGGTTGAGCTGGCCCGTGGTGAGCTGCTGGCTGAGGTTGCCGGTGAGCTCCTCGGTCAGTTCCAGTTGCACACGGGGCAGGCGCTGGCGCACGGCCCGCAGCAACGGCAGCGCCAGGGCATTGGAGGCGCTGTGCGGAATGCCAAACACCACCTTGCCACTGGGTTCGTTGGTGGTCTGGCGGGCGCTGGCCACGGCTTCTTCGGTTTGCCGAAGGATGGACACCGCATGGGGCGCAAAGCGCTGCCCCGCCTCGGTCAGCTCGATGCCGCGCCGGGAGCGGTGAAACAGGGGGGTGCCCAGCTCGCTCTCCAGCTGGGCAATCTGATGGCTCAAGGCCGACTGGGCCACAAACACCTTTTCCGCGGCCCTGGAGAAGGAGCCGCTTTCAGCGATGGCCACAAAGTAGCGCAGTTGTCGAAGTTCCATGGCGGTGGCAGCGTTGATGCAGATACGCGTCATCTTACCCTTATCCATCTCGAATCAAGATGCAACTACATTGATTATGTGTTGGACAGATATCGCTCGATCGCCTGTAATTCATTCACCCACCCGCCGCGATCAACGCCAGGCCACAAGCCGGAAACCACCAAGCCCACAAGGCAACAGGTCGCGGGGAAGGCACCCTACCCCTGGTGCTTTTTGGGATGAGCAGCCTGAGAGCAGACCCTCCAAGGCCTGCCAGCATCAAAGCGACCATCAACATGGCGCCGCGCCCTGTCACAAGCAGCGGCCCGGCGCTCCAGGGTCGGCTCAAGCCGGCTGGAAACGCTTCGCCAGCGCAGCGATGTGCGCCGGGCCCAGGCCGCAGCAACCGCCGAAAGCCGTCACACCCTGACCCCGCCAGCGCTCGGCCTGCGCAGCCAGGTCATCGGGGGAAATGATGTCCACAAAATTCCACTCGGGCATCTGGAAGTAACCGCTCTCGGGATAAGCCCCATGGGCCCCTTCCAATGGCGCTTGACGACCTCGATGGCGTCGCCGGTCACGTTGGGCGACGAATGCATGATGCTGATGTGGGCCGGCCCGGTGGCCGCGAGCACGCGCACCACATCGTCCAGCAACTCGTCTTCGTGGCTGAACCCCACCAGCTCGCCATCGGCGCGCCGCTCGGTGGCGATGCCCACCCACACCGGCAAACCCGTGGCCACCGCAGCCTCGGTGGCCCACAGCGAGTAACGCGTGTCGCGCATCATCTCCATGATGATGAGGTCCACCCCCGCATCGGCCAGGTTGCTGGCCTTGCGCGCAAACAGTGCGCGGGCCTCGGCCTCTGGCCATTCCTGTTGCTTGTCGGTGCGGTCGGTGCCCACCTCGACCGGGCGCATGGTGGAAATCGATCCCGCCACCGCCACCGGCCTGCCTTGCACCGCCTGCTGCGCCAGAACCACCGCCGCGCGGTCGATGGCCAGCAACGCCTCATCACGGCCCAGCGCATTGAACAGCAAAGGGCTGGTGGCAAAGGTGTTGGCAATCACCATGTCGGCACCCGCCTTCACGTAGTCGCGGTGCACCTCGCAAACGATGTCGGGGTGGGTCATGTTGGCCTCGGCGCACCAGGTGTCGCCACTCATGGTGGCGCCGCGGCGCTGAATGTCGGTCCCGGTGCCGCCATCGAGAATGATGATCTCGCCTCGGGCCAGCTTGGTCGCGATGTGCTCGTACATGGTGTATCGGCCCAGCGAGGCTGGGCAAATGAAAGGGTGGGGGCGGAGTATGGCAGGTCCGTGAATGGACAGCTGGCCGCGCATCCTTCACCGCTCAGAGGCCTTGGGCCCAACCACCTCAGCTTGCACCGTCTTGCGATGGCGAGCGGGCAGCAGCCGCTGACACAAAACCGCAACTCGGCGCAACTTCAGCGGTACCCCACCAGCCGCCCCAGGCAGAGCGCCAGCAACCAACACACCAGCGACAAACCACCGGCAAGCCGCACCCGCCCTTCAATGCGGTTGTGTTGCTCCGCGATACGCCAGCTGTCGCTGCGATGCAGCAAAAAGATGTTCAAGAGCGCCAGCGCGATGCAACCCAGCTTGAGCTGAAACACCGCGTTGAACGCATAGTCCAGCGGACGCGCCACGAACAGCAGCGCGCCCGCACCCACGGCCAACGCGAAACCACCGCGCGCCACGGGCAGCAACAAGGCAGCCAGCACATCCACCGGCGGCGAAACGCGCAGGCGCAACAGACGCCAGTCCAGGATGGCGATCGAACCGACCAGCAAGGCAATGCCCAATATGTGCGCCGTGTTCACCAGCGGATAGGCCCACTCCGAGGCGCGCAGGCTCACCGACAATGCGCTGCCTTCCAGCCTCTCGAAGAACTCCTGAAGAAAGTTCACGCGCGCCAAGACGCCAATGGCTACGGGCTATTTCTTTCCATCCGGCAAACGCTCCGGATACAGATCGAAGTTCTTGCCACCGATGACGATGCGCTCGGCTTTCAGACGCTGCTCTTTGGCATCTGCCGATCGCTTGCCGATCACCGTCAAGGTAGCGCCCTTGGCCAACATGGCATCGGTCAGACCCGCCCGCTCGTTGCGCCAAGGCTGACCCACCTCCACCAGCCATTTCGAACCATCGGCATCCATGGTCAACACACCGTGCGGATTGCCCAACACGGCCTTTTCCACCCGAGCGGTCAACTCGAACTGCCCATCGTCTGTCCAGCGCCAGCCATGGTGAGCAAAAGCGGCACTCAGCCCAGCGCCCATCAAGATCAAGCCAGCGAGGCTGCGGCGAAAGAAAGCGGGTTTGCGCATGAGACCTCCCATAGGGGAACGAAGAGAAATTCATGCTATTCGGGGGTGTTGGGGCTGTCAAACGTCCCCGCCAATGGCCCGGGTAAAGCGAGGGGCGCAGCCTGACGGCGGTTGCGTTTGATCCTCTGACTGACGAGGAGCACCACGCGCCAGGCGGAA
This sequence comes from uncultured beta proteobacterium, assembly GCA_963698635.1. GTDB lineage: Bacteria > Pseudomonadota > Gammaproteobacteria > Burkholderiales > Burkholderiaceae_C > Hydrogenophaga. The sequence continues at coordinate 21,261 of CAVORS010000013.1, forward strand.
CTGCTGTTTCTGCGCGCAATCTGGAAAGAAAGGCCGGCAAAAAAGCGCAGCGGCCAGGTTAATGCGGGCGACATGACGTCGCAATACAGCTTCAATCCGTGGCAAGCATGTGAACTGTTCCTTCGCATCGCAAACGTATGGATGGGTTACACCATCGAAGTCCAGTAAAACAATCGGTGCAAGTTTCGTGATTGCCAGCTCTCCCTCAGTGCAGCATGCTTGCACGGATAGAACTACCCGCGCCTTCAATCTGCAGATCAATGGGTAGGTCCCGGCACAACAAGTGTTTGCGCCCGCTGCGCAGCGCATTTGCGTAGGTCTATTCCAGCGATTGGATCTGCTCACGGGGTGTGAGGTGGGCGAGTTGGGTGATCACACACCTGGGAGGAGCTTCAAAGCCAGCGTAGCGGGCGTGTACCGAGGCATCCACGAACTGTGCCAAGGCAATGGCCTGCTTAAGCCGTCGGAGGCTGGATGTGAAACACCCGAAAACGGGGCAAGAGGGGGGCTGTCGACAGACTCAAGTCGTTCGCCGTCGCGAGCCAGAACACGTGGCTGGCATCGAACCGCATGCCCGCCGAGATGTCTATTCGTTACATTAAACCGCAATAGGATTAGCCGCTTATTGAAGTTTCCGGTTAAGATGAAAAACGCTTCAGACCTAGTCGTCTGCCAATACGTGTCTACAGTTTTTTGGAAATTTGTTATGCAAAAAATCAAGGCATCTTTGATCCGGAAAGCAGCCACCACGTCACTGGCTGTTTCATCTACCCTGTTTGTCGCAGCATGCGGGGGCGGAGGTGACGGCGGTTCCGACGATCAGTCGGCGAATAGCGGAGCGGGCAGCAACAACGCAAGCAGTTCCAGCGGCACGGCGGGTACCAGTGGAACCGCCGGTTCCAGCGGGACCGCAGGTAGCGCTAGCACGGCTGGATCGAGTGGCACCAGTGGCACCACCGGTACAAGTGGCACCAGCGGACACCGGAGCAAGTGGCACCAGCGGCACACCGGTCAAGTGGCACCAGTGGCACCACCGGTACAAGTGGCACCAGCGGTAGCAGCGGGTCTCGTGGCGACAAGGACGACGACTGAGCCCCGCGTCCGGAAGTGGTCCGGGTTCTGGGTCCACCTCCTTGTCATTCCCCAAACCGATCGCAACCGCCTCTCACGCCTGATCAATTTGGCGCAGCGGTCAATCGAGGTGCTTGGCAATCGCGTCAATCACATCGCCACCGGTATTTGTTGGGTGCATTCGAACATTCTTGGCGTGTCCTTGTGGTCGGGACACCAGTTCCAATCCCCCGCGTCCAGTGGGTAACGATTGAAACAGCCGCTGCATGAGCCCGCCCTAGCCGCCACTCTGATCATATCGGCGACTTCAGTGAAGGGGTGTGAAAATCCACTGATGACACAGGTCTTGCAGCCCACCGCCCAAGCCAGCCAGCTCAAGCCGCTGCCAATCCCGACAAAAATGCGGGCGTGGCGCAAATAGCCACCAATGACCGCCAAGTCCCCTTGGGGTAGCAGAACGACACCATCAGGCGCATAGTTGCCCATGTGATGCAAACCCTCAGCCGAGAGCAGTACCACCTGCAAGCCGCGCTGGCGAAGACAAGCCACCACTTCGCTCCATCCAGTCGGGTTGTTCCAGTATTTCGCCTGTGCGGTGGAATGAATGGCGATGCAAGCATATTCGTCCGCGATCGGTCTTGCCGAGTCGCTGAATCTGATGCTTGGCCGGACGGGCTGGTAGGGGAACCCCCAGAATATCGGCAGCCGATTCACCCAGCGGCTGCTTCCGGAAATTCCCCGGATTCCGGTTGAAATCGATTTCTCCATTGCTCTGGTAAAACCAACCCACTCGGTACATCGCATACAGGTTGTTAACCGTTGCGCCGGGTTCCACAAACTGGATTTCGGGATACTGCTCGCAGAACAGCCCATTCATGAACGTCGAACAGATGAGTTCGCAGCCGTGCAGGCGGCGGAACGCCTCCAGGTTCTGAAACCAGGCCAGCGTGTCCCCCAGGGCCTTCGATTCGAGTGCGATATAGACCCTCTTGCGCCGGGCATCAAATTCATGGGTGAACAGCCGCCGCCTATCGCTTACTCTGAACACGTTGACCTGCCAGGGCGTGAAAAACTGCCGCGCGGTCCTGACCCAGTGGTTGTTCCTAATCTGCGCCTGGTGCACCCTTTCCTTGGTGCGGGTGTCGATGAACTCCACCAAGTACGTCTCCTCGACGTCGCCAGTGATCTCGATGAATGCCCCGTCCACGAAATGAAAGCTGATCGCGTTGCCCATGGAACTTGCCGGACGGTACTGGCGCGTGGGGCGGTTGGCGGGTTTCCTGGCCATGACGTGCCTACTTCAGCAGTTGGTCTACAAGCTCGGTCAAGTCGTCGAACAGGACCGTCGGCGCCGTCCTTTGCTGAGGGCGACACCGCGGTTCCGGAGCGAATCAGGAATGCTCGCCCAACGCCGCCCGCCCGTGCGGCCATCACGTCTGAAGGCTTGTCGCCGACCATCACCGAGTCGGGCAAAGCAGAGCACTAGTTCGTTCTCGGGCTCCTGGCAAACAGACCCGGCGCGGGCTTGCGGCGAGCCGCAGCGATCAAACGGCCAGGTTGGTGATCCGGCCTGCGGGATGGTGAGGGCAGTGGTACACCCCCGCCAGCGGCGCCCCGTGTCGGGAGAAGGCCTCTTCCATCTTGCTTGTCAGTGCACCGTAGGCGTGTTCGGTATAGTAGCCGCGGGCGATGCCCGACTGGTTGGTGACCACCACCAGCGTCCAGCCGCTTGACGCCAGGCGGCATGCCGCGTCGAGCACACCGGGCAGAAACTCGAAGTCTTCCCAACGGTGAACATAACCTAGATCCCGGTTGATCACGCTGTCCCGATCGAGGAACACCGCGCGCTTCATGCGTCAGCGTCCCGCGCACGCCGGATCAAGTGAACTGGTCGAATAGCCTTCGACAAACGGGATGGCGATCGAACGCCCGCCCCACGACCGAACAACCACCGTCTCTTCCAGCGATTCCATGTCGTAGTCACCTCCCTTGACGTAGATGGCCGGACGGACACGCTTCAACAGTGCCACCGGTGTCCGCTCGCCAAAAAGGATCACCAGCGACACCGCTTCCAGGCCGGCCAGCACGAAGGCCCGGTCAAGTTCCTGGTTCAGTGGCCGGTCCGGTCCCTTGCCCAGCTGCCGCGCCGACGAGTCGCTGTTGAGTCCCAGAACCAGCGCCCCGCCCAGCCGCCGCGCGGCCTGGAGACAGGCGACGTGGCCCCTGTGCAGGATGTCGAACACGCCGTTGGTGAACACCACTGGCCCGGCCAAGGCGGACACACGCGCCTCGATCTCGGCGTCTTCGAGCACCAACTTATCCATACTCACAGAAGGAGCCTCTGTGCTGCGCACCGCGAGGCTGAGCGCTTCCGGAGCAACCGGGCGGCGCTTCATGGGAAGAGTTCCTCGTAGCTCACCGCGGCGGTGCCGAACCGCCCGACCACGAGGCGCCCTGCGAGGTTGGCCACCTGCACGGCCTCACGCAGTGGCATGCCGCACGCCAGCATGGCGGCCAGGGTCGCGATCACGGTATCGCCAGCACCGGTCACATCGAAGACCTCACGCGCCAGCGCCGGCACATCCAGCCGGTCGGAGCCGCCGTCAAACAGGGTCATGCCTTCCTCGGAGCGTGTCAGCAGCAGTGCCGCCAGGCCCAGCGACTGCCGCAGCTGGGCCACCCGATGCCCGAGATCCGCCTCGTCCAGCCAAGGCCCGACCACCTGCCTCAGCTCCGCGCGATTGGGGGTTATCACGCTTGCCCCAGCGTACCGCCTGTAATCGCTACCCTTGGGGTCCACCAGCACCGGACGGCCGGCGCGCCGTGCCAGATCGATCATCCGGGCGACTTGGGCCAGTCCACCCTTTCCGTAATCGCTGAAAAGCACCAGATCGGCTCCGACAACAGCCTGCTCGAAGCCTGCCAGCAGACGCTCGGTCGCCGCGCCACCCGGCGTGCTCTCGAAGTCCATGCGGAGCAGCTGCTGCGACTGACCGATCACGCGCAACTTTACGATGGTCTTGAGTCCGGAGTCGCGCTCCAGACGGGGAACAATCCCTTCTCGTCCGAGCAGGGTCTGCAAGGTGGTCGCCGATCCGTCATCACCCACCACGGCCAGCAGAGTCGTCACCACGCCAAGGCGCCGGAGGTTCAGTGCGACGTTGGCCGCGCCACCCAGGCGATCCTCTTCGCGCTGTACCGTCACCACCGGTACCGGCGCCTCAGGTGAGATGCGATCGACCGACCCAAACCAATAGCGGTCCAGCATCGCGTCGCCGACGACCAGCACCCGGCAACCCGCAAGCTGCTCCCGCGTCGGGGTCATGCAAGATCCCCGGACTCTGGCGCCAGGCCCAGTTGCTGCTCCACCGCACCACAGATCGTATGACCGATCAGGATGTGCGCCTCTTGTATACGGGCGGTGGCGCGCTCAGGCACCACCACCGCGTGGTCGCACAGGCGGCCCAGCAGGCCACCGTCGTGGCCCAACAACCCGATGGTGACGATGCCGGTATCTCGCGCGACCTCAACCGCACGGACCACGTTCTCCGAGTTGCCCGAGGTAGAAATCGCCATCAGGCAATCCCCGGCACGCCCCAGGCCCTCAACCTGCCGCGCGAACACCTCGGAGAAGCGGTAGTCGTTGCCAATGGAGCTCAGTTCCGGCACGCTGCTGCCCAGCGCCAGCGCAGCCAGCGGTCTGCGATCGCCAATGAAGCGCCCGGTGAACTCGGAAGCAATATGCTGGCTATCGGCCGCCGAACCACCGTTGCCGCAGATCATCAACTTGCCGCCCTGCCTGATGCTGCTGGTAACGATCTCGGCTGCCGTCATGACGGCGTCATCAAGATCGCCCAGCCGGTGGAACAGTGCCAGGTGCTGATAAAGATTGAGGCGAAACAGCGAGGGCATGTCGGCCCTAGTTTGCGCCAAAGCGCGCCGACCCCGTGGCTACCGAACGCCCTGATCTCACGCGACTATGCACAGGAGCACAGCCTACCGGACATCGTCGAAAGTCAAGGAAATTCAACCACATGATAATGATTATGACCCAGGTCTTGGGCATCACTTTCACTATCACTGGCTACTACGGTTGCGCGTGCGAGGGACAAGTTCCGAAGAAGAGCAGTCGTTCCTTGTGACAACTCACAAAGGGCTCCTTAGAGTCGAGGCTGTGTGAAAACCCTATTTCTGCCCGCAGCCGAACTCGGGAGAGTTCACAGACATATTGGACTTAGGAGTCAATATGTCGAGATACGTTGAAGGTCAGGACAGGCAGCAGGTCACGTTGCTGCCAGAATGTCTGGATGACTTCATCGCTGAAGACAACCCGATACGGGTGGTTGATGCCTTCGTTGGCGAGTTGAACCTGTCGGCACTGGGCTTTGACGGACCAACGCCTGCCGCTACGGGTCGCCCGTCCTACCACCCGGCGGTGCTGCGGAAGATCCATATCTACGGATACCTCAACCGGGTCCAGTCCAGCTGACACCTGCAGCGCGAGTGCCAACGCAATGTCGAATTGATGTGGCTCACTGGCTGCCTGGCGCCCGACTTCAAAACGATTGCCGACTTCCGTCGCGACAACGGTGCCGGCATTCGCAATGTTTGTCACCGCTTCGTGACGCTGTGCCGAGAACTCAAGCTGTTCAGCCAGGCGCTGGTGGCCATTGACGGCAGCAAGTTCAAGGCGGTCAATACGCGGGGCCGCAACTTCACCACCGGCAAGATCGATAAACGTCAGCAGCAGATCGAGGAGAGCGATTCAGCGATACTTGACGGCACTGGAGACGGCGGACCTTACGCAGCCAGTCGAACTGGAGGCCAAGGCCACGCGGTTGCAAGACAAGATTGCGCAGCTGCGCCAGCAGATGCGCGTGCGGGCTGAGGTCAAGGAACAACTGAAGGGCAGATCTCGCTGACCGATCCGGACGCTCGTTCCATGGCCACCAGTGGCAGGGGTTCTGGCATGGTCGCCTACAACGTGCAAGTGGCCGTGGATGCCAAGCACCATTTGATCGTCGCGCATGAGGTCACCAACGCTCGCAGCGACAAGGCGCAGCTTGCTGCCAACACGGGCCTCCAGGAACCCTCTGGGAGCTTGCAAAACCGCGCAAGTGCTTCGAAAGCGATCGAAACCGGTGAACAGAGCCCAACAAAATCGCAGTGCTGAGACTGATCGCTGTAGGAATGTGTTTCCACACACCCTCGGTCGAAAGCGAGCCTCCCAAGAGCTGCGCAGCAAGAACACCGACCACACGTCGCGCACCAGCGTCGGATTCACATCCTGGTTTGACCGCCCTTGCCCGCCTTGGCTTTGCCCGCAGGCTGCTTCAGCTGCCCGTAGGCCTGATCCAGCCACAGCAGCGATTCGGTGTGGCCCATGAAGCGGCGCAGGTAGTCGGGCGAGAGTTCGCGCATGAGGGCCAGGGTGCGCAGCACGAGGTTGTGGGCGTTGAGCGGGCCGGCGTTTTCAGGGGCGCGGTGGGCGGCCTTGTCGACTTCGGTTTCGGCGCTGATGCGGGCCCAGGTTTCGCGGAAGCGCACGGCGCTTTTGAGGTCTTGCGGGCTGGCTGTCTGGCCCGCTGGGCGCCTGACGGCCGAGACGCCGTTGGATGTGTTGGTTGAGCTGGCCCAGCAGCGACAGCGGGGCGGCGGGCGGTGCCGCTTCTGGCCGGGCTTTGGGCTTGGGCCGTTTCGGCGCCAGGGCGTTCGGTGAGCCCTTCGACAGGCTCGGGGTGCATGGCAGCGACGGCGCTTCGACCGGATCCGGATGAGCAGCGGGCGCGCTGTCTCAGCGCCGCCGCCCAGCGCCTTCAGCGCTGCTGCCAGCTTGGCTTGCAACACCTGTCTGCACCGCAGGCGGCGCAGCCTGCAGGCGGCGGGCCAGGGCTTCGATGTAATGCAGGCGAACCGGGTCCAGACGGCGGCGCGCCGCCGGCAGCTGCGGCTGCGCAGCGCATCCACCTGCGCGAGCAAGTCCTGCAACCCGGCCAGCCGCCGTCCGGCCCCGTGTCGCTCGCTCATTGGCCGGTGGCCTTTGCGCCGCTGCGCGGTTGAAGCCGCAGCAGCGCCGTTGGCCCCGGCCTTCACATTCGCGGTGCGCGGCACCGGCGCCATTTCCACGCGCCGGTTCTGCGCCCTGCCCTGCGGCATCTTCGTTGGAGGCCACGGGCTGCTCGGCGCCGAAGGCGGCGCTGAACACCTGTGCGCGCGGCATGCCTTCGGCGATCAGCGACGCGGGTCACGTTGAGCGCGCGCTGGGCAGAGAGCTCCAGGTTGTCCTTGAAATGCAGGTTGCCTTCCTGGATCGGGCGGTCGTCGGTGAAGCCGCTGACCATGAGCATCTGGCCGGTCTCGCTCAGGTACACCTGCAGCGGCGGCACCAGGCTCTTGCAGCAGCAGGCGGCCTTCTTCGCGCAGTTCGTCGGAATTCAGGTCAAACAACACGCTGCCGCTGATGCCGATGCGGCCGTTGTTCAGCGTCACGCGGCCCGACTGCAGCGGAATGGCCAGCGCCTTTTCCAGCGCCATGCGGCGGGCTTCTTCCTGGTGGCGCTTTTCGATTTCCGATTGCAGGCTGGTCACCAGATCCATCTGCATGGCGAGCACCGAAATCAGGATGAGCACAAACGCGCCCACCACGCCGGCCATCAGGTCGCCGAACACCGCCCACACCGGCGCGGCCTGCTCCACGCCATCGTCTTCGCTGCTGTGGCGTTGGCTTCGAACTCCGCACCGATCATGCGGCGCTCCCGGCGCGGCGGCTTTGCCGCTGCTGCCGCGCAGGCGGCGCAGGTCTTCCACGATGCCTTGTTGCGAGCTGATGCTCAGGTCGATCACCTCGCGCGCCTGCGCCACGTAGTAGGCCAGTTGCTCGTCGCTGCGCGCCATGTTCTGCGCGATCGCGCCTTCGATGCTTTGCAGCTTGTCGACCAGCTTCTGGTTGGACTCGCTGAAGAGCTGCACACCGTGGTGAAACGCTTCGCCCAGGCTGGCCAGCTCGGCCGCGCTGCCGGCCACTTGCGCGGCCACTTCGTTGGTGTTGCTGGCCTGCGTTTCCAGCGTGGCGCTGAATTGCTGGCTCACCTGGTCGAGCACGCTGGTGGCCGAGGTCACCAGCGATTCGATGGCGGCGCGTTGTTCGCCCGTGGCGTGTTCCACGCTTTGCAGCAGCGTGCCCAGGTTGCCCACCAGCGCGGTGCGCTCTTGCAGCGCGAGGTTGTCGCGCTCGGTGAGGTGGCTCATTTCCTGGCGCAGTTGCGCGATCACTTCGGCCGCGGCCTTGGGCGCTTCGGAGGCGGTTTCCAGCAGGCGCGTCATCGGCGCTTCCAGCGCTTCGCCCAGCGTGGCCAGGTGGCTGGCCATGGCGGTTTGCAGCTCGCCCAGGCGGTTGACCGCCGCTTCGCCGCGCTGGTCTTCTTCGCGGCGCAAGGTTTGCAGCTGGGTGGTCAGACCGTCTTGCCAGTCGGCCAGGCGCGCCACGGCCGATTCGCCGCGCGCGCTTTCTTCCGATGCGCAAGGCGGCCAGTTCGCTGCGCCACAGGCCGGCGAGCTGGTCCATGCGCTCGCCTTGTTGCGCGGCCCATTGGGCTTCGGCTTCGCTGCGCGCTTTCACCAGCGCTTCGGATGCGGCCAGCAGGCGCGACATCTCTTCCTGCGTCTGGCGCGCTTGCTCGGTGGCGCTGCGCTGAATCGCCGCGGCAGCCTGCGCCAGCGACTCGCCCACGGCCTGTTGCTGCGCCAGGTTCTGGCTGCCCACGGTTTGCCATTCGCTTTGCAGCGAAGCCGCCATGGTTTGCAGGGCCTGCGTCCAGGCGGCCTGCTTTTGCTGCTCGGCCTGGGCATGTTCGGCCTGCGACTGGTTCATGGCCTGGCCCACGTTGGCCAGCAAGGCGCTGGCGCGTTGCTCGAACGTGGTGTTGAATCCGGCCAGCGCTTCGCTCAACCGGGCCACCATCTGTTCGCTGGCCGTGGCCTGCGACTGCAGGGTCTGCGCCCAGGCGGCCTGCTTGCCTTGCTCGGCTTCGGCCTGTTCGCTGTGCACGCGGCCCATGCTCTCGCCCATGTTGGTCGAGCAAGGCGCTGGTGCGCTGCTCGAAGGTGTCGCTGAAGCCGGCCAGGGCTTCACTCAGCTGGCCCACCATGGCTTCGCTGGCCGCCGCTTGCGATTGCAGCGTCTGCGCCCAGGCGGCCTGCTTGTTCTGCTCGGCCAGGGCTTGTTCGCTTTGCTGGCGGCCCATGGCTTCGCTCACGTTGCCCAGCAGCGCCTGGCTGCGTTGCTCCAGCGTCTCGTTGAACCCGACCAAGGCCAGGCCCAGCCCGCTCACCAGTTCGGTGTTGGTTTTGGCCTGGGTGTCCAGGGCCTGCTTCCAGGTGTCGGCGACGGCATCCGGTGGTGGCACTGAACTCGCTGGACAGGCCCTTCAACTGCGCCTGCACCGACTCGCTCACCTGCCCATGCAGGCGCGTCGACTCCTCGGCAATGGCCTTCATGGCCGACTCGACCACGGGCTGGATGGTTTCGCCCGCGATGCGCGCGCTGGCGGTGAGGCTTTCCTTCAGCGACAGCGCCACGGTCTGACCCAGGCCGGTGTAGGCCGCAGCGGCTTCTTTGTGGAACTGGTCCTGGCGGCTCTGCAACTGGGTATCGAGCTGCTGGCCGCGTTGCTCCATCTGGCGTCATCAGGGCCTGCAACTGGTCCACCACGGCGGGCAAGGCGCTGGCCTGCGCCTGCATGGCGGCGAACGAGGCGTTGCGCTGGAAAGCGAGCGTGAACGGGTGGAACACGGTGGCGATGCGCGCGTCGAGCGTGCGCACCACGGCCAGCCGCTCGCGGCGGCTGAGCGCCGACATGAGGCCCAGCATGGCCGAGGTGGCCACACCGGCCACCGAGGTGCCGAAGGCAAAGCCCAGGCCTTTGATGGGCGCGGCGAGTGCAGCGCGGATGGCCGCCAGATCGGCCGAGCCTTCGAGCGCGAACACCGCGCCCTTGAAGGTCACGACCATGCCCAGGAAAGTGCCCAGCATGCCGAGCATCACCAGCAGGCCGATCAGGTAGGGCGTGAGCGACAGGCCGGGCAAGGCAGCGCGCTCGCCTTCGATGCGCTGGCGCACCGCATGTTGCAGCGGCTGGGGCACGCTGGGCAGCCAGTCGCCGAGTTGGTTCAGCGGCTCGGGCACCTGGGCCAGCGCGGTGGCCAGGCCGTTGGTCAGGCCCCGGTAGCGGCGAATCTCCAGCGCGCCAGCGAGGTAGGCCACGGCGATGGCAAAGGTCATGGCCAGGGCGATGTGGCTGGTGCCCACGAAGCCGGCGCCCACCCAGCCGATGGCGGCCAGACCGAGCGCAAAGGCGCCCAGAGCGGCCCATGTGGGCGAGATGTGTTGTGTTGCTGCTGTTCATGTGGTTGGGACTGACTCAATAGGTGTTCAGTGGCTGGCGTGCGCAAGGGCTTCGGCCATGCCGGCAATGGGCTGCAGCCGCAGATCGAGTTCGGCCAGCAGGGCTTGCTCGAACTCGGCGGCCAGCTGGACCAGCCAGGCGGGTTGTCGTGGCGGGTTCGGCGCCGTCGAACAGCGTTTCGGCGTTCGCAGCTTCCTCGGCAGCCGCCTGACGGCGCAGTTGCTCGAAACGCTTCTTGAGGAAAGCGGGCACGGTGGACAACAGGTGTTGCTCTCGCCCACCGAGCATCTGGTCCATCACGCCGTCGAGCGCGGCCAGCTGCGCCAGCTCGGGCGAAGCCGCGGAGAGCACGCTCGCGGGCATGGCTGCGCAAGGCGTCCACGCTCATTTCCATGCGGCGCTGTTGCTCGACATAGCGCTGGTGCAGCATGGCGAATTCGGCGGCGGGATCCAGCGGCAATCAGCGGGCGCGGCAAGCGGCGCCATGGGACGAGTGGTCGGCCCTGCCCCGCGTGGGGCTGGGCAGGCTCCACCGAGGTGATGGATTTGGTGAGCGTGGCGCGAACGCGCTGCAGCTCATCGGTCAGCGACTGTGCGCGCCGGTGGCACCGCGGCGGCCGCTGGCTTGGCCGGGCTGCGCGGCGGGAATGGTCTGCAGCGCGGAGCGCAGCGTGATCGCGTCGGCCACGCTGAGCCAGGCGCCCAGGCGCTCGGCGAAGTCCTGGCCCGCAGGCGCAGCCGCGCCCACGCCACATGCCCTCGCTGAGCTGGCGCACCAAAGCGGACCGATGAGACCGACCGATTGAAACTTTCGCGCAAAAACGCTCCCGGCGCCCCGCCGGGGAGCGCAAATCTGTTGTGTAAAAGAATGAAAACCCGCGGGAAATTCCCTGCGGAATGCCCCAAAAAACGACCTTCTGGCGGTGGCCAGCCGCCCGGAATCTGGGCGAAACGCCTTGGCAAAACCAGGGCGCCGGGGTCGTGTTTTCAGCTTGTGTCCAGCTCGGCCGGCCAGAACCACCCATTTCGGCCGGGTTCGGCGCGGTTTGTGGCCGGCTTCCCGCCCCGCCTGTCGGCCGGTTGGGAACACCCCTGATTATCCCTTTACCGCAGGGATCGGTCTTCGGGCGCCTGGCGAGGCCAGGAAAGTGGGCAGTGCAGCCCCGATCAGAGCCGAACCAGCGGCAGGCCCAGCAAAGCCTGCGCGAACACCGCTCAGGGTGCCCAAGGTGATACAGGGACCGCCAAGAAACGTCAAGGCGGACCCCGGCAGCCGGCACCGCCACGCCACCGGCAGGGTCCAGCGCAAGCCAAGCCCCACGACCGGTACCGCTTGCATCGCATACAGCGGCCAAGGGCAACACCTGAGGCAGGAGCGCAGGAATGGGCCGGCCGCAATCACCCACCCCCGACCAGCCCACGCCCGGCAACACCGCCGCGCCGCCGCTGGGAACGCCCACAAAATGACCGCCGTTGCTCGACAAGGTAGCCCGCGGTGATCAGGGTCAGCACCGCCGACAGCCCAAAACCCCACAACACGCCCTCGCGCAGCGCCGGGCCCAGCCGCGCCCCGGTGTCCTTGCCCGACCAGCCAGCCCACGATGGCGATGCCGACCACCAGGCTCAGGGCGCCCACGCCCATCAGGCTGTACAGCATCGATTCCAGCGGTGAGGCCAACGGCGAAGTGGGAGTGCAGGCCCTGCCCGGCGCGGCCGGCGATGTAGGCCATCTCGGTCCAGGTGGCGAGCACCATGACGCGGTCAGCGTGAAACGCAGGACGGGCTGCGCCTGCACCGCCGGCGACAGCCTTTGCACCACCCAGGCCAGCGTGCCGTAGAGCACCACGAAAGGACAAGGCGAACTTGGCGGGTTTGAGCCAGACGTTGGCGCCGTCCAGCTGCCGCGTGTCCAGCCAGGCCGCTGCGCCAGAGCACAGCAGGAGGCCGAGCGAGAATCCGAGGAGGGCGCGCAGCGTGGTGCTGGCGGAGGCCTGGGGGCAAGACGGATGCGTTGACGGGAAATCGAAGCCTCCGGAGCGGTGGTCATGGCTCAGCTCGGCGCGACCGGCTCGGGCCACGGCCTCGGTGACATGCCGAGCAACCAGCCGGCCGGACCAAACATGAAGGTGGCCAGCAACACCGGCGCCTGCAGCAGCCGCGGCACGCCGGCGCGGTCCATGCGGTCGGCCAGCAAGGACGCCGATCAGCAGGTCGAAGGCCAGGTAGTGCCCCCACCCGGCCACCAGCACCGGGTCCGAAGCGAACAGCTGGCGCACCTCGGCCAGTCGAGCCGTAGCCACCGCCCGATGCGGCGAAGTGCGCGCCCATCAGCGCGGTGTAGACCAAGGCAATCGCACCAGGCACCAGCCATCGCGGCACCCAGCCCAGCACGCGTCCAACGCCGTGGAGCGAGCAACAAAACCAGCCAGCCCAGCATGGCCAGCGAGCCGATGAGCGAAAAGGTGGAATTCCATGCCATTTGAAACCTCTTGAGTCGAGGGGCGTTGCGGCCGGGTCCGAAACGCACGGCCATTTGAAATTGACAGTGTCAATATACGACAGACACCCGGCGTGCACGCAAGTAAAATATTGACAGTGGAAACTTCTTTTCCGCTCTGCTGACCGCCGTTCGACCCATGACCACCTCCACGGACCTACCACCACGGTGACCTGCGCAACACCCTGATCGCCGAGGGCTTGGCGCTGCTCGAAGAAGGGGGTCTGGCAAGATGTCGCTCCGCGCCATCGCGGCCAGGGCGGGTGTGAGCCATGCCGCGCCCAGGAACCACTTCGCCCATTTGCGTGCGCCTGCTACACCGCCATGGCCGCTGAGGGCTACCGCCGCCATGTGGCCTTCATGCGCGCAGGGCTGCCCAAACGCGCCAGCCGCACCGCCAAGCTGGCCGCTGCCATGCAAGGTTATGTGCGCTTTGCCCAGGAACACCCGCACCTGTTCGCCTTGATGTTTTCGTCGGATCTGTGCGACCTCGACGATGCCGAGCTGCAGACCGCTGGCGCCGAAAGCTACGGTGTCCTGCGGGAAATCTCCGCCGGTCTGGACTGGGACAAGGCCGACAAGCCCCACGCCGACTTGCGCGCCGAAACCATGATCTGGTCGCTGGTGCACGGCTTTGCCCAGTTGTCCAACAGCGGCATGCTGAGCACCGCGCCCGATGGCTCGGCGCTGCCCGCGCTGTCGGTGCATCGATGTGGTGCCGGCCTTCAAATACCGTTCGTAGGGAAGAAGGACAGGCAACGCGGTTCGCGGCCGACCGGCGTTGAATCACAATGGCGCCAAGCTCCCTGCCACACACCCACATGTCTTCCCTGCTCATCGACAACGCCACCTGCATCGCCACGTTCAACCACGCCGACCCGGCCAAAGGCCGCGAACTGAAAGACGCCAGCCTGTTCGTGCGCAACAACCAGATCGAATGGCTGGGCCCGGCCGGCGAGCTGCCACCGGCGCTGCGCAGCGAGGCCACTGAAGTGATCGACGCACGCGGCCACCTGGTCACGCCCGGCCTGGTGAACACCCACCACCACATGTACCAGTCGCCTCACGCGGGCGATCCCCGGCGTGCAGGACGCCGAGCTGTTCGGCTGGCTGCGCGGGCTGTACCCGATCTGGGCCGGGCTGACGCCCGAGATGGTGCAGGTGTCGACCCAGGTGGCCATGGCCGAGCTGCTCATGAGCGGCTGCACCACCAGCAGCGACCACCTCTACATCTACCCCAACGGCGTGCGGCTGGAAGACAGCATCGAAGCGCGCGCAAGCCATCGGCATGCGCTTCATGGCCACGCGCGGCAGCATGAGCGTGGGCCAGAGCGCCGGGCGGCCTGCCGCCCGACAGCGTGGTGGAGCACGAAGACGCCATTCTGAAAGACAGCCAGCGCCTGATCGAAACCTGGCACGACGCCGCGCCACGGCGCCATGCTGCAGATCGCGCTGGCGCCCTGCTCACCGTTTTCGGTCAGCCCCGCGCTGATGCAGCAAAGCGCGCTGCTCGCGCGCAGCTTCAAAGGCCAGGGCGTGCGCCTGCACACCCACCTGGCCGAAAACGACCACGACATCGCCTACAGCCGCGAGAAGTTCAACAAGACCCCGGCCCAATACGCGCAGGAGCTGGGCTGGCTGGGCGACGACGTGTGGCATGCCCACTGCGTGAAGCTGGACGACGAAGGCATCTCGCTCTTTGCCGCCAGCCGCACCGGCGTGGCCCACTGCCCTTGCAGCAACATGCGCCTGGCCTCGGGCATCGCGCCCGTGCGGCGCATGCTGGATGCGGGCGTGCCGGTGGGCTTGGGTGTGGACGGCAGCGCCAGCAACGATGCCGCACACATGGTCAACGAAGCACGCCAGGCCTTGCTGCTGGCCCGCGTGGGCCGCGCCCTGCAGCCGCCCGAAACACGCGATGGCAAAACCTTTTTCGGCTGCGACCTGGGCCCCGCCGAGATGACGGCGCGCGATGCGCTGCACATGGCCACGCGCGGCGGCGCCCAGGTGCTGGGGCGCACAGGACATTGGCCACCTGGCCCCCGGCATGTGCGCCGACCTCGCCCTGTTCGATTTGCGCACGCTCGGCTTCGCCGGCGGCGCGGTGCACGACCCCGTGGCCAGCCTGCTGTTGTGCGCCAGCCCGCAGGCCGCCTACACCGTGGTCAACGGTCGCGTGGTGGTGCGCGACGGCCAGCTCACCACCGTCGATCTCGGGCCGCTGCTGGAGCGCCACAACCGGCTGGCCGTCGCGCTGGCCGAGCGCGCGCGCAGCGCTGAACCAGCGCCCCCCTCAGGACTTGCCGGCGGTGAAGCCACCGTCCACCAGCAGGTTGGCAGCCGGTCACGAAGCTGGCTTCGTCGCTGAGCAAAAACAGCGCGGCGTTGGCCACCTCTTCGGCGCGGCCCAGCCGCCCGATGGGGTGCATCTGGATCAGGGCCTGGCGGGTGGCATCGTCCAGCAGCGACAGCAAGGGCGTGTCGATGTAGCCCGGCGCCACCGCATTGACGCGAACGCCCTTGGCCGGCCGACTCCAGCGCCAGCGTGCGCGTCAGGTTGACCACGCCACCTTTGGCCGCCGAATAGGCCGCGGTCATGCTTTGGCCGAACACGCCCAGGATCGACGCGCAGTTCACCAGACTGCCGCTGCCCTGGCTGTACATCTGGTGCAGCGAGGCGCGCGCCACGCGAAACACACCGGTGAGGTTGATGTCGACGATGCGCAGAAATTCTTCGTCGGGATAGGTGTCGGCCGGGCTCAGGCCACCGATGCCGGCGTTGTTGAACACCCCATCGAGCGAACCCAGGGCCTTGACGGTGGCGGCCATCATCTGATCGACCTGCTCCGTCGAGGTCACGTCCACCGCCACGAACAGGCAGCGCCCCGCGTATTGGGCATCCAGTTCGGCGCGCGCGCGCGCCACCCTCTGACCCCGCCAGATCGGCCAGTGCCACATTGGCACCTTCTTGCAGGCAGCGCTCTGCCGTGGCCAAGCCCGATGCCGCTGGCGCCACCGGTGATCAGGATATTCTTGTCTTTCAGTCGCATACCGACTCCTCTCGTTTCATGCCAACACACACCCGAATGGGCCAACCCATTCGGACAAACCGCCCAGCCCAGCCAGAGCACAGGCCGCACCATGCGTCATCATCCTCCGCCAGGCGGGAACCGACCTGATCTGCATCAATGCAGCGGCAGGGCACTGCAGCAAACAGGTCGGCCAAAAAATACTTTGGACTTACACATGGAGCGCAGCCTGCCTTGGATGGTGGCGCGCCCCGAGCGAGACTTTGTTCACACCAGCCCTTCGGCCCGTTGACCCGCAGCCGCATCAAAACCGGAACAGACGTGCATTTACCCACGAATAATGGCGCTTGGCCTGTCCTAAGGTTTGTAAAAATTGTGTCGATAGAGGGTGAAGTGAAGGAAACCCGTTCACTCAGCTACCCCGTTTGTGCCCATCCTGCCAACCGAAGAAACCCATGCCACATTGCAAGTTGCCCCCAGAAGCCCACACCACCGTCGAGAAAGCGGGCGCCGTTTCGCCATCTTTCAAGCGATTGCCGCTGGCTATCGTGGCCTCGATGGCGCTGATGGGCCAGGCTTGGGCCGCCACACAGCAAGACCCCACCTGGCTGTCGCTGGAAGAGCTGATGACGATCGAGGTGAGCTCGGCGGCCAAGCGGCCGCAGCGCCTGGCCGATGCGTCCACCGCCATCTACGCCATTGGCCGCGAAGAAATTCGCCGCTCGGGCGCCACCAACGTGCCCGAATTGCTGCGCACGGTGCCCGGCGTTCAGGTTTCGCGCATTGACGCCAGCCGCTATGCCGTGAGCATTCGCGGGTTCAGCAACCGCTACAGCGGCAAGCTGCTGGTCTTGCAAGATGGCCGCTCGCTCTACAACCCGCTGTTTGCGGGCACCTATTGGGAAGCACAAGACGTTTTGCTGGAAGACGTGGAGCGCATTGAAGTCATCCGCGGCTCGGGCAGTACCCTGTGGGGCGCCAACGCCGTCAACGGCGTGATCAACATCATCACCCGCCACGCCAAAGACACCCAGGGCACCTATGTTGAAGCCAAGGCAGGCAATCTGGAAAAAGGTGTGGCCATTCGCCACGGTGGCACGCTGGGCGAAGACGGCCACTTCCGTGCTTATGCCAAACTCGACCGCCACGACCCCATGGACAGAGCCGATGGCTCCGCAGCGCACGACGAATGGTCGCAAAAGCGGGCCGGGTTTCAGGCCGAAGTCGCCCCCAACGCACAAGACACCTTCACCGTGCAAGGCGATGTTTACGATGGCCAAGCCGATCAAGAGGTGCTGACCGTCTCAGATCGCACCTTGCAATCTGCCATGTTGCCCGACACCGCCAAGCTCCTGGGCGGCAACCTGTTGTTCCGCTGGAAACGCGAAAAAGGCGACGAGGAAAACTGGCAGCTTCAGGCCTATTTCGACCACGCCAAGCTCGAACGACGCGGTCCAGAAGCAAACGGTCAATACGCTGGACATGGAGTGGCAACAACGCTTGAAGCTCACCGCTGACCAAGACCTCACCTGGGGCGTCGGCATGCGGCGCATCGACGAGTCGCTCAAGGGCGGTTTCACCATCGCCACCACGCCCGAGCAGAGCAACAACATGCTCTACAGCGGTTTCATTCAAGACGAAATTCAACTCAAGGAAGATGTGCTGCTGACCCTGGGCACCAAGGTGGAGCGCAACGACAACACCGGCGTCGAAGTGCAGCCCAGCGCGCGCCTGCAGTGGCGCGCCACCCCAACCGACAACTTCTGGGGCGCCATCTCGCGCGCCGTGCAAACGCCCACGGTGGCAACGACTTCGGCCCATGCCAATGTGGGCACCCTGCCCACGCCGATGGGGCCATTGCTGCTCAACGTGAGAGGCAACCCCAACATCGAATCGGAAACGATGCTGTCCAGAGAGATCGGCTATCGCGGCCAGTTTGGCTCCGACGTCAACCTCGATGTCACGGCCTTCTACAACACCTACGACAACATCGTCTCGCGTGAATTCGGCCAGCCGGAAATCGGGCGTTACGCCACCCTGCCGATCAATTTCGCCAACCTCATGTATGGCAAAACCTATGGCGCCGAATTCGCTGGCAATTGGCAGGTCACACCTACCTGGCGGCTGCATGGCAGCTACAGCTGGCTCAAGATGAGTCTCAAGGCCCGGCCAGGCAGCATGGGCGTGGTCGGCTTTGGTTCGGAAGGAGCCTCGCCACAAAACATGGTGCAGTTGCATTCCTTGCACAACCTCACGCATAACCTGGAACTCGATGCCAGCGCTGTACTACACCGACAGCCTGTACTTCAAAGACAAGTTGCCGCAAGTTGGCATCGACAGCCACACGCGCTTCGACCTGCGCCTCGGCTGGCGCCCCACGCCCGATCTCGAGATCAGCCTGACCGGTCGCAACCTGCTGCAGGCACGCAACAAGGAATACGAGCCTGATGACATCACAGGCTCCGAAACACCTCGCAGCTTGCTGGCCCAGATTCGCTGGAAGTATTGACATGTTTCGCTCTCGCCTAAGGCGGCAGCTCGCAAGGGGGCTGCTTGCCCTGTTGTGCTGCGCCTTGGGCGCAGGGCCAGCCATGGCGCAACAGGCTGATGAGCAGGCGGTCAAGGCCGGCTTCATCTACAACTTCATCAAGTTCACCCAATGGGGCGGCTCGCAAGAGGGCGACGCCCGGCGTCTGATGATCTGTACGACGGCCGACAAACCACTCGGCGGCCAGTTCGCCAAGCTGGCCGGGCGCACCATTGGCGCCCGAACGATCGAAATGCGCAACAGCGTGGGAACCAACGAGTGGTCGGGCTGCGACGTGCTGTTCATTGCCCAGTCAGACGCTGACCGGGCCGATGCCTACCTGCGCAGTGTGGGCAGTGCGCAGGTATTGACCGTGGGAGATTTCACGGGTTTTGCCAAGGCAGGCGGCATGATCGGCCTGTACATGCAAGACAACCGCGTGCGTTTCGACGTCAACCTCGCCAGCGCCCAACGCGCAGGACTGCACGCTCAACAGCCAGATGCTCAAGCTGGCAGGGCGAGGTGCTCAAATGAACCTGCGCGACCTGCCCATCGTTCGCAAGCTGGGCTTGCTGCTGGCCTTCAACACCATGCTCGCCTTGCTGGCGATCGCACTGGTGTTCAGTATCGGAACAGCGTTTTCACGCTATCAGGGTGCCGAAGAAGCAGGTCGCATGCGCTGGCCGCATGGATCGGGGAAAACAGCCGGGCCGCACTGGCCTTCAACGATCCCGAAGCGGCGCAAAAACGCATCCTCAATGCGCTGCGCGCCAAGCAGGAAATCGCAGAGCGCCACCCTCATCGACGCCCAGGGCGAGGTCTTTGCATCGGTTCAGCTTCGCCAGTGCTGCCCCGGCCGCCCAATCATTCATTGCAACGAATTGCCCACTTCGTGTTTCCGGATGTCCTGATGTCCGACCACACCATCGTCGACGGCGACTCCGTCGATGGGACGCATGCGCCTGCAGGCCCAGCTTTCGCAGATCTGGGTCGATCTGATTCGCAGCCTCGCGCTGATGGTGCTGATCGCTGTGGGCCTGTCAACACTGGCCGCGTATTTCGGCCTGCGCCTGCACCACTTCCTGACCCAACCCCATTCTGAGCCTGGCCCGGGTGTCCCACCGGGTCAGCCAGGAGCAAGACTATTCGCTGCGCGCCGAGAAAGCCGGCAACGATGAAATCGGTGCCCTCGTCGACGACTTCAACCGCATGCTGGCCGAGATTGAAACCCGCGATGAAGCCCTGCGCCGTGAACGGGCTTCGCTGGGCGAACGCGTCAAACGCCGCACCGCCGATCTCACCGAGGCCATGGAAGAGGCCAAGCGCGCCAACAAAATCAAATCCGAGTTTCTCTCCACCGTGAGCCACGAGTTGCGCACCCCCCTCACCGCCATCGCAGGCTCCATCGGCCTGGTGGCTGGTGGCGCCATGGGCCAGCTCCCTGCGGGCATCAGCGAAATGCTGCAAATCGCCGACAAGAACAGCCAGCGCCTGACCTTTCTGATCAACGACTTGCTGGACATGGAAAAGCTCCTCGCAGGCAAGCTGCATTTTGAAATGAAGGTGCAGCCCCTGATGACGCTGCTTGAACAGGCGCTGGAAGACAACCGCGCCTACGCCGAGCGCTTTGGCGTGCGCTATGTGATCGGTCAGGCGCTGGACGGTGTGATGGTCAACGTCGATGGCCAGCGCCTGCAGCAAGTGCTGGCGAACCTGCTGTCGAACGCCGCCAAGTTTTCCCACGAGGGCGGCGAGGTTGAAGTTCGGACAGCGTGCGATGAGCGGACCGTTCGGGTCGACGTGATCGACCACGGCACGGGCATTCCCGCTGACCTGCACGGGCGTGTCTTCCAGAAATTTTTCCAGGCAGATGCCTCCGATACGCGCCAGAAAGGCGGCACCGGCCTGGGCCTGGCCATCACGCGCGAACTGGTCGAACACATGGGTGGCAAGGTGGGCTTTGAGTCCACCGAAGGCCAAGGCTCACGCTTTTTCTTCGAATTGCCCATCTGGAATTCCGAGTCGTCCTTTGCCCAGCTGGAGCCGATGGCGCCGCAAGTGCCTTCGACGCCCCGCATTCTGGTCGTGGAGGACGATGTCGAGGTCTCTCGCGTGCTCTCCATCATGCTGAGCCGGGCAGGATATGCCGTCGATGTGGTGGCCACCGGCTCCGAGGCGCTGGTGTGGTGCCACCGGGGCAACTACACGGCCATCACGCTGGACCTGAACCTGCCCGATATCTCGGGTATCGAGGTGATCCAGCGGCTGCGCAAGCAACCGATCACGGCCCATCTGCCCATCGTGGTGGTGGCCGCCGAAATGGAAGAAGGCCGACGGGCAGCGCCGAAGTCGCTCAAGGAAGTGCACTGGCTGTCCAAACCGATCGACCAGACCCAGCTCATCAACGTGTTGCACGGCGTGAGCTCGCGCAGCAAGACAGGGCACAAGCGGGTGCTGCACGTGGAAGACGACAGCACCATGCACGATGCGGTGCGCACCATGGCCGGCGACCAATACGACTTTGAGCTGGCCACCACCATGCGCGAAGCAAAAGCCCGCGTGGCGCTGGAGCGCTTCGATGTGGTGCTGCTGGATCTGGCCATGTCCAACGAATCCGGCTGGGACCTGCTGCCGGCCATTCGGTCGCAACAGCCCGATGCCCGGGTGATCGTTTTGAGCGCATCCAGAATCGGTCCCGAAGAGAGCGAGAAAGTCGACGCGGTGCTGCACAAACCCTACCTGTCGCCGCGCCTGCTGATGGATGCCATGACCGGAACCGATACCCAGCCTGCGCCATTGACCGCAGCCCCACGCCACAACACCGAGACTTTGTCATGAACACACTCTCCAGGGTTTTGTATGTGGAAGACGAACCCGATATCCAGGCCGTGGCCCGCATCGCGCTGCAAACCGTGGGCGGATTCACGGTTCAGATTTGCTCCTCCGGCGAAGAGGCTTTGCGCGAAGTGAAAGCATTTGGCCCCGATCTGATCTTGCTCGACGTGATGATGCCCGGCATGGACGGCCCGGGAACCCTTGCAGCGCTGCGCGCCACGCCAGGCCTGGAACAGTTGCCGGTGGTCTTCATGACGGCCAAGGTGCAGCCCAGCGAGGTTGCGCAATACAAATCGCTCGGCGCACTCGATGTGATCCCCAAGCCGTTTGACCCCATGAAGCTGGCCGAGCAGGTACGGCGCATATGGAGCGCCCGGCATGATTGAAGCGGAGAGCGCCTCGGAGATGGACATTCCGAAGGAGTTGCTCGAACTCAAGCGCAGGTTTGTGTTGCGCCTGCCGGGTCACCTGGACTCGATTGCCGAGCTGTTCAACGCCCTGTCTGACGGGCGCTGGGAACACAGCACCGGCGAAACACTGCACCGCATGGTGCACAGCCTGACGGGCACGGCGGGCACTTTCGGCCTGCACGATGTCTCGGTGGCCGCTCGCCATTTCGAGACCCACCTTGCAGCACTTCTGCGCAGCCCAGAGCAGCCTTCGGACGCACATTGGGCCACGCTCGAGGCCGATATGGCGCTGCTCAACGCAGCGGGGCGAAGCGTCGAAGCGCCGGCGCTGCTCTCGCCGGCCGCGAAGACCGAGGCACAAGCCCTGCCCGGCACCCTGATCCACCTGGTGACCGACAACCAGGCTTCGGGCGAAGCGCTGCGCGCGGCCCTCACGCTCGATGGCTTCAAGGTCGAGCTGTTCGGCAGCCCCGCGGGTTTTCATGCACACGCCTTGTCCAGCCGTTCCGAGATGCCCTCGGCGGTGGTGCTCGACATGGTGGACAGCGATGACGCCCACCTTCTGCCCGTTCTGGTCGATCAGCTCGGTTTGGCTGCGCACCCCGGCGTGGCACTGGTTGTGGCGCTCGATCGCGGCGATCTGCCTGCGCGCATTGCGGTGGCCCGGGCGGGCGCCAAGTGCACCCTGCCCCACCCGCTGGAGCCGGAGCGTTTGATCGAGGTCTTGAACGGCCTGACCGGTCGCACATTGGCGTCGGCCTTTCGCATCTTGCTGGTCGATGATGAACCCCTGGCGCTGCAGGCCCACGCCATCCATCTGCGCCATGCCGGCATGGAGGTTCGAACCCTTGCCGACCCCATGCAAACGCTGGAGGAGGTCAAGCGCTTCGAGCCCGACGTGCTGGTGCTCGACGTCTACATGCCGCAAGCGAGTGGCCCCGAAGTGGCGGCTGCACTGCGCGAAAGCAACATCAGTCCTCACCTGGCGATCGTGTTCCTGTCGGCCGAGACAGACATGACCCAGCAGCTGGTGGCACTCAACCTCGGCGGCGACGATTTCCTGATCAAACCTGTGCAACCGCCGCATCTGGTCGCCGCGATCACGGCCAGAGCGCGTCGCTCCCGCCAGAACGCGCTGGTGCAAAAGCGCCTGGAGACCACGCTGTACGAGCGCCAGCGGGAACACCTTGCGCTCAACGAGCATGCCATCGTGAGCATGGCGGATGCCTCGGGCAACATCACCTACGCCAACGACTTGTTTTGCGAGGTGAGCGGTTACTCGCGCGAAGAGGTTCTCGGGCAGAACCACCGACTGATCAAATCCGGCGAACACCCGCCCGCCTTCTTTCGCGAGATGTGGGCCACGATCACCAGCGGCAAGGTCTGGCAGGGCGAAATCTGCTCCAAACGCCGCGACGGCAGCCTCTTTTGGGTCGAATGCACCATCACGCCGTTTCTCGACACCAACGGATTGCCTTACCAGTACGTCTCGATCCGGACCGACATCAGCCACATCAAGGCGGTCGAGGCGGCGCTGCGCAAACAGCGCGACACGCAGCGAATGGTCAGCATGTCAGCCGCCCACCTGATGGCCGCGCCGGCCAGCAAGGCCAACGACGCGGTCAACGCAGCTTTGCAAGCCAGCGGCGAACACCTCGGCGCCGACCACGCTTTTCTCTTTCGCATTTCGCGCGATGGAGAAAACATGAAAAACACCCACATTTGGAGCGCACCAAATGTCTCCTTCAACCCTGACACTCTGAGGCATATCCAGCTGCAGCAGTTCGGCTGGATGCGTGGCTGGTTCGCTCGCGACGGCATGGTCGTGATTCCCGAAGTTCACGACTTGCCTGTAGAAGCGGTGGTGGAAAAAACCGTGCTGCAAGCCAACGGCGCGCGCGCGCTGATCGCTTTTCCATTGCTGAAAAATGGACAAGTCTCGGGCATCATCGGCTACAGCACGATGCGGCCCATGCCGAGCTGGACGCCTGAGGTCAGCGAGCTGCTCAGTGTCTTGAGCGAGGTGATTGCCAGTGCTCTGGCGCGCCAGCGGGCCGAATCGGCTTTGCGCGAAAGCGAGTCCCGTTTGAGTTTCCTGGTCTCGTCGAGCCCGGTGACCATTTACACCCGCTCCAACAAGCCGCCCTTCGCTCTCAATTATGTGAGCCCCAACGCCACCCAGCTGATGGGACTGGCGCCCAGTGCCTTCACCAGCGACCCCGATTTCTGGATCCAGCGGGTACACCCCGATGACCTGGCCCGGGTCAGGGCGGCCATTCCCCAAATGCTCGATGGCGAGGTGCACCAGCACGAATACCGGCTTCGCAACGGCGATGGCAGCGACCGCTGGGTACAGGATTCGCTGCGGCTGGCCCATGACGAAGGCAGCGGTGAAGGCGAGCTCGTGGGCTACTGGATGGACATCACCGAGCGCAAACGCATCGAGAGCGAACTCTCCCGCTTCAACAGCGCGCTGGAAGAGCGGGTGGCCGAACAGACCCAGAGTGTCATTGAAAGCGAACGTTTCGCCCGCGCCACACTGGATGCGCTGGACTCCCGCGTGGCCATTCTGGATGAGCAAGGGCACATCCTGGCTGTGAACCGCGCCTGGTCCGAAGTCAATCCCGATCATGTGGGCAGCAACTACATCGATCACTGCGATGACCTTTGCGGCGTGCCCACGAAAGGGCCCAGACCCATTGCCGCCGGATTGACAGCGGTGCTGGAAGGCACCAGCGACCAACACTTCCACGAATACACCTGCCCCAGGTCCACCGAGCCACGCTGGTTTGTCTGCCGCATCAAACGCTTTCAGGGCGATGGCGCCGTGCGGGTCGTGGTGTCGCACGAAGACATCACGACCATGAAGCTGATCGAGCGCCAGCAGATGCGCTCACAGCGGCTGGAAAGCCTGGGCACACTCGCCGGTGGTGTGGCCCACGATCTGAACAATTCGCTGGCGCCCATTCTGATGGGCATGGGCATCTTGCAGGACCAGTACCCCGAAGAGGACAAGCTGATCAGCATGATCCACAACAGCGCCAAACGGGGCGCCGACATGGTGCGCCAGTTGCTCGCTTTCGCCAAAGGGGTGGACGGCAAGCGCGTTTCCTTGCAACCGGCCCAGCTGGTGAACGAGCTCGAGAGTCTGATGAAGGGCAGCTTTCCCAAGAACATCGAATTGCAGGTGAAGTGCGAGAGCCCGCTGCCTATGGTGATGGGCGATGCCACCCAGCTCCACCAGATCTTGCTCAACCTGTGCGTCAACGCACGCGACGCCATGCCTCATGGTGGCAAGCTCGCCATGGAGGCCGCAGCGGTCGAGATCGACGAGATGTACGCCCGCTCGATCAGCGATGCCAAGCCGGGCCGCTATGTGTGCCTGAAGGTCAAAGATACAGGTGACGGCATTCCGGCCGACGTTCTCGACCGCATTTTCGATCCCTTTTTCACCACCAAGAGCCAGGAAAAAGGCACCGGCCTGGGCCTGTCCACCGTGCTGGGCATCATCAAGGGTCACGGCGGCTTTGTTCAGGTGTATTCCACGGTGGGCAAAGGCTCGTCGTTCTCCGTGTACCTGCCCGCTTCGCAAACCGCCGCCACCGGAGCAGAAGAGCCCGATGCCAGCAAGCCTTATCAGGGCCATGGCGAAACCATTCTGTTTGTGGACGACGAAGCGGCTTTGCGCGAAGTGGGCGAGACCGTGTTGCAGCGACTGAACTTCATCCCCATCGTGGCGGTGGACGGCGAAGACGCCTTGATCAAGGCCACGGAAAACCGCAGCGTGATCAAAGCCATCATCACCGACATGCACATGCCGCACATGGACGGCCTGGCCTTCGTGCACGCGGTGCGCCGCACCCTTCCCGACATTCCCATCATCCTGGCCAGCGGCCGCGTGGACGACGGCGTGGCCAAGGATTTCAAGGCACTCGGCGTGACGGCCCGCCTGGACAAACCGTTCACGGAGGCCCAGTTGGCAGAAATGCTCAGTGGCCTGCTGGCGCCCGCCGAAACGGCACGCTGAGCCGAACGGTCAAACCGCCAAAACCTTCACCAGCCAGGCATTCAGATCCAGGATCTCTTCCCGGCACACCTCGTGACCCATGGGGTAGGTCTGCCACTGCACGGGGTAGCCCAAGGCTGTCAGCGCATCGCGCGCAGCAAGCCCTCGATCGGGCACCACCACTTCGTCAAAATCGCCATGGGCCATGAACAGCGGCGTGGCGCGATTGGCCGGCGCCACTTCTTCGGCGGTGCGCTCGCCCAGCGGCAAATAGCCAGACATGGCCACCAGCCCTGCCAAACGTCGCGGCGCGCGCAGCCCAGCCAGCAGCGTCATGGCACAGCCTTGAGAAAAACCCATCAGCACCGTGCGCTCTGGCGCCACGCCACGCTCGGCCTCCCGGTCGAGCAGTTGCTGCACGATGGCCTGGCTCTCGCGCAGGCCGGCTTCGTCCTCTCGGCGAGGTAACGCAGGGTCGGCACTGGGCGGGTAGATGTCGTACCAGGCGCGCATGGCGTAGCCGGCATTGATCGTCACGGGACGCACAGGGGCACTGGGAAACACGAAGCGCACGGGGCCGATGGCGCTCAGATCCAGCTCCTGCGCGATCGGCACGAAGTCGCTGCCGTCAGCCCCCAGGCCATGCAGGACGACGATACTGGCCACCGGCGATGGCCGCGGGATCGCCGCCGCGTGATGAATTCTCTGAGCTCGATAGAGGTGGATGGCGCCATGGGTTTCTTCCTTTCGTTGGTCGCTGTGTTTCGATGGCCAGGGATGGGCCAGTGTGCACCGGTGCGCCGACCCGACACAGGTGTGCCTATGATGCGCCATGAATCCGCAAGACATCCTCCACCACCTCGATCAAGGCAGGCTCTGGGCCGCACCCCTGAGCAACGACACCGCCTTCGATCTGCCTGCCGCCTATGCCCGCGCCCTGGAGGTTCGAGCGTTGCGCATTGCCCGTGGCGAAGCGCCGCGCGGCTACAAGGTGGGCTTCACCAACCGCACCATCTGGCCACGCTACAACGTGTTCGCGCCGATCTGGGGCACGGTGTGGGACAGCACCCTCACGTTTTGCGAAGGCGTGGGTGATGTGAAGCTCCATGCCACTTGCCAGCCACGCCTGGAACCTGAGATCGTGTTCGGCATGAGCGCCACGCCCGCCCCTGAGGCCACGCTGCAAGACCTCTTCAACGCCATCGACTGGGTCGCTCCTGGCTTTGAAGTGGTGCAGTCGCACCTTCCCGACTGGAAGTTTTTGCCTGCCGACACGATCGCCGATGGCGCGCTGCATGCCCGCTTGCTGGTCGGCGCAAAGGTTGCCGCCGGTACCTTGGCCAGCGATGCGGCCGCACTCGATACCCTGCTCGCCCAGGCAAAAGTCACGCTGTCACGCGACGGCCAGGCGGTTGAATCGGGCGAGGGTGCCAACGTGCTGGGCAGCCCGCTGCGCGCCCTGCTGCACTTTCTCGAAACCCTGCGTGCCTGCCCCGGCGCACCGGATCTGCTGCCCGGCGATGTGGTCACCACCGGCACCTGGACAGATGCCTGGCCGGTCGAGCCTGGTCAGGCTTGGAAAGCCGCGTTTTCATTGCCCGGCTTCGCGCTCGAGGCTCGCTTCACCGACTGAGGCCCGGCGATTCAGGCAGGCGGGTTCAGCGCCTGCGCATGGTGGCGCAGGTGGTCGTCCATGAAGGTGCTGATGAAGTAGTAGCCGTGGTCGTAGCCCTCATGGCGACGCAGCTGCAGCGGCTGCCCCGCATTGGCGCAGGCGGCTTCGAACATTTCGGGGTGCAACTGCTCGGCGAGAAACTTGTCGGCCAGCCCCTGGTCGATCAGGATGCCGCCTGGGTACGCTGGCGCCGATAGCTTGCCCATCAGCGCGCTCGCGTCGTGCTCGGCCCAGGCCGATTCGTCTTGTCCGAGGTAGCCGGTGAAAGCCTTGTGACCCCACGGACACTGTGAAGGCGCGCAGATCGGCGCAAAGGCCGACAGGCTTTGGAACTGGCCAGGATGCCGCAAGGCCAGGGTCAGCGCACCATGACCGCCCATGGAATGACCAAACAGGCCAAGGCGCGCGCCATCCAGGTCAAACGCATCGATCACTTCAGGCAACAGCTCCTTGAGCAAATAGCTCTCCATGCACCAGTGGCCCGACCACGGCGCCTGGGTAGCGTCGAGGTAAAAGCCTGCGCCCACGCCGAAGTCCCAATGGTGGTCTTCGCTGTCCACACCTGTGTTGCGCGGGCTGGTGTCTGGTGTCAACAGCGCCAGCCCCAGCTCGGCCGCCGTGCGCTGCGCTCCCGCCTTGATCGCAAAGGTCTCTTCCGTGCACGTC
Organism: uncultured beta proteobacterium; assembly: GCA_963698635.1. GTDB lineage: Bacteria > Pseudomonadota > Gammaproteobacteria > Burkholderiales > Burkholderiaceae_C > Hydrogenophaga. Next base: position 49,381 of record CAVORS010000013.1, read on the forward strand.
AGCCCCGCCAGAAAGGTCAGCAACGGAACCTTGCCTCCGGCTGTGGCCTCAGGTGGCAAGAACAAACCGAAGCGCATCGGCAAGCCGATCTCGCTGGACATGTGTTTGTAAAACCGCTGCACGCCGCCATAGCAGGCGTGCTCGCTGATCAATTCAAGGCGTTCGAAAGCGGAACTCATGGCTGAAAGACTCCATTCAAATTGCATGCCGAATGCTTTTTCGGTCAGCAGGGTTTCAAACGTTCGACCACTGTCCGGTGCGCACCAGTTCCAGCACGGCGTCGGCAAAGATCTGTGGCACTTCCTGCGGCAGGTTGTGACCCGCGCCAGGAATGATGCGGTGGGAGCGTGGACCGGCGAATCGCGCGGCTTGCGCAGCGGCCGGATCGGGTGATCGCACGCCGTCGTCCACACCATCGAAGGTGATGGCCGGCACGGTGATCAAAGGCTGGGCAGCAAGCTGATGCTCGATCGCCGCATAAGCCGGGTCGCCTGTGACGAGGCCGAAACGGTGGCGGTAAGAGTGCATCACCACGTCCACGAAATCGGGGTGATCGAAGGCAGCGGCGCTGCGTTCAAAGGTGGCTTCATCAAACCGCCAGCTGGGCGACCACTGCTGCCACAACAGGCGGCAGACGCCACGCCTGTCCGCTTGCAGCGCCGCGCGCCCGCGCTCACTGTGGAAGTAATACTGGTACCAGAGCCGGTGTTCGTTGGCGGGGGTATCGGGCACCATGGCCCTCGCAATGTTCTGGATGTTGTAGCTGTTCAAAGACACCAGGCCGGCACAGCGCTCCGGCCACAGGGCCGCCACAACGCAGGCAGCCCGACCGCCCCAGTCGTAGCCAGCGAGCACGGCGCGCTCGATGCCCAATGCGTCCATGAGCGCGAGCAGGTCGGCCCCCAGCGCGGCCTGCTCGCCCGAGCGCAGGGTGCCAGCGTCCAGAAAACGCGTGCCACCATAGCCTCGCAAATAGGGCACCACCACGCGGCAACCGGCGGCAGCAAGCCGCGGCGCCACTTCAGCGTAAGCGTGAATGTCGTACGGAAACCCGTGCATGAGCAACACGGGAGGGCCGTCGATTGCACCGGCGCTGAAGTAGGCCACCTCCAGCACCCCTGCCCGCACCGTTGAGAGAGGGCGCATCAATGCGCCCGCATCGGATGACACGCCGTTCTCAGAACAACACCACGCCACGGATCGACTCACCGCGCTTCATCAGGTCAAAGCCCTTGTTGATGTCTTCCAGCGGCATGGTGTGGGTGATCAGATCGTCGATGTTGATCTTGCCGTCCATGTACCAGTCCACGATCTTCGGCACATCGGTGCGGCCGCGCGCGCCGCCAAAGGCCGAGCCTTCCCATTTGCGACCGGTCACGAGCTGGAACGGGCGGGTAGAGATTTCCGCGCCCGCTTCGGCCACGCCGATGATGATGCTGCGGCCCCAGCCCTTGTGGGTGCACTCCAGCGCATCGCGCATGACCTTGGTGTTGCCGATGCATTCGAACGAATAGTCGGCACCGCCATCGGTGAGCTGGACGATGGCGTCGACCACGTTGTCCACCTCTTTCGGGTTGATGAAGTGCGTCATGCCGAATTTGCGCGCCATTTCCTGGCGGGCCGGGTTGATGTCCACGCCGATGATCTTGTCGGCGCCCACCATCTTCGCGCCCTGGATCACGTTCAGGCCAATGCCGCCCAGGCCGAACACCACCACGTTGGCGCCCGCCTCCACCTTGGCGGTGAAGATCACGGCGCCGATGCCGGTGGTGACGCCGCAGCCGATGTAGCAAACCTTGTCGAACGGCGCATCTTCGCGGATCTTGGCCAGCGAGATTTCCGGCGCCACGGTGTAGTTGGAGAAGGTCGAGGTGCCCATGTAGTGAAAGATGGGCTTGCCGTCGAGGCTGAAGCGGCTGGTGGCATCGGGCATCAGGCCCTTGCCCTGGGTGCCGCGGATCAGCTGGCACAGATTGGTCTTGCGGCTCAGGCAGAACTTGCACTGGCGGCATTCGGGCGTGTAGAGCGGAATGACGTGGTCGCCCTTCTTCAGCGAGGTCACGCCCGGGCCGACATCGACCACGATGCCCGCGCCTTCGTGGCCCAGGATGGCCGGGAAGATGCCTTCAGGATCGGCGCCCGAGAGCGTGTAGTAGTCGGTGTGGCAGATGCCGGTGGCCTTGATTTCCACCAGCACTTCGCCCAGCTTGGGGCCCTTGCAGGTCGACGGTTTCGATGGTCAGGGGCTGGCCTGCTTGCCAGGCGACGGCGGCTTTGGTTTTCATGAAGGCACTCCGATGGATTGAGACAACCCGCCGAGATTAACGCAAGCCCCCATTTTTCCGGACAGCTGTCTGAGCAATGCCCCCAAAGCACAGAACGCCACAGACCCGGCTCTGCCGGTCTGCCAGCGTTGCCCCCGGGGGGGTGGCGCAAAGCGCTGCGGAGGTTACCGGTCCTCGAAACCACTTCGCAAACAAGGCCCGCTCGGCATCGGTGATGCCGGTGGCGTTGTTCAACGGCATGATCTTGGTGACCACCACCTGCTGGTAAATCGCCTGAGCGTGCTGCTCCAGGCTTTCTTCCGAATCGAGCCGTATGCCCTTGGACTGCAGCGCTTCGCCATGGCACATCACGCAGCGTTGCGCCACCACCGGCTGCAACTGCGCATAGCCCACGGTCTCGGGCACAGCCACGGCCTCGGTCGGCGCAGGCTTGAGCCAGACGATCAACGCCAGCAGCGCCGCCACACCCACCGCCGCATAAGGCCAGGGATGGCTGTTGCGACCGAGCTTGAAACCATGGCGCAGCACGAAGAACTGGCGAATCGCTGCGCCCGCGAACATCATGCCGATCAGCACCAGCCAGTTTTGCGGGTGGCTGTAGGTGAAGCTGTAGTGGTTGCTCAGCATGGCAAACAGCACCGGCAGCGTGAAATAGGTGTTGTGCACGCTGCGCTGTTTGCCGCGCTGGCCGTGGATCGGGTCCACCGGCCGGCCCGCCTTCAGATCGGCGACCACGGTGCGCTGACCAGGGATGATCCAGAAAAACACGTTGGCGCTCATCGAGGTGGCGATCATGGCGCCCATCAGCAGAAAGGCCGCGCGGCCGGCGAACATGTGGGTGGCCGCATAGGCCGCCACACAGACCAGCAGCAAGACCAGCGCGCCCACTTTGGCGTCGCCATTTTTGCTTTGCCCCAGGGTGCGGCAGATGGCGTCGTACAGCAGCCAGAACACCACCAGAAAACGCCAGCGCCGCGGCAATGGCGCCGGCGGGGCTCCAGGCCATGATGTTGGGATCGATCAGGTAAACACTGGGATTCCAGAGATAGGAAATCAGGAACAGCGCAAAACCGGATAGCCAGGTGGAGTAGCTCTCCCAGTAAAACCAGTGCAGGTGGTCGGGCAGCTTGGGCGGCGAGACCGCGAACTTCACCGGGTGGTAGAAACCGCCGCCGTGCACGGCCCAGAGCTCACCGCTGACGCCGTCTTTTTTCAGTTGCTCGTCGTCAGGCGGCGTGAGGCTGCTGTCGAGAAACACGAAGTAGAAACGACGAGCCGATCCAGGCGATCGCAACGATCACATGCAACCAGCGAATCAGCAGGTTGCCCCAGTCAAACAGATAGGCTTCCATGGCACCTCAACAAGACGGCGAAACCGTCAAACATTTCAACTCACCACCGCGGGCGCTCTGAGTTGGCTGAGGGCCGCGATTGAATGCTCTCGGAGACAGTCCCCCGAGCACCCGCTCCGCTGCGACCACTGGGCCAAAGTGTATACACTTTTTGAGCACCGCCCGATGGGTAAAAACCCGGCGAAAGCCACGCCCTCATGCGCCAGATTCCGTTAGCAGCAACTGTGCCACCACCGAAGCCGCAATCACCGCCGGCTCTTTGCCGACGATGCCGGGCAGCCCGATCGGGCAGGTGATGCGCGCCAATTCACCCTCGGAGAATCCGCGCTCCGAGAGACGGCGCCGAAATGTGGCCCATTTGGTGGCGCTGCCGATCAGGCCCACGAACGGCAGGTCGTTCGACCGCCGGATACGCAACAAACAGGCTGCCACCGATGTCGAGGTCTTCGGCATGGGAAAAGCTCATGATCAACACCTTGGTGCCTGGCGCCAGATCGGCCACGGCAGCCTGCACAGGATCTGAATGCTCCGTCAACACCTCTCCATCGAGGTTCTCGGGGAACACCTGGTCACGGCTGTCAATCCAGCGCACCTGATAAGGCAGGGGTTGCAAAGCCTGCACGATCGATCGCCCCACGTGCCCACCGCCAAACAGCGCCACCGGTGAGACGGCCACGGCCAGCCGTTGTGCCAACAGGGCCTGCTGCTGCACGCCGATCCACTCGAACCGCAACTGCACGACGCCGCCGCAACACTGCCCCAAGCTCGGGCCGAGGGCCACCGTTTTGGTCCATTCATTGACCGCCCCAGAATCCGCCTGCGCCAGACGTTCGCGCGATTGCCGCAGGGCATCCCACTCCAGATGCCCCCCACCGATGGTGCCAATCTGGCTCAGCGCACCGACCGCCATCCAGGCGCCTTTATCGCGCGGCACCGAACCTCGCGCCTCGGCCACCGTGACCAATACGGCGGGCGCATGGGCCAGGTGCTGCAACAGACAGTTCAGATCAGATGGCATGAGAGGCTGTGGAGTGTCGCGTTGGCGCCAATGCAAATGAACGAAAGGCCCAATTTTGGCGGGTTTCAAAAAGTATCACTGCAAAGCGCGTCACCGGCGCCAGCCAAGACCCTCTAAACTGCGCACGGTACGCCATATATTGACCGCCCAGTCGGCCCATCCAAGCGATGGGCCCCCAGCCGGAGATTTCCCCATGACCCCATCCGCCCCATCTCAAGCCGTCGCGCGCCAGGTTCGAACCGCCGTGCAACAGCGGCTGCTGACCTGGTCTGGCTTGTGCGCCACTGCTTTGCTGGTGTCCTGCGCAGCGCCCAAACCCGCAGCACCAGCCTCCACCGCCCGAGGCGGTGGCGCCCGCACCGGCTCCCGCCGTGGCTGCCGCTCCAGTGCCCGAGATCGTGTCCGAGGCGGGCAGCGCCCGTGACTATCGGCGCGACGGAGCGCGACATCTCTATCAGCGCAACATGTCGCGCATCTTCAAAGGCAAGTTGCCTCCACTGATGTACGCCGTGGGCGTGTTGCAAATCGATATTGACCGCATGGGTCAGGTGCGCAAGCTTTATTGGGCACGCTCCCCCAACCATGCGCCCGAAGTGGTGCGTGAAATCGAACGCACTGTCTACGCCGCAGCCCCGTTCCCTGCGCCTGTGCGCATGGGCGGCGTGACCTACACCGATGTCTGGCTATGGGACAAAAGTGGCAACTTCCAGCTCGACACCCTGACCGAAGGCCAACGCGGGAAGTAGGCGGGCCTCCGCGCCGCCTGCGGCGCAGGGGGGCATTAACTCCCCCGGTACGTCGAGTAGCTCCATGGGCTCACCAGCAACGGCACGTGGTAGTGCTGATCGACGTGGGCCACGCCAAAGTCCAGCGCCACGCGGTTCAAAAAATTGGGCTCGGGCAACACCACACCCTTGGCCGCGAAATACCCTTTCACATCAAACACCAGCCGGAAGGTACCCACCTTCAGGCTCGCGTTGTCGTACAGCGGGCCGTCGGGGTTGCGGCCATCGCTGTTCAGCGTGAAGCGTTTGACCAGGGTCGCTGCTTCGCCATCGGTGGTGTAGAGCTCGACGCCCATGCCCGCGGCAGGGCAGCCATGCATGGTGTCCAAAACGTGTGTACTCAGGCCCATGGCATTTCCTTTTCGGTGATTTCAGTCGACTGAAAGTGTATACACTTTTTGTTTTTCTGGATATGATGGGCCATGGAAACCTCCAGCACCCATCACATCGTCGAATCCTTGACCCGCGCCATTGTGGAGCACAGGTTGCATCCCGGCGCCAAGCTGGCCGAGCAAAAGCTTGCGGACCATTTTGGTGTCTCTAGAACCCTGGTTCGGCAAGCCTTTTTCCAGCTGTCGCAAAACCGCCTGATCCGACTGGAGCCTGCCCGGGGTGCTTTCGTCGCCGCCCCTTCTGTCGATGAGGCCAAACAGGTGTTCTCCGTGCGGCGAATGCTGGAAACCGAAATGACCCGAGCCTTTGTGCGCCAAGTCACCCCGGCCAAAATCAGGGCCCTGCGAGAACACGTGGCCCAGGAAAAACAGGCGGTGGCGAACCAGGACGTTCCCGGGCGCACCGAGTTGCTGGGTGATTTCCATGTGCGCATGGCCGAACTCATGGGCAACGAGGTCTTGGCCGAAATGCTGCGCGAACTGATTTCCCGCTGCGCGCTGATCACCCTGATGTACCAAAGCACACACGCGGCCGAACACTCCAACGAAGAGCACGTTGAGATCGTCAAAGCGCTGGCCGCCAAAGACGAAGAACTCGCCGTGCGCCTGATGAACGAACACCTGGCCCACGTCGAAGAAAACCTGACCTTTGATCGCAAGCAGCCCACCAACGACTTGTCACTGGCGTTGGGTTGATGGCTCCGCCCGCGCCGCTTCGCGTCACCCCCCAAGGGGCAACGCTGGCAGGTCGGCAAAGCCGTACCTGCGGCGTTCTCAAATAAGTCACTTCCTGCTCATATGACCCTCTACGACTCCACCGCCTCTTATCCCCGTGATCTCACTGGCTATGGCCGCGATGTGCCGCATGCGCGTTGGCCCGGTGGCGCGCGCATCGCGGTGCAGTTTGTTTTGAACTATGAGGAGGGTGGCGAGAACTGCGTGCTGCATGGCGATGCAGGTTCGGAGCAGTTTCTCTCGGAAATGTTCAACCCCCCGGCCTTTCCCGCGCGCCACATCAGCATGGAAGGCATTTACGAATACGGCTCTCGGGCGGGCGTGTGGCGCCTGCTGCGCGAATTCGAAAAGCGCGGCTTGCCACTGACCGTGTTCGGCGTGGCGACCGCCTTGCAGCGATCGCCCGAAGTGACCGCCGCATTCCGGGAGCTCGGGCCACGACATCGCCTGCCACGGCCTCAAGTGGATCCACTACCAAAACATCGACGAAGCCACCGAGCGCGCCCACATGGCCGAGGCGATGGCGATCATGACCGAACTCACCGGCGAGCGCCCACTGGGCTGGTACACCGGGCGCGACAGCCCCAACACCCGCCGCCTGGTGGCCGACTTCGGTGGCTTCGAATACGACAGCGACTACTACGGCGACGACCTGCCGTTCTGGATGAAGGTGCGCAAGACCGACGGCAGCGATGCACAGCAACTCATCGTGCCCTACACGCTGGACTGCAACGACATGCGCTTCGCCCTGCCCCAGGGCTATTCCCATGCCGACCCCTTCTTTCAGTACATGAAAGACACCTTCGATGCGCTCTACGCCGAGGGCGACCCGAACGGCCTGGACCGCCCCAAAATGATGAGCATCGGCATGCACTGCCGCCTGCTCGGCCGCCCGGGCCGCATCACCGCGCTGCAGCGTTTTCTCGACCACATCCAGTCCCACGACCAAGTCTGGGTCGCGCGCCGGATCGACATCGCGCGCCACTGGACAGCCACCCACCCGATCACCGCCTGAGAGCGCACACCATGCCCATCACCCTGGACCAACTCAACATCGCATCGCTCGAAGCTGCGGTGCAGCTGCTGGAAGGCATCTACGAGCATTCGCCCTGGATCGCCGAGCGCGCCATGGCCAAACGCCCTTTCGCCTCGCTGGCGGCGCTCAAATTCGCCATGGTGCAAGCGCTCAACGATGCGGGCGTCGAGCCCCAACTGGCGCTGATCCGCGCCCACCCCGAGCTCGCCGGCAAAGCCATGGTGAGCAACACGCTGACCGCCGAATCCACCAACGAGCAAAACAGGGCCGGCCTGACGCAGTGCACGCCCGATGAGTTCGCCCTTATCCAGCGCCTCAACGCCGACTACAACGCCAAATTTGGTTTCCCCTTCATTCTGGCTGTGCGAGGCCCACGCGGCACCGGCCTGACCAAGGCCGAGATCATCGCCACCTTCGAGCGCCGCCTGCACAACCCGCTGGACTTCGAGCGCGCCGAATGCCTGCGCAACATCCACCGCATCGCCGAGATCCGGCTGAACGACAAGTTCGGTTTCGAACCGACCTTGGGCAATGCCGTCTGGGACTGGCACGAAACGCTCGCGCAGCACACCGACCCCGGCTACGCCGAACTCGGCCAGCTCACCGTCACCTACCTGACCGAGGCCCACCGCGCCTGTGCCGTGCAGCTGCAACAGCAAATGCTGGACTGCGGCTTTGACGAAGTGCACATCGATGCGGTCGGCAATGTGGTCGGACGCTACCTCGGGTCCACGCCAGACGCGCCGAGCCTGCTCACCGGCAGCCACTACGACACGGTGCGCAACGGCGGCAAGTACGACGGCCGGCTCGGCATCTACGTGCCCATGGCCTGCGTGCAGGAGCTGCACCAGGCCAAGCAGCGCCTGCCCTTCGCCATCGAAGTCGTGGGCTTTGCCGAAGAAGAAGGCCAGCGCTACAAGGCCACCTTCCTGGGCTCGGGTGCCTTCACCGGCCACTTCAACCCTGCCTGGCTGGAGCAGCAAGACGCCGACGGCATCACCATGCGCTCGGCCATGCAACACGCCGGCCTGCCCGCCACGCTGGAAGCCATTGCCACGCTGCAGCGCGATCCGTCAAAGTACCTGGGCTTCGTGGAGGTCCACATCGAGCAGGGCCCAGTGCTCAACGAGCTCGACATCCCGCTGGGTGTGGTCACCTCCATCAACGCCAGCGTGCGCTACCAGGGCGAAGTGACCGGCATGGCCTGCCATGCGGGCACCACGCCCATGGACCGCCGCCGCGACGCGGCCTGCGCCGTGGCCGAGCTGGCGCTCTACGCGGAGAAACGGGCGCAACAAGACGGCGACTCGGTGGCCACCATCGGCATGCTGCAGGTGCCCAACGGCTCCATCAACGTGGTGCCCGGGCAATGCAGGTTCTCACTGGATTTGCGCGCGCCCAGCGATGCGCAGCGCGATGCACTGGCCAACGATGTGCTCGCCGAACTGGCGGCCATCTGCGAGCGCCGCGGCGTGCGCCACGCGCTGGAAGAAACCATGCGCGCCGCCGCTGCGCCCAGCGCCCCCGAATGGCAAACGCGCTGGGAAGCCGCTGTCCAAGCGCTGGGCGTGCCGCTGCACCGCCTGCCCAGCGGCGCCGGGCACGACGCGATGAAACTGCACGAAATCATGCCGCAGGCCATGTTGTTCGTGCGCGGCCTCAACAGCGGCATCAGCCACAACCCGCTCGAATCCACCACCAGCGACGACATCGACCTTTGCGTGCGCGCTTTCTCCCATTTGTTGCACCAGGTCGCCCAAGCCTGAACACGCCCTGCAACCCAGCCCCGGAAAGACCACCAACATGACCACCACCCCTCGATCAGATCGACGCCTGGATCGACGCCCACTTCGACGAAGAAGTGCAATTTCTGCAAGAGCTCGTGCGCGTGCCCACCGACACCCCCCCTGGCAACAACGCCCCCCACGCCGAGCGCACCGCCGAACTGCTGGCAGCCATGGGCCTGGATGCCGAGAAACACGCTGTGCCAGAGAGCCGAGGTCAAAGCCGCAGGGCTGGAGACCATCACCAACCTGATCCTGCGCCGCCAGTACGGCGACGGCGGCAAGACCATCGCGCTCAACGCCCACGGCGACGTGGTGCCGCCCGGCGAAGGCTGGACGCACGACCCCTATGGCGGCGAAATCGTGGACGGCAAGATCTATGGCCGCGCCACCGCCGTGAGCAAGTGCGACATCGCCAGCTTCACCTTCGCCATCCGCGCCCTCGAGTCGCTTGGGCGCAAAGCTCGCTGGCGGCGTGGAACTGCACGTGACCTACGACGAGGAGTTCGGTGGCGTGGTCGGCCCCGACTGGCTGCTCAACAAGGGCCTGACCAAGCCCGATCTGATGATCGCCGCCGGCTTCAGCTACCAGGTGGTCGTGGCCCACAACGGCTGCCTGCAACTGCAGGCCACCGTGCACGGCGACATGGCCCACGCCGCCATCCCCGATTCGGGCACCGATGCCCTGCAGGCCGCGACCCACATCCTGAACGCGCTCTACGCCCTCAACGCCGACTACCTGAAGGTCACCTCCAAGGTCGAAGGCATCACCCACCCCTACCTCAACGTGGGCCAGATCGTGGGCGGCACCAACACCAATGTGATCCCCGGCAAGGTGGTGCTCAACATCGACCGCCGCATGATCCCCGAGGAAGATCCCGCCGAAGTGGAGGCATCGATCCGCGCACCATCGCCGAAGCCGCCGCCAGCTACAACCCGCCGCGCGGTGGCAAGCAGGTCACGGTGGACGTGAAGCGCCTGCTGCTGTCCCGCGCGATGAAGCCGCTGCCCGGCAACCAGCCGCTGGTCGCAGGCCATCCAGAAGCACGCGCTGGCGGTGATGGGTGAAGCCATCCCGGCGCTGGGCACGCCGCTCTACACCGATGTGCGCCTGTATGTGGAGCGCGGCATCCCGGGCGTGATCTACGGTGCAGGCCCGCGCACCGTGCTCGAATCCCACGCCAAGCGGGCCGACGAGCGCCTGGACCTGAAAGACCTGCGCGCGGCCACCAAGGTGGTGGCGCGCACGCTGTTGGAACTGCTGCAACCCGCATGAGGCAACCCGCCCAGAATGCCTAAAGCCCGCCGCGCTCGCCAGCGGGCTTATTTTTGTGTCACAGTGACACCTCGACGAACCGATCAGGAGACACCCCATGACCCCAGCAGAACAAGCTTTGCGCGACGCCGCATTCGAATACCACCGCTCCCCCAGCAAGGGCAAAATTGCGGTCACCCCCACCAAGCCCCTGTCCAACCAGCGCGACCTGTCGCTGGCCTACTCGCCCGGCGTGGCCTACCCCTGCCTGGCCATCGAGGCCGACCCCTCGCTGGCGGCCGAATACACCTCGCGCGGCAACCTGGTCGGCGTGGTCACCAACGGCACGGCCGTGCTGGGCCTGGGCGACATCGGCCCGCTGGCCTCCAAGCCGGTGATGGAAGGCAAGGGCTGCCTGTTCAAGAAGTTCGCCGGCATCGATGTGTTCGACATCGAACTGGACGAGCGCGACCCCGACAAGCTGGTCGACATCATCGCCGCGCTGGAGCCCACGCTGGGCGGCATCAACCTCGAAGACATCAAGGCCCCCGAGTGCTTCTACATCGAGAAGAAGCTGCGCGAGCGCATGAACATCCCGGTGTTCCACGACGACCAGCACGGCACGGCCATCATCTCCAGCGCCGCCCTGCTCAACGGCCTGGAACTGGTGGGCAAGGACATCGACAAGGTCAAGGTCGCGGTCTCCGGCGCGGGCGCCGCGGCCATTGCCTGCCTGGACGTGATGGTGGGCCTGGGCGTCAAGGTCGAAAACATCCTGGTGTGCGACTCCAAGGGCGTGATCCAGACCGAGCGCGAAGATGCCAAGGCCGGCAAGCTCGACGCCTCCAAACAGCGCTACTGCAGCACCACCAGCGACCGCACGCTGGCCGACGCCGTCAAGGGCGCCGATGTGTTCCTGGGTTGCTCCGCCGCTGGCGTGATGACGGTCGACATGGTCAAGACCATGGCCGACAAGCCCATCATCCTGGCGCTGGCCAACCCCGAGCCCGAAATCCGCCCTGAGCTGGCCAAGGCCGCGCGGCCCGACTGCATCATCGCCACCGGCCGTTCGGACTACCCCAACCAGGTCAACAACGTCCTGTGTTTCCCCTACATCTTCCGCGGTGCGCTCGATTGCGGCGCCACCCGCATCACCGAAGAAATGAAGCTGGCCTGCGTGCGCCAGATCGCCGATCTGGTGAAGAGCGAAACCAGCGAAGAAGTGGCCAATGCCTACGCCGGCCAGGAACTGGTGTTCGGCCCCGACTACCTGATCCCCAAGCCCTTTGACTCGCGCCTGATCCTGAAGATCGCGCCCGCCGTGGCCCAGGCCGCGGCCGACTCCGGCGTGGCCACCCGCCCGATCGAAGACATGGACGCCTACCGCGAAAGCCTGGGCCGCTTCGTGTACCAGACGGGCATCCTGATGCGCCCATCTTCAACGCCGCCAAGGCCTTGCCCAAAGACAAGAAGCGCGTGGCCTACGCCGACGGCGAAGACGAGCGCGCGCTGCGCGCCGCCCAGATGGCCATCGACGACAACCTGGCCACACCCATCCTGATCGGGCGCCCGGCCGTGATCGCCGCGCGCATCGAAAAGGCCGGGTCTGCGCATGCGCCTGGGTGTGGACGTCGAGAACTGCAACCCGGAAGACGATCCGCGTTTCCGCCAGTACTGGGAGCAGTACCACAAGCTCATGGCGCGCAACGGCGCCACGCCCGAGGTGGCCAAGGCCGCCGTGCGCCGCTCCAACACCATCATCGGCTCACTGATGGTGTCGCTGGGCGACGCCGACGCGCTCATCTGCGGCCTGGTGGGCAGCTACATGACCCACCTGGAGCGCATCGACAGCATCATCGGCAAGAAGCCCGGCGTCACCAACTACGCCGCCGTCAACGCGCTGATGACCGACAAGGGACCGCTCTTCGTGGCCGACACCTATGTCAACGAAGACCCGAGCGCCGAGCAACTGGCCGAAATCGCCTGGATGGCGGCGCAGGAAGTGATGCGCTTTGGCATTCCGCCCAAGGTCGCCTTCCTGTCGCACTCCAGCTTCGGCTCTTCCAAGCGCCCCGGCGCCCGCAAGATGCGCCAGGCCCGCGACCTGTTCGTGGCGCAGCACCCCGAGATCGAGTGCGACGGCGAACTGCACGGCGATGCCGCGCTGCAGCCCGAAATCCGCACCAGCTACAACGCCGACTCCACGCTGTCGGGCTCGGCCAACCTGCTGATCTGCCCCAACCTGGACGCGGCCAACATCCTCTACAACGTGCTCAAGACCACCACCAGCGGCGGCGTGACCGTCGGCCCGGTGCTCATGGGCGGCGCTGGCACGGCCTACATCCTGACGCCGGCGGCCACCGTGCGCCGGGTGTTGAACATGACGGCCCTGGCCGCTGCCGCTGTGCATACCGCGGCCTGACGAAGGGAGACGGCTCTGGCCCTCAAAGGGACGCTTCGGCGTCCCTTTTTCATTGCCTGCGGTCCAACAGAGAGCCCACGGCTAACGCATTCGCGCAGACCTCAGACCCGGGAAACTACCAAGAACACTTCGGCAGAACAGTACACATAATTTGTATACAGTTTATACAGATGCACAAACTGCCCTATTCCATTGGAGCCGACGATGAACAACAACAGCCTGGGCACCCGGGAACAACTGCGAGACCCGAACTACACGCCAGCACTGAGCAAGGCGATCCCATTGGGCATTCAACACGTGCTGGCCATGTTCGTCAGCAACGTGACCCCGGCCATCATCGTGGCGGGCGCTGCGGGTTTCGGGTTCGGCTCGAACTCGCCCGACTTCCCGAACATGATTTACATGATCCAGATGTCGATGTTTCTGGCGGGCATCGCCACCTTGCTTCAGACCATCGGAATCGGCCCCGTGGGCGCACGTTTGCCCATCGTGCAAGGCACCAGTTTCGCCTTCATCCCCATCATGATTCCCGCGGTTGCCGGAGCAGGCGTGGCCGGCATGGCCGGGCTGATGACCGGCATTGTGATCGGTGGCATCTTTCACTTCTGCCTGGGCTTTTTCATTGGCCGCATCCGCCATGCCCTGCCACCACTGGTGACGGGTTTGATCGTGCTGATGATCGGACTGGCCTTGGTGAAAGTCGGCATCGAATATGCCGCAGGTGGCGTTCCCCTCAAAGGCAAGCCCGAGTTCGGCAGCCTGGTCAACTGGTCGGTTGCGTTGGTGGTCATTGTGGTGACATTGCTGCTGAAGTTTTTCACCAAAGGCATGCTCTCGGTCGCTGCGGTGCTGGTCGGCCTGGTCGCCGGCTATCTCTATGCCCTGGTGCTCGGCAAAGTGAACTTCGCGCCGATCGCATCGGCAGCGTGGTTCACAGCACCCCAACCGTTCAAGTTCGGCTGGGAGATCAACTGGGCCATCATCGTCGGCATGTGCTTCATGGCCGTGGTTTCGGCGGTAGAGACCGTGGGTGACGTTTCCGGCATCACCAAAGGCGGTGCCGGGCGCGAAGCCACCGACAAAGAAATCTCAGGCGCAACCTTCGCCGACGGCTTGGGCACCGCTGTCGCCGGTCTGTTCGGTGGCCTGCCCAACACCAGTTTCAGCCAGAACGTGGGGCTGATTTCCATGACCGGCGTGATGAGCCGCCATGTCGTGACGCTGGGTGCCATCTTCCTCATCATTTGCGGACTGATTCCCAAGTTTGGCGCCGTGATTGCCTCCATGCCGATCACGGTGTTGGGCGGCGGCGTGATCATCATGTTCGGCATGGTGACGGCAGCTGGTGTGAGCATGCTCTCGGACGTCAACTGGAACCGCCGAAACATGGTGATCTTCGCCATCTCCCTTTCACTGGGTCTGGGCTTGCAACTGGCGCCAGAGGCCCTGCAACACCTCCCCAGAATGGCCCAGGTGCTGATGACCAGTGGTTTGCTGCCTGCAGCGGCCATCTCCATCATTCTCAACCTGGTGCTGCCACAAGAACTGGATTGATCCCGGCGCCATCCGCAGCCATTGCAGGCAACGGTCCCATCCCGCAGGGGTCTCGGGGCGTGGATTGCGGCACTCGGCACCAGAATCGTCACACCAGAGCGGGCGCCCCCTGAACGGCACACCGGCACAGACCTTCACTGGCCTTCGGGCCAGTTTTTCTTGGGGTCTGACATTGCACGACGGCCGACAATGCGGGCGAAATATCGGGTCTTCACCCCATTTTTCTGGTTTTCGAGCGGGCAAGACCCCTTGCACAATGGGGATGACTTTCCCCTCAATCATTTGCTGCACGACCACCCCCCACATGACTGGAACGTCCAACGACATTCACGACGCCACCGCGCTCGTCATCGACGGCAACCCTCAGTCGCGCTCGATCCTCGTTTCGCAACTGAAGGAATTCGGCGTGGGCAGCATCACGCAGTGCGCCCGTGTGGTCGATGCACGTTCCAAGCTGGAATTTGCCGCCTACGACCTCGTGATCTGCGAACAGTACTTCGAGCGCGAGAACACCACTGGGCAAGACCTGCTGGATGATCTGCGGCGCAACCAGTTGCTGCCGTTTTTCACGGTGTTCGTCATGGTGACGTCTGAGTCCTCTTACAGCAAAGTGGCGGAAGCCGCCGAATCCGCACTGGATGCTTACCTCCTCAAACCGCACACCGCTTCAGGCCTCTCCGAACGCATCACCATGGCGCGGGAGCGCAAATACTCCTTGCAGGCCATCTTTTCCGCCATCGAAGCGGAAAAGTTCGAAGAAGCCGCCGCGATCTGCAAAGAGCGTTTCCAGGCCCGGGAACCCCATTGGCTCTATGCCGCGCGCATTGGCGCCGAGCTCATGCTGCGCTCGGGCAACCTCGCAGATGCCCAGGCCATGTACGAAGCCGTCGTCGAAGCCAAGACCTTGCCGTGGGCCAAGCTTGGCGTGGCGCGAGCCCAGCTCGAAGCCGGCTTTCCCCAACGCGCCGAAACCACGCTGAAGGGTCTCATTGAGACCGAGCCCGGCTACAGCGACGCCTACGACGTGATGGGCCGTGCACAGTTCGAACTCGGCAACTTCAAAGAGGCTTTGAACACCTTCCGCATGTCCACCAAACTCACGCCCTCCTCGGTCAACCGACTGCTGCGGCACGGGATGATGTCCTACTACGCCGGCGACCGCGAGGAGGGCATCGAGTTGCTGGACAGGGCCACGCGGATCGGCATTGACTCCAAGCTCTTTGATGCACAGGCGTTGGTGTTGCTCGCGTTTGCCCGCCTCGACGACAACGACCAGCGAGGCCTTGCACGCTGCGTCGACCAAATCATCCATCTGCGGGAACGCCAGCCCGACAACCCACGTTTGCTGCGTTTGCAAGATGTGATCGAAGCGCTGGTGGCCATCCAGGACTACCAGACCGCCCGCGCACTCGACGAGGTTCGGCGCATGGCCAAGTCCATCCTCAAACCCGAATTCGACTTCGAATCGGCCAGCAATCTGTTGGCCCTGATGACACGCCTGGCCGCCCGCTCCATCCAGCTGTACGAAGTCGATGCCGCGGTCGATGTCATGGGCTTGCGCTTTTGCACCAGCCGTGCCCTCACCGAGTTGCTGTCTTGCGCCTGCGTGGGCCGACAAGGCTTCGTCAACCGCGTGAAGGCAGCGCATGTCGAGGTGCTCAAGCTGACCGAGCAGGCCATGACGCTCAGCCTCAAAGGCGACCCACAGGGCGCCGTGGAAGCACTTATCGAGCAGGGCGAGAAGACCCTCAATGCCAAAGTCATCGAGTCTGCCCACCTTGTTCTGCAGCGCTACAGGGAAAAAATCCCTGAGCATGCTGCCTTGCTGTTGCGCGCCCAAGCGTTGCGCGAGAAGTACCGCACCACCGAAATTCACGCAGGCCTGGGCGAGCAGGCCCATACCGGCAGAGCGGCGGGGGGGGTGTCACTGCCTTCAGGCTACAAACCACAAAGCCCGGAGGGCCTGCTGGCGAAAGTCAGCGCCGTCTGAACACACGGGCTGGCCAGGACGCTCAAACCTCAGGCGCAGGCGCCGGAGGCCCCTCGTACAGCCAGGGGTTGTCCAACAGGTTCTCGCCCAAAGCCCACATGGCCAAATTGCGCGACCAGCGCAAAGGTCCCTCGGCGTGAAAGATGGTGCCGTTGCGCGCCGATCTGGCCTGCACGCGGGCGTTGCGCTGCCAACGTGTGCGGGCAAAGCGCTGCAGCAGAGCGGGCCAATCGAGCGACGCCCCCTTGCTTTCGGCCACCAGTTGCCCCACAGTCCAGGCGTCTTCCAGCGCCATCGCCGCACCCTGGGCCAGATAGGGGCGCAGCGGGTGCGCAGCATCCCCCAACAAGGCCACGCGCCCTTGCGCATGCTCATGGGCGCCAGACATGGGTGCACGGTCGTTGAGCGGCCAGAGCTTCCAGGCGCTCACCGCATCGACCATCGCCAACAAATCGGCGCTGACATCGCCCAGCGTGCGCCGCAAATCAGCGGCGTGGGCTTCGTGCGTCCAGCTCTGCGGGTCGCTGCCCACCTCGCCGCCATGGCCTTGACCGATCACACCGTGAACAACCACCACCACGTTGAACCAATCGCCTCCGCGCACGGGGTAGTGCACCGCATGCAAGCGAGGGCCCAGCCAGGCCGTGACCACCGATGAACGCAAGTTCGAAGGCAGATCGCTGGTGCGCACCATGCCCCGGTAGGCAAGATGCCCGCTGGCGCGCACCGGATGCGCGCCCAGCATCTGGTTGCGCACGCGACTCCACAAACCGTCGCAGCCCAACAAGGCGTGCCCCTCGAAATGCGACCCATCTTCGTCGGTGACTCGCACGCCCGCGGCATGTGCCTCGAACGAAGCCACACGCTGGTTCAACAGCAGACGCACGCCATGTTGCTGCTCAAGCGCGTTGAGCAACAGGCCATGCAGATCGGCCCGGTGAAGCGTGGCGTATGCCTGGCCGTAACGTTGCCGTGCCTCAAAGCCGAGCGCCAGCGAACCCAGGACCGAACCGCTGCCCACATCGCGCACCCGAAGCGCCTCGGGAAACGCCGCCACGTCTTTCAGGGCGCCGAGCAAACCCCATTGGTCCAGCACACGAACGGCATTCGGGCCCAATTGCAATCCCGCGCCAACTTCACCAAATGCCGCTGCCTGCTCCAGCAAATCCACGCCCACGCCCTCGCGAGAGAGCGCCAGGGCAGCGCCCAGCCCACCAATGCCACCACCCACCACCACCACTTGTTCAGTCATGGCGCGCATTGTGCCGCGCTGCAGGACCAGACCCTTGATACAGCGCAAGCCTCATGCCACACGCTGGAACCACCAAAGCGACAGCCCGGCAGACATGACGACCAGCAAAGCGCCCAGCAAGGCCAGCATGCCCGAGAGCTCCACCTCCTTTTTCTGAACCGAGAGGCGTGACCCCAGCGACTCGTAGACCTTCTTCAGGCTGTCGGCCGAGCCCGCGTAGAAGTAGCTGCCCTGCGTGATGCGGGCCACGTCTTTCAAGGTGTCCTCGTCCAGCCGCACCCGCATCGACCAGCCCTCGAAACCGATCACCTCGCCCTCGACCGTGCCCACGCCCACCGTGTACACACGCACACCGCGCTCGGCGGCCATTTCAGCGGCTTCGGTGGTGTCCACCCCGGTGGTGCGCTGGCCATCGGTGAGCAGAATCACGGCGGCCGAGCGATAGGAGCCCGGCTCCACAGGCTCAAAAGGTTTTTCAATGACAGTCTGCCCGATGGCGCGCCCCTGTGGCGCGAACGGATCACCGCGCGGCGAAAAGGTCATGCGGCCCAGGTCGATGCCGTGATCCGGAAACAGCTCGGACAACGACACCACAATGGCGCTTCCGATGGCCGTGGCGCGCTGCAACTGGAACTTGTCGATGGCGGCGTTCAAGTCTTCACGGCTGAGCGTGATCGGCTGCACCACCTGCGCCGTGCCCGCAAAGGCCACAATGCCCACTTTCACCTGGCGCGGCAAGGTGGCCAAAAAGGCCTTTGCCGCCACCTGGGAGGCCACGAGCCGATTGGGTTCGACATCGGTGGCGCGCATGCTGCCCGAGACATCCATGGCCAAGATGATGGTCTGCTCCGTTGTCGGCAGCGATACCTGGGCCACTGGGCGGGCCGATGCCAGCAGCATCGATGCGATCGCCATCAACAACAGAAGGGGGGGTACGTGGCGTCGCCAGCCGGGCCCGCGGCCCATCAGCGCTTCGCGCACCACCGCCACACTCGCCAGCCGCACCGCGGCCCGTCGACGGCGCGCCATCAGCCACCAGTACAGCAACACCAGCACCGGCAAAGCACACAGGCCCCACAGAAAGCTGGGCCAGATGAAGTCCACTGGAAAGTCCCGCAAGGCCGTGCGCAGCGAGGACAGCAAAGGCAGTACGGTCGCTTCGAACCATTCGTTCATGGCGTCCTCCCGGCTGTGGGTGCCATGTGCGCAGGCAGCTGTCGTTTGCCACCCACCCGAGCACGGGCGCGATGCCCACGCAACTCCACAAAACGCATCACAGCGGTGAAAAGGTCATCGTCTGTGGCAAGTTCCAGCGTGTCAACCCCTGCACGGCCCAGGCTCTGGCGAAGCTGTGCCTCGCGTTGTGCAGCAATGTGGGCATAGCGTTGGCGAAACCCGGTGTCGTGCGTGTCCACCAGCAGTTGCTCGCCGGTTTCGGCATCGCGCACCGTGAGAAGGCCCATGTCGGGCAACGCCAGTTCCAATGGGTCCAACAAGCGAACCGCCACCACATCGTGCCGCATCGCCAACTCGCCCAGGGGCTTTTCCCAACCTGGTTCGCTGATGAAGTCGGACACCACAAACACCGTGCTGCGCTGTCGAATGGTGTGGTGGGCAGAGCGCAACAGATCGGCGAGCTGCGTCACACCGCTGTCTTCCTTGCTGTCTGGCAGGGCTCTGCCAATGCGGTGCAGCAACTGCAGCACCTGATCGCGGCCACCGCGCGCCGGCATGACCGCGTTATCGCCCGCGCCCCACAGCATCGCGCCCACGCGGTTGCCGTGGCGCCCGAGCAAACGCGCCAGCACGCCCACAAAACCCCGCAACACATCGCTCTTGCGCTGCGCGCCGGAACCGAAGTCCACTGAAGGGCTCAGGTCGAGCAGGAACCACGCGGCCATTTCGCGGTCCTCGGTGAACACCCTCACATGCGGCTGCTGCAGACGCGCGGTGACGTTCCAGTCCATGTGGCGCACATCGTCATGGTGCTGGTATTCGCGCAGATCAGCGAGGTCCAGGCCGTTGCCCCGCATCAGCGTTCGATGGTCGCCTTGCAGCACGCCATCCAGCCTGCGCAACACCGTCCACTCAAGCCGCTGCAGCAACGCGTCGGCGCGCTCCTGCGGCGCCACCTCAGGCGCCGGTTTTGCTCGGGTCTTGAACAAGCCAAACACGCATCATCTCCTCAAGCCACGCGCAGTTCCGGCGCCAGCAACTTCGAGGGCGGCTTGACCGCGGCCATGATGCGCTCGATCAGCGCTTCACTGTCCAACCCCTGCGACAAACCATCGTAAGACAAGACCACGCGGTGGCGCAGCACATCGGGCACCAGATCCACCATGTCTTCGGGCAAGGCATAGCCGCGGCCACGCAGCAGTGCCATCGCCCGCGCGCCCTCCACAAGACCGATCGTCGCGCGCGGGCTGGCGCCATAGGTGATCAGTCCTGCCAGTTCCTTCAGACCGTGCTTTTCAGGTGCTCGCGTGGCCGAGACCAGCTTGACCGCATATTGCACCAGCGCGGGATCCACATACACACCACGGCACTGCGCCTGCAACCCTGCCAGTTGCTCCGTGGTGGCCACGGCATTCACCGCCACCTTGGGGCCGGTGACGCGCTCCACAATCACAAACTCTTCCTCATCGGTCGGGTAGTCCACCTGCACCTTCATCAGAAATCGGTCCACCTGGGCTTCGGGCAACGGGTAGGTGCCTTCCGTCTCAATCGGGTTTTGCGTGGCCATCACCAAAAAAGGACTGGGCACGAAATGCGTTTCGCCTGCGATGGTCACCTGTCGTTCCTGCATCACCTCCAGCAGTGCGCTCTGCACCTTGGCCGGCGCACGGTTGATTTCATCGGCCAGCAGCAGGTTGGCAAACACCGGGCCCAGCGAGGTACTGAAATCGCCCGTCTTCTGGTTGTAAATACGGGTACCCACCAGATCGGCAGGCACCAGATCGGGCGTGAACTGGATGCGCTTGAAACGCCCCTGCACCACGTCGGCCAGGGTCTTCACCGTCAAGGTTTTCGCCAGCCCCGGCACCCCTTCAACCAACAGGTGCCCCTGCGCCAGCATGGCCACCATGACCCGCTCCAGAAACCTGTCTTGCCCCACCACCACCCGCTTCACCTCATAGAGGATCTGCTCCATCAACTCAGCCGTTTCAGCAACTCGATCGTTCACAAGCATCTCCAAAAAATGAGCGTGTCGGCACAACCAAAACCCCGAACCCAGAGCGCCGCGGAACTGGCTTCGCCAGGCCGCCAGTGCGACCCCTTGAGGGGGTCTCGCGAAGCGCTGCGGGCTGGGTCAAAAAGGCGGCATCCCCGCTGCCGAAGCCGCCCCTTCAATGGGCACAGCAAACCCAATGCCCACAAACGTCCGGTGGCTGGTGGGATTCAGAATGCCCGTCACGATGCCCACCACCTCGCCGTTCAAAGTCACCAGTGGCCCGCCCGAGTTCCCCGGGTTGGCCGCCGCGTCAAACTGAATCAGGTTGTCGATCTCCTGCTCGCCCTCGGGGGATTTGAACGCCCTGCCCAGACCTGAGACCACCCCCGAAGACACCGAGGGCCCAATACCGAATGGAAAACCCACCGCCACCACGGTTTCACCCGGCAGCAAATCCGAAGAGGTGCGCAGCGTGGCGGCGTGCAAATCGTCGGGCACCACATCGGCCTGCAGCACTGCCAGATCACGCTCGGCCTGAACCCCCGTGATCGTGGCGTCGGACTCGGTGCCATCATCGAATGTCAGACGGATGATCCGGGCTCCACTCACCACGTGCAGATTGGTCAGGATCACCCCTTTGTCAACGATGACCACGCCAGTGCCCACGCTGGTCTCGACCTCTTCGCCCTTCTTGTTTTTCGCCAGACCCGCCACGCGAACCACCGAGGGACGGATCTTTTCCGCGGCGCGGGCCGTGACCGACGGCAAGGCCTGGGTGGTGAGTGTGCGCAGGACGGCCGCGTCAATATCTTTCTGGGTCAAAGCGTTGGCTGCGGGCACGGGGCGCCACAAAACGCTGACCGCCAGCAAAGCGGACAACACAACAAGCGCTGCCCACATGGCCTTGGGACTGTGACCCATCCTGGCCAAGAAACTCGGCGCAGCAACCATGGCTTGAGCATCCGCCTCAGACCCGACGGGCTCAGACCCCATCGCTGGCGGCGGCGTCGACCCCCCGGCGGCGCCAACGCCGCGCGATGAGCTGTAGAGAGCGGGCTTTCGCATGGAAGGGCTCCGTGAATCGCCAAATGACTACATCATGCCGCGAAGCGCAAATGCCCTCAAGCGCTCAGCAACTGCCGCAACACGTAGGGAAGAATGCCGCCCGCCTGGTAGTAGCTCACCTCCACCGGCGTATCGATGCGAAGGGTCAATGTGGTTTCCACGGTTTCACCGTTGGCGCGGGTGATCACCAGACGCGCCTTGCTCTGCGGCAGCAGCTTGGGATGCGGGTACAGATCCACCGTTTCATCGCCCTTCAAGCCGAGCGTTTCCCAAGATTCACCGGCCTTGAACTGCAGCGGCAACACACCCATTCCAACCAGATTGCTGCGGTGGATGCGCTCGAAGCTGCGCGCGATCACGGCGCGAATGCCCAGCAGCTGCGTGCCCTTGGCCGCCCAGTCGCGGCTGGAGCCAGTGCCGTATTCTTCGCCCGCGAACACCACCGTGGGTCTGCCCGCGGCCATGTAGCGTTGGGCCGCTTCAAAGATCGAAACCTTGTCGCCCCTGCCTTCAAACAGGGTGAAGCCACCTTCGATGCGCGAGCCATCGGGCCCGGCAGGCAGCATGAGGTTTTTGATGCGCACATTGGCGAAGGTGCCGCGCATCATCACATCGTGGTTGCCCCGGCGTGCACCGTAGCTGTTGAAATCCGCCTTCATCACGCCACGCGATTTGAGCCACTCACCAGCGGGTGAGCTTTCCTTGATCGCGCCAGCAGGTGAAATGTGGTCGGTGGTGATCGAATCACCAAACAAGGCCATCACCTTGGCGCCCAGCACCGCAGGCTTTTCGGCCACCGGCTCTGCGATGGCGAAGCCTTCAAAGAATGGCGGCTCGGCGATGTAGGTGCTCTCGGGCCAAGTGTAGGCATTGCCCTTCACACCCTTGATTTTCTCCCACAGCTTGCCCGGCTCGGTTTTGACCAAGCCGTAGTTGGTGCGATAGGCCTTGCCCTTCATCGCGTACTTCATCAGCGCGTGGATCTCTTCGCTGCTGGGCCAGATGTCACCCAGGTAGACCGGCTTGCCTCCCTTGCCCATGCCGACCGGTTGCGTCATCACGTCGGTCAACACCGTTCCCGCGATCGCATAAGCCACGACCAGCGGCGGGCTGGCGAGAAAGTTGGCTTTCAGGTTGGGGTGGATGCGGGCTTCAAAGTTGCGGTTGCCCGAGAGCACCGAAGCGCAGACCAGGTTGTTGTGTGTGATGACCTCATTGAGCTCTGCTGTCAGGTCACCCGCATTACCGATGCAGGTCGTGCAACCGTAGCCTGCCAATGCAAAGCCCAGTTTTTCAAGGTACGGCATCAGGCCGCTCTCTGTCAGGTATTCGGTGACGATGCGCGAACCGGGTGCCAGCGAGGTTTTGACGTGGGGCTTCACCTTCAGCCCCGCCTCCACCGCTTTCTTCGCCAACAAGCCAGCAGCCAGCAAGACGCCTGGGTTGCTGGTGTTCGTGCAGCTCGTGATTGCGGCAATCAACACATCGCCGCTGCCCACGGTCAGCGCGGGTTTCGCCGCCTTGCCTTCGGCAGGCACTGAGATCACCGCCTCGTGGCTCGGAGCGGTCTCCAGCCTCGGCCGGTTGCTCGCCATCTCGGACTCATTGCGCGGGGCACCAGTCGATGGCTCAGGAGATTTGGGCGCAGCATCACCTGGGCCCGATGGCACCGCGAACCGTTGCAAAAGCCGCTCGGCCGGCTGGTTGAAGCCGTTCTCGGCATTGGGCTTGCTGAACAGCGACTCAAACTGCTTGGCCACACCCCCCAGCTCGATGCGGTCTTGCGGGCGCTTCGGCCCAGCGAGACTGGGGGTCACGCTGCCCAGATCGAGCTTGACCACCTGCGAATAATCGATCTCACCCGCCTTGGGCACACCGAACATGCCCTGGGCACGGAAGTAGGCCTCGAACGCCTCGATCTCCGCCTTGCTGCGGCCAGTGCCGCGGAAATAGTCGAGCGTGCGCTCGTCCACCGGGAAGAAGCCCATGGTGGCCCCATACTCGGGCGCCATGTTGGCAATCGTGGCGCGGTCGGGCAACGCCAGCGAGGCAGTGCCTTCCCCATAAAACTCCACGAACTTGCCCACCACTTTCTGCTGTCGGAGGATCTCGGTCACCGTCAAGACCAGATCGGTCGCGGTCACACCTTCGCGCAAGCGCCCCGTCATCTCGAAACCCACCACGTCGGGCGTCAGGATGTACACCGGCTGCCCCAACATGGCCGCTTCCGCCTCGATGCCGCCCACACCCCAGGCCACCACGCCGATGCCATTGATCATGGTGGTGTGGCTGTCAGTGCCCACCAATGTGTCAGGGTAGTAAAGACCGCCCTTCATGTGCACGCCGCGCGCCAGGTACTCGAGGTTGACCTGGTGCACGATGCCAAAGCCTGGCGGCACCACGCCAAAAGTGTCAAATGCCTGCATGCCCCACTTGAGGAACTGATAGCGTTCCTGGTTGCGCTGAAACTCCAGCTTCATGTTGAGGTCCAGCGCGTTCTTCTGGCCGAAGTAGTCGATCATGATGGAGTGGTCCACCACCAGATCCACCGGCACCAGTGGCTCGATCTTTTTCGGGTTGTGTCCCAGCCGCTGCGCGGTGCTGCGCATGGCGGCCAGATCGGCCAGCAGCGGCACACCGGTGAAATCCTGCAACACCACCCGCGCCACTGTGAACGGAATCTCAGCGCTGCGGCTCGCCTTGGGTTTCCAGTTGGCCAGCTGTGCCACATGGGATTCGAGCACCTTTTCGCCATCGCAATGGCGCAACACGCTTTCCAGCACGATGCGCAAGGACACCGGGAGGCGCTTCACGTTCGGAAACTGCTTGGCCAGTGCAGGCAGGGAATACAGTCGACCGGCTTTGCCTGACGCCGTTTTGAAAGGCTTGACCGTGGCGGCGAACGGATGGCGGAAAGAACGGGCGTTGGGCATGGGAAGGCTCCTGGCAAGTCGAAAACATGGGAGAACTCCCATTCTTGAATCACTCTATCAGGAGCGCCCTTACCTTGGTGGCCGGCGTGGTTTAACAGCCCGCCATCCAGAGCCACCTCAATGGAACCCCACTGCGCAGCACAATCCATTCCTCAGCAAAGTACGGCGGGCGGGCAAGGGTGGCGGTACCGAGTTCTAAATGATGAACCGCTTCGCCGTTGGCGGCCGTGCTTGAAATACTCCGCCCGGCAGACGCCCCGCAATCTCACACTTCAAGCCATGCGCCGCCAGGAGGGCGGCAGCATAGGTGACCCAAAACGAATCTTCGCGCGTCCGGCCGCCGCAGGCTGCGCAGGTAGAGGGGGATCGAAATGGGTGATTGGACCGATCACGCCGGTTTCTGCCAGACCCGCCATGACTTGGCGAAGCCCCCTTGACAAGGATGGCAGGCAACCGTCAGCAGTCGCCCAACCTGCGCGCTCGCGTGACGCTCGACATGGGTGGCTGACTTCCACCAGAGGCAGACTCTGTGAGCACATAGCTCTCTTGGCCAGATACCTCAAGCACCTTGGTGTACTGGCGGTCCATGGCAATTCCGTCCAGTTTGCACGCAGAAGCCTGCGTGTAGCGATTGCCGCTGCGACGCGTGTCTTCATAGGTACAGCCAACTTTCGTCATCGTCTTTTGCCAAAAAGACATGGTCGATATTGGGTCGGTGCAATTCTGGGTCTTGATGTCCTTGGGCACGTCGTTGATCACGAAGGTGCGCTGGAATTCCCATAGCCCATGACGCAGTTTCGGTGCAGCGTTGGCGTCTGAAGCACCGCCCGCCACTCCTGACAAGGTACTGGTATTTGGAGCGTTTTTTCCCTCGGGAGGTTTGTCGCTGTAGGTGACTTTGCCATCCGGCCCAACCACTTTGTAGACCTGGGCTGCAGACACACATGGCCACCCAAGCACAACACAAGTGATCACGATAAAAATCGAGCGCAGCGGAGACAGAGAGTTCATTTTCAGGTTTGGCTGAGAGCCAACAGGTTTCAAAAAAATCAAACAATCGTAGGGGGCATCCGAGAAGCGACTTTTCATGTTGGCAGGGTGACAAATTGAACCGAGAGCGCTATGCGATACAGGCGCACCGGGCTACCTGCAGCCAAAAAAGGCCTGGAGCAAGCTGCTCCAGGCCTTTTTCATTTACGCGGTGTGCCGATCAGGCAGCAACGCCTTTTGCCGTGTCCGCGTATTCCTCGATCTGGTCGAAGTTGAGGTACTTGTAGATCGCGTCGCCGTCCGCGTTCACGATGCCCATGGCTTCGTGGTACTCGGCAACGGTGGGAATGTGCCCCAGCTTGGAGGCAATCGCGGCCAGCTCGGCCGAGGCAAGGTACACAAACGTGTTCTTGCCCAGACGGTTGGGGAAGTTGCGGGTCGAGGTGGACACCACGGTCGCGCCTTCGCGCACTTGCGCCTGGTTGCCCATGCACAGCGAGCAGCCGGGCATTTCGGTGCGGGCACCCGCATTGGCGAACGAAGCGTAGTGACCTTCCTTGATCAGCTCGCTTTCGTCCATCTTGGTGGGCGGAGCGACCCACAGCTTGACAGGAATGTCGCGCTGGGTGCCGAGCAACTTGGCCGCTGCGCGGAAGTGGCCGATGTTGGTCATGCAAGAGCCGATGAAGGCTTCGTCGATCTTGGTGCCAGCGACTTCAGACAGCGTCTTGGCATCGTCCGGATCGTTGGGGCAGCACAGGATGGGTTCCTTGATGTCGGCCAGATCGATCTCGATGACGTGTGCGTACTCGGCGTCCTTGTCGGCTTCGAGCAGGCTGGGGTTGGCCAGCCAGGCTTCGACCTTTTCGATGCGGCGCTGCAGGGTGCGGGCGTCGGCATAACCGTTGGCGATCATGTTCTTCATCAGCACGATGTTGCTGGTGAGGTATTCCTTGATCGGCTCGGGGTTGAGCTTGATGGTGCAACCGGCGGCGGAGCGCTCGGCGGACGCGTCGGAGAGTTCAAACGCTTGCTCGACCTTGAGATCCGGCAGGCCTTCGATTTCCAGGATGCGGCCGGAGAATTCGTTGATCTTGCCGGACTTGGCCACGGTCAACAAACCTTGCTTGATGCCGTACAGAGGAATCGCGTGCACCAGATCGCGCAGGGTCACGCCGGGCTGCATCTTGCCCTTGAAGCGCACCAGCACCGACTCGGGCATGTCCAGCGGCATCACGCCGGTGGCAGCGCCAAAAGCCACCAGACCGGAGCCGGCGGGGAAGCTGATACCGATGGGGAAACGGGTGTGGCTGTCGCCGCCGGTGCCGACGGTATCGGGCAACAGCAGGCGGTTGAGCCAGCTGTGGATCACGCCGTCACCAGGGCGCAGCGACACGCCGCCGCGGCTGCTGATGAACTCGGGCAGTTCGCGGTGCGTCTTCACATCCACCGGCTTGGGGTAAGCCGCGGTGTGGCAGAAGGACTGCATCACCAGATCGGCCGAGAAGCCCAGGCAAGCCAGGTCTTTCAGCTCGTCGCGGGTCATCGGGCCGGTGGTGTCTTGCGAACCCACGGTGGTCATCTTGGGCTCGCAGTAGGTACCGGGGCGCACGCCCTGGCCTTCTGGCAAGCCAACCGCGCGGCCAACCATTTTCTGCGCCAGGGTGAAACCGGCTTTGGTTTCTTTCGGCGGTGTGGGCAGGCGGAACATCGTCGATGCGGGCAGGCCCAGGAATTCACGCGCCTTGGCGGTCAGGCCGCGGCCGATGATCAGGTTGATGCGGCCGCCGGCGCGCACTTCGTCGAACAGCACATCGCTCTTCAACTTGAACTCGGCCACGGTTTCGCCGTTCTTCACAATCTTGCCGTCGTAGGGCATGACGTCAACGACGTCGCCCATTTCCAGTTTGGACACGTCCACTTCGATCGGCAAGGACCCGGAGTCTTCTTGCGTGTTGAAGAAGATGGGGGCAATCTTGCCGCCGAGGGTCACACCGCCGAAGCGCTTGTTGGGCACAAACGGGATGTCCTGGCCAGTGGCCCAGACCACCGAGTTGGTGGCCGACTTGCGGCTGGAGCCGGTACCGACCACATCGCCCACGTAGGCCACGAGGTTGCCCTTGGCCTTGAGGTCCTCGATGAACTGCATGGGGCCGCGCTTGCCGTCTTCCTCGGGCTTGAAGGCCGCGTCAGGGCGGGTGTTCTTCAGCATCGCGAGGTAGTGCATCGGGATGTCCGGACGCGTGGTCGCGTCGGGCGCGGGCGACAGGTCGTCGGTGTTGGTTTCGCCGGGCACCTTGAACACGGTGACGGTGATTTTCTTGTCGACTTCGGGCCGCGAGGTGAACCACTCGGCGTCGGCCCAGCTTTGCATCACTTCCTTGGCTTTGGCGTTGCCGGCCTTGGCCTTTTCGGCGACATCGTTGAAGAAATCGAACATCAACAGCGTCTTCTTCAGGCCTTCGGCCGCCACGGCTGCGACTTCGGCATCCTCCAGCAACTCGATGAGGGGGTGCACGTTGAAGCCGCCCACCATGGTGCCGAGCAACTCGGTGGCCTTGGCTTTGGAAATCAACGCGACGTTCAACTCACCGTGAGCCACAGCGGCCAGGAAACTGGCCTTGACCTTGGCGGCGTCGTCCACGCCCGGTGGCACGCGGTGGGTCAGCAAATCCATCAGGAAAGCGTCTTCGCCAGCCGGTGGGTTCTTGATCAGTTCGATCAGTGCGGCCACTTGCTTGGCGTCCAGCGCCAACGGGGGAATGCCCAGAGCGGCGCGTTCGGCCACATGGGCGCGGTAGTCGGTGAGGAAGTCGGACATGGTTTTCTCCAGAAAAATGGGAGGGAACGGAAACTTGAAATCAATGCGCGGCGGGCGCGGTCGAGACAAACCAATGCGCTACCGCATCGGGCAGGGCGC
>CAVORS010000014.1:0-10397 GCA_963698635.1 uncultured beta proteobacterium
TGACCCGCCGTGGCGCCTTCTTGCCCGGCAGGGCCGGTTCGATCAGGTACATGCGCTCACTCAGCATAGGCGCGTGTTCAAACTCGGGCAGGTTGCCATCGTCAAACAGCACCGCGAGGTTGAGCTGGCCCGTGGTGAGCTGCTGACTGAGGTTGCCGGTGAGCTCTTCGGTGAGTTCCAGTTGCACGCGGGGCAGGCGCTGGCGAACGGCGCGAAGCAACGGCAAGGCCAGGGCATTGGAAGCGCTGTGCGGAATGCCAAAAACCACCTTGCCGCTGGGCTCATTGGTGGTCTGACGGGCGCTGGCCACCGCTTCTTCGGTTTGACGAAGAATGGAAACAGCGTGGGGCGCAAAGCGCTGCCCAGCCTCGGTGAGATCGATGCCGCGCCGGGAGCGGTGAAACAGGGCGGTGCCCAGTTCGCTCTCCAGCTGTGCGATCTGGTGGCTCAAGGCCGACTGGGCCACAAACACTTTTTCAGCGGCCCGGGAGAAGGAGCCGCTCTCGGCGATGGCCACAAAGTAGCGCAGTTGTCGAAGTTCCATGGCAGGCGATCAGCGTGGATGCAAAGAAGGTCATCTTACCCATCCCATCTCGAATCAAGATGCAACCACATTGATTATGTGTTGGACAGATAACTCTCGATCGCCTGTAATTCATTCACCCACCCGCCGCGATCAACGCCAGGCCACAAGCCTGGAAACCACCGAAGCCCACAAGGCAACAGGTCGCGGGGAAGGCACCCTACCCCTGGTGCTTTTTGGGATGAGCAGCCTGAGACAGACCCTCAAGGCCTGCCAGCATCAAAGCGACCATCAACATGGCGCCGCGCCCTGTCACAAGCAGCGGCCCGGCGCCCGGGTCGCTCAAGCCAGCTGGAAACGCTTCGCCAGCGCTGCGATGTGCGCCGGGCCCAGGCCGCAGCAACCGCCGAAAGCCGTCACACCCTGACCCCGCCAGCGCTCGGCCTGCGCAGCCAGGTCATCGGGGGAAATGATGTCCACAAAATTCCACTCGGGCATCTGGAAGTAACCGCTCTCGGGATAAGCCCCCATGGGCCCCTTCCAATGGCGCTTGACGACCTCGATGGCGTCGCCGGTCACGTTGGGCGACGAATGCATGATGCTGATGTGGGCCGGGCCCGGTGGCCGCGAGCAGGCGCACCACATCGTCCAGCAACTCGTCTTCGTGGCTGAACCCCACCAGCTCGCCATCGGCGCGCCGCTCGGTGGCGATGCCCACCCACACCGGCAGACCCGTGGCCACCGCAGCCTCGGTGGCCCACAGCGAGTAACGCGTGTCGCGCATCATCTCCATGATGATGAGGTCCACCCCCGCATCGGCCAGGTTGCTGGCCTTGCGCGCAAACAGTGCGCGGGCCTCGGCCTCTGGCCATTCCTGTTGCTTGTCGGTGCGGTCGGTGCCCACCTCGACCGGGCGCATGGTGGAAATCGATCCCGCCACCGCCACCGGCTTGCCTTGCACCGCCTGCTGGGCCAGAACCACCGCCGCGCGGTCGATGGCCAGCAACGCCTCATCACGGCCCAGCGCATTGAACAGCAAAGGGCTGGTGGCAAAGGTGTTGGCAATCACCATGTCGGCACCCGCCTTCACATAATCGCGGTGCACCTCGCAAACGATGTCGGGGTGGGTCATGTTGGCCTCGGCGCACCAGGTGTCGCCACTCATGGTGGCGCCGCGGCGCTGAATGTCGGTCCCGGTGCCGCCGTCGAGAATGATGATCTCGCCTCGGGCCAGCTTGGTCGCGATGTGCTCGTACATGGTGAATCGGCCCAGCGATGCTGGGCAAATGAAAGGGTGGGGGCGGAGTATGGCAGGTCCGTGAATGGACAGCTGGCCGCGCATCCTTCATCGCTCGGAGGCCTTGGGCCCAACCACCTCAGCTCGCACCGTCTTGCGATGGCGAACGGGCAGCGGCCGCTGACACAAAATCGCAACCCGGCGCAACTTCAGCGGTAACCCACCAGCCGACCCAGGCAGAGCGCGAGCAACCAGCACACCAGCGACACGCCACCGGCAAGCCGCACGCGCCCGTCAATCCGGTTGTGCAGCATGGCGACGCGCCAGGCCTCGCTGCGGTGCAGCAAGATGATGTTCAAGAGCGCCAGCGCGATGCTCGCGAGCTTGAGCTGAAACACCGCGTTGAACGCATAGTCCAGCGGACGCGCAACGAACAGCAGCGCACCCGCACCCACGGCCAACGCGAAACCACCCCGCGCCGCGGGAAGCAACACCGTGGCCAGCACATCCACCGGCGGCGAAACGCGCGGCGCAACAGACGCCAGTCGAGGATGAATATTGAACCGACCAGCAAGGCAATGCCCAATATATGCGCGGTGTTCACCAGCGGATACGCCCACTCAGAGGCGCGCAGACTCACCGACAGCGCGGCTGCCCTCGAGCCTCTCGCAGAACGCCTGCAGTGCGTCCACGCGAGACCAAGACGCCGAGGTGGCTACGGGCTATTTCTTTCCATCCGGCAAACGCTCCGGATACAGATCGAAGTTCTTGCCATCGATGACGATGCGCTCGGCTTTCAACCGCTGCTCCTTCGGCATCCGCCGATCGCTTGCCGATCACCGTCAAGGTAGCGCCCTTGGCCATCATGGCATCGGTCAGACCCGCCCGCTCGTTGCGCCAGGGCTGTCCGACCTCGACCAACCATTTCGCACCATCAGCGTCCATCGTCAACACACCGTGCGGATTGCCCAGCACCGCCTTCTCCACCCTGGCCGTCAACTCGAACTGCCCATCGTCTGTCCAGCGCCAGCCATGGTGAGCAAAAGCGGCACTCAGCCCAGCGCCCATCAAGATCAAGCCAGCGAGGCAACGGCGAAAGAAAGCGGGTTTGTGCATAAGGCCTCCCATTGGGGGAACGAAGGAAATTTCATGCTATTCGGGGGTGCTGGGGCTGTCAAACGTCGCCACCCGAGTCCCCGATGGCGCGAGGGACGTCCATCTGATCACCGGCCCCGTCCAGGAGCCAGTTGGTCCGGAACTTCCGCGACAGCCAGCCAGGTCCCGGAGACGCACAATGAATCCAGATCGGGGTGGAAAGCTTGCCCCACTGCTCACGAAGGAAGCCTCGAATAGGTATATTTTTAACCGGTCGATCGCTGGTGTTGTCGTTGCTCCGAATTTGCATCCACAGGCAGCCTGAGCGTTCACCGCGCCCAAAAATTCCGGTTCGCGAAGTATCGCAAGCGAACCTGCAAAAGCGACAAGCCACGTTCGGCCAAAACCGGATTTGTGATCGACCGGATTGCCATCGTCGTTGTCCATGCCGTTGATGCGGTCTGAGTATTCACTACAAGGACAACGTATTGCGAACGGCAACCATGCATCCTCTACCCAATGGCCTGATCATCGTCGTGAAACGCGATTGCCCGACCTGTATGCTGGTCGAGCCGCTCGATTCGTCAGCTGGCAAATAGGCGATACGCCGCTCACGGTCTATGTTCAGGACGACCCCGCCTATGCCGCCGGTGTTGCGAATGTCATTTTTGATGACACGCTGGAAAATTCATACCGTCTCAACACCGAGTTCGTCCCCACATTGATTCGGGTGCAGGATGGGCAGGAAGTCGAGCGCACCTATGGTTGGCATCGCGAAGACTGGCAGCGGATTGCCGGCCACCCAGACCTCGGTCAGCGAGTCTGCCGGCTGATGCGTCCAGGCTGTGGCTCCAAGACATTGGACCCCGGAGTCGCTGAGGAACTCGCGATTCGTTTCGGGGGCGCCAAGTTTTCATCCCGTCAAGTTGAACTCGGGGACGGCGAAGACCCGATGGAGGCCTGCTTTGATCGCGGCTGGACCGATGGCTTGCCGGTGGTGCCACCGACCCAGGCGCGCGTTCTGCGCATGTTGGCTGGAACCACGCGCGCGCCAGACGAAATGCTGGGCATGATGCCGCCAGACCTTGCGCCATGCACGGTCGAAAAGGTGGCCATCAACGCGGTGATGGCCGGCTGCAAGCCCGAGTACATGCCCGTCGTGCTGGCCGCCGTCGAGGCCGCGCTGATCGATGAATTTGGCATGCACGGGGTGTTGTGCACCACCATGTTTTGTGGCCCGCTGGTCATCGTCAATGGCCCCGTTGCCAAGGCGATTGGCATGAACTCTGGCGTCAATGCGCTCGGCCAGGGCAACCGGGCCAATGCCTCCATCGGCCGCGCCCTGCAACTGGTCATTCGCAACGTGGGCGGTGGCCGCCCTGGCGAGCTGGACCGGGCCGCGCTGGGCACACCGGGCAAGTACAGCTTTTGCTTTGCCGAGGCCGAGGACAGCGACTGGGAGCCGTTGTCGGTCGAGCGCGGCTTTGCGCCGGCGCGTCAACCGTCACGCTGTTCGCCGCCGAGGGCGTGCAAGGCATCGTCGACCAAAAATCCCGCACGCCCGAATCGCTGGCGCGAAGCTTTGCGCTGTGCCTGCGCGCGGTGGATCACCCCAAGCTGGCGATGGCGGGCGACGCGCTGCTGGTGGTGTCACCCGAACACAGCCGTGTTTTCATCGAGGCGGGCTGGTCAAAGGCCCGCCTGCTCGAAGAACTTGAACGCTTGCTCTTGCTGCCCGGCGACGAGATGATCGTCGGGCGCGGGTGGCATCGCCGAAGGTTTGCCGAGCAGCCTGGCTGGCACGCTGGTGCCCAAGTTCCGTCCCGGCGGGCTGCTCATCGTGCGCGCCGGCGGAACCGCCGGACTGTTTTCGGCCGTGATTGCCGGTTGGGCCGCATCGGGCGCGACCGGCTCGACCCCTGTTTCCAAGGAGATCACCACATGAATGCATCCACACATTCTTCTCGATCCGACCGCCGAGCGCGCGCCAGCGGTGCGCGCTCTGCACCCGCGACCGGCCACCCTTGAGGGGCTGGTCGTCGGCATTCTGGACATTTCGAAGGCGCGCGGAAACATCTTTCTGGACCGCATTGCCGAGCAGCTGGCTGCACGGGGCATTGGAGTGAAGCGCTACCGCAAGCCCACCTTCACCCGCGTGGCACCGGTCGCACTGAAGCAGCAGATGGCGACCGAATGCCATCTGGTGATTGAAGGTCTGGCCGACTGAGGGTCCTGTACGTCGTGCTGTATGCATGACATTGCAGATCTCGAAGGTCGGGGCATTCCAGGAGTCGGCATTGCGTCCACCGAATTCGTGCAGGCGGCAGCCATGCAGTCCAAGGTGCTGGGCATCGATCCAGCGCTGGTCTTCGTGCGCCATCCGATCCAGGACCGCACCGATGACGAGTTGCGTGCGCTCGCTGACGAGGCCATGGAGCAGATCATCCGGTCGATCACAGCGAGCTGATCTTTTCCCGAGAGGGGACCGCGCCAAGATTTCGGTCCTCATGCGCCCCAGCGGAGGGCGGTATGGCGGACCTTGATCGCGACGTGCATCTTCGCCTGCCTGCCGTCGATCAGGTCTCTGGGATGGCCGGCCGATTTCGGCATTGATCGAGGCGCACGGACGGCCGCTCGTGCTGCAAGCCGCCCGTGACGAGCTGGCGTTCTTGCGCGAGCGGGCCGACGGCCGCACCGATGAAGGCATCACCCACGGCATTCACGCGCGCGTTGGCGCGATGGTCGCGCCATCCCTGCGCAAAGTGTTCAACCTCACAGGAACGGTGCTGCACACCAACCTGGGTCGTGCGCCATTGCCGCCAGAGGCCATCGAGGCCATGGTGCAGGTTGCTTCCGGCGCATCGAACCTTGAATACGACTTGGTGACCGGCAAGCGCGGTGACCGCGACGACCACGTTGAAGCCTTGCTGTGCCGCCTCACGGGCGCGGAGGCCGCCACGGTGGTCAACAACAACGCGGCGGCCGTGTTGCTGACGCTCAACAGCCTGGCCCTGCGCCGCGAGGTCATCGTTTCGCGCGGGGAGTTGATCGAGATTGGCGGCGCCTTTCGCCTGCCCGACATCATGGCGCGCGCTGGTTGCAAATTGCACGAGGTGGGCACGACGAACCGCACGCATCTGCACGATTTTGAAAATGCCATGGGGGCCAAAACGGCACTGGTGCTCAAGGCGCATGCCAGCAACTACAGCATTCAGGGCTTCACGGCAGAGGCCGATGAGCGGGCGCTTGGCGCCTTGTGCAAAGAACGCGGCCTGCCTTTTGTCGTCGATCTGGGCAGCGGCACCTTGGTCGACCTGGCACGCTTCGGCTTGCCGCACGAGCCGACGCCCGCGCAGACGATCGCCTCAGGGGCCGATTTGGTGACCTTCAGTGGCGACAAGCTGCTGGGTGGTCCTCAGGCCGGCATCATCGTCGGCCGCGCCAGCCTGGTGGCTGCGATCAAAAAGAATCCCATGAAGCGGGCCATGCGCTGCGACAAGCTGACGATCGCGGCACTGGGGGCGGTCTTGCGCCTGTATGCCAACCCTGAGCGGTTGATCCAGCGCGTTCCGGTCTTGCGTTTGCTGGCGCGTCCGAGAAATGAGATTGAAGCCCTGGCGCGCCGTGTGCAGCCCGTGGTGTCACGGTACTGTGGGCACACGGGCGCAAGTCGATGTGGTGCCCGTGATGAGTCAGATCGGCAGCGGTTCTTTGCCGGTGGATTTGCTGCCCAGTTTCGCGATGCGCATCAAGCCCGCAGGGCCCCAAAAGGGTTCGGGGCGCTGGCTGGATCAGATTGGCCGGCGACTTTCGGAAGCTTGCCCATTCCTGTGATCGGGCGTATCGCAGACGGCGCATTCTTGCTTGACCTGCGCTGCCTCGAGGATGAGGCGGATTTTCTCGCCATGTTGACGCCTTCGCCGCAATGATTGTCGCCACCGCAGGCCATGTGGACCATGGCAAAACGACGCTGGTCAAGGCGCTGACCGGCACCGACACAGACCGGCTCGCAGAAGAAAAGCGGCGGGGCATGTCGATCGACCTGGGTTTCGCGTATGCGGATTTCGGGTCTGCATCGCCGATCGGTTTTGTCGACGTTCCGGGACATGAGCGCTTCGTGCGCAACATGCTGGCGGGCGTGGCGGCGGTCGATTTCGCTTTGCTGGTGGTGGCAGCGGACGACGGGCCCATGCCGCAGACCCGCGAGCATCTTGCGATTCTTGACTTGCTGGGGATTGCGCAAGGGGCGGTTGCCATCACCAAGATCGACCGGGTGAGCGCCGAGCGGTTGGCCGAAGTCCGGGCTGAAGTCACTGCCTTGCTGGCCACGAGTGCACTGCGAGGCGCGCCCATGTTTCCCATTGCAGCGCCCAGCGGTGAAGGCCTGACGGCTTTGCGCGAGCATTTGATGGCCGCCGATCGCGCGTGGACAGGGCGTTCGTCGCAAGGGAATTTCCGGCTGGCGGTCGATCGGTGCTTCACGATCGACGGCGCGGGGCTGGTGGTGACGGGAGCGGTCTTTTCAGGAACCGCCCACCTGGGCGATCACTTGCTGATTTCACCGCAGGGAACGCCGGTGCGGGTGCGCAGCATCCATGCCCAGAATCAAACCGCCGTGCTGGCGAGTGCCGGTCAACGCTGCGCCTTGAACCTGGTCGGCGCGGACCTGAAAAGACATGAAGTGCATCGCGGCGACTGGATGGTGGCGCCGATGGCCCACGCGCCGACAGCGCGTCTGGACGTGCGCCTTGGCGTGCTGGGATCGGAATCGCGTGCTCTGGCGCACTGGACGCCGGTGCACCTGCACATTGGCGCCAGCGCATTGAGCGCGCGGGTCGCAACGCTGGGCGACCGCTCGATTGGCCCCGGTTCAACCGGCCTGGCGCAACTGGTGCTGGACCAACCGATCCAGCGCCGTGCGGGGCGATCGTTTCATTTTGCGGGATCACTCGGGGCGAAACACCTTCGCAGGCGGCTTTGTGGTCGATCCTGCTGGACAGGCGCGCGGGCGCTCAAAACCCGCACGCTTGGCCCAACTGGCGGCGATGGAACTGCCCTCGGCCGCGGACAGCCTGATGGCCCTGGCGGCGGTATCGCCTGAGGGCGTCGACCTGACCCGGTTCGGACAGTCCTGGAATCTCACGGCCCACGAACTGGATGCGCTGCAACAAAGCCTGACGATCCAGGCGATACCGACGGGCTTGGGTCCGGTGGTTGTGGCGGCTTCTCAATGGGCATCGCTGCGAGCCGACGTTTGCGCAGCCGTCGATGCGTGGCACGCGTGAGCAGGCAGACAGCCTGGGGCCCACCGACGTCGAGTTGGCCGCCCTGCTGGACCACCCCAAAGCGTCGGCGGTTTTCAGAGCCGCTGTGAAGTCCTTGCTGACCGATGGTGGCGTGGTGCGGGATGGCTTGAGCCTGCGGCGCCCTGGGCATCGCGCGCGTCTGGACGCCGAGGACATGCTGTTGCTGGAAAGGGTGACCAGCCTATTGCACGGCCATGGTCTGCGCCCTCCCATCGTGGGCGAACTTGCGACCGCGCTGGAAATGGATCTGCCGCGGCTGCTCGACTTCCTGTTGCGGGTCAGTGCGCTCGGGCACCTGGTGCGCATCGCCAAAAACCGGTTCTTTTTGCCGAGCACGGTTCTGGCGCTGAGCGAACTCGCTGGATCGCTCGCCGCCCAGGCTGATGATGGCATGTTCGATGCCGCCCAGTACCGGGACCGGTCCGGTATCGGACGCAACCTGACGGTCCAGGTACTGGAGTTTCTGGACCGCATCGCGGTGACCCAACTGATCGGCGACAGGCGCACCATGCGGCGGTGATCTCCATTCGCCGACCACCCCCAGAGCCCCATTCCTTCTCCGCTATGATGAATTGACGTTGCCCATGAACACGGAAGGGAAACGCATCCCGGTGGAGCGCCCGGACTTCAAATCCGGCGAGGCGCGCTCAGCGTGCCTGGTGGGTTCGACTCTCACTCCCTTCCGCCCAACACAAGGGGCAGGCATCCCTGTCCGAGGCCCGACTTGAACCCGCCGACCTCGTCAAATACCACGGGCGGTGCCGCCACCGGGCGCGGTGCTTGGTGGGTTCACCCTCAGTTCTTCGCCCGGACAGGCAATCCATGGCCTGACCGCCGGAAGAATCGGTATTCGCCCCACAAGGCCACGCGCCTGTTATTGAATCCCAGACGGCCATACGGGTTCAGCGCCAACAGCAAGCCATCCATCTGCGGCACCTGCGCAAGCGCATTCAAGCCTCGACCGCCCGACCAAACACGGCAATCAGGCACCCCAGCAAGGCCAGCCCGAACGCGCCCCACATGGGCAGCCGGCGCCCCTGCTGCCTCAGCGCCATGGCAGCGATCGCGGCCTGCATGGCGTAGTACAGCGCAAAGGCGCGGCTGGCCAGCGCGATGATTTCGAACACGTGCAGCCACCAGGTCAGCAGCAAACCGATGGCCGCCACCAACACATAGGCCCGCCGCTCGGGCAGGCGCCCGGCACTGAGTTCGCGCACCAGGCCGCCGGAGCCGCTGGTGTCGGCCACGGCGGCGCTGAACTGTGCGCTCAACGCCGCCGCGACCAGCAGGGGCGGCAGTATCCAGGCCACCTGGCGCATCAGATCGATGATGGCGGTTTCAGAGCGCGGCACAGCATCGGCGGCGAAGCTGTAGGTCAGCAACACCACATACACCATGTAAATCAGGGCGGAGAGCCATTGCGCCAGGCGCATGGACTGGATGCGGGTGGCCGCGTCGTAGCTGAGGCCCAGGTACCGTGAGGTCTCGAAACCCTGCACGGTGACGATCAGGCCAAAGGCCAGGGTGAGCGCCGACATGCCGTGCACCGAGGGCGGGCTGAACACCCAGGCATGCGCCGCACCACGCTGCCCGAAAAACACCGCCAGCCCGGCCAGCAAGCCGGCGATGATGGCCAGCTTCAGGCCCACAGAAAAGCGCTCCAACAGTTCCAGCGCGCTGAAACCTTTGGTCAGCCCCACCACCGCGATCAGCGCATACGCTGCGCTGGTCAACAGCTTCGGACCCATCTCGCTCTCGGGCAAAAAAAGGCTCAAACCAAAGGCGCCGAACAGGTTCAGGTAATAGGCCACAGAAATCACGTAAGCCACCGCCAGCACCCAGGAAGACGCGTCATCCCAGCGCGCCTGCACAGCCGAACGTCGAGTGGCCTCGATCGCAGCGATGTTGACCCGCACCGCCCAGCCAAAGCCGTAGGCCACGAGGCACAGCAAGGCCATCACCGCGGGCGCCCATTGGCCGTAGCTGTGGCTCAGCAGCGGTCCGAGCACCAGGAAGCCGCTGCCGATGATCGAGGCCAGTGGCGTGGTGCTGGCCCGCCAAAGGCGGTTGCCTGCCAGCTTGGGCCACAGCAACAGGCCGGCGGCGGCCAGCGTGCACAGCACAACGATCACATCAATGGACATGGGGATCTCACGCAGGGCCATGTTCACGGCGCCTAGGCCTTGGGCGGCTTGCTGCTTTTCACCGCTTTGGCTTTGGCGGCCGGCTGCTTGAG
>CAVORS010000015.1:0-14202 GCA_963698635.1 uncultured beta proteobacterium
CTGACAAAGAGTGCCTCTGTGTTCTGGACTTCGTGGGCCGAGCCAACACGAAGTTCAACTGGGAACAACGCTTCCGCGCTCTCTCGGGCCGAACTCCCCAGGGCGCATTGAGGACGAGATCGAGAACGGCTTTCCCCTATCTGCCCGCCGGCTGCACAATCAACCTGGAGAAGGTCGCTCGCCAGTACATTCTCGATAACATTCAGCACAACATTCTGCATGCCAATCGGGATGGTCTGATCGCGAGGATCAAGAACTTCACTGCCGAAACGGGGACACCACTCACCCTCGCAGCATTCATCGACCACTACGAACTCAAGGAGCTGCACCGCATCTTACCGGAAGGGAAGCTGGTCACGGCTTTGCAGTCGAGCCGGGGTTGAACCAGAATGGTGCAGTCCTGACGAACCTGCCATGACGAAGGGATTGCGGCGACTGGCGTCCTGGAACAGCCTCGCGAATGTGAAGCGCCTAGGTCAGATCCTCGACCAGGTGTTCATCGGGGGA
The DNA here is from genome assembly GCA_963698635.1 of uncultured beta proteobacterium. Classification (GTDB taxonomy): domain Bacteria; phylum Pseudomonadota; class Gammaproteobacteria; order Burkholderiales; family Burkholderiaceae_C; genus Hydrogenophaga. The sequence continues at coordinate 508 of CAVORS010000015.1, forward strand.
GAGCCCGATCTTGACGACCAAGACCAACTGCTGCTCCTGATGGCGAGCTTCTCGCTGTGGGGCAAAGGATGCGGACTCGCGGCAGTCACCGATGCGTTCGACCGGTTGCGGGGGAATCCCGAGCTGTTCTCGGAGCTCCTCCTCGTTCTGGGCCTTGTCGCCGACCGCTGCCAGACGGTTTCCCGTCCACTTTCAGCGGCTTACCCGTGCCCTCTGGACATACACGCTCAGTATAGCCGCGATGAAATCCTGGCGGCCTTCGGATACTGGACACTGCACTCACAGCCGGCCATGCAGGAAAGGCGTCAAGTACATGGCGAGCCGCCGAACGGACATCCTGCTGGTGACCCTGAACAAGACCGAGAAGCAGATACTCGCCAACCACGATGTATGAGGATTACGTCATCAACGACGAACTGTTCCACTGGCAGTCCCAGAGCACGACTTCGGAACAGTCTCCCACCGGGCAACGGTACATCACCCAGAGGGAACAGGCCGGATCCACGGTTCTGCTGTTTGTGCGGGAGCACAAGAAGCGACATGGCATGACGTGTCCATATGACTTCCTGGGCCCCGTGGTCGCTGAAGTCGAATCACGCGTTTTGGAGAATTTCATGAGCTCTACTCCCTCTGCAGCCCCAGTCCCGCCCATTGCCTGGTGGCGCGTGCCGCAAATGTGGCTGGTGGTCGGTGGACCCTTGGTGGTCGTCATCGCTGCCATTGCCACTGCTGTGATCGCTTTCAAAAATGCCGATCCCGTTTTGAACAAGGTGGATTTCGAGCGAGATTTCAAAGCCGCCCAGGCGCTGGAGGGCAAAGCACGGGACGCTGCCATGTTCCAGCTGCTGCCTGCACACCAGGCGCGCAATCACGCGACCACGGCAGAGGCCCCGCCGGAGAAGTGACCGTGTGCGGCGACGCCAAGCCTTTTAGCAACCCAACAATGGAGACGAAGGTATGAAAGCTCAACGATGGATGTGGATCGTCTGGCCCGCGTTCTTGGTGGCGGCGGTGCTGGAGATGCTCGTTTTTGCATTTGTCGATCCGAGTGAAATGCACTGGCAAGGGCACAGCCTCGACTTGCCGCGTGAAGCCATCTACACGCTGACTTTTTTCATTTTTTGGGGCGCTACCGTGGTGTCCAGTGCGCTGACCACCTTGCTCTCGATGTCGCCCTTCGAAGTCAACCAGTGCCCTGTGCCCTCGTCTGAGCGGCCTCGGGACTGTGCAAGGAATGGCAACTGTTGTTGAGCATTCCCCCATGAAAAAAGCCTCTGAGCATCGACGCTCAGAGGCTTTTTTCATGGGGGGTAAAGCTTTGCTCAGTCGCAGGCTTGAGGATTCACGATTCGGCGCAACCCATCGGTGTCTTTGATGTGCACGTAGCGTTGCTTGACTTCGATGATGCCTTCTTCGACAAATTTGGAAAAGGTGCGGCTCACAGTTTCCAGTTTCATGCCCAGGTAGCTGCCGATCTCTTCGCGGGTCATGCGCAGTATGAGTTCCGATTGGGAGAAGCCTCGGGCATGTAGCCGTTGCACCAGGTTGAGCAGGAACGCGGCCAGCCGCTCTTCGGCCCGCATGCTGCCCAGGAGCAGCATGACGCTGTGGTCGCGAACGATTTCGCGACTCATGATCTTGTGCACGTGGTGTTGCAAGGTGGTGAATTCGCGCGAGAGTTCCTCAACCTGGTCGAATGGCATGACGCAAACCTCGGCATCTTCCAGAGCTACCGCATCGCAGGAGTGGCGGTCGCTCACAATGCCGTCGAGACCGATGATTTCCCCGGTCATCTGAAAGCCGGTGACTTGGTCACGACCGTCCGCAGTTGTGACGCAGGTTTTGAAAAAGCCTGATCGCACGGCGTACAAAGATGTGAATTTGTCGCCTGTGTTGAACAACGCGGTGCCACGCTTGATGCGCCGGCGGGCGCTGATCACGCGATCGAGTTTGTCCAATTCATCGGGGTTCAGCCCCATCGGGAGGCACAGCTCTCTCAGATTGCAGCTTGAACAGGCGACTTTGATGCTTTGGGCGTCCATATTTACCTCGGATGATCCGCTGCAAGCTTAACGCATGGACTGCGCTGGCGTTGCAAAAAGCTTGTAAACATTGGACTTTTTGGCTGTTGTGCCTGTAAGGCAAAACCAAGCCTTGATGAAGATCAAGGGGAGAGAGGGGCGCATGGTGCACATTCGATTCTCAGAAATGGAGAACAGTCTGTGAGCCACGCCATTCCCGATGAGCTGCTGAAGCGGTTTGATATTCCCGGTCCTCGATACACCTCTTACCCCACGGCCGATCGCTTTGTGGAGGCGTTTGGGGAGTCTGATTACATCCAGGCCCTGGAGCAGCGACGCGCGGGGTCGATGGCGCTGCCGCTCAGCCTGTATGTGCACATTCCGTTTTGTGAGTCGGTGTGTTACTACTGTGCCTGCAACAAGGTCATCACCAAGCACCACGAGCGTGCCGCGGAATACCTGCGGTACCTTGGCAGGGAGGTCGACCTGCAGGTGCAGCACTTTGGCAAGGGTCACAACGTCTCTCAGCTGCACCTTGGCGGCGGAACGCCGACCTTCCTCTCTGACGCAGAGCTGGAAGACCTGATGACCATGATCCGGCGCAATTTCACCCTGGTGCCTGGCGGTGAATATTCGGTGGAAGTGGATCCACGAACTGTCACCGATCAACGTCTGCAAACCCTCGCCCGCCTGGGGTTCAACCGTTTGAGCTTTGGTGTGCAGGACTTTGACCCGGCGGTGCAAAAAGCGGTGCACCGTGTGCAGCCTGCCGAGCAGGTTTTTGCACTGGTTGAGACCGCCCGCAAAATCGGTTTTGAATCCGTCAATGTGGACTTGATCTACGGTCTGCCACTGCAAACGCCAGAGTCATTTGCCCGAACGCTCAAACAGGTCAACCAATTGCGGCCGGATCGCATTGCCTTGTATGCCTACGCCCATTTGCCCACACGCTTCAAGCCGCAGCGCCGCATTGTGGCGGCCGAGTTGCCCAGCCCGGGTGACAAGCTGTCCATGTTGTCGGCGTCGCTGGATGCCTTGATGGATGCGGGGTACGTCTATGTCGGCATGGACCATTTCGCATTGCCAACCGATGCCTTGGCGGTTGCCAAGCGCCAGGGACGTCTGCACCGCAATTTCCAGGGCTACAGCACGCAACCCGATTGCGACCTGATCGCTCTGGGCGTGTCGGCCATTGGCCGCATTGGCGCCACCTACAGTCAGAATGCCAAGACGCTTGACGAGTATTACGACGCCTTGAACCAGGGGCGCCTGCCCATCGTGCGCGGGTTGGCACTGACGCGTGACGACTTGCTGCGCCGGGCGGTGATCATGTCCATCATGTGCCAGGGCGCACTCGATTTTGAATCCATCGAGTTGGGTCACCTGATCGAGTTCAAGCGCTACTTCGCTCGGGAGCTGGAGGTGCTAGAAGGCATGGAGACCCATGGTCTGGTCACGGTGCACGACAACCGGGTAGAGGTAACGGCCACGGGCTGGTACCTCGTGCGCGCCATTGCCATGGTGTTTGACAAGAACCTGCAGGTCGACCTCGATCGCGCGCGGTTCTCAAAAATCATTTGATCCGGGCTCGGGGCATCCATGCAGGGTTTCTGCCGTCTTGGTAGAGTGCGCGCATGCAAACTTCAATGGCTTTGACGGCCTTGTTCATGGGCTTGGTCGGTGGCCCACACTGTGTGGCCATGTGCGGCGCAGCTTGTGCCGGCATCAGCCGGGCTGCCGGTGAGCGTGGCACCCGTGCCTTGCTGTCTTTCCAGATCAGCCGAATGTTCGGCTATGCCTTGTTCGGTGCCTTCGCCGCCGGTTCTGTGCAGGGTCTGGCCCTTTTGGGCACCAACACGATCGCCATTCGCCCGGTTTGGACCATGTTTCATGCCGCTGCCTTTTTGCTGGGCGTTGTTTTGATCTGGCAAGCGCGCCAGCCAGCCTGGATCGAATCACTGGGGCAAAACGTCTGGCGCCGTGCGCGCCCGTTCTTGAACAAGCTGGGCGCGAAAGCGCCGTTCATATTGGGCGTGGCCTGGGCACTGATGCCCTGCGGCCTGTTGTATTCCGCCTTGCTGGTGGCGTCACTCTCGGCCAATGCGCTGGAAGGTGCTGTGATCATGGCCTTGTTTTCGATCGGGACCTCGGTCTCTCTGACGGCCGGCCCATGGCTCTTGCTGCGTTTGCGGGGCGGGCAGTCGGGTTCATGGGCCATCCGCCTGGCAGGTCTGGCGCTGGCGGCGACCTCCGGCTGGGCATTGTGGATGGGGGTGACCAACCCCACCGGCCTGTTTTGCCTGTGAGTATGGTCCGCGTTAAAGCGTAATGGACACTTTCGACCTGCGACCGGGCAAGGTCGCCAGCACCAGGCCCAGCAGTGCAATACCGAAAGCCAGCAACTGCATGGGTGTCAGGTGTTCACCCATGAAGACCACGCCGACTGCGGCAGCGCTCAAAGGCAGCATGACAGTGAAGACGCCAGCGCGGGATGCGGGCACTGTTTTCAGGCCTGTCATCCAAAGCCATACGGTCCACATGCTTGCAGCGAGGCCGTAGAAAACAAGCAGTGCCCATACGTCGACCCGCACGGCAGAGAAGTCGAAATGCCAGGCGGCCCACAGTCCCATGGGCGTGACCAGGGCGAAACCCCACAAATTGATGATGGCCGATATGCGCTTCGGTCCCAGGCCTTCGGTGAGCAACTTACCGATCACCACGTAGGAAGCTTCGCAAACCACCGCAGCGAATACCAACAGGTTGCCCCAGATGGACAGCGGTACGCCCAGAAACCGTGCCTCTGCGTTGGCCAGTCCAGAGCCTTCGGGCTTTTGCAGTGAAAAAAGGCCGATCCCGATCGCAGCGCATGCGATGGCTGCAGCCGTTCGCAGGCCGATGCGCTCTTTGAGGAAGACGCGGCTCAGTACCGCAACCACCGCTGGGATCGATGACATCACTACGCCCGCGGCCACGGCCGTGGTCAGGCTGACACCGAACAGCATGCAGATCGAGAAAAGAAAGTTCCCCAGAAACGACTCGAGAAAGAGCAGGGCGCGAGTGCGCGGGGAGATCGCGGGTTCGTTTGCGGGCTTGTGCAACCAGCGCCACATCGCCAGCCCACCAATGCCAAAACGCAGCCAAGCCAACAGGAACACAGGGAACACCAGGACCAAAGGTTTCGACAAGGCGACGTAGCTACCGACAAGCGACATGCTCAGCGCGAGGCACGCATAGGCTTGCCAGGGTTTGGGGGCATCGTGAGTTCGTTGCATATGGCTGCGCATCATGCCTGAAGGCTTGTGCGCACCAGGCTGGCGTAGGGCCGACAACCGTCAATCGCTCCAATTTCACATAGGCAAATACATTTTTCGCAATGTGAATATTGATAATGGTGCAGCGCAAGATTTTTTCTCAATGCAAGAAATCAATTTTCATATTGAGAAAAACATTGTCTAGATTGTTGATTTTAATGTGGAAAAAAACTTGTCTTATATAAGACATAAGAGATTCTTTGACTCTTATATAAGACTACAATGGACCCATCGGCACACCGATTGCTAGGTCGAAATTGCCGCCCGTTCACATTCGTCAACTTCATGGAGAGTTCAAAAATGCCTCAATCCCTCAACGAACAACTGAGCCGTCAACAGCAGATCGAAGCCCTGGAAAAAGACTGGGCGACCAACCCCCGCTGGAAAGGCGTTAAGCGTGGCTATACGGCCGCTGATGTCGTGCGACTGCGCGGCAGCATGAACATCGAGCACACGCTGGCCAAGCGCGGCGCCGAGAAGCTCTGGGACAAGATCAATGGCAGCGCCAAGAAGGGCTATGTGAACGCCTTCGGCGCCATCTCCGCTGGTCAGGCCATGCAGCAGGCCAAGGCGGGTCTGGAAGCCGTGTACCTGTCGGGCTGGCAAGTCGCCGCCGACGGCAACACCTCCGAGACCATGTACCCCGACCAGTCGCTGTACGCCTACGATTCGGTGCCCACCATGGTTCGCCGTATCAACAACACCTTCAAGCGCGCTGACGAAATTCAGTGGGGCCGCGGTGTCGAGCCAGGCTCGAAGGAATTCATCGACTACTTCCTGCCCATCGTGGCCGATGCGGAGGCCGGTTTTGGCGGCGTGTTGAACGCTTTCGAACTGATGAAGAACATGATCGCCGCCGGTGCTGCTGGCGTGCACTTCGAAGACCAGCTGGCGGCCGTGAAGAAGTGCGGCCACATGGGCGGCAAGGTCCTGGTGCCCACACGCGAAGCCTGCGAGAAACTGATCTCTGCGCGTTTCGCCGCCGACGTCATGGGTGTGTCCACCATCGTGCTGGCCCGCACCGACGCGGAAGCCGCCAACCTGATCACCAGCGATTACGACGCCAACGACAAGCCATTCCTGACCGGCGAGCGCACGCCAGGAAGGTTTCTACCGCGTCAAGAACGGTCTGGAGCAGTCGATCAGCCGCGGCGTGGCCTACGCACCCTACGCCGATCTGGTGTGGTGCGAGACCGGCGTGCCAGACATTGGCTTTGCCCGCGAATTCGCCCAGGCCGTGCACGCCGCTTGCCCGGGCAAGCTGCTGAGCTACAACTGCTCGCCTTCGTTCAACTGGAAGAAGAACCTCAACGACTAGCAGATCGCTTCCTTCCAGGAAGACCTGTCCGCGCTGGGCTACAAGTTCCAGTTCATCACGCTGGCCGGTATCCACATCAACTGGTTCAACACCTTCAAGTTCGCCCATGCATACGCCAACGGCGAAGGCATGAAGCACTACACCGAAATGGTGCAAGAGCCTGAATTCGCTGCGCGCGAGCAGGGCTACACCTTCGTGTCGCATCAGCAAGAGGTTGGTGCAGGTTACTTCGATGATGTGACCACCGTGATCCAGGGCGGTTCTTCCAGCGTGAAGGCGCTGACCGGTTCGACCGAAGAAGAGCAGTTCCACTGATCTGACGCCGCAATCGACCTGACCGGGTCTTGGGCAATGCAATGAGCCCGTCCATGGCGTAAGCCTGGGCGGGCTTTTTCAATGTCGTCAATTACATACAGGCGGTACTGCCAGTGACGGTTAAACTGTTGCGGTGTGAAAGTTGTGGTTGTAACCCTCGGGGTTGCATCGTTCTGCAAATTGGAGGATTCCCGTGCAAAGAACTTGGAAGCTGGCGATTGCTCTGGCGGTCACGTCATCTTTGGCAGCGTGTGGCGGTGGCGGCGGTAGCGATCCCACGCCTCGGGGCGCGATCGCTGTCAACGTGCCATCGGGTCAAGGTGCCATATCAACCTTCTTCACCTCACAGGCTGAAGCAAACAGCGACGCGCTTTTCTCCTGCGCGAACCAGTACAACAGCTTCTACCGAACCAATCAGCCCTACACAATCTGTCAGACGGTGTTGGAGTTCTCAGGTGCTGGCACGTGCGGATCAATGGCCTGGAGCCCAGACGGGGTCTGGGGTGTAGGTACCGGTGGCTCGAAAGAGAAAGCCGACAGGGTCGCGGTGGCCGAGTGTGCTGCCAAAGGTGGTGGGGCTTGCGTGATTCCGCCTTGGCTTCGCGATCAGTGCAATTGAGTCCTTGAAGCGATGGGTCTCCGATTTGTGGAAAAATCGGGTCCCTCGCTCAATAGTCTTGCATCGTTGACGTCTGGGTCCGCAAAGTGAGGCTTTGTGTGATCTTGCGATCTGCTCCCTGCGGCTCGAATCCCTTGCATTTGATGCACTTCCAGTCTTCTCAGCGCGGCCCATGCCGCGCTTTTTGTTTTTGAAATCTCTCTATGTTGCATATCACGCTTCCCGATGGCTCTCAACGTGAATTCCCCGGCCCAGTCACGGTGGCCGAAGTTGCCTGCTTCGATTGGTTCTGGGGTTGGCGAAAGCAGCACTTGGCCGGAAAGATCGGGGACAAAGTTGTCGACACCAGTTACCAGATCACGTCCGACTCGCCGCTGTCCATCATCACGGCCAAAGACGCTGATGGCCTGGAGGTGATTCGGCACTCGACTGCGCACTTGCTGGCGTATGCGGTCAAAGAGCTGTTTCCGGATGCTCAGGTCACGATTGGTCCGGTGATCGAACACGGCTTCTTCTACGACTTTTCGTACAAGCGCCCGTTCACGCCCGAAGATTTGGCCGCCATCGAAAAGCGCATGACCGAGCTCGCGGCGAAAGACGAGCCCGTGGTGCGCCGCGTGTTGCCGCGCGACGAGGCGGTTGCCTACTTCAAGGGCATGGGCGAGCACTACAAAGCCGAGATCATTGCCAGCATCCCGAGCAACGAAGATGTGAGCCTGTACCGCGAAGGCGCGTTTGAAGATCTTTGCCGTGGCCCTCACGTGCCCAGCACCGGCAAGCTCAAGCACTTCAAGCTGATGAAGGTGGCGGGCGCCTACTGGCGCGGCGACCATCGCAACGAGATGCTGCAGCGCATCTATGGCACCGCATGGGCGACCAAGGAAGAACTTCAGCAACACCTGACCATGATCGAAGAGGCCGAGAAGCGCGACCACCGCAAGCTCGGCCGTGAACTCGATCTGTTTCACATTGATGAGCATTCGCCTGGCACCGTGTTCTGGCACCCCAAAGGCTGGAGCGTCTGGCAAGAAGTGGAGCAGTACATGCGTCGCGTCTACCGCGACAACGGTTATCAGGAGGTCAAAGGTCCGCAGATTTTGGACAAAGGCCTGTGGGAAAAAACCGGGCATTGGGACAAGTACCGCGACAACATGTTCACCACCGAGAGTGAAAAACGCGAATATGCACTGAAGCCCATGAATTGCCCTGGGCACATCCAGATCTTCAAGCAGGGCATCAAGAGCTACCGCGACCTGCCGTTGCGCTACGGTGAGTTTGGTCAGTGCCACCGCAACGAGCCCTCAGGTGGCCTGCACGGCATCATGCGCGTGCGTGCCTTCACGCAAGACGATGGCCACATCTTCTGTACCGAAGACATGATCCTCGACGAGTGCGTGGCCTACACGGCGCTGCTGCAAAAGGTCTATAAAGACTTCGGCTTCACCAACATCATTTACAAGGTGGCTACGCGCCCCGAAGCGCGCATTGGCAGCGATGAGAGCTGGGACAAGGCCGAGCACGCCCTGATCGAAAGTCTGCGCCGCTCAGGCTGCGAATTTGAAATCTCGCCGGGCGAAGGCGCTTTTTATGGCCCGAAGATCGAATACACGCTGAAAGATGCCATCGGGCGCCAGTGGCAGTGTGGCACCATGCAGGTCGATTTTTTCATGACCGAGCGGCTGGATGCCGAATACGTGGGCGAAGATGGTGCACGCCACCGCCCCGTGATGCTGCACCGGGCCATCGTCGGCAGCCTTGAGCGGTTCATCGGTATTTTGATTGAGCAGCATGCTGGGGCCTTGCCTGTCTGGCTGGCGCCGGTCCAGGTCGCGGTGCTCAACATCACCGATGCGCAGTCCGATTACTGTCGTGAAATCACCAAAACGCTGCAAAATCAAGGGCTTAGGGTGGAGACCGATCTGCGCAACGAGAAAATTACGTATAAAATACGAGAGCACGCGTTGCAAAAGCCACCTTACATCCTTGTCGTGGGCGACAAAGAGAAGGCGGCAGGTGCTGTGGCGGTGCGGGCTCGGGGCAACAAAGACCTCGGTGTCATGTCGCTGGAAGACTTTTCCAAATTGATTGCGGCAGACGTTTCATCCAAAGTTTGATTTTCCAAACGGTTCGGTTGATGCCCCCACGGCTGTGGCGCACTGCGTTGTTGCGCCCGGCTTTGAGCGTCTCGCTCAGGGCCCTTTTTGTTTAACCGGCCCACATTAAGGACATCACCATAGCTACCAACTTTCGCGACCGCCGCCAACGCGAGGAGCGCGCACACCGACTGAACCGTGAAATCATGGCCCCTGAGGTTCGCCTCAATGGCCCGGAAAACGAGCCTCTGGGCATCGTCAGTTTGCAGGACGCGCTGCGCATGGCGGGTGAGGCGGATGTTGACCTGGTGGAAATCGCCGCCACAGCCGTGCCTCCCGTGTGCCGATTGATGGATTACGGCAAGTTCAAGTACCAAGAGCAGAAGAAGGCCGCTGAAGCCAAGGCCAAGCAGACGGTGATTGAAATCAAGGAAGTCAAGTTCCGCCCGGGCACCGATGAGGGTGACTACAACATCAAGATGCGCAACATTCGGCGTTTTCTTGACGATGGCGACAAATGCAAGATCACGCTTCGCTTCCGTGGCCGCGAGATCACACATCAGGAGCTGGGGTTGGCGTTGCTCAACCGCATTCGTGATGAGTTGGCCGATTCGATCATTGTGGAGCAATTTCCGAAGCTGGAAGGCCGTCAGATGATCATGATGATCGCGCCGGGCCGCAAGAAGCCTGCGGGATCATCTGCACCAAAGGCCGCTCCTGACGGGAGTGCATCAGCTTCCTGAAAGGTCGGTTGATCTCAGAGTATCAAGATTGAACGGGCAGGGTCGTCTCCTGCCGGTTCGAGGCAAAAGGGTGCGAACCCGTATGCCGAACTGAACCACCGCAAGGCGGTTCATCAAAAGTGGCTCGGGGCCAACAAGACCGCGAATAGGTTCGCGGGCGCCTCACGAGCACAAATGAAAAAGGAGCATGAAGATGCCCAAAATGAAGACCAAGAGCAGCGCGAAGAAGCGATTCCGCGTTCGTCCCGGTGGCACCGTGAAACGCGGTCAAGCCTTCAAACGTCACATCCTGACCAAGAAGACCACCAAGAACAAGCGCCACTTGCGTGGTGCAGTGACTGTGCATGACTCCAACATGGGTCATATGGCGCAGATGCTGCCCGGCATGGGCATTTGATCAACGACGAACAAGGAGTAATTTATGCCTCGCGTCAAACGTGGTGTCACGGCTCGTGCCCGACACAAAAAAGTTCTAGCCCTTGCCAAAGGTTTCCGCGGTCGCCGCGGTAACGTCTTCCGCATCGCCAAACAGGCGGTGATGAAGGCCGGTCAGTATGCTTATCGCGACCGCCGCAACAAGAAGCGCGTCTTCCGTCGCCTGTGGATCGCGCGTATCAACGCCGGTGCACGTGCTTGCGGACTGACGTACAGCCAGTTCGCCAATGGCCTGAAGAAGGCGCAGATCGAGATCGACCGCAAGGTCCTGGCCGATCTGGCCGTCAACGACCCGGCTGCCTTTGGCAGCATCGTGGAGCAAGTCAAAGCCAAGCTGGCCGCTTGATTCACGACGGGCCTGCATACTGATTGAAAAATCGGTGGGCATGCTCCAGTCGCTCAAAGGGGTTGAGGCTTGAGGGATTTCCCCTCGTGGCTCTCAGCCCCTTTTTTTATTGCAATTCAGCAAACAGATTCAGAACACATGAACGAGTTGGACGCCCTGGCCCAAAGTGCCCGTGATGCCTTCGCGAAGGCCGCAACACCTGCCGATCTGGAAAACGCCAAAGCGCTCTACATCGGTAAAGCCGGTCGCATCACCGAGTTGATGAAGGGTTTGGCGACACTGCCGGTGGAAGAAAAGAAGGCCCAAGGTGCGTTGATCAATCACGCCAAGCAAGCCATTGAGGCTGCGCTGACCGAGCGTCGCCAAGCCTTGGCCGATGCCGAACTTGAGTTGCAACTGAAAGCCGAAGCCCTGGATGTGACTTTACCGGGTCGCCAGCGCGGGCAGGGTGGTTTGCATCCCGTGAGCCTCACCCAGGAGCGTATCGAGGCGGTTTTTGGTTCCATGGGTTTTGACGTGGCCGAAGGCCCGGAAATTGAGTCCGACTGGTTCAGTTTCACCTCGCTCAACAGCCCGCCGAACCATCCGGCGCGTTCAATGCAGGACACCTTCTACGTCGACGGCAAGGGAGCGGATGGCATATCGCTCAACCTGCGGCCTCATACCAGCCCGATGCAAGTGCGTTATGTGCACGCCCATGTGCGCAAGCATGGCAACGGTTTTGACCCACGCTCGGGCAAGCTGTTCAGCGGCGACATGCCCGAAGTGCGTGTTATCGCGCCGGGCCGCACCTACCGAGTGGACAGCGATGCCACCCATTCGCCCATGTTCCATCAGTGCGAGGGGCTGTGGGTGGGTGAAAACGTGAGCTTCAAAGATCTGAAAGTGGTTTTCACCAATTTCTGCCGCACGTTCTTCGAGAGCGAGGATTTGGTGCTGCGCTTCCGCCCCAGTTTCTTCCCGTTCACCGAGCCCAGCGCCGAGATCGACATTCAGTTCCAGAGCGGGGCCATGGCCGGTCGCTGGCTGGAGGTGGCGGGTTCGGGTCAGGTGCACCCAAACGTCATTCGCAGCATGGGCCTGGATCCCGAGCGTTACATCGGGTTTGCTTTTGGCATGGGCATGGACCGTTTCACGATGCTGCGATATGGCGTCAACGACCTGCGCTTGTTTTTTGACGGCGATATCAGATTCTTGAGCCAGTTCCGATGACCCCCTGCGCCGCTTCGCGTCACCCCTCAGGGGGCAATACCTGCGGCCTGGCAAAGCCAGCCCCGCGGTGTTCCTGAACGAAGTCCTTGGCGCTAAAACGTACAGAGTTTATTCATGCAGTTCCCCGAATCCTGGTTGCGCAGTTTCTGCAATCCTCCCATCTCCAGCCAAGAGCTGGCCGACAAGTTGACCATGGCTGGTCTGGAGGTCGAAGAGCTGGCGCCTGTGGCGCCGCCTTTTACCGGAATCGTGGTGGGCCGAATCCTCAGCGCCGAGCAACACCCCAATGCAGACCGCCTGCGTGTGTGCCAGGTGGATGTGGGTCAGGCCGAGCCGTTGAGCATCGTGTGTGGTGCGCCCAATGCCCGTGTGGGTATCAAGGTGCCTTGCGCCACTGTGGGCGCTGAACTGCCCCCGGGTGAGGACGGCAAGCCGTTCAAGATCAAGCTGGGCAAATTGCGTGGCGTGGAGAGCCAAGGCATGTTGTGCTCGGCCAAAGAGTTGCAAATCTCTGAAGAGAGCGGCGGTTTGCTGGAGCTGGCCGATGACGCAGTGATCGGCCGCAATGTTCGCGAACAACTCGCGCTGGACGACATGCTCTTCACACTCAAACTCACGCCCAACCTTGCGCACTGTCTGAGCGTCTACGGCATTGCGCGCGAAGTATCTGCCTTGACGGGGACACCTTTGCTGCAACCCGAATTTCCAGCGGTCACGGCGACACTGAAAGATCGCTTGCCAGTGGACGTGCAGGCCAAAGACCTGTGCGGCCGCTTCAGTGGGCGCGTGGTACGCGGCGTGAATACGCGCGTACAGACGCCAGCCTGGATGGTGGACCGCCTGGCCCGTTGTGGTCAGCGCAGTGTTTCACCGTTGGTGGATATTTCCAACTATGTGATGTTTGAGCTGGGTCGCCCATCCCATATTTTTGACCTCGACAAGATCCATGGTGGTCTGCAGGTTCGCTGGGGCAAGCCTGGTGAGCAGCTGAAATTGCTCAATGGCAACACCGTCTCGGTCGACGGCGAAGTGGGTGTGATTGCTGATGACCAGGCGGTGGAATCGCTGGCCGGCATCATGGGAGGCGATGCCACAGCCGTGTCAGATGACACCACCAACATTTTTGTCGAGGCAGCCTTCTGGTGGCCTAAAGCCATTGCCGGTCGTTCGCGCCGCTTCAATTTCAGCACCGATGCTGGTCACCGTTTTGAGCGTGGTGTGGACCCTTCAACCACCGTGGAACACGTGGAACGCATCACCCAGTTGGTGCTCGACATCTGCG